>NZ_JAUEXY010000010.1:0-303876 GCF_032489375.1 Bradyrhizobium sp. SZCCHNR1098
CTACGTCAGCCCGGTTGAGTTCGAGCGCAAGGTGGGATTAGCTTGACCGGGTGTCCATCAAACCGGCAGCAGCTCACGGCCTCCACTCGTGAAATAGTGGTTTGGTGAATCCGAAAGGGCCCCCCACTACTGCTTGGCTGGGTCGATGTAGAGCAGTGAAAGCCGCGCGGCAAAATACGAAATTCTTCTGCGGTTTCAAGGTATCGCCCCTGTCCAGTCCTCGCGCGCAAAATATTCTACTTCCGTTTATCAGAAAATATGGTTTATTCGCTCCGTCCCACCTCGGCACGAGGGGCGTATCGCGATCGTCATGACACGCGGGGTGGGATGTGGTGGGCGCTTGGGGTCGCAGCATGGCTTGATGTCGTGCGGACGAACGGCTCGAGGCGCACGTTGAAAACGTATGGTCCTGGCATCCCGACGCTGATGCTACGCCGGTGGTGATGATGATCCGCCGGTCACGGGGGCAAGACAGCCCGGTCCCCGGGGAGAGTACGCATAAGGCGTAAAGCCATCGCGCAGGGAATGCCGGTTGACCGGCTGGACCTGTGGTGACTGCCGCCTGCTTTTTTTCTGCAGGCGGGCCATGGGTTGCGGCCAGCACCCGGCATTCCCTGCGCCCTCGTTCTGCAAGAGGGTGACATCGAGA
The DNA here is from genome assembly GCF_032489375.1 of Bradyrhizobium sp. SZCCHNR1098. Classification (NCBI taxonomy): domain Bacteria; kingdom Pseudomonadati; phylum Pseudomonadota; class Alphaproteobacteria; order Hyphomicrobiales; family Nitrobacteraceae; genus Bradyrhizobium; species Bradyrhizobium sp. SZCCHNR1098. The sequence goes on from NZ_JAUEXY010000010.1 coordinate 650, forward strand.
TGCAAGCCTCGGGCGTTTCATGCCGCGAGAACGACAGCGCATGTCAAAGCATCGTCATCGCGAGCGTCGCGCCGATCCCGTAGCCCGGATGAGCGCAGCGATATCCGGGTTCGCCGATACGGCGCATGGGACCCCGGATGTCGCTGCGCTCATCCGGGCTACGGCAGCGCGATTTGTCGCAACCGCGTGGCGATATCTATCCACGGCGTGGGAGCGGTCGTGCGCACCACAATCAGGGAGCGCGGCGCGATCAGCCCTCGGCGATTGTCGCCGCGCCGCCCTTGTAGATGCGATGATAGCGCCGGCCGAGATTGGTCAGGACTTCGTAGCCGATGGTGCCGAAATGATGCGCGAGCTCGTCGACCGTGATGCCCTCGCCGAGCAAGGTGGCGAAGTGACCGCGGCGGGCGGCCTTCGGCGGCAGGTCGGTGACATCCACCGCGATTAGGTCCATCGAGATGCGCCCTGCGATCGGGCAGCGTTGGCCGGCAATGATGACGTCAGCGCCGCGGGTGCCGTCGTTGGAGCTCGCCGCGCGGAAATAGCCGTCGGCATAGCCGGCGGAGAGGATCGCGATCTTTGTCGGGCGGCGCGCCGTCCAGGTGCCGCCATAGCCGACCGTGTCGCCACGGGCGAGGTCGCGCAACTGCACGATGCGCGCTCTTATCTCGGCCACCGGCTGCATCGGATTGTCGGCCTCCGGCGTCGGGTTGACGCCGTAGAGCGCTGCACCCGGGCGGACCATGTCGAACTGGAACGAGGCGCCGAGGAAGATGCCGGAGGAGGCGGCAAGCGCGGCGGGCACGCCGGTGAAGACGCTGGCGACCTCGCGGAATGTCGCGAGCTGGCGCGCGTTCGACGGGCTGTTGATCTGCTCGGCGGAGGCCAGATGGCTCATGACCAGCGTGATGCCGTGGTCGCCGCTCTGGATGCGCGGGATCATGCCCTGCGCATCGATCGGGGTGAGGCCGAGCCGGTTCATGCCGGTGTCGACATGGACGGCGGCGCCGCCCTTCCAGCCAGTGCGGCGGCAGAAGATGTCCCATTCGGCGAGCTCGTTGAGCTCGCCGATGACCGGGCGGCAGTTGATCGCGGCGTAGTCGTCGCCGGTGTTCTGGAAGAAGCCGTCGAGCACGTAGAGCGCGGCCGTGTCGGGCAGGGCCGCGCGGGCGACCTTGGCCTCGGCGAGCGTCGCGACGAAGAAGGTCTTGCAGCCGGCGGCCGCGAGCGTGCGCGCCACCTGCGGGATGCCGCAGCCATAGGCGTCGGCCTTGATCACGCCGGCGCATTCGGCCGGCACCGCGGTCTTTTCCAGCTTGCGCCAATTGGCGGCGAGCGCGTCGAGATCGATGGTCAGCACGCCGGTGGCGCTGGCCGGCACCTGGACCTCCTCAGGACCGGGGGCGGGCTGATCAGCGGCGGGTTTCAGATCGGGAACGCTCATGTCGCGCTTTTACGCGGTGCAGCGTCCCGGTTCAACAGCACACGGTCAATAGTCGTGATGCTGCGGCGGCAGGCCGTCATGGGCGAGGTCGCCGAAGCGCGTGACCGAGGCGTCGAAGTGCAATTCAACCGTGCCGGTCGGACCATGGCGCTGCTTGCCGATGATCACCTCGGCCTTGCCGAGCGCCAGATCCATTTCCATCTGCCACTTCTGATGCTCCTCGGTGCCGGGGCGCGGCTCCTTGGCGGCGAGGTAGTACTCGCCGCGATACACGAACAGCACCACGTCGGCGTCCTGCTCGATCGAGCCGGATTCGCGCAGGTCCGACAGCTGCGGCCGCTTGTCCTCGCGGTTCTCGACCTGACGCGACAGCTGCGACAGCGCGATGATGGGAACGCTGAGCTCCTTGGCCAGCGCCTTCAGGCTGGTGGTGATCTCGGTGATTTCCTGCACGCGGTTGTCGTTGCCGCGTTTGCCCGAGCCCGACAGCAGCTGGATGTAGTCGATCACCAGGAGGTCGAGGCCCTTCTGGCGCTTCAGGCGGCGGGCGCGCGCCATCACCTGCGCGATCGAGATGCCGCCGGTTTCGTCGACATAGAACGGCAGCGACTGCAGCTCGATCGAACATTCGCGCAGCTTCTCGAAATCAGCCTCGGTGATGCCGCCGCGGCGGATGTGGCTCGATGGAATGCCGCTGCGCTCGGCGATGATACGGGTGGCGAGCTGCTCGCCGCTCATTTCGCAGGAAAAGAACCCGACCACGCCGCCCTGGGCGGCCCGATAGGTGCCGTCCGGCTGCAATTCGGGAACATAGGCCTGGGCGACGTTGTAGGCGATGTTGGTGGCGAGCGAGGTCTTGCCCATGCCGGGACGGCCGGCGAGGATGATCAAGTCCGAATGCTGCAGGCCGCCCATCTTGGCGTCGAGATCGCGCAGGCCCGTCGAGATGCCGGACAGCTTGCCGTCGCGCTGGAACGCCTTGGCGGCCATGTCGAGCGCGGTCGTCAGCGCCTGGGAGAATTTCTGGAACCCGCCGTCGTAGCGTCCGGACTCGGCGAGCTCGTACAGCCGGCGCTCGGCGTCCTCGATCTGGTTGCGCGGCGCGAAGTCGACCGGCGCGTCATAGGCGACGTTGACCATGTCCTCGCCGATGCCGATCAGATCGCGGCGCAACGACAGGTCGTAGATGGTGCGGCCATAGTCCTGGGCGTTGATGATCGTGGTCGCTTCGGCCGCGAGCCGCGCCAGATACTGCCCGACGGTCATGCCGCCGATGTCGACGTCGGCGGGCAGGAACGTCTTCAAGGTCACGGGCGTCGCGACCTTGCCCATCCGGATCAGGCTGGACGCGGTCTCGAACACGGTCTGGTGCAGCGGCTCGAAGAAATGCTTCGGCTCGAGGAAGTCGGACACGCGATAGAACGCGTCGTTGTTGACCAGGATCGCGCCGAGCAGACCCTGTTCCGCCTCGATGTTGTGAGGAGCGCTGCGATAGGCCGGCGTTGCTGCGTCAGCCGGCGCCAGCTTGTGAACGTTCGAATCGGTGAGTGCCATGACCGCGTGTTTAGCAGCTTTGAAGGGGAGGGGATAAAGCGCCAGTCGCGCGCGAAGCGGAAGCGAAAGCTGAGCGCTATTCACCGTCCGGTAAATCTGGTGGATGAATCCGGACTCGCCAGATGTCGCGCTTGACGGAACCGGGGGGACTCAACGCCGCGCAGGCGGGAGCGACGCGCCGCTGCAATCAGGGAACGCGATCGTTCGACAGTTCTGCGATATGGGAACGGGAGCCGGCACGCCCAGGCGCGCCACGGCCGCAAGCGGATCCGCGCGGGACGTCAGACCAGCAGCAGATAGAGGAGGGCGAGGAGGGAGGCACCCACGCCGGCGGCAATCAGCGCGTAGTCGGTGCTGAAGTCGGTCTGCGGTTCCAACATGGCTCTGGTGGGGCTCTGGGACATGCGGGGACACTACGGCCAGGCTTTCCCGGGGTCTGTGAGCCAGTTCACAGACCGCACGATTTGTTTGAAAATTTGAGTCGGATGGGCATGATCTCGCGCGCGAGACGCAACCTGTCCACCGCGCGTCTCAAAATTGAACCCGAGCCCGGCGGGGCGCTGCCGAGCGAATGCGGGCATCCGTCTCTGCAAGACCATCGCACTGACGCCGCCCTCCGCTGTCGTCCCGGGCCGCGCGCGCTACTCCCCCGCCATTCGCAGCGCCGGACGGCTGCCGCGCTCGCGCGCCCGCAGCCGCGTCTCCTCACGGGGAATGTAGTCGCGCGTCATCGGCACGACGCCCTGGCGCTTCGTCAGCTGGATCTGGACATTCATCAGGTTCTGCTTGCGGAACGCCATCTCCGATATCGCCAGGTAGAACTCCCACATCCGCGCGAAGCGCTCGTCATAGAGCTGCACGGCCTCGTCGCGCCGGGCCATGAAGCGTTCGCGCCACGCCTTCAGGGTCTCCGCGTAGTGCAGCCGCAGGACCTCGATGTCGCAGACGAGCAGCCCGGCGCGCTCGATCGCCGGCAGCACCTCCGAGAGGGCTGGGATGTAACCGCCGGGGAAGATGTATTTGGCGATCCATGGATTGGTCGCATCCGGCCCCCCGGAGCGTCCGATCGAATGCAGCAGCATGACGCCGTCGTCCGCGAGCAGCTCGGCGCAGCGGCGAAAGAAGGTGTCGTAGAAGGCGACCCCGACATGCTCGAACATGCCGACCGAAACGATGCGGTCGAAGGTGCCGGGCACGTCGCGATAATCCTGCAGCAGGAAGTGGGCGGAGGCGGAGAGGTTACGTTCGGCCGCGCGGGCCTCGGCAACCTGCAACTGCTCGGCCGACAAGGTCACGCCGGTCACGTCGGCATCACACATCTCGGCCAGGTAGAGTCCAAGCCCGCCCCAGCCGCAGCCGATGTCGAGGATGCGATGGCGGCGGCCGATCAGCAGCTTGGCCGCCAGATGACGTTTCTTGGCGAGCTGGGCCTCGTCCAGCGTCGCGTCCGACGTCTCGAAATAGGCGCAGGAATATTGCCGGTCGGCATCGAGGAACAGCGAATACAGCCGGCCGTCGAGATCGTAATGATGGGCGACGTTGCGGCGCGCGCGTCCCCTGACGTTGAGCTGGCGCAGATGGCGGGCCAGGTAGCGCAGCCACCATTGCGGTTTTGCCCAGTCGGGCACCACGGCCGGCTGGCTCATCACGATCGACAGCAGATCCGCGATCGATCCCCGTTCGACCACGAACGAGCCGTCCATATAGATCTCGCCGAGCGCGAGCTCGGGATTGGCCAGAAGCCGGCGCTCGGCTTCATGGGTCAGGAATCGTGCCGCCACGGGAACACCGGTTCCATCCCCGCAGCTGAACGTCGTGCCGCTGGCGGTCGTAAAGCTGATCGACCCACGGCAAATGAAGCTACTCAACAGACTTCGCAGCAAACGGTCCATCCACACCACCCAACGAGCCATCCCGTGAGTTGTTGACTTTCCCGGCCGTCGCACTCGACGCATCGAGAACCGATTGGTTCCCTATCATCATCTTGTTATGTTACTCAGCGGGCACAAGCCGACGCCACTGCCATGAACACAACGCCGATATTCCGTCATGTCATTGATCGATGGACATCTCAGCGCAGGAACATCTGTGCGCTTTCATTCGCTCCGCAATCCGTTAAAAAGGCCGCGGCCGCCGGCCTTTTGGCCGGTGTCCGGCATCTGACCGCCGGACGAGGTCTGAAGGAATCGCCATCGAGGGCGTGGAGCGACCGCAACGTCCGCTGTCACGTTCGGCTGATAGCGAGAGGAAACACGGCAGCAGATGTCGCGCGGGGGCGGCGCCGTGTGGGCGAAACCATAGCTGGAGAATGAGAATGGTGGGCCGAGCGCTCAATTTGGCGACGGTGGTGGCGGTGTTCTGCATGGGCTTTGCGGGGGCCGCCGTTGCGCAGGAAAATCTCGATGCGGGCAAGAGTCCTGCGCAGATCTACAACGGGACCTGCGTGGTCTGCCACAAGTCGCCACGCGGCCTGGTCAAGAACACCTCGGCCGGCTCGCTGCCCGGGTTTCTGCGCCAGCATTACACGACGAGCCCCGAGATGGCCGGCGTGCTCGCCAACTACCTGATTGCGAACGGCGCTGCAGATGCGCGCTACACGGGCCATTCGGCCAAGGACGGCAAGGAGACGCGGTCCGAGCGCCGCGCTCGGTCGGCCGCCACCGAGCCGTCGGAGGCGAAGCCAGCCGCCGCGGATGCTGCTGCCAGCCCAGGCGAGCCGCGCCGCCGTTCGGGTCATCACTCCAAGCGCTCCGCGCCGGCCGAGGCGAAGCCCGACGCGGCAGCGGATCCAACCGCTGCGCCGGCCGATGGCGAGGGCAGCGCGCCCGCGAAGAAGGGCAGGCTCGGCAAGCGCAAGAAGCCGGCCCAGGAGGGCTCGGCTGCGGAGGAGACGCGCGGCGAGCCGACCGGTGCGACCCGGCCGTCGCCGTCGCGCGAGGACAGCGCCGCCGGCTCCGAGCCGCCGCGGGTCGAGCCGGCGAGATCGAGCGACGCCGCCCCGGCGCTGCGGGCCGATCCGGTCCCACCGGTGACGCCGGCGCCGGCCACGACCCAGTCGGTGCCGTCGGATCCCTCGGTTCCGTCCTCGCCCTCGCGGTGAGACGACAATGAAAAAATGAAAAAGCCCGGCTCGTTGAGCCGGGCTTTCCCGCAAATGGGCTGAGCGCGCTTACTGCTGCGCGGGCTCGCCGGCAGCGCCCTCGTCCTGGGCCTCCGGATCGAAGAACTCGCCGGCGGCGGCAATCGCTTCGGCGGCGGCGTCGCGGTCCTCCTGGCGGGTCGAGATGTCCTCGCCGCGCTTGATGCGCTCGGCCTCGTCGGCGCTGCGGGCGACCGTCACGGTCACGGAGGTCTCGACCTCCGGGTGGATCGCGATGGTGATCGTTTGCTTGCCGATCGTCTTGATCGGGGCGTCGAGCCAGACCTGCGGCCGGCTGACGGTGATGCCGTCGGCGGCGAGCGCGGCGACGATGTCACGCACCGAGACCGAGCCGAACAGCTGGCCGGATTCGGAGGCCTGGCGGATGATGACGATGTCGCGGCCGTCGATCTTCTCGGCGACCTTGGCCGCCTCGCCCTTGGCCTTGATGTTGTTGGCCTCGAGATCGGCCTTCATGCCCTCGTACTTGGCCTTGTTCTCGGCCGTCGCCCGCAGCGCCTTCTTGCGCTTCAGCAGGAAGTTGCGGGCGAACCCGTCCTTGACCTTCACGATCTCGCCCATCTGGCCGAGCTTGGCGACACGTTCCAGCAGAATGACTTCCATCGATGTTCTCCTTGTGATGTTCGGAAGCGGTTGGTGTGAGGTTGAGCCTTTACGGCACCGGCAAAGGCGGCGGCTGCCGCGGGCCGAAACGGTGGCGGAGGTCGAAGGCGGCGTCGGCGAGGCCGAGGACGATCATCGCCAGCATGGGGATCGGCCAGATGAAGGTCAGCATCAGCGCGTAGGCGAGGCCGAGCCAGAGCGGCCGGGTGCGCAGTGGCAAGGTCAGCGTATGCAGGACCGCGAAGCCGGTCAGCGCATAGGCGGTCAGCAGCGCTGCGGCGGCGATCCGCGCCAACATGCCGATCAGTTCGCCAGGGAAGCAGAAGGCGATGATCGCAAACAGCGCCGGAAGCGTCATCAGCGGCAGCTTGGTGTCGCGCAGGCGAGGCCATGGGCGCATCAGCCGGCCGGAGATCGCCGTGATCTTTGCGGCTGCCAGAACGTTGAGCGACAGGATCGTGGTCATGATCACCGCGGCCATGGGTGGCGCCATGAAGACCAAGAGCTCGATCAGCCGGGGAATGTCGACCGCGTCGGTCGACGTGACGGTATTGCCGAGCACGCGCGACAGCAGCCGCCTGAGACCCTGATTGGTGGCCGTCATGTCGGTGCCGAAGGAGAACGCGGCGATCAGCGCTGCGATCATCGCGATCCACAGCAGGATATGGCCGGGCGGATACCATTCGATGCCATCCTGGCCGGACGGGCTGGTCGTCGGACGGCCGAGCAGGACGAGGTGGCCGAGCCACCAGGCCGGCAGCGTCACCGAGACGGCAAAGGCGAGAGCGCGATCGAAGCCGAAGATGGCCAGCACGCAAGCGGTTGCTACGAGACCGCCGATGACAGCGCAAAGCCGGCCCCAGGCGATTGCGGCGACCAGCAGCGGCACGGGCGCGAGCAGCGCAAGCACGAGCGCCGTCATCACGCCCGACCCGGTCGAGGCGAACATGACCGCGGAGGCAGCGCCTGCCGCGAGCGCGATGAGAAGCGTTCCGATCATCAGCTGTCCCGCTCCCTTCGAGCGGTTAGAGGCGTGGTGGCCCCAACCATCGGCGACCGGACGACCCGGAAGCCTTATGAGAATTCAACGAGAGGAGCCGGCGGCGCGGGGCCGCCGGTCCGAGGTCCGCAATCAGCGGATGACGTAGGGCAGCAGGCCGAGGAAGCGGGCGCGCTTGATGGCGCGCGCGAGCTCGCGCTGCTTCTTTGCCGAGACGGCCGTAATGCGGCTCGGCACGATCTTGCCGCGCTCGGACACGTAGCGCATCAGCAGCTTGGAGTCCTTGTAGTCGATCTTCGGCGCGTTCGGCCCGGAGAACGGGCAGGTCTTGCGGCGGCGGAAGAACGGGCGACGTGCGGGGGCTTCAGCCATTGATCTTACTCCTCGTCCGCAGTTTCTTCGTCACGGGGACGGCGCGGGGGACCGCGATCACCACGGTCGCCACGATCACCGCGGAAACCGCCGCCATCGCGCTCACCGCGGAAGCCGCCGCCACGGTCGTCGCGCTCACGGTCGCGATCGGCCTTGCGCATCATCGCCGACGGACCTTCCTCGAGCTCGTCGACGCGGACGCTCAGGTAACGGATCACGTCCTCGCTGATCCGCTCCTGACGCTCGATCTCGGCGATCGCCGCCGAAGGCGCGTCGATGTTGAGCAGCACGAAGTGCGCCTTGCGGTTCTTGTTCATGCGGTAGGTGAGGGAGCGAACGCCCCAATTCTCGGTCTTGGTGATCTTGCCGCCGAGACCTTCGACGATGCCGGTCATCTGGGCTGTCAGTTCTTCCACCTGCTGGGTGCTCGCGTCCTGACGCGCGAGAAAAACATGCTCATAAAGAGGCATGGCTGTCCTTTCCATGTTGGCGCAGATCCCGGCGTCAAGCCCTTCGAGCCCTTGTGGAAAGGACTCGCAGACGTCAGCTCAGAAGGCGGGAACACGGGACGACGGGCCGACTGGCCCTGCCCCATCAAAGTCGCCTGGACATCCTGGAGGAGATACATCCCCAGGATCGAGCAAGGTTAATTTGCTGGGACCGTCCGTTCAGCTCCCGGCTCGGGATCCACGGATGGCGGGCCTTATACCGATTTTCGGCGCCAAGGCAAGGGAAAGTGGTCGAATTGCGCCCGTCACGCGCTTGACATCCCGGCCTTTGCCAGTGTCTTTCCGGCCAAAGCTACTCAATTCCAGGGATTTTGGAACGTTCAGGGGGCGGCCATGACGGCAGCATTCACTTTTCCGGGGCAGGGGTCCCAGGCCGTCGGCATGGGCAAGGCGCTCGCGGACGCCTTCCCGGTCGCCCGCTCCGTGTTCGAGGAGGTCGACGCCGCCCTCGGCGAGAAGCTGACCGCCCTCATCTGGGAAGGCCCGGCCGAAACCCTGCAATTGACCGAGAACGCCCAGCCCGCCCTGATGGCGGTTTCGATGGCAACCTTGCGGGTGCTGGAGGCCGAGGCGGGGTTCTCGGTCGGGCGTGATGCGGCCTTCGTCGCCGGCCACTCCCTCGGCGAATATTCGGCACTCGCGGCTGCCGGCAGCCTGACCATCGCCGACACCGCCCGCCTGCTGCGGACGCGCGGTCTCGCCATGCAGAAGGCCGTTCCGGTGGGCGTCGGCGCCATGGCCGCGCTGCTCGGGATGGATTACGAGGCCGCCGTGGCTGTCGCCGACGAGGCGGCCCAGGGCGAGGTCTGCCAGGCCGCCAACGACAATGGCGGAGGGCAGGTGGTGGTGTCCGGCAACAAGGCCGCCGTCGACCGCGCGGTCGAGATCGCGCGCGGCAAGGGCGCCAAGCGCGCCATGCTGCTGCCGGTCTCCGCGCCGTTCCATTGCAAGCTCATGCAGCCGGCGGCGGACGTCATGGCGGAGGCGCTGTCCAGGGTCACCATCAACGCGCCGGCCGCGCCGCTGGTCTCGAACGTGCTCGCGGCGCCGATCAGTGATCCCGACGAGATTCGCCGTCGCCTGGTCGAGCAGGTCACGGGTACGGTGCGCTGGCGCGAATCGATCGCCTACATGGCGAGCCAGGGCGTGACGCGGTTTTTCGAAATCGGCGCCGGCAAGGTGCTGAGCGGCCTGGTCAAGCGGATCGCGGATGGTGCGGTCGGCGTCGCCGTCGGCGGGCCGGCGGACATCGCGGCCGCCAAGGATGCCTTGGCCGCGGCCAAAACGTCGTAAAGGGCCGCGTGCAGCGGCATTGAGGAGAGTTTGATGTTCGATCTGAGTGGCAGGACCGCGCTGGTCACCGGCGCGACCGGCGGCATCGGCAATGCGATCGCCAAGGCATTGCATGCCCAGGGAGCGACCGTGGCCGTTTCCGGCACCCGGCGCGAGGTGCTCGAGACCCTCGCGGGCGAGCTGGGCAGCCGCGTGCACGTGCTGCCTTGCAATCTGTCGGATACGGCCGAGGTCGAGGCGCTGGTACCGGCCGCCGAACAGGCCATGGGGCAGGTCGACATTCTCGTCGCCAACGCCGGCATCACCCGCGACAACCTGTTCGTGCAGCTGCGCGACGAGGATTGGGACGAAGTGATCAAGGTCAACCTGACCGCGACATTCCGCCTCTCGCGTGCGGCCACCAAGCTGATGATGCGCAAGCGCTTCGGCCGCATCATCGCGATCACCTCGATCGTCGGCGTCACCGGCAATCCGGGGCAGGGCAATTACACGGCGTCCAAGGCCGGCATCATCGGCATGATCAAGACGCTCGGCGCCGAATATGCCAAGCGCGGCGTGACCGCCAACTGCATCGCCCCGGGCTTCATCAAGACACCGATGACCGACGCGCTGAACGAGAAGCAGCGCGAGTCGATCCTCGCCAAGGTGCCGGCGGCGCGGTTGGGCACGCCCGAGGACATTGCTGCAGCTGCGGTGTACCTCGCCTCAAACGAGGCGGCCTATGTCACGGGCCAGACCATCCACGTCAATGGCGGCATGGCCATGATCTAGGCTCTGCCGCGGCTCGGAATGCGGCGAAAAGACGTCGCGACCACCATACCGGGCCGTGTGGTCAATGATTCGCGTGTATGGTAACCGGGCGGCTGATGGGGGCACGAAGAACGCCATTGCAGGATTTCCAAACCCTGTATATTGGCGGGGCGAGCTACCATCGTTCGCCGGGCCTCCGTCGACTGGTGCTGCTGATCCGGGTTTCTGTTTGAGCGCTCTGGATCGGAGGCGTACCGGCCTCATGGAGAGTGTGGATTGGAGTTTGTGAGTGGCCCCGTTTCCGAAGTTTTCGGACCGCAAGTCGTCCGCCAAATTTCGGTAAAGGGGCGCTGCGGGGCAAATCTGGTTTTGCGCGATCGCGAAGGAAGTTTAGCGGCCGGGGTGATGCGGATCATCCGGGGGTCGGGTCTTAAAGGAACAAGCACGAGGTTGAACGATGAGTGAGATTGGCGAGCGGGTTAAGAAGATCGTGGTCGAACACCTTGGTGTCGAGCCCGAGAAAGTGGTCGACAACGCGAGCTTCATTGACGACCTCGGTGCTGACAGCCTCGACACGGTCGAGCTCGTCATGGCCTTCGAGGAAGAGTTCGGTTGCGAGATTCCGGACGACGCCGCGGAAACGATCCTGACTGTCGGCGACGCCACCAAGTTCCTCGAGAAGAACGCCAAGAGCTGACGCTCTAGCGAAGTTGCGCGAAACCGGCCGATCCGTCTTGTGCGGTCGACCGGTTTCTTGCTGTTGGCGGCGTCGCGATGAGCCGTCATCTGGCGGCCGGCGACGGACGATTCGGACGCGCTGCCTGGCCAGAACGTGTTACTCGAACAATTGACCCGAGGTGCGGCGACGGCAGTCAGCCGATCCACAAGCGCTCAAGGTCGGGTCTGGAGAAACGAACATGAGGCGGGTTGTCGTCACTGGCCTTGGCATGGTTTCGCCGCTTGGCTGTGGTGTGGAAACGACCTGGCAGCGCATCCTTCAGGGCAAGAGCGGTGCGCGCTTGATCGAGTCGTTCGATGTCTCCGATCTTCCCGCCAAGGTGGCCTGTCAGGTGCCGCGCGGCGATGGCTCCGACGGCACCTTCAATGCCGACCAGTGGATGGAGCCGAAGGACCAGCGCAAGGTCGACGATTTCATCATTTTCGCGATGGCTGCGGCGCGTCAGGCGCTCGATGACGCCAACTGGCATCCGGCAACGGAAGAGGACCGCTGCGCCACCGGCACGTTGATCGGGTCCGGCATCGGTGGCCTCTCGGGCATTGCCGACACTGCGATCCTCCTGAAGGAGCGTGGTCCGCGCAAAGTGTCGCCCTTCTTCATTCCCGGACGTCTGATCAACCTCGCCTCGGGCTATGTCTCGATCGAGCACGGGCTCAAGGGCCCCAATCATTCGGTGGTCACCGCCTGCTCGACCGGCGCGCATGCGATCGGCGACGCCAGCCGCCTGATCGCGCTCGGCGATGCCGATGTCATGGTCGCCGGCGGCACCGAATCGCCGATTTGCCGAATCGGCATGGCCGGGTTCTGCGCGGCGCGCACGCTGTCGACCGGATTCAACGAGACGCCCGAGCGGGCATCGCGCCCTTACGACAAGGACCGCGACGGCTTCGTGATGGGCGAGGGCGCCGGTGTGGTCGTGCTCGAGGAGTATGAGCACGCCAAGGCACGCGGCGCGCGGATCTACGCCGAAGTCTCCGGCTACGGACTGTCCGGAGATGCCTATCACATCACCTCGCCATCTCCGGACGGCGACGGCGGCTTTCGCAGCATGAGTGCCGCCTTGAAGCGTGCCGGCATCACGGCAGCCGATCTCGACTACATCAACGCCCACGGCACCTCGACGCAGGTCGGCGACGAGATCGAGCTCGGCGCCGTCGAGCGTCTGCTCGGCAATTCCGCGTCGAAGATCTCGATGTCCTCGACCAAATCGTCGATCGGTCATCTCCTGGGAGCTGCGGGCGCCGTCGAAGCGATCTTCAGCATTCTCGCGATTCGGGATAACATCGCTCCGCCGACGATCAACCTGGAGAACCCGTCGGTGGAGACCGCGATCGACCTCGTGCCGCATGCGCCTCGCAAACGCGAGATCAACGTGGCGCTGTCGAACTCGTTTGGTTTCGGCGGCACCAACGCGTCGGTGGTTTTGCGGCGCGTGGCGAACTAGTGCGGAAGGACGGATGCCGCTCGGGCCGATTGTCGCTTGGTCACGTGGATATCCGACTGCAGCCACACTAGAACCCAAGACTTCGCGTGTCCTTCGCAGGTCGGCCTTCGGCGCCGATGCGGTAAGTGGATGCGCATGGCGGTGAGGCCCGGCGAAAACACCTTTTCGCCGTATTCGATGACGACATGACGAATCGTTAAATTGGGCGTGGACTTCAGGTCGCTTGCGTTGGGGAGCGCACGGCCGCGACGAGAGCGACAGGACTGAAGGTTGCATCGATGAGTGAACGGCCGCCCATCTCACCCCGCAGCCCGCGCGCAGCGCTGGAGCCGGAACGCGTGCCGCCGCCGCCGCGCCGCTCCGACCGCGCCCGCAATCCGTTCGTGGTGGTCGGCAATGCGATCATCACCTTGCTCATCCTGGCCATGCTCGGCGTGGGCGCGGCCTACTATTATGGACGGCAGATCCTCGAAGCGGCAGGACCGCTGCAGGAGGACAAGATCGTCAACATCCCGCAGCGCGCGGGTAAACGCGATATTGCCGACGTACTCGCGCGTGAAGGCGTGATCGACGTCAATCCGTGGATCTTCATTGGTGGGGTCTATGCCCTGAAGGCCAGTTCCGACCTCAAGCCGGGCGAGTATGCGTTCCAGAAGAATGCGTCGTTGCGCGACGTGATCGGCGTCATCGTCGAAGGCAAGGTCGTGCAGCATTCGGTGACCGTGCCCGAGGGCCTGACGTCAGAGCAGATCGTGGCCCGCCTGTCCGAAAACGAGATCTTCACCGGCAGCGTCCGCGAGATTCCGCGCGAAGGCACGTTGTTGCCGGAGACCTACAAGTTCCCGCGCGGCACCAGCCGCGATCAGGTCGTGCAGCGCATGCAGCAGGCGCAGAAGCGGGTGTTGGCCGAGATCTGGGAACGGCGTAGTCCGGATCTGCCGGTCAGGACGCCGGAGCAGCTGGTGACGCTGGCTTCAATCGTCGAAAAGGAGACCGGCAAGCCCGACGAGCGCAGCCGGGTGGCCGCCGTATTCGTCAACCGGCTGAAGCAGAGGATCAAGCTGCAGTCCGATCCGACCATCATCTATGGTCTGGTTGGCGGCAAGGGCACGCTGGGCCGTCCGATCAAGCGCAGCGAGATCACCCAGCCGTCGCCCTACAACACTTATGTGATCGAGGGCCTGCCGCCGGGACCGATCTCCAACCCCGGCCGCGCCTCGCTGGAAGCGACGGCCAATCCAGCGCGCACGCGCGATCTCTATTTCGTCGCCGACGGCACCGGCGGCCATGCGTTCACTGAAACCTACGACCTGCACCAGAAGAACGTCGCCAAGCTCAGGGCGATGGAGCGGCAGACCCAGAACGACACGGTCGAGCCCGACGAGGCGCCGCCTGCCGTCGCGGGCGGCACGGCCGATCCGGCGGCCGGAGCGGCGGCCCCACGGGCTCCCGCAGCGGCAAAGAAGCCGCCGGCCAACCGCGCCACCGGCGGAGTTGCACCGGGGGCCGCACCTGGCAATGGCGCCCGTCAGGGGGCGGCGCAGCCGAGCCCGCCGGTCGTTCAGCAATAATTTCCCACGCATGTCGGCCGCGCAGAACCGGGCTTAACATTTGCCCAAAAGGCCGTAAGGTTCGCGCACTTTTGGCGGGGGCTGAGTCTGTCCTCGTTCCCAATGTGCCGGAGACATGGACGAAATGGCGCTGTCGAGCATGACCGGCTTTGCCCGTAGCCACGGAGCAAGCGGTCCCTACTCGTTCGAGTGGGAGTTGAAGTCGGTCAACGCCAAGGGATTGGACATCCGGGTGCGGTTGCCGCAGGGCTGGGACGAGGTCGAGGCCTTCGCCAAGAAGCGCGCAACGGGAGTCCTGTCGCGCGGCACCGTCTATGCGAATCTCACCGTCAAGCGCACCGAGACCGGGTCGACGGTGCGAATCAACGAGGACGTGCTGGCTGCGGTGGTGAAGATGGCGAGCTCGCTTGCGGGCCGGATCGACGCGGTCGCACCGAGCATCGATGGGCTGTTGTCGATCAAGGGCGTGATCGAGGTAGCGGAGCCGGAGAGTGACGAGGCCGAGGACAAGGCCGCCAAGGAGGCGGCGATCGCGGCGTTCGAGACCGCGCTGAAGCATCTCGTCGAGATGCGCCGGCGCGAGGGCGACACACTCGGACAAATCCTCAATCAGCGCGTCGACGAGATCGAGGCGCTGGCGAAAAAGGCGGAGGCATCGCCGGGCCGCAAGCCCGAGGCGATCAAGGCGCGGCTGGCCGAGCAGGTGGCAGCGCTGCTTGAGACCTCCGATCGTTTCGATCCCGATCGCCTGGCGCAGGAGGCGCTGCTGATCGCGGCCAAGGCCGACGTGCGCGAGGAGCTCGATCGCATTGCCTCGCACATCGCGCAGGCGCGCGAGATGCTCGGCAAGGGCGGGCCTGTCGGCCGCCGGCTCGACTTCCTCGCCCAGGAATTCCATCGCGAAGTCAACACCACCTGCTCGAAGTCGAACGATATCGAGCTGACGAACATCGGCCTCGAGATGAAGACCGTGGTCGAGCAGTTCCGCGAACAGGTTCAGAATCTGGAGTGATCCATGGCGGCTCACGACGGAAGCTTCGATGGGGTCGAGCGGCGCGGCCTGATGTTCGTGCTGTCATCGCCTTCGGGGGCGGGCAAGACGACGCTGTCGCGCCTGCTGATCGAGCGCATGCCGGGCCTGCGGATGTCGGTTTCGGCGACGACGCGTCCGATGCGCCCCGGTGAGATCGACGGCCGCGACTATCACTTCGTCGACCGGGCGCGCTTCGAGGACATGGCCAAGCGCAACGAGCTGCTCGAATGGGCCACCGTGTTCGACAACCGCTATGGCACGCCACGCGCGCCGGTCGAAGCGGCGCTCTCCGGCGGCCAGGATGTGCTGTTCGACATCGACTGGCAGGGCACGCAGCAACTGCGCGAGAAGGCGCGGCAGGACGTCGTCAGCGTGTTCATCCTGCCGCCGTCCGCCGCCGATCTCGAGAAGCGGCTGCATACGCGTGCGCAGGACTCCGATGAGGTCATACGCGGGCGCATGAGCCGCGCCAGTCACGAGATGAGCCACTGGGCGGAGTACGACTACATCGTCATCAACCGCAACGTCGACGATGCGTTTGCCGAGGTGCAGTCGATCCTCAAGGCAGAGCGCCTGAAGCGCGAGCGCCGGACCGGATTGACGACCTTCGTCCGCGAGTTGCAGCGCCAGCTCGAAAGCTGAGGCGCCTGTCACGCCCGTCGGCCGAGGCGCGCCAGGATGTCCTGGATGCCGTCGAGCGACTCATCCTGCTGAATGTTGCGCGGCCGCGGCCGCAGCGCGGGCGGCCGCGGAATGAAGTCGAGCGGCGGGGTCGCCGGGTCCTCGAACGGCGTCGGCACGAACAGGGGGCGCTGCTGCTGCGGCCGCTGCGCCTGCGGTCTGTCGATGGGGAGCGCGGCGGGGATCGACGACCGCGATTCCAGGAGACTCATCAGTCGGGCCGCGGGATCATCATGCATGTGCGCGACGTTCTGCTGAGCCTCGACGGAGAACTCCTCGTGCTCCTCCTGCTGCGGCTCTGCCTCCAGCTCGTCTTCGGGCAATGAAAAGCGCGACTGCAGAAGGTTGATCAGCGCCGCCGCGGGATCGTCGAACTCATCGTCTTCGGCGGCAGGGGCCTCCGACATCATCGCGGGTCCGGCCATGGCGATGTCATCGTCAGGCTGAGGGGCCGGTTGTCGTGCCGCATGCGCGCGAAGCGTCTCGATCAGTGCGGCCGCTGGATCGGCTGGTGTCGTCGACGGCGCGCGCGTGGGTTGATCGGGCATCGCGGGAACGGGCTGAGCGGCCGGCTGGCCGCCACGCAGACGGTTCGTCAGGTGTTGCGACGCCGGCGTGGTCTGGGGTGCCGCGTCCTCATGCGCTGGCGGAGCCGTCTCAGCGAGGACCGCTGCAGCCGGAGCATCGCCAGCCTCGCCGGGTTGCGTGGTACGCCGCTTGGCCGCGCGCGATACCAGCAGCGCGGCAATCACCTTGGCGGCGTCGACCGGGGCGCCGGCAGAGGGGGACGCGGCTTCGCTGCTGCGGGCCTTGCGCAGCGCCGACACGATTTCGCTGACGTCGACAGGGGCGGGTGGGGCGGCGCTCGTGGCAGCCTGCGTCGGTGGCGGGGCGGGTGGCGGCATCGGTGCGGCCGCCTGGACGCGGGTGGGATTCGCAGGTTCAACTCGCTGCGCAGCCGGCCAGGGCTCGGCGGGTGCGGTCGGCGCCGCATAGGTCGGCGAGCGCTGCGAGGCGGCTGCGGCACTCGCCTGGGCTGCTGCAATCTTGGTGGCAGTGGCCTGCGCCGCGGCCATCTGGGCAGCCGTCAGTTGTGCTTGCGCCGGAGCAGCAGGCGATGGGGTAATTGCGGCAACCGGCGATGGCTGCACGTTGGCCGCAGCGGCCTGTGCCCCGGAAGGCTCAGCCCGGCGCACCGCTGCGCGATCCACCAGCTCATCGACCGCCTGCCACACTGCGTCGGTGGACTGCGACCGTTGCATCTCCGCAGCCGCGTCCCGGTCGCGTCGGCGTGCGGCCACGGCCGGGTGATCCTGATGCTGGGGAGACGGCGCCGGTCGCTGTGCACGGGGGTCGATCTGGTCCGTTGAAGCGGACAGCCGCGCGCTGGCGAGGTCGAGCGCCGAAGCCGGCTGAGAGCCGCGGCTGCCGCCTGGATGGGATGGTGCCGCCGGCATGCTGCCGCGGTTCGCACGCATCCCGCCCTGCGGCGCCTTGGACCGTGGTTTGATGCGACTACGGCGCATCCGTACTGCGTCCGCGTGCCAGCTGCCGTTGCGCCGTTGCCGCCGTCCCATCCGGCTGAGCCGATAGAGCGCGCTCGCCAGCAGTCCTGAAATCGCGAGTGCGCCGATCACCACGAGCATGAGCACGTGGATGGGCGCTTCGGGCTTGCTCGGCTTGGGTGCGATGATCGGCCCGTCGGCAGGCGGCGCCGCATTCGCGTCCGGCTCCACATTGCCGTCGTCGGCCATTGCCGGCGGCGGCGCATCGGCCGCAATCGGGTCAGCCTGTTGCGGCGGGGCAGAGGGCCAGGGCGAGCTATCGAGGCTGCGCGGCAGGCTGGCGTCCGACGCCGTCAGCGTCGTCCGTGTGGCGAGGGTCTGCGGCTTCGGCGTGCCTCGCACGGCGAGATCGGTACGCAGCCGCGGCTGCGGCGCTTCTGCGAGGGCATCGCTGGTGCGAACGACCGGGCCATCGGTGCGTCTTGGCGTCAGTTTGGGTGGAGCGGGCTGGGCGAAGTCCCAGGGAGCCGGCTGCTGCGTCGTCCGTATCGGTGCCGCGGCGTCACGGGGGTTGCCGTTGGCGTCTTTCAGATACCAGCAACGCCGATTGGTGCCACGATCGAAACGATAGTACCAGCGTTGCGCGTCGGACTTCTCTCCCGTCGGCTCGGTCAGACATTCCTCCGCCGCGAAGACGACGCGCGGCAGCACGAGCACGACGGTGCCAGCGATTCCGGCAGCAATGGCAAATGCAACTCCTGCCGTTCGGCTTGCCATTGAAGACTCCGGATACGCTTACGCAACGGCGCGTTCTCGGAGACAAGTTGGGTGGCAATGAGCCGCAATTCCGGATTAATTCTGTCTCGATCCTTTCGTGTCCGAGTGCGGCTTTTTTCCCACAAGAGGATTTGCATCGCGCCGCGATTTTGGCCGCGCTATCGCGCCAAATCGGTCACATCGGTGAAGATGGACCCGGTTTTTCACCCTCAGAGATTAAGGGCGTTACACCGACAACCTCTGCGTTTGTGGACAAATGATTGGCAGCAGCGGCAGCGGTGCAGCACCGCCGCCGCGTCCGATGTCGCAACAGGCGACGGATCAGTTCGTCAGCACCACACGTCCGACCACATGGCCGGCGCGCAGCGCATCGATCCACTTCTGTACGTCAGCCATCGGCTCCTCGCGCATCGGCGGCGGCTTGATCTTGCCGGCGCGCGCGAGCGCCATCAACTCGTGCGCCTCGGCCAGCGTGC
Organism: Bradyrhizobium sp. SZCCHNR1098; assembly: GCF_032489375.1. Lineage (NCBI taxonomy): Bacteria > Pseudomonadati > Pseudomonadota > Alphaproteobacteria > Hyphomicrobiales > Nitrobacteraceae > Bradyrhizobium > Bradyrhizobium sp. SZCCHNR1098. The sequence continues at coordinate 19,561 of NZ_JAUEXY010000010.1, forward strand.
CGACCATGAAGCCCTCGATGGTCATGCGCTTGTACACCCATTGAACCATCGGCAGGGTGAACTGGCCGCCCATCAGTCCGGAGACGACGATCTTGCCGCCGCGTGCAACGACGGACACCGCAAAGGCCATCGACTTCTCGTTGCCGGCGAAATCGACGACCTCGTCGAAGCCGCCCTCGGTCTCCTTGAGGATGCGCTTGATCACATCCGGCTCGGCCGGATCGTAGGCCGTCGCGGCGCCATTCTTCAGCGCGGTCTCGCGCGCAGCCGCCGAGAGGTCGGCCACCGAGATCGGTTGCTTGAACATCGCCTGCGCGAACGACAGGCCCATCATGCCGACGCCGCCGAGTCCGATCAGCAGCAGATTGCGCTGGCGCGGCCGATCCACGAGGCGCTTGAGCGCGCCATAGGCCGTTACGCCGGAGCACATCAGCGTCGCGGCCTGGTTGACCGGCAGCGGATCATACTCCAGCAGATATTTCGCGTCGGGCACCAGCACGTGCGTGGCGAAGCCGCCGTCGATGGAGACGCCGAGGAAGCGCTGCTTGGCGCACAAATTCTCGTCGCCATTGGCGCAATCGCGGCATTGGCCGCAGCCGATCCACGGAAACACTGCGCGGCGCGCGCCGATCAGCTCCTTCGGCACATCGGGTCCGACCTCGTCGACGACGCCGGCGATCTCATGCCCGAGCGTGAAGGGCAGGGTCATGCCGCGTGTGGTGTCGAGTCGCTTGCCATTGCCGAGATCGGCATAGCCGTCCTGGATATGCAGGTCGGAGTGGCACAGGCCGCAGCGCTCGATGCGAACCAGAACTTCCCGGCCTTGCGGCTTCGGCGTCTCGACGATCGTCTCGCACAGCGGTGCATCGAACTTGACGAGCGACTGACGGCGCATCAACGCCATGATGAAACTCCCTGAAATGCTTGTTGATTAAGACTTGTTCTCGTTGCGACTATTGGTCAATTCGCGGGCCATGGCAACAAAGCCGGAAACCGGAATGGTCTCGGCGCGGCGGGTGGGATCGACGCCTGCGGCGGCCGCGAGCCGCACGGGATCCGCCGGCAGCGACTTCAGGCTCTGCCGCAGCATCTTGCGGCGCTGGCCGAAGGCGGCGGCCGCGACCTGCTCGAGCGCGCGGCGGTCGCATGGTTCGGGCGAAGGGCGCGGCACCAGCCGCACCACCGACGAGGTGACCTTCGGCGGCGGCACGAAGGCCGACGGCGAGATGTCGAACAGGATCTTGGTCTCGCAGCGCCAGTTGGCGAGCACGCCGAGCCGGCCATAGGCGTCCTCGTTCTCGCGCGCGACGATGCGCTCGGCGACCTCGCGCTGAAACATCAGCACCATCATGTCGTACCAGGGCGGCCACGGCTCTACGGAAAGCCAGCCGATCAAGAGATGCGTGGCGATGTTGTAGGGTAGGTTGGCGACGATCTTCGCCTTGGTGCTGCCGAGATAGGGCCGGACGTCGAAGGTGCGGGCGTCGGTGCAGACGATTTCGAGCCGCCCCGGATAGCGCGCAGCGATCGCCTGCAGCGCTGGGATCGCGCGCTCGTCGTGCTCGACCGCGATCACGTGGCGCGCGCCGAGCGCGAGCAGCGCCCGCGTCAGGCCTCCCGGGCCGGGGCCGATCTCCACCACCGTGGCGTCCTCAAGCGGACCCGCGGCGCGCGCGATCCGGGCGGTGAGATTGAGATCGAGCAGGAAGTTCTGACCGAGCGCCTTGCGCGCCGACAGCTGATGTTCGCGAATGACCTCGCGCAGCGGCGGGAGGTCGTCGATCGCGCTCATGACGACTGGCTGGCCATGCGCGCCGCGAGCTCGAGCGCCGCGATCAGGCTCGCCGGATTGGCGGTGCCCTTGCCGGCAATGTCGAAGGCCGTGCCGTGGTCGGGCGAGGTGCGGATGAAGGGCAGGCCGAGCGTCACGTTGACGCCCTCGTCGAACGCCAGAGTCTTGATCGGGATCAGTGCCTGATCGTGGTACATGCAGATGGCGCAGTCATAGGTCTTGCGCGCAGCTTCATGAAACATCGTGTCTGCCGGCAGCGGTCCCTTCACGTCGAGCCCGGCGTTGCGCAACGTCGCGATCGCCGGCGCGATGATCGTGTCCTCCTCGCCGCCGAGCGTGCCGTCCTCGCCCGCATGCGGATTGAGTCCCGACATGGCGATGCGGGGCCGCGCCACGCCGAAATAGCGACGCAGGCTCGCCGCGACGATTCGCGTCGTCGACGTGATCAGCGGGCTCGTCAGCTGTTCGATCGCATCGCGCAACGCGACGTGGATCGTCACCGGCACCACGGCGAGAACAGGCGACCACAGCATCATGACCGGCTGTGGCGTGGCCCCACCATCGGCGGCGAGCTCGGCGAGAAATTCGGTATGGCCGGGATGCGAGAAGCCGGCGCGGTAGAGGACGGCCTTGGCGATCGGGTTGGTCACGACGGCGCTGGCGCGTCCGGCCCTCACGTCGGCCACGGCCTCCCGGATCGAGCCGATGGCCGCCTCGGCACTCGTCATGTCCGGGCGGCCCGGCAGGGCCGTCACGGCGTGCCCGGTGGAGACCACGGGCAGCGCGGTCGCAAACGCCTGCGCCGCTTGTTCGGGACGAACCTCGTCCACAGTGACGGGGAGGTCGAGCAGCTTGGCGCGCTGAGCCAGGAAGGCCGGATCACCGCGCACGTAGAAGGCGGGGAGTCCGAGCTCGGTGCGGCGCAGCCACGCTTGCAGGGTGATGTCGGGGCCGATGCCTGCCGGTTCCCCCAGGGTCAGCGCGAGCGGCTTCGTCATCAGCGATATTCGATCATCGCCGCCTTGCGGACTTCCTGCAGATAGGCCTTGGAGGTGGCCTCGTATTTCTTGGTATACATCTGCTCCTTGATCTCGCGCTTCTTCGGCGTGTCGATCGTGGTCGGAGTCCGCGAGCAGAGCGCCACCATCTGAATGCCCTGCCGTGTCGCTTCCGGCGGAGTCAGGTGGCCGATCGGCGTGTCATCGAGCAGCTTGCGCAGATTCGGCGGAATGTCGGCGGACGTCTTGACGACGATCTCCTTGATGACCGCATTCGCCGTCGTCTTGAAGATGTTGTTGGCTTCGGCGCAGGTCTGCACCCGTGAGCGCAGCGCCTCCGCCTCCTTGTGACGTGCCTCCATCAAGCCCTGGTTCGAGGAGTTCGACACGATCAACACGATCGGCTGCATCTTGTACTCGAACGCTTGGCCCTGCTGATCGCCGTCGCCGCCGGCGGCGGCGACAGCCGCGGCGACGTCCTTGTCGGAGACGAGCAGCCGCTCCTTGTAGCGGCCGCGCACCAGGCTGCTCCAGACGATCTCGGCCTTGATGCGGGCCTTCAGCGTCTCCGGCCGCACGCCCTGGCTCTCCAGCGATTTGGTCAACTGTTCCGGGTTGAGCCGCATGCGAGAGCCCATGCCGGCAAACGACTGGTCGACGTCGGAGGCAGTCGGCTCGACGCCGTACTTCTTGCCCTCCTTGATCTTCACCTTGTCGTCGATCAGCTCGTCGATGATCTCCTGGCGGGACTGATGCTTGCGCGTGCTCAGGAAGTTCAGCTTGGTGCGCTGCTCGATGTCATAGTCGGTGATGGGATCGCCATTGACCATGACGACGATGCTCTGGGCGCGAGCCGACATCGTTCCGATGCCGCAGACGAGTGCGGCAAGAGTGCAGATGGCCAGGGCCCGAAGGCGAGGAGAGAACGCGATCGTCATGACCAAGCTTCGCTGTCGCTATTGATCCAACTGGAAACCGCGCCACGGCTCCCGACGAGGGACTTTCGAACCCCACGGAGCGGCCCGTCGGAGACCGGCGCGCGCTACTGAAGGCCCCCAGCCCCGGTTCCCGTGGACGAGGAATTGGCCAGCGTCCGGAGTCCGATCTGGAGCATATAGGCATGGCTCAGAACGGGGGGAGTGGTGCCTGCCGTATAGTTATACGACGTTACATAGTTGGCGGCCAGCACGAAACAATCATCCACATAGCCGGCGCCGATCACATACTGGTTGATCTTGTTGGCTGCCAGATCCCAGCGCGCCGCACCCGTGACGACCCAGTTCGGCGCTACCTTGACCGAGCCGCTGCCCAGGATGCCTTCGCGCCGGTCGAGATAGCCGAGCGCCGGATCGGCGGCATAGTTGCCGTAGGTCAGGGCCACCGACCAGCGGTCGAAGTTCGCCTTGGCTTCCGCCTCGAAGCGCTGGATGTTCAGGGTCTGCTGGTCGAACCGGCTGCGCATGCTGAACGTGTAGGTGCGGTTCGGCGAGTAATCGACACGCGCCACGTAGTCCGAGACGTTCTTGTCCAGGCCGGAGCCGATGGCGGTGTTGTTGGCATCCTGCACCGCGAACGAGTTCATCCCGAACAAATGGTAGGACTGGCCGAACAGCACGTTGATGGTGCCGCCGCGGTCGAACTGCGTCGTCGCCTGGACGCCGACATTGGCGCGGCCGCCGCCTTCGACGCGGTCGTAGCCGGAGAACTTGTCGACGCTGAACAGGTTGCTGGCGTCGAACACCATGCTCTGGGCGTCCTCGTTCGGCAGCCGGCCGGCGTAGGTCTCGTTCGGTCGGATGATCACTTGCGCGATCGGCTCGATCGTCGTCGTGCCCCACGGCTGAACGTTGATGAACGGGTAGCGATATTCGAGGCCGACCGTCGGCATCAGCCGCAGCGCCTGGGTGTCGCCGGTCTGCAGGAAGTTGCCCACGCCCGGCTGGTTCGAGACGTTGGCGTTGATCGCATCCGCGCGCAGGATCGCGAACGGCGTCCAGATCTGGCCGTAGGGATCCGTGAACGACCGCCGCCACTCCGCCTGCGCAGTCAGGCGGGTGTAGGTGCCGGGCGTGGCGCGCAGCAGGCACTGGTTGGGCAGACGCGCCCGCGGATCGGCAGACACCGTCGTACACAGCCCGGCGGTGTTGGCGGTGGTCGTGATCGGATCGAACACCGCCGTCTGGCGGCTCAGATTGACGAAGTTGGTCTTGTAGCTGAACTCGCCGCCGAACACGGGGTAGTTCAGCACGTTCGAGTAATCCAGCACCGGATAGACCACCGGCACGGTCTGCTGGTTGCCCGAGAAGCTTAGATAGTGGATCGCCCTGACGTCAAAGAAGCTGCGACTGCCAACGCCGGTCAAATACAGCTGCGAGATCGCCTCGGTCGGCAGGCTCATGAACGAGTTGAACGGGTCGCGGTACTGCGCCAGCCGGTAATCCGACAGGAACATGTAGTCGGACAGCAGGATGCCGTCCCAGCCCCAGACCCATTTGTCGTTGAGCGCGAACTGGCCCTTGGTGTCGACGCCGCCGCGGAATTGGCGGTTGCCGGGCTGGCCGGCGAAGGCTTGGGGGTCGAGCTGATCGATGCCGTACAGGCGCACCTGATAGCCGCCATTGCTGAGGCGCTGGCGGAACTCGGTCTGCAGCAGCACGCCCTGCTTGGAGGTGATGCGCGGCGTGAAGGTCGCGTCGTAATCCGGCGCGATCGCCCAGTAATAGGGGATGTCGACGCCGAAGCCGTAGCCGCCGGTCTGGGTGACGCCGGGCATCAGGAAGCCGCTCTTGCGCTTCACGGTCGGATCGGGCGTCGAGAAGTAGGGGATGTAGGCCAGGGGAACGCCGAAGAACTCGAGCTGGGCGTTCTCGAAATACAGCATCTTCTCGGTCTGGTCGTGGATGATGCGCGCACCCTTGACCTGCCACAGCGGCGGCTTCTTCGGATCGTCCTTGCAAGGCGCGCAGGCGGTGTACACGCCGTTCTCGAAGACGGTGTAATTCCCCTTGGAGCGGTCGGCGCGGGTCGCCGCCATCCGCGTCTGGTCCTCGGTCTCGACGCGCAGCGAATCGACGAAGCCGTCACGATAATCGTCGGACAGGTCGAGGCTGTTGGCGTAGGTGATCTTGCCGTCGGCGTCGGTCATGCGGATGTTGCCTTCCGCATGCAGACGCTTGGTCTTCTGGTCGTAGATCACCCGGTCGGCCTCGACCGAGGTGCCATTGTAGAACAGCTGCACGTTGCCGACCGCCGACACGCGCGAGTTGTTGTAGTCGTAATCGACCTCGGTCGCCTGCACCAGCATCTGGTTGTCGTTGGCGACGCGCGGCGGCGGCGCCTTGGGCGGGCGCGGATTGTAGGTGAAGCCCTGCGCGGCGGCAGGACTCGGCGCCACGACCCCGGTCGCAGCCGCAACCATCAGGCCGAGCCCGCAGGCCAAAACGAATCCAAGCACGCCAGACCCGGCGCGACGCACGCGCACGCAACCGCGGCGCGCAACGGCATGCTGCCGAAGCGCGGCGAGCGCTGTCTGACGGACGGCAACGAACGACACTAGCCGTCCTCCTGGTAGAGCAAAGCCATGAAACCGGTGAGGCCGCCGACGAACACCGGCAACCACGCCGCAGCGATCGGATTCATCAACTCAGCCTTGCTCAAATCTTCAGTTACTTTCGACAGAACGTAGAGCAGAAACCCGGCGCCCACGCCACTCAAAACCATTTTCTGTACGCCACCCATTCGGAAGAACCTGAGCGACACGGACGCAGCCAGCATGACCATCGCAGCCAGCAAAAACGGCTGCGCGATCAGCTTATGATACTGCAGTCGGTACCCCGCGGTCGCGAAGCCTGAGCTCTCCGACGAACGGATGTATGTCGGCAGTTGCCAAAACGACACAGTTTCGGGGGTGGAGAAGCTGTTTCGGACCTGCGCCGGCGTCAGGCTGGTCGGAAGAATGAACGTCGGTTCGTCGACAGGGGGCGCATCGAGGGAGAATCGGCGCACCGAGCGGAAGACCCACCGGCCTTCTTCGAGGGTCGCCTCGCGGGCTTCGATTCGCTCCTTGAAGTGCTTGTCCGTATCAAAACGGAACAGGGTCAGTCCGGTCAGGCGGACGCCCTGCTGCTCGCTGCGGGCGGCATTGATGATCACGGAGCCGTCCGGGTTGATCTGGTTGAGCCAGAAGCCGGCCGCATCCTGCACGCCGCCGCCGGGGGCCGCGCCGAACAGCTCGGCCTCCATGCGCTTGGAGAGCTCGCGCAGATTGGCCGACATCGGGTTGTAGAGGGTCGTGGCCATCAGCCCGAGCACGATGGCGCTTGCCAGCGCCGGCGCGATGAACTGCCAGGCGGAGACCCCGGCTGCGCGCGCCACCACGAGTTCGAGCCGGCGCGACAGCGCGAGATAGCAGGTCATGGCGCCGATCAGGACGCAGAACGGCATCATCTTCTCGAGCAATTGCGGCACCCGGAACAGCGACGTTTCCGCCACCATCAGCGCCGAAGCGGAGGCGAGCCCGGAGGTCTTGCGCACCATCTCGATGTAGTCGACGAGCACGAGCAGGATGAAGATGCTCGCGAACACGCCGACCGCCGAGACCAGGAAACGGCCGGCGAAATAGCGCCCGAGCGTGTTGGTGACCATGCTCATGCGGTGGCCGGCCTTCCGAACAGGCGTGCGATCCGCGCGTTCGAGCGGTTGATGGCTTCCATCAGCCGCGCCGGCGGCTCGACCACCACGCCGCCGATGATGATCCAGATGCTGAGGCCGAGCACGCCGAACAGCATGAGGTACTGCACCAGCGCCGCCATCGGCGTCTTCACCGTCATGACCGAGCAGGCGAAGCCCGCCATGCGGACGCCGAACACGGCGAGGATGGCGCTGCCGAACGAGAAGTTGCGGCTCTGGCGTGTCGTCCGCGGCGCGCCCAGGAATGCGAAGGTGAGGGCCGCGAAGGCGAACGGATAGATCGGCGCCAGGAAGCGGTCGTGCAATTCCTGGCGGAATTGTCCCGGGATCTGCTTGTAGATCGGATCGTTCTCGGCGGGGGCCATCAGCTCCCAGAGATAGCGCTCGCGGATGCCGAGCGTGACGTCGCGGCCCTGATTCGAAAACTTCGACATGTCGAAGGCGTAGCGGGCGAACGCGACCATCGCCGGCTCGCGCTTGCCGAGCTCGAAGCGTTCCAGATTGCCGTCCTCGAGCACCAGGAACGAGCCGTCGGCATTCTTCACGACGGTGCCCTTCTCGGCGATGATCGTGATTCGCTCCTTGGGGTCGCGGCGGTCGTCGATCAGGATGCCGGACAGCTCGCCGCCGGGTTGGCGCTCGCGGATCCGGATGGTCAGGTTCTGGTCGAGCTGCGCGAACCGCCCGGGCTGCAGGATGTTGGCGAGCACGTCGGCGGTGATCTCGGCATCCCACTGCTTGATCCGGCGCAGGCCGTCGGGGGCGAAGAACGCGGCGATCACCGTCACCAGCACGGCCACCGCGCAGGTGGCATAGGCGAACGGCACGAACAGCCGGATCGGCGACATGCCGGCCGCGTTCATGACGATGATCTCCGAATCGGTCGCGAGTTTGTTCAGCGTATGCGAGACCGCGATCATCAGCGCGATCGGCGCGATGACGCCGAGCAGGGAGGGAATCACGAGCCCGGTGATGCCGAGGAAGGTCAGGATCGTCTGGCCCTGGCTGGTCATCAGGTCGATGCCGCGCAGCGCCTGCGTAATCCAGATCACGCCGGTGAGGCTGACCAGGACCAACGCGAACGACGCCAGCGTCGTGCGAAAGATGTACCTGTCGATGGACCCCATCGTCTGCGCTCGATCCCCAATCAGCAGTCCCGGAACGAGCGCTGCAGCCCCCCTTGAAACGGGTCCCCCCAAGGCCGCTGTCGCCGTGACGTTCCAAGAGCAGTGAATATCATTACCATCTCATTGATCCGTCGACAAAATGGCTGTGGCGTGGCGCCCCGAAAATACGGTCAAAATTTCATGATTGTGACTGGCCCGCCACGCGGCGCTTGGCAGCCGCGGCCCGGGCAGGTCATACTGCTGCCAAGTTGGGTTCCGAACTGCCGCCATCCGCGTCTGGTCCTTGAGGTTTTCGGCCGGACGTGGCGGCTCATCACGTCGAAATTTGGAGGATTGCTTGATGTCCGACGCCGTCAAGGTCGGCTTCGTCCCGCTATCGACCGCCCCGCGCGGCATCGTGGTGGCGTTCTGCGATGACACCCTGCGACTTGGAGTCGCGACCGAGAAGGCGCTCGGGGGAGCCTCGGACCTGATCAAGCGCGCGGCCGCCGCAGCCCGGTTCAAGGGCAAGGACGGCGCGGTGCTGGACCTGCTGGCTCCTGAGGGAATCAAGATTCAGCGCTTGATCGTCATTGGCACTGGCAAGGGTTCAGACCTTAAGGACAAGGATTTTCTTAAATACGGCGGTACTTTAGCCGGAAAGTTGAACTCCGGAACTGAAGCGGTCGCGGTGCTGGCCGAGTTGCCTTCGGGACCGCTGTTGCCGGATCAGGTCAGCTCGCTGGCCACCGGGATCCGGCTGCGGGCCTATCGGTTCGATCGCTACAAGACCAAGAAGAAGGACGAGGAGGGCGCCGTCAGCGCCAATGTCTCGATCGCCGTGGCGGATGCCGCGGCGGCCAAGAAGGCGTTCGCGCCGCGGTCCCACGTCACTGACGGGGTGATACTGGCGCGCGATCTCGTCAACGAGCCGCCGAACGTGCTCTACCCGGAGGAGTTCGCCAAGCGCGCCGCCGCCTTGCGCAAGCTCGGCGTCACCGTCGAGATCCTCGACGTGCCTGCGATGAAGAAGCTCGGCATGGGCGCGCTGCTCGGCGTCGGCCAGGGCTCGGCACGGCCGAGCCGCACCGTCGTGATGCACTATAATGGCGGCAAGCGCGGCGAGCAGCCGGTCGCCTTCATCGGCAAGGGCGTGTGCTTCGACACCGGCGGCATCTCGATCAAGCCGGCCGGCTCGATGGAGGACATGAAGGGCGACATGGGCGGCGCGGCCTGCGTGGTCGGCCTGATGCATGCGCTCGCCGCGCGCAAGGCCAAGGCCAACGTGATCGGTGCCATCGGCCTGGTCGAGAACATGCCGGACGGCAATGCGCAGCGTCCAGGCGACATCGTCACCTCGATGTCGGGCCAGACCATCGAGATCATCAATACCGATGCCGAGGGCCGGCTCGTGCTCGCCGACGTGCTCTGGTACGTCGCGACCAAGTTCAAGCCGAAGTTCATGATCGACCTGGCAACCTTGACCGGAGCGATCATGGTCGCGCTCGGCACCGATCATGCGGGCCTCTTCACCAACAATGATGATCTCGCCGACAAGCTGTTCAAGGCGGGGCAGGAGACGGGTGAGAAGGTCTGGCGCATGCCGCTCGGCCACGAATACGACAAGCTGATCGATTCGCAGTTCGCGGACATGAAGAATACCGGTGGACGCCATGGCGGCTCGATCACTGCTGCGCAATTCCTGCAGCGCTTCGTCAACGACACGCCGTGGGCGCATCTCGACATCGCCGGCACCGCGATGGGCGCGCCGAAATCGGAGATCAACCAGAGCTGGGGATCGGGCTATGGCGTCCGGCTGCTCGACCGGCTGGTGTGGGATTCCTACGAATCCAAATCCGACGCCAAAGCTGAAGCCAAGTCCGGCGCCAAGGCGTGACGCGGGACGATGACAGAAGTCCTGTTCTACCATCTGCAGAACATGACCATTGAAGGCGTGCTGCCGCCGCTGCTCGAGAAGTCGCTCGAGCGCGGTTGGCGCGTCGTGGTGCAGTCGACATCGGAGGAGCGCGCGGATGCGCTCGATGCGCATCTGTGGACCTATCGCGACGATTCGTTTCTGCCGCATGCCACCTGGCGGGTGGCCGATGTGGCCGACCAGCCGATCGTGCTCGCGGTGGAAGAGAGCAATCCCAACGGCGCAAACGTCCGTTTCCTGGTGGACAACGCGCCGCTGCCATCGGACTCGCACAGCTACGAGCGCATGGTGCTCGTATTCAACGGCGATGATGCGGACGCGCTCGCGGCTGCGAGATCGGCGTGGACCGATTGCAAATCGCGAGGATTCGAGGTCACCTACTGGCAGGCGGATGAGCGGGGGCGTTGGCAGCGCCGGCAATGATGCGGAAGTCCGTGAAGCGCCAATGATGGCAGCGCGGCGCGATTCATGATAAACTGCTGATTTACCGGCAGAGCGTTGGCAAAGTCACGAACGTGCCGCAAAGTGATGTTGGGACAACACGTTAGAGTGTCCACAGGTTGCAATTCAGCAAGGTTCATCGTGCGAGACCACAACAAACAGCTGACGCGCGCTCTGGCGTTCCTTGTGCTTGCCCCGGTCGTCGCCGGATGCTCGAGCACGCCCGATTTCCTGTCCAAGGACACCGAGTGGTTCAACCGGCCGCAGCGCCTGTTCATCAGGAACATCTCGATCGACGCGCCGCCGCTGACGCCGGATAAGCCGGTCACGGCTGAAGACCTTGTGAGCGCCGAAGGCGCGTGCCCGGGCATGGCGCCTGCGGCCGGTGCTGCGGGCGCGAACGCGCTGGCGAATGATCCCGCCGCCGCAACGCCGGCCGTCGGCGGCACCGTCGCACTCGGCCATACCGAATGCGACGTGGTGCGCGGCATCGGTGCACCCGACAACGTCAACGTCTCGAGCAATGGCGGTGAGCGCGTGGCCACGGTGACCTGGCTGCGCGGCGCGCGCGCCGGCGTCTACACGTTCAGCTCTGGCCGCCTGACCTCGGTCGAGCGAGCGCCCGATCCGGGACCCGCGCCGAAGACGGCCAAGCCGAAGGCGAAGAAGCGCGCGACCTGAGTGTGCGCTGAAGTTGCCGAGAGAGTAGTTCGTCGGACGAACGTTGGTTCGTCGCGGATTGCTCGATCAGCCGGTTGCCTCGTCATACAACGTGCTCGCTTCCAGCCATTGCTCCTCGGCGCGCGCCAGCGCGTCGGCGGCATTGGCCCGTGCCTTCGACAATTGCGCCGCCTGTTTCGGGTCGCGTGTGAAGATGTCGGGCAGCGACAGCGCGCCGTCGATCTTGGCGATGATCTCGGTGATGCGGGCGATCTCGGCTTCGACCGCCGTGATCTTCTGCTTCAGCCCGCTCCGCCTGTTGTCGCCGCGCGGCCGCTCTGCTTTCTCGGTCACCTGCGGACGTTCGGTCTCTCGGGTGCCGGCGCCGCTGCGTGACGACAGGACCATGCGCCGGTAGTCATCGAGATCGCCATCGTAGGTCTTCACCGTGCGGTCGGCGACGACCCAGAGGCGGTCGGCGCAGGCCTCGATCAGATAGCGGTCGTGCGAGACCATGATCACGGCGCCGGGAAATTCGTTGATCGCTTCGGCGAGCGCGGCGCGGCTGTCGATGTCGAGATGGTTGGTCGGCTCGTCCAGGATGATCATGTTGGGGCCGAAGAAGGTCGCGAGCCCGAGCAGCAGCCGCGCCTTCTCGCCGCCCGACAGGCTCTTCACCAGCGTGTCGGCGGCCTTGCCGGAAAACCCGATCGCGCCGGCGCGCGCGCGCACTTTCGACTCCGGCGCGTCACCCATCAGCTTGCGCACGTGACTATACGGCGATCCGGTCTCGTCCAGCTCATCGAGCTGGTGCTGGGCGAAATAGGCGATCGACAGCTTGTCGGCGCGCGTGACCTTGCCGGAAAACGGTGTAAGCCGGCCGGCGAGGAGCTTCACCAGCGTGGACTTGCCATTGCCGTTGGCGCCGAGCAATGCGACGCGGTCGTCATTGTCGATGCGTAAGGTGACGCGGTTGAGCACCGGTTGCGCGGGGTCGTAGCCGACCGAGGCGTTGTCGACCGCGATGATCGGCGGCGACAACAGTCGCTCCGGTGCGGGGAACGTGATCTCGTGCACGTCCTGGGTGACGAGCGCGGTGATCGGCTTCATCCGCTCCAGCATCTTGACGCGGGACTGCGCCTGGCGCGCCTTCGAGGCCTTGGCCTTGAAGCGCTCGACGAAGGCCTGCAGCCGCGCGCGCTCCGCCTCCTGGCGCTTGACCGCCTTGGCATCGAGCATCTCGCGGGTGGCGCGCTGCTCCTCGTAGGAGGAGTAGCTGCCGCGGTACAGCGTGAGCTTGCAACGGTCGAGATGCAGGATCTGGTCGACGGAGGTTTCCAGCAGATCGCGGTCATGGCTGATCACGATCACCGTGCGCGGATAGTGCGCCAGGTGATCCTCGAGCCACAGCGTGCCCTCGAGGTCGAGATAGTTGGTCGGCTCGTCCAGCAGGAGCAGGTCGGGTGCGGCGAACAGCGTGGCCGCGAGGGCGACCCGCATGCGCCAGCCGCCGGAGAATTCGGCGCAGGCTCGCGCCTGATCCGCGGCGGAAAATCCGAGGCCGCTGAGAATCGCGGCCGCGCGCGCCGGGGCGGAATGCGCGTCGATGTCGACGAGGCGGGTCTGGATCTCGGCGATACGGTCTGCGTCATGGGCGGTCTCGGCCTCGTGCAGCAGCGCGTGCCGCTCGAGGTCGGCTCGGAGAACCACCTCGATCAGGCTTTCGGGCCCGCTCGGGGCTTCCTGGGCCAGGCTGCCGATGCGCCACCGCGGCGGCACGCTGATGCTGCCGGTCTCCAGCGACAGTTCGCCGCGGATCGCTTTGAACAGGGTGGACTTGCCGGTGCCGTTGCGGCCGACCAGCCCGACGCGCGCGCCCGGCGGAATCTGCACCGAGCTCTGGTCGATGAGAAGCCGTCCGGCGAGGCGGATGGAGATGTCGGTGATGGAAAGCATGCGCGCCTTGTCACCGCGCGCGCGGCCAAAGGCAACCGCTTTGTCGCGGTCTCAGCGGCCGGATAGGCTCGTCCCGGCCTCGTCGCGCTTGCGCAACTCGTTCATCAGGTCCGCAAGGGAAGCCGGCAGGTGAGAGCCGTCCGGCGGCAGGCTGCGTTGCAGGCGCTCGCCGACGGCCTCGCAGATCGATCGGCTGGTCTTGCGATCGAGCGCCTCGCTGAAATTGGCGGTGCGGCCAGACATGACGGAATTCCAAGAGCAGTTGCAGGACGATGCCGTAACAAGTCGTGGCCGCTCGATTTGTTTCCGGCTCCTGACCGGAATACCCCGAAATGAGGTTGAAACTGCACAAAAAAAGCCCCGGCGTGGGGGAGACGCCGGGGCGATGCGAGTTCGGTGCGGCGGGGGGCGGGTGCCGCGCCGAGGCTCGTATCAATAGCAGCGGTTGATCAGGCGCCAGCGCGGTCCCCACGGGGTCGGAACCACGCGGCGCACATAGCAGCCGCCATAGCCGTAGCTGTAGGCCGGGCCGCCGACGAAGAAGCGGGGACCGTAGAACGGACGGTGCCAACCGCCATGCCAGCCGCCTCCATGCCAACCACCGCCATGCCAGCCACCGTGCCAGTGAGCCGAGGCGGCGGTCGGGGCGAGGGCGGCTGCGCCGAGGGCAACGGCGGCCGCCGCGATGAGGGAGAGTTTGCGCAACATGATCGTCTCCTGGATGACAGCGTTGGTGGCGCCGAAATTGTCCGACGGATGAGGCTGGGAGAGGGCGGCCACCGGAACGCTGCTGGCTCGTCCTCGCCCGATACCGAACACGTTAAGACATGACAGCTGAATGATGGTCGCACGAACCCTTCAGGCTATGTTCAGAAACGTGAAATTGTCGTAAGGCGTTGCGCCTCCGGGCTGGGTCCCGGTCGCTTGCCGTCGACCAATCGCGTCGATATAAGCCCGCAACCCACCCAAATCCCGCACCTCCAAGGACGACATCATGGCGATTGAGCGCACCTTTTCGATTATCAAGCCCGACGCGACCGAGCGTAACCTCACCGGCGCGATCAATGCGCTGATCGAGAAGGCCGGCCTGCGCATCGTGGCCCAGAAGCGGATCCGCATGACCCGCGACCAGGCCGAGACATTCTATGCCGTGCACAAGGCGCGGCCGTTCTTCGGCGAGCTGGTCGATTTCATGATCTCCGGCCCGGTCGTCGTCCAGGTCCTCGAAGGCGAAGGAGCCATCCTGAAGTACCGCGACGTGATGGGCGCGACCGATCCGTCGAAGGCCGCCGACGGCACCATCCGCAAATCGCATGCGAAGTCGATCGGCGAGAACTCGGTGCATGGCTCGGATGCCGCCGAGACGGCTGCGGTCGAGATCGCGCAGTTCTTCGCCGGCAACGAGATCGTCGGCTGAGCCATGATCGCTGCGGCGGAGCCTCGCTCCGCCGCATGCCGACGTGCTCAATCTTCGTTGAACCGATCTGAAA
Source organism: Bradyrhizobium sp. SZCCHNR1098 (assembly GCF_032489375.1). Taxonomy (NCBI): domain Bacteria; kingdom Pseudomonadati; phylum Pseudomonadota; class Alphaproteobacteria; order Hyphomicrobiales; family Nitrobacteraceae; genus Bradyrhizobium; species Bradyrhizobium sp. SZCCHNR1098. The sequence continues at coordinate 34,629 of NZ_JAUEXY010000010.1, forward strand.
GGCTTGGCCGTGAACTGGCTGTCGCAACTCGCTGATCCCGCCACTTTCGGCCATTTGCTCGCTCAATTCGAGGCCGACCTGCAGAGCCCGGGCTTCTGGCTCGCGCTCGGCAAGATCGTCTGGATCAACGTGCTGTTGTCGGGCGACAATGCGCTGGTCATCGCGCTCGCCTGCCGCGGCCTGCACGGCAAGCATCGCGTCTGGGGCATGGTGGCCGGCTCCGGCATTGCCGTCGCACTGCGCATCGCCTTTACCGGCATCGTCGCCACCCTGATGGCGCTGCCCTATCTGAAGCTGATCGGCGGGCTGGCGCTGATCGTGATCGCCGCCAAGCTGCTGGTGCCCGAGGACGAGAACGACGAGATCGCAGCCGGCACGACGCTGTGGCATGCGGTCCGCATCGTCGCGCTTGCCGACCTCGTGATGAGCCTCGACAACGTGATCGCGGTGGCTGCGGCCGCGAACGGCCAGGCGTCCCTGCTGATCATCGGCCTCGCCATGAGCATCCCGCTGATCATCGCGGGCGCCGCGCTGATCATGCTCGTGCTCGATCGGGTCCCGCTGCTGGTCTGGCTCGGCGCGATGTTGCTCGGCTGGGTGGCCGGCGAGGTGATCGCGACCGATCCCGCGATCGAGCCGATGCTGCACCATCTCCTCGACGGCACCGTGGTCATCAACATCGAGGCGACCTCGGCGCTGTTCGCCGGCAAGACCAATCTCGCGAGCCACGTCGATGTCATGGAGACGCTGATGTCGCTGATCGGCGCCGGTGTGGTGCTGATCGCCGGCTCGATCTGGCGCGGCCGCGCGCTGCAGCGTCAGGCCGAGAGCGAGCTGGTGCCGGCGCGCGGCGTCGATCTGCCGTAGCTGATCGTCAGGACGCGTCGCATCCGACCGGGCGGCGTCAGGACGCCGCATCCAGCCGATCGAGGAATTCGCGAACGGTGTGGACCGATCCCGTGGCGGCTGGCTGGTAGCCGGGCAGGGCGGCGACGGCGCGATGGAATTCGTCGCCCTTCATCACCTCGAGCACCCGCCGCATCGGGTCGGTCTCCAGAAACGATTTATGGCAGGCGAAGAAATAGTCCTCGGTGAGGATACGGATGAAGTCGAGTCCGAACTGCCGCGCGGCGGCCTCGACGCCGAAGCAGACGTCGGCCATGCCGCTCGCGACATAGGCGGCGACGGCTGCATGGGTGAACTCGATCTGCTGCGCGCCATTAATGCGCGCTTCGTCGATGCCTTGTGACGCGAGCAACTGATCGAACAACAGGCGGGTGCCGGAATCATGATCGCGATTGACGAAGCGCGCCCTGCCGTCGGCAAGATCGGCCAATGAACGGATGGACAGCGGATTGCCGCGCTTGACCATCAGCCCCATTTCACGGGTCACGAAGCTGATGACGCAGTCCTGCTTGGGATCAAGCCAATCCCTGCAGGCCTGGATGTTCTGGGCACGCAGCTCGCCGCGCGGCAGATGCAGTCCCGACAGGTCGCATTCGCCTTGCGCCAGCGACGCCAGCGAATGCTGGCTGCTGACATAGCGGACATCGACCCCGACGCCTGGCTCGCGATCCAACAGCTCGCGCAGCTTGGCGACGGCAAAGCCGTGGCTGGCGTGAACGCGGATCACGCCAGGATGCGGCTGCAGGAACGGCTTGATCTCGGTCACCAGCTCCTGCGCCAGATTGTCGAGCTGCGGGCCGAGGCGGGCGTGCATGCGCTCGCCGGCCCACACCAGCTTGTCTCCGAACGTGGTGAGCTTCGATCCCTTGCCGCGCTGGGTCTCGACCAGCGGCACGCCGAAGAATTCAGACCACTGCTCGATCAGATTCCAGACGTGACGATAGGACAGATGCGCGTCACTGGCCGCGCTGGTGATCTTACCCGTCCTCCTGATTTCACTGAGCACGCGGAGCATCACGACGATGCTCTGCGGGCCGTCGTCCTTGTAGAAACGCCAGACAGGTTCGATCGCGATCCGCAACATCAGGGCCCGCTTGTGAAGTCGGCTTCATATGACCGCCGGCCATAGGCAACAGATATCATATTTACGAACAGATATTTGTTCTTACCTTCATTGGTATACAACAAACGGAGGAAATATGATGTCGATTGCATATGATTACGAGCGCGGCTCGAGGACGACGTCTTATCTGACGAAGCCGTTCCAGCTCCTGATCGGCGGCCGGCATGTTCCCTCGGTTTCGGGACGCACCTTCACGTCGCTCAATCCTGCGACCGAGCAGGCGATTGCGACGGTCGCCGAGGGCAATGCCGAGGATGTCGATCTCGCGGTCGCCGCGGCCCGCAAGGCCTTCGAAGGGCCGTGGCGAACGATGCGTGCGGCGGAGCGCGGCGCGATCCTTCTGAAATGGACGCAGCTGTTGCGCGACCATGCCGACGAGATCATCGAGCTCGAAAGCCTCGATGCCGGCAAGCCCGTGTCGGCGATCCAGCGCCAGGATCTTCCCGCCGCCATCGATACGCTCACTTATTACGCCGGATGGGCCGACAAGATCAGCGGTGAAGTCGTCTCTACGCGCGATGATGCGCTGACCTATACCGTGCGCGAGCCGGTCGGCGTGGTCGCGGCAATCGTGCCGTGGAATTTCCCGCTGATGATCGGGATGTGGAAGCTCGCTCCGGCGCTGGCTTGCGGCTGCACCGTCGTGATGAAGCCCGCCGAGCTGACGTCGCTGTCGGCGCTGCGGATCGGGGAGCTCGCGCTCGAAGCCGGACTGCCGCCCGGTGTTCTCAACATCGTGACCGGCCCCGGGCGCACCGTCGGCGATGCGCTGGTCAACCACCCCGATGTCGACAAGGTCACGTTCACCGGCTCGCCCGGCGTCGGCCGCGGCATCATGAAGGCGGCGGCCGGCAACTTCAAACGGGTGTCGCTCGAGCTCGGCGGCAAGTCGGCCAACATCATCTTCGACGATGCGAACATCGAGGCCGCCGCGAAGGCTGCGGCCAGCGGCATCTTCTTCAACACCGGGCAGGTGTGCTCGGCCGGATCGCGGGTGCTCGTGCACGAGCGCGTGTATGATGAGGTGGTCGATCGCCTGACTGCGCGGGCGCAGGCGCTGCGGATCGGCGATCCGCTCGATCGCGCCACCTCGCTCGGACCGGTCATCTCCGAACGGCAGATGAAGACGATCCTCGACTATGTCGACATCGGACGCAACGAAGGCGCCACGCTCGTCACCGGCGGCCAGCGCGCGGCCGCCCGCGGCTATTTCGTCAGCCCCGCCGTCTTCGCTGGCGTCACGCACGACATGCGGATCTCGCAGGAGGAGATCTTCGGACCCGTGGTCAGCGTGATCAAGTTCAGGGACGAGGCCGAGGCGCTGCGGACGGCGAACGGCACGGCTTACAGCCTGGCCGCGGGCGTCTGGAGCCGCGACATGGGGCGCGTCCATCGCTTCGCTAAGCGCCTGCGCGCCGGCACTGTGTGGATCAACACCTATGGCTACACCGATGTGCGGCTGCCTTGGGGTGGCGATCGTGACTCCGGACTGGGCCGCGAGCACGGCACGGCCGCGCTGGACAACTTCACGGAGCCGAAGTCCGTCTGGATGAACCTCGCGGTGTGAGCCAGGCGTCGGTTGACGCGGACGGCCGCCATTCGCATCGGCGGCCGTCTGCGCGATCCAACGGATCAGTCGGCCTTGGCGCCGGTCGGCGGCCGGCGTGTCGGCGTCTCCGATGGCCTGTGAGAAGCACGATGGCCGTCGTGTTTGTTGCCGTTGCCGTCTCCGATCGCTGAGTCGGTCAGCAATCGTCGCGGCAGGATCACAAGCCAATCCACAGTGCTGCGGCACGGTGCCGCGCCTTTGACAAGTACCGCAGGGCGTGGTCGTCTGTTTCTTATAATGAACCCGTTCGCGTCGCCGCGACACCACTACGTCGAGCTCCACTGATCGGGCCCTGATTGGAATTGTTTCGAATTGGACTTGCGCATGTTGACTGCAGATGAGATTGCGCACGTCAAGTCGTCGTTCGACTTGGTATTTGCCAATGCTACACAGATGACGACGACGTTCTATGATCGCGTGTTCGAGCTCTTGCCGGAATGCCGCGCGATGTTTCCAGCCGACATGGACGTGCTGAAGCGCGATTTCATCGCGACGCTTGCGGTGCTCGTCGGCAGCCTCGATCAGATGACCGGACTTCTGTCGAGCACCGACATCCTCGGCCGCAATCATGCGCGCTATGGCGTCAAGCCGGAGTACTATCCGGTGGTCGGGGAGGCGCTGCTGTGGAGCCTCGCCAAGGGGCTTGGTCCGCATTGGAATGATGAGGTGGAGCAGGCCTGGCGCAAGGTCTACGGCATCATCGCCCAGCGGATGATCGCAATTTCGGTCGGCGCTCGGCGGCCCTGATCCGGATCTAGCTGCGCACGATCGAGCCGGAGCGGCCGACGAGACGCGCGAGCTGCTTGAAGCGTCCGCCGACACGGTCGGCGACGAGGTCGACCATCTGGTGCTCGAACACCAGCATCAGCTTGCGATCCTGGGTGCGGAAATGCGTTGCGGGCAGCACGCCGGGCCGCGCCGCCGAGATCAGATGCGCGACGCGAAACGCGGTGCCGAGCAGGCGCGCACGATCGATCTGGGCCGGGCTCAGCTGCTCGGTAAGGGCAGGCGCCGCCGCCTCGTCGCGCAGGCCCTCGTAGCGGAAGAATACGGACAGCGCGACGAAGATGCGGCCCTCGTGGTTGATCGAGCCGAAATTGCCGTTCAGAACGATGCCGTAGGTCTGCTCGCCGCGATGGTCCGGATGCATGCGCCAGCCGATGTCGGACAGCAGGCAGGCGGCGTGCCGCAGCCGGCGCTCGTCCTCGGTCTCGCGCATGTGCATCACGCGGAACAGGCGGTCGGTCCAGTCGATCAGCTCGCGGGCATGCTGGGCCGAGCGCGACAACAGCTCGTTGAGGCCCTGCGCCGCGCAGAGCAGCCCGTCCTTGGCGCGCTCGGCGTCGGGAAGCTTGGAGTAGAGCAGGCCCTCGCGCACGCCGAAGGTCGAGAACACGACCGTCGTCGGCCTGGCGACGCGGATGATATGCTCGAGCACCAGCGCGGCATAGGCAAGCAGCGGGCGCCGCGCCTCGGCGATCGCTTCGATGTCGGCCAGCATGTCGGCGGCGACGAGACGGCGCAGCCGGCGCACGAAGGCCAGCGCATCGGCCGCCGGAATCGCATAGCCGTGCATCACCCCGAGCGGATAGCCGCTCTGGATGATGTGGATGCGCGCCAGCGCGCGCCAGGTGCCGCCGACCGCATAGAAGGTGCGGTTCTGGCCGGCCAGCAGTTGCGGCAGGTCGGTCAGCGCCTCGCGCGCGATCCGCTCCGCCTTCTTCAGCGATTTCTCGGCGAGATCCTGCAGCGCCAGGCTGCCGAGCGGCAGGGTGACGCCGCTGCGGACCTGGTGCCCGCGCACGTCGATCAGCTCAAGTGAGCCGCCGCCGAGATCACCGACGATGCCGTCGGGCTTGTGGATGCCGGAGATGACGCCGAGCGCCGAATAGCGCGCCTCTTCGGGGCCGGTGAGGATCTGGATCGGGGCGCCGCAGATCTTCTCGGCCTTGGCGATGAAATCAGCGCCGTTCGAAGCATCGCGGCAGGCGGCGGTCGCGATGGCATGAACTTGCCCCACCCGCTGCACCTTGCACAACGCGCGGAAGCGCTTCAGCGCCGTCAGCGCCTTGTCGACGGCATCGGCCGCGAGCAGGCCGGTGGTCTGGACCTCGCGACCGAGCCCGCACAGCGCCTTCTCGTTGAACACGGTGACGAGACTGCGTTCCATCGCCTGGTAGACGACGAGACGGACCGAGTTCGAGCCGATGTCGATGACACCGACGCTCGCGGCCCTCGTGCCGGGCCGCTTCACCACGGCATGTCCCGTTGCAGAAGGCCCCGGTGCAGACAGCCCCTATGAAGGAGGGCGTTCATTCCGGCGCGTGAGCCGGCGCGGCGATGATTCCTTGAGCGACTTTCCACGGCCGGACAGACTCGGATTCGTCATGAAGTAATTGTGCAGGTTGAACGGCTCCTCGCCCTTCGCGGCCTTCATACGCGTTGACGACCCATCCGGCAACAATTGCCAGCTCTGCTCGGTGTCCTTGAGGTTCGCGACCATGATCTGTTCCAGAACCTGCTGATGCACGGTAGGGTTCTGAAGCGGGCACAGCACCTCGACGCGGCGGTCGAGATTGCGCGGCATCATGTCGGCCGAGGAGATGTAGACGGCGGCCTTGGCGCTCGGCAGGCCCTGACCCATACCAAAGCAGTAGATGCGGCCATGCTCGAGGAAGCGGCCGATCACCGATTTGACGCGAATGTTCTCCGACAGTCCGGGGAGGCCGGGACGCAGGCAGCAGATGCCGCGCACGATCAGCTCGATCGACACGCCGGCCTGCGAGGCCTCATACAGCGCGTCGATGATGTCGGGATCGACCAGCGAGTTCATCTTCATCCAGATCACGGCGGGCTTGCCCTGGCGGGCGAAGCTGGTCTCGCCGTGGATGTGCTCGATCATGCGCTTGCGAAGCGTGAGCGGCGACACCGCCATCTTCTCGATGTCGATCGGCTCGGCATAGCCGGTGATGTAGTTGAACACCCGCGTCACGTCGCGGCCGATCACCGGGTCGGAGGTGAAGTAGGACAGGTCGGTGTAGATGCGCGCCGTCACCGGGTGATAGTTGCCGGTGCCGGTGTGGACATAGGTCGTGAGGCTGCCGCCCTCGCGGCGTACGACCATCGACAGCTTGGCATGCGTCTTCAGCTCCAGGAAGCCGTAGACCACCTGCACGCCGGCGCGCTCCAGATCGCGGGCCCAGCGGATGTTGGCTTCCTCGTCGAAACGCGCCTTGAGCTCGACCAGCGCCGTCACCGACTTGCCGGCTTCGGCAGCTTCCACCAGCGTGCGTACGATCGGCGAGTTGTTGGAGGTGCGGTACAGCGTTTGCTTGATCGCGACGACGTCCGGGTCGCGCGCCGCCTGCTGCAGGAACTGCACGACGACGTCGAACGACTCGTAAGGGTGATGGACGATCAGGTCCTTCTGCCGGATGGCGGCGAAGATGTCGCCGCCATGGTCGCGGACACGCTCAGGATGGCGCGGCACATAGGGCACGAATTCGAGGTCGGGCCGGTCGACCCGCGTCAGTTGCGACAGCTCGTTCATCGCCAGCACGCCGTCGACCAGGAACACCTCGTCATCGGTGGTCGAGAGCGCATTCTGCACGAAGCGGCGTAGCTCCTCCGGCATGTTGGCCTCGATCTCGAGCCGGATCACCGAGCCGCGACGGCGCCGCTTCAGCGCGGTTTCGAACAGCCGCACCAGGTCTTCGGCCTCTTCCTCGATCTCGATCTCGCTGTCGCGGATGATCCGGAAGGCGCCCTGGCCCTTCACGGTGTAGCCCGGAAACAGCCGGCCGATGAACAGGCCGGTCGCCTGCTCGAGGGTGATCAGGCGGATCACGCCATCCTTGGAGCCGGGGAAGCGGATGAAGCGGTCGATCTTGCCGGGCATTCGGATGAGGGCGTTCATCGGACGCCCGTCGGCGGAGCGGATCAGCTGCAGCGCCACCGTGAAGCCGAGGCTCGGGATGAACGGGAACGGATGCGCCGGATCGATCGCCAGTGGCGTCAGCAGCGGGAAGATGTTGGCGAGGAAGTGGTCCTCGATCCAGGCGCGCTCGTTCTTGGTGACGTCCTGGCCGTCGACCAGCACGATGCCGAGCTCGCCGAGAAACTTGCGCAGGTCGCGCCAGATCGCCTGCTGGTCGATCGCGAGCTGTGAGACGGTCTCGTTGATCAGCTTCAACTGCTCGGTGGGGGTCAGCCCATCCGGGCTGCGCTCGGCGATGCCCTCGCGGACCTGGGCGCGGATGCCGGCGACGCGGACCATGAAGAATTCATCAAGGTTGTTGGCGGAAATCGACAGGAAGCGCACCCGCTCCAGGGCGGGATGGCGCGGATTGACCGATTCCTCCAGAACGCGGCGGTTGAAGTGAAGCCAGGACAGTTCCCGGTTGATGAATCGCTCGGGGCTCGAGGCAATCTCGAAGGACGGCGCCGCGACCGATTCTTTCTCTGAAATTTCAGTAACTTGCTCGGTATCCATCGGAATTCGATCCATATCCATCCAGTCGCGAATGGTCGACCGTAGCCCAATCTGGGTAACCAGGGGATGACGTTGCCGGCACCATTGAGGTTCCGTCACCAACCGCCGTCAAGATGGCCGCCGGTCACAGCGGGCGGAGCAGCTCCGCCGCCAGCGCCCGGGTGACCGGCCGTCCGAGCCGTAGGGACTCGTTGTCCAGCAGCGCGATGGTCTGGCGTGCCGCCGCATAGGAGCGCTCGATGTGGCTTGCGAGATAACTGACCACGGTCTCGTCGATCGCCAGTTGCCGGTCCGCGGCCAGCTTGACGATCAGGGCGCGGAACAGCTGGTCGTCGGGCGGCAGCAGCGTGACGACCGGGACGGCGCGCAGCCGCGACCTCAGATCGGCCAGGGCGATGGGCAGGGCCGCCGGGGCCTCGCGCGCCGTGATCAGCACGAAAGCCTCGTCCTGGCGGGCCAGGTTCAGCAGGTGAAACAGCGCCCGCTCGTCGAGATCGGTTGCCGTCAGATCCTCCAGCACCAGCGCGCCGGTGGCGAGCGCCCCAGGGACCGCGCTCGCCTCGAGGGCATGCGCGGACAGGGATCGGGCTCCAGCCTGCTCGGCCCAGATCGCGGCGAGGTGGCTCTTGCCGGAGCCGTCGGGGCCGACCAGGAACATGGTCCGCGCCGGCCATTCCGGCCAGGCGTCGACCAGAGCGAGCCCGGCCGCGTTGCCTGGACCTTCGAAGAAATTGTCCCGCGTCAGGCTCTCCGCATGCGGCAATGCGAAGGCCAGCTGACGAGGGGGGATATGGCCGGCCAAGGTCGAATTGCTCCGTATCGTGGGGTGCGTGAGGTCAGGACGGGCCCCCAGCGGAGGATCACCGGACCTCGATGGTGCTCATGTGGCGCACCCAGTCGACGAGATACAGCCCGACCGACACGAGGGTAAAGACCGTGACCAGCGCCATCAGCACCACATCGTAGGGCTTTGGCTCGAAGCCGAAGCTGAGCGAGGCCAGCACGAGCGCTGCGAATCCCACCTGGGCGACCGTGTTCAGCTTGGACACCATCAATGGCTTCATCGCGACCGGCCGGTCGAACAGCCAGGACACGATCACCGCCGAGACGATCATGATGTCGCGCGAGACCACCAGGATGACGATCCAGCGCGGGATCGCGCCCCAGATGCCAAGCGTGACGAAGATCGAGACCAGCAGCGCCTTGTCGGCGAGGGGATCGAGCAGTGCTCCCAGTTCAGACCGCAGGTTGAAGCGCTTGGCCAGGAAGCCGTCCACGGCGTCGCTCACCCCCGCGACCACGAAGACCAGAAACGCGATCTCCATCTCGCCGGCCGCAATGGCCCAGACGACGATCGGAACCAGCAGGATTCGACCGAGCGTGATCAGATTGGGGATACTGTGGGGAATGGTCACGCAGCGGGTCCCGACGACAACGATCAAAAGACAACCCGATTCCGAAACAGGGCGAACCGGTACGGTTCCTAGATAGTATGGGGACGAGCCCCTTGCGAGCCATTGCGCGCGGCCGGATTCCGACGTAACCAGCGGCCAGATTAGGGGTTTTTACCATGACCGAGCGCAAGAACGGGCTCACTTATGCAGATTCGGGCGTCGATATCGATGCCGGAAACCGTCTGGTCGATCTGATCAAGCCCATGGTGCGCGCAACCGCCCGCGCCGGCGCGGATGCCGAGATCGGTGGCTTTGGCGGCCTGTTCGACCTCAAGGCCGCCGGATTCAAGGATCCGGTGCTGGTCGCCGCGACCGACGGCGTCGGCACCAAGGTGAAGATCGCGATCGAGACCGGGCTGCATGGCGGTATCGGCATCGACCTGGTCGCCATGTCGGTCAACGATCTCGTCGTGCAGGGCGCCGAGCCGCTGTTCTTCCTCGACTACTTTGCCTGCGGCAAGCTCGACCCGGAGGCGACGGCCTCGATCGTCGCCGGCGTCGCCGAAGGTTGCCGGGAATCCGGCTGCGCGCTGATCGGCGGTGAGACCGCGGAAATGCCGGGCCTCTACAAGGACGGCGACTACGATCTTGCCGGTTTCGCGGTCGGCGCCGCCGAGCGCGGCACGCTGCTGCCGTCGCCGGACATCGCGGCCGGCGACGTGGTCCTCGGCCTCGCTTCATCCGGCGTGCATTCCAACGGCTACTCCCTGGTGCGCAAGATCGTCGCCCAGTCCGGCCTCGGCTTCGATGCGCCGGCACCGTTCGCGCCGGTCCTGACTCTCGGCGCGGCGCTGCTGACGCCGACCCGGCTCTATGTGAAGTCGTGCCTTCGCGCCATCCGCGAGACCGGTGCGGTCAAGGGGCTCGCGCACATCACGGGCGGCGGCTTCACCGACAACATTCCGCGCGTGCTGCCGAAGCATCTCGGCGTCTCGATTGATCTGACGGGCCTGCCGGTGCTGCCGGTCTTCAAATGGCTGGCGGAGCAGGGCGGCATTGCCGAGCGCGAGCTCTTGCGCACCTTCAATTGCGGGATCGGCATGATCGCGATCGTCAAGGCCGAGGCCGTCGATGCGGTGATCGAGGTATTCACCGCCAATGGTGAGCATGTCGCCCGGCTCGGCGAGGTCGTTGCCGCCGCGGGCGATGAGCGCGTGATTTACACCGGCGCCCTCGATCTGGCCCTGTGAGACGAGTGAGCCGATGAAGCGCCGCGTCGCCATCCTGATCTCGGGCCGTGGGTCGAACATGGCCGCGCTGATCCACGCGGCGGCGCAGCCGGATTTTCCGGCCGAGGTCGCCATCGTGATCTCCAACCGAGCCGATGCGGCCGGACTGCAGAAAGCGCAGGAGAACGGCGTCGCGATCGAAATTATCGAGAGCAAGCCGTTCGGCAAGGACCGCGCGGGGTTCGAAGCCAGATTGCAGCAGGCGCTCGATGCACGCGGCATCGAGATCATCTGCCTGGCCGGTTTCATGCGCCTGTTCACGGCGGAGTTCGTGCAGCGCTGGTACGGAAGGATGCTCAACATTCATCCGTCGCTGCTGCCATCATTCCCCGGCCTCGATCCGCACGGCCAGGCGCTGCGTGCCGGCGTCAAGCTGTCAGGCGCCACCGTGCATTTCGTCATTCCGGAGACGGATGCAGGTCCGATCGTGATGCAGGGCGCGGTCGTGGTCCGGGACGACGATACGCCGGACACGCTGTCGACGCGCATTCTCGGCGTCGAGCATCGCATCTATCCCGAGGCGCTGAAGCTGCTGGCCAAGGGCCTGGTGCGGCTCGAAGGCGATCTCTGCCGGACGTCGTCCGTGGTGCAGGCCGATCACGCGCTGATCTGGCCCGTCGTCCGTTAGCTGTCGCCGGACGAAAAAAATCCCCGGCGGGGCCGGGGCACATCAAGGCTGACGAAGTCTGGTCATGCAAGTGAACGTGACGCGGAACTCGTGAGTTGGCTTGCGAGCGCGCGCTGTGGCGCCCTCCGCCGGGACGATGCTCACGAGAGCTTCAGGTTCTCTGCCGACGTCTTGCCGCGGCTCTCCACCAGATCATATTCGATCGTCTGGTTCTCGTTGAGCGTGGTCAGTCCAGCACGCTCCACGGCCGAGATATGGACGAACACGTCCTTGTCTCCGCCAGCCGGTTTGATGAAGCCATATCCCTTGGTCGGGTTGAACCACTTCACGCTGCCCTTGTAGGTCGGCATCGCTGTCTCCTCGTCTAGACGAAAAAAAGACGCGGCCACGCTCACGCGTGCCACGCCACAAACGGGCTTCCGGGGATCTGCTCAATTTCCGAAGTCGCGAAACGCACAGTCGAACGGCCAATCCGATTGTACTGGAGATTGCAACACGATTTTCCGCCGATATCAAGTTTGGCGGACCGATGAGAACGCGTCGCGACGTCACGTCACCGGCTTCTGCTGCACTGCGTGGCTTGTGGCGCTGGAACCACAAATCTTTGCGGTGCAGCCGCGGCATGGTCAATCTGATTGACCGCAATCGGGAACTGCGGACAAATCGACGCGGCAATATTGAAGCGAATTCGAGCGGGCGGCGAACGGGGCATCGATGCGCGGGGCATCTCAGGCCGAGCGGGGCAGGCGACGGTGCACCCGTGTACCCGGGGCGGCGCTGCTGGCCATCGTCGCCTTCGGTATGGCCGTCGCGTCTTCGCCGTGCGCCGCGCAGGCCGGCCTGCCGAGCATAGCCGCTAGCCCGACACCAACGCCGAGCCCATTGCCCAGTCCTGCACCCGGCGCGATCAGCTCCGAACGCTCGTCCGGCCAAACCGTGCTCGATCTCGGCTCGAGCTTCCTCGAACGGCTCGGCACCCAGGCCACGCAGGGCGTCACCCGGCTGCAGCGGAGCAATCCGGGGGGCGGTGGTGCGCCGGAGGCTTCGGAACAGCCTCGGTTCCGAACTTGGGGCGAGACGTATGGCGTGACGGTCCGCAGCAATGCGCAAGGCGACTTCGTTGGCGACAAGAGGACGACTTGGGGCGGTGTCGCCGGTATCGGCATGCGCCTCGCGCCGGGCGTGAACGTCGGACTCTCCGTTGACCAGAGCCGGACCAGGGTCGATGTGCCGCTGGCGCTGCAATCGGCGACGCTCGATCTCACACAGTTCGGGTTCAACGCCTCGGTCGACCAGGGACCCTGGACCTGGGCGATGGCGATCGTCCATGGCTTCGGCGGGATCAGTGCGCGGCGCGACACCAGCCTCGGTGCGGCGACGTCGGTCTACGGCGCCCACATCACGGGCGTGCTGAGCGAGCTCGACTATTACTGGAGCATCGGTGAGAGCCGGATCGTTCCGAAGCTCGCCTTCGAATACACCCGCGCCACGACCGCGGCATTCCAGGAATCGGGCGGGCTCGATCCGCTGTCGGTCAGCGGCACGTCGCTGGAGCGCGCCCGCGTTCTCGTCGGCGCCGAATTCGGCCGCTACTTCATCGTCGACGGCAGGGTCCTCGACGTCTCGGCCTATGGCAAGCTCGTCGACAATTTCAGCCAGAATCTCGGCGCGGTGACCGTGAGCCTCGGTCCGCAGAGCATCACGCTGCAGGGCCTTGGCGAGGGCCGTTACGGCGCCGACGCCGGCGCGGCACTGTCGCTATCCCTGAACCGAACGTCACGCCTCTATCTGAACTACGATGCGAAGCTGCGTTCGGCGCTGCAGTCGCATCAGGGGACGCTCGGCGTCGAGTTGAAGTGGTAAGTCGTCAGACCGGTTTCGGCGCGACGTAGCCGCCGAAGCCGACGACATCCCGCGCGGACGCCATCAGAGGCACGAGCTCCAGCGGATGGATGAACTCGTCCCGGAAGCAGGCATGGACCTTCGGATCGAAGATGCGCTTCAGCCAGTCGATGACGACCTTGTGCCGGTCGGAGTTGCGAAACTCCTTGTGATAGGTCAGCCACAGATCCATGTGGTAGTTGATGCCGAGATCGACCGGAACGAGCGGCGCCCCGAGCGCGACCGCCGATGTCGGCAGGAAGCCGATGCCGGCGCCGCGCTCGACCGCGTAGAGCACGGCAACGCTGGAATTGGTGGAGATGCCGACGATGCCCTCGAGCGACTCCAAGCCGAGGATGCGCGCATAGCCCGTCTCGTCGAGCTGCACGCCGTGCTGCTTGATGATGCGGTGGTTCTTGAGATCCGCCAGCGATGTCGGCAATCCATGCGCGTCGCGATAGGCTTCCGACACGAAGCCGTAGATGTGCAGGCGGCCGAGCTTCACAACGATCACGTCGGGGTTGGTCGGCCGTTCGAACTGGATCGAGATGTCAGCCTCCAGCCGCGACACGTCGGCCTGCTGCATCGCGCAGCTCAGATCGACCGTGATCCTGCGATAGGTCTTCTGGAAATCGATCAGTCGCGGCAGGATCCAGAAATTGCCGGGGCCTTCGGTCACGGCGACGCGCACCGACCCCTGAGTGTCGGTCGACAGCGAGGCGCGCCGGAAGATGTTGAAGCTCAGCCGCTCCATCTGCTCGACGTCGAACAGCAACGATCGTCCCTCGTCGCTGAGCGACAGGCCGGATTGATCACGGATGAAGAGCTTGAATCCGAGCTCGTCCTCGAGCCGGTCGATCTTGCGCATCAGGGTTGTGCCGGTCAGTCCGAGAACATCCGCCGCGTTTCGGAAGCTGCGGTGACGCGTACAAAGCAGAAATGCTCTCAAATCCTCCCATGAAGGGTTAAGCGTTTCGTCAGACTTCCTGTGCTGCGTGGATGCAGCACCCCGATGCAAATGTTGCCGCATACACTCCAGCCCCGACAAGTATGATGACGTTATCAAAGCCAAGCTGGAAACATAGATGCAGAACCTGCACCGCGGAAGCACAGAATTCACGCTGCGACATCAGCTCGACGCGCTGCCGCGGACGGATCGGGTCACGGCTCAGGCGGTCACGCTCGATCGGCTCGGCGAGCTCGCGGCGCTCGCACGCCGGGAAATACCGGGCGTTCGTGCCTCGGAACACGAACTTGCGGAGTTCTTGCGGCACGATCCGGACTCGATCTTCGCGCTCTACCGCGGCAGGAACTTGCTCGGCGGCATCGCCTTCCTCTATCTCAACTGCTCAGGCCTCGATGCGTTGCTCCTGGATGAGTTCAATTTGAATGATCCGCCGCGCAGATTTCTGGCGCGGCCGGACGAAGACGTAGCTGCCATCTATGTCTGGGCGCTCGTCGCGCAAGGGCGAGGAGCAATCGGTCTCGGCAACGTCGCGCAGGCGCTGCAAGGCGCGAGATTTCGCGCCGCCGATTACTACGCACAACCGTCGAGTCCGGAAGGGCGCGCGTTTCTCGGCGCACTCGGCTTCACGCCGGTTCCAAGCTTTCAGCCCGATCTCTGGTGGTATCAGCGGCCGTGGAACCGGCTGCCCGAGATGATCGCGCCTTCGATCCAGTCGATCACGAGTTTCGGACAAGGGAGCATCGCGGATGCAAAGCATTAGTTCGGCCAGGGCGGCAAAGACAAATCCGCGCGCGATCACGGTGCGCATCGCGCGTGATCCGAATGACCTCATGCTCGTCACGGCGATCCGCTCGGCGGTCTACCTGACCGAGCAGGATTGTCCGATGGAAGAGGAGTTCGACGGCAACGATCTGGTTGCAGCCCACTTCCTCGGTTTCGTCGGCAACGAGCCGGCTGGATGCGTGCGCGTGCGCTTCTTCGGCGACTTCGCCAAGGTCGAGCGGCTCGCGGTGCGCCATCAGTACAGGCGCTCGCGACTGTCGTTCAAGCTGGTTCGCGAGGCGCTCGACTATTGCAGGCGCAAGGGCTTCAAGAAGGCCTATGGCCACGCGCAGGATCGTCTCGTCGATTTCTGGGCGCATTTCGGCGCCAAGCCGCTCGGCCATAATCGCAAGCTCACCTTCTCGGATTTCTCATACACTGAGATGGTGCTGGACCTTGAGCCGTGCGACGACGCGATCACGCTCGACAGCGATCCCTACATGATCATTCGTCCGGAAGGGGACTGGGACCGGCCGGGCGTGCTCGATCTCTCGGCCGGCCGGCCGGCGTCCTCGCCCTTGCGCGACTTCGCCGCAGCGAGACAGTGATGTCGAGCCGAGATCTGTTCGGTGCCACCGAGGTGGATCCGCCGGTTCTCGTCTGCGCCGATCTGCAATGCGAATATCTCGCCGAGGGACGCAGGCATCTGATCGCCGATGGCGATGTCGTCACGGCGCGGTGCCGGCAGTTGATCGCGCTCTGGCGCGACAACCTGTGGCCGGTCGTCCATCTCAAGCGGATCGCACAGGCGGCCTGGTTCAATCCGGCCTCCAACCTGACGAACTGGCTTCCGGACTTCAAGCCGACCCCAGGGGAGCTTGCGTTCGAGCATCCACTGCCGTCGGCCTATAGCTCGGCTCGGTTCGCCGAGTACATGGCGAACATGCGCAGCATGCGCTGCGTGCTGCTCGGCTTCTCGCTGGACGAGACGATCCTCTCGACGGTGGTGGACGGTTTTCACCGCAGCCACCGCTATCAGGTGATCGGAGACGCCGTCGCATGCCGGCAGGCTTGTGCCGGCGACGCTGCGTTGTACAAGCTGGTTGTAACCAAGGTGATTGGCAATTTTGCCGGCGTCCTCGACAGTGCCGAGCTTATCGGCGCCGGCGGCCGGCTCGCGGTGTGACCGCGGCGGATATTGGCGGTATCATCCTGAGGCGAGTCGTTCGGTCAGATCGATAATCATACGGCGATCGGCCGGATCGCTGATCTTGTTGAATGCGACGACGAGGCGAAGGGCCTCGACGACGTGCAGGTCGACCGGATTCTCGCTGAGCAGCCGCAGCAGCTTCTGTTCCGGCGGTTCGCAATCGTCTTTGCTCACGCGGCAGCTCCAGGATCGAGACCACGACATGACCCGAGAGGAAGAGCTCAAAGAGCTGGCGAGCAGCCTCCAGGCGGCCATCTCGAAAGCGCGCCAGCTCAATCTGCCGACCAGCGCCTACATTCTTTCGATGGCTCTGGTTGAGGTGTCTCAGACAATCGAGGCGGAGTTGAGGGGGCAGACCAGCGCCGAATGATGGGCAGCATTATGGGCGGCCGTGCCGCCTGCTGCAATCAACTGGGCAAACTCCGGAAGACGTAGCCGGCCGTAGCCGCTGCGATGCCCGTCAGGCCCGGTCGACCCGGACGACGCGGCCCTTCTCGATCGCGAGCGCGAGCTTGCCGTGCTTCAGCGCCAGCGCGGCCTCGCCGAACAGCTCGCGGCGCCAGCCCTGCAGCGCAGCAACGTCGGCATTGTCGTCGGCGGCGATCTGCTCGAGATCGTCGACGGTGGCGATGACCTTGCTCGCCACGGCATGGCGCTCCGAGGTCATGCGCAGAAGGACCTTGAGCAACTCGACGATCGCAGCGCCATTGGAGTTGTTGCGCGGCTTTTCCAGCTTGGGCAGGGCGGCGAGATCGCGCGCCAGCCCGCGCTGCACGGCGGCGACGATGTCGGAGCCCCATCTTGAGCGCTCGAAGCCCTTGGGCAGCGAGCGCAGATTGCCGAGCTTCTCGATCGTTGTCGGGGCATGGGTGGCGATGTCGCCGACCGCGTCGTCCTTCATCACGCGGCTGCGCGGCACGTCGCGGCTCTGCGCCTCCTGCTCGCGCCAGGCCGCGACCTCGATCAGCACCGCGAGCTCCTTCGGCTTGCGGACCCGCGTCTTCAGCCGCTCCCAGGCGCGCTCGGGATGGAAGTCGTAAGTCTTCGGCGAGGTCAGGATCTCCATCTCCTCGCTGACCCAGTCGCTCCGCCCGCGCTTCTTCAGGTCGGCATCGAGCGCGGCAAACACGTCGCGCAGATGGGTGACATCGGCCTCGGCGTAATGCGCCTGCTCCTTGGTCAGCGGCCGCCGCGACCAGTCGGTGAAGCGGTGGGTCTTGTCGGGGCGGTGGCCGGTGATGCGCTCGACCAGCTGGTCGTAGGCGATGCTGTCACCGTATCCCAGCACCATCGCGGCGACCTGGGTGTCGAAGATCGGGTGCGGCACGATGCCGGCGCGGTGCCAGATGATCTCGATGTCCTGGCGGGCGGCGTGGAAGACCTTCAGGACCTTCTCGTTCGCCATCAGCTCGAAGAAGGCTTTGAGATCGATGCCCTCGGCAAGGGCGTCGATCACCACGGCCTCGTCCGGGCTCGCCATCTGCACGACGCAGAGCAGGGGGTAGTAGGTGGTCTCCCGCAGGAACTCGGTATCGACGGTGACGACCGGGTGCTGGGCGAGGCGGGCGCAGGCGGCCGCGAGGTCCGCGGTGGTGGTGATCAAGTCCATGAACGATCCATGACGAGGCACCTACGCCGTCGTCCGAAAACGCTGACAAGTCAAGGGTGTCGGCAAAGGGGAAGGAACGAAATTCGTCCTCGCTTGTCGGCCCAATCCGCCCGGAACGCAAGCGCTCCGGTGTCAGCTGATCGCTCTATGGTTGACGATCGGCGGTCCGGGGTGGCCTCAGTGATGCCGGACGCGGCCCGACGGCCGCCGCGCCGAGGGCACGGCGAGCACGATCAGGCACAAGGCGATCATCGCCAGACCCATGAATTCGAACACCAGCGCGTCCACGTGCGCGACCTCCCGACTTGTTGCTTCAACTTGTCGGGGCTGCGTTGATCGTTTCTTAAGGACCCGGGCGTGACGCCGGCGATGGTGGACGCGAGGTTAAGGCAGGGAGCTTGCCGTTTACGTGCCGCAGAACGTCTGCAGCACGCGTTCCTGGGGCTGCGGCGGCTCGGCATAGGCGGCCTGGTCCGGCTGGTCGTCGTACGGCCGGGCCAGCACCGCATGAAGTTCCTCGAACGGCGCGTAGTCGTCGTTCTCGACCGCCGCGGTGATGACCGCCTCGATGCGATGGTTGCGCGGGATGAAGGCCGGATTGACCTTGCGCATGGCTTCGCCCCGCTCCGCCGCCGTCTGCGGTTCCTCCGCGAGGCGCCGGCGCCAGCGCTGAGCCCATTCGTCGAAGTCCGTGGGATCCTCGAACAGGGCGCGGACCTCGCTGAGATCGCCGCTGCCGGCGGCGTCGCTGAGACGGCGGAACGTCAGCGTGAAATCGGCTCGGGCCGCCGCCATCGCATCGAACAATGCCTGCGCCAGCGGCTGGTCGCCCTCGCGTTGCATGAACAGGCCGAGCTTGCGGCGCAGCCCCGCCTGGTGCGCGTCGGTGAACTGGGCGGCAAAGCCGTCGAGCGCGGCTTCGGCCTCCTTGATCGCCTGGTCCTTGTCGTCGCCGAACAGCGGCAGCAGGCATTCGGCGAGCCGGGTCAGGTTCCACATCGCGATGCGCGGCTGGTTGGCGAAGGCGTAGCGGCCGAACTCGTCGATCGAGGAGAACACCTGCTTCGGGTCATAGCCGTCCATGAAGGCGCAGGGGCCGTAATCGATGGTCTCGCCGGACACCGAAGTGTTGTCGGTGTTCATGACGCCATGGATGAAGCCGACCAGCAGCCAGTCCGCGATCAGCCGCGCCTGCCGCGTGATCACGGCGTCGAGCAGAGCGTGGTAGGGCCGCTCGGTTCCGGCGAGGTCCGGATAATGCCGGCTGATGACGTGGTCGGCGAGCCGGCGCACGGCGTCGGTGTCCTGGCGCGCGGCGAAATACTGGAACGTGCCGACCCGGATGTGGCTGGTGGCGACCCGTGTGAGCACCGCGCCGGGCAGCGCCGTGCCGCGATAGACCTGCTCGCCGGTGACGACCGCCGCCAGCGACCGGGTGGTCGGGATGCCGAGCGCCGCCATCGCCTCGCTGACGATGTATTCGCGCAGCACCGGCCCCAGCGCGGCGCGGCCGTCGCCGCGGCGCGAGAACGGGGTCGGCCCCGAGCCCTTGAGCTGGATGTCGCGGCGGACGCCGTTGCGGTCGACGACCTCGCCAAGCAGGACCGCCCGGCCGTCGCCGAGCTGCGGCACGAAATGCCCGAACTGGTGGCCGGCATAGGCCATCGCGATCGGCTCGGCTCCCTCGGGCACGGTCTTGCCGGCCAGGATCTCGGCGCCCTCCGGCGTCTCCAGCTCGGCCGGGTTCAGCCCCAACTCCGCGGCGAGAGGCCGGTTCAGCTTGATGAGACGAGGCGCTGCGACGGGGGTCGGCGCCACCCGGGCAAAGAAATTGTCCGGCAGCGCGGCGTAGGAGTTCTGGAAGGGGAAATGCACGGTCATACCGTCCAAGATAGGCGCGAGGAGGCCGCTTTTCGAGCCCAAACGGCCGCCAGATGAGCGTTTCAGCACCAGCTCAATTCGGCGGCAGCGCGCCTGGTTGCATCGGTGGCTCGAGCGAGGCGGCCTTTTCCCCGCTGCGAGGCGGAAAAGGAGCCGTTCCTGCGGTTGCCGCGCCGGGGCGGCTCGGCTAAACCCTGCGCGCATTCGGAGCGCGCCTTTAAGGGCTGCGCCGATTCCTTCTCCTCACGACGACCATTCAGGACGACCATGCATCGCTACCGGACCCACACCTGCGGCGCGCTCCGCGAGAGCAACATCGGAGAGACGGTCCGGCTGTCCGGCTGGTGCCATCGCATCCGCGACCATGGCGGCGTCCTGTTCGTCGACCTGCGCGACCATTACGGCATCACCCAATGCGTGGTCGATCCGGACTCGCCGGCGTTCAGCCTGGCCGAGAAGCTGCGCTCGGAATGGGTCGTGCGCATGGAGGGCAAGGTGCGCCGCCGCCCGGCCGGCGCCGACAACAAGAGCACCGACAATGACGATCTGCCGACCGGCAAGATCGAGCTCTACGTGTCCGACATCGAGGTGCTCGGCCCCGCGGACGAGCTGCCGCTGCCGGTGTTCGGCGAGCAGGAGTACCCCGAGGACATCCGGCTGAAATACCGCTTCCTCGACCTGCGCCGCGAGAAGCTGCACCAGAACATCATGACGCGCGGCGCGATCATCGATTCGATGCGCCGGCGCATGAAGGAGCAGGGCTTCTTCGAATTCCAGACGCCGATCCTGACCGCGTCGTCGCCGGAGGGCGCGCGCGACTTCCTGGTGCCGTCGCGCATCCATCCCGGCAAGTTCTACGCGCTGCCGCAGGCGCCGCAGCAGTACAAGCAGCTGCTGATGATGTCGGGCTTCGACCGCTACTTCCAGATCGCGCCGTGCTTTCGCGATGAGGATCCGCGCGCCGACCGCCTGCCGGGCGAGTTCTACCAGCTCGACGTCGAGATGAGCTTCGTCGAGCAGGAGGATGTGTTCGCGGCGATGGAGCCGGTCATCACCGGGGTGTTCGAGGACTTCGCCAAGGGCAAGCCGGTGACCAAGGGTTGGCCGCGCATCCCGTTCGCCGAGGCGATCCGCAAATACGGCTCCGACAAGCCTGATCTGCGCAACCCGATCGAGATGGCCGACGTTTCCGAGCACTTCCGCGGCTCCGGCTTCAAGGTGTTCGCGCGCATGCTCGAGGACCCCAAGAACCAGGTCTGGGCGATCCCGGCGCCATCCGGCGGCAGCCGCGCGTTCTGCGACCGCATGAACTCGTGGGCGCAGGGCGAGGGCCAGCCCGGCCTCGGCTACATCATGTGGCGCGAGGGCGGCGAGGGCGCAGGTCCCCTGGCGAACAACATCGGTCCGGAGCGCACGGCTGCGATCCGCAGCCAGCTCGGCACCAAGGAGGGCGACGCCGCCTTCTTCGTCGCCGGCGATCCCGACAAGTTCTGGAAGTTCGCAGGCCTCGCCCGCAACAAGGTCGCCGATGAGCTGAACCTGTCCGACAAGGATCAGTTCAAGCTGGCCTGGATCGTCGACTTCCCGATGTACGAGTACAATGAGGACGACAAGAAGGTCGACTTCTCGCACAACCCGTTCTCCATGCCGCAGGGCGGCCTGGAGGCGCTGCAGACGCAGGACCCGCTGACCATCAAGGCGTTCCAGTACGACATCACCTGCAACGGCTACGAGATCGCCTCCGGCGGCATCCGCAACCACAAGCCGGCGGCGATGGTGAAGGCGTTCGAGATCGCAGGTTATGGCGAGCAGGAGGTGGTCGACCGCTTCGGCGGCATGTACCGCGCCTTCCAGTATGGCGCCCCGCCGCATGGCGGCATGGCCGCCGGCGTCGACCGCATCGTGATGCTGCTCTGCGGCACCACCAACCTGCGCGAGATCTCGCTGTTCCCGATGAACCAGCAGGCCATGGACCTGCTGATGGGCGCGCCGTCGGAAGCCAGCACGAAGCAGCTGCGCGAGCTGCACATCAAAACCAACCTGCCGAACAAGTAGTTCGGCGGACTGAGGGTGATGCTCGAATCTTCGTCATTGCGAGCGCAGCGAAGCAATCCGGGGTGGCACGAGGACTCTGGATTGCTTCGTCGCCTGCGGCTCCTTGCAATGACGATCGTGTGGGGATCGCAGAGCGGTCGTCACGGGTCGCGCATCGTTCACGCGGCCGAACGGCCCGGCAGCATCCGTGTCAGGACGCCGTCGCGGCGGACGACGTGATGAAACAGCGCGGCCGCGACGTGCAGGGCCACCACGATCCACGCGATCCATTTGCCGACGACATGGTGGATTGCGTCGACCGGCGGCTCGAACGCCTCCCAGGTGATCCCCCAGCGCGTCTCGATCCAGCCGAATAGCGCCGTCTCACGGAAGTTCGGCAGCGCGAACGCTCCGAAGTCGGTGGCGGCATCGGTGCCGATATAGCCGGTCAGCGGCATCAGGATCAGCAGCACGTACAATCCCCAATGCGCCGCGTGCGCGAGCCACGCCTCGGCATGTGATGCATGCGGCTGATCGGGCTGAACGTTGACGAGCCGCCACAGCAGGCGAGGCAGGACGGACAGGCCGACGATCATGCCCAGCACCCAATGGACGTTGAGCACGGGCAAGGCGTCCGGGGACGTGTCATCCATGAACCAGATGACATAGTACACGACGGCATAGGCCGCGATGAAGGCCGCGGCGCCGGTCCAGTGGAAGAGCTTGGCGATCGCACCGAACTCCATCGTCGTATTCTTCCATGGCATCACGAACCTCTTCCCACCGCTATGAGCTGCGATCTGCTGCTATCGCCAAAATCGGCAGCGAGCCAGCGATGGGCCGGCGGGTCAGGACGCTTCTCCCGTCAATTCAGTCTCACCTCGTCGTTATCGGATGCTGAGCTGCGGCATGTCGTCGCCGGTGACTCGAGACTGCGGCGCAAGATGACCCAGCCTTGAAGGCGTCGCCCGGCATTTGATGGTCTCGCGTTAATGCTGGTTAAGACTGCGAACAACTTCATCCGGGCGTCCGATGGCGTCCAGGCGACTCCGGAGGCGCCTCGCGCATCGCGCTGAGCTCTTCGACCGGCCGGTGAAGCCGGTCGCCATGCCCCGCGGCAAACTGTTGATTCTGAGAACTAATCGTTCGTGCCGCCTGTTAGTTCGGCGGGTTGCGCGACGCGGCGCGAAACACGATCGAGCGGTGCGCCCCGCTATGAGTTCCAGGCGACCGCGATCGGCCGAATGGATATTGCGGTGTCATGCAACCTGTCTTTAATAGGAAGCCTGTCTGACTCATGGTGTGAACTTAGCCAACCAATCACAAGAAGACGGATAGTTCAAAATGACCGTTCGCTGGTGTGCGCTCCTTCTCGGAACCTGCTTCTTCGTCCCTGCCGCCTCCGCTGCTCCCATTTCCCCCGATGTCGTTCGTGATCTCGCCGCCCGCGTCGGTCCGGTCGTCGGCCAGGCCGCGACGTGCCGCGAGATCGCCCAGGGGCGCGTCCAGACCATCATCGATCAGTTCAGCGAAGTGATCCGCCAGGGCTCTTCGAACGGCGGCGAGCGCGATGGGCTCATTCGCACCTTCAACAGCTACATCGCCGAGGGCCGCGGCCGGGTCGCGTCCTCGCAGGTGAGCTGTCAGACCGCAGAACGCCAATTGGCGGAGCTGGAGCGGTCGCTCAGCCAGCAGCAGTCGGCGGCTCCGTCGCTGTCCTTCGCGCTGGCGCCCTCGACCGCAGCCGCGTCGACGCAGCCCACGGCCAACCTGCCGCCTCCGCTTCCGCACGGCGTCAGCGACACCGAGATCCGGTTCGGCACCGTCATCCCGTTCTCCGGAGTCCGCAAGGAGTCCGCGCGCCAGATGAAGCTCGGCATCGAGACCGCCTTCAATCGCGCCAACGACGCCGGCGGGATCAACGGCCGCAAGCTGCGGCTGATCGCTGCCGACGACGGCTATGATCCCACGCGGACGCTGGGTGCGATGACGCAGCTCTACGAGAAGGACCAGGTGTTCGGCTATATCGGCAACATGGGCACCGCCAACAACGCGGTGGCGATCCCCTACGCGCTGGAGCGCCGCGCGCTGTTCTTCGCGCCCTACAGCGGCTCCGCCGTCGTCCGCCGCGATCCGCCCGACCGCTACGTCTTCAACTATCGTGCGAGCTATGCCGAAGAGACCGCGGCGATCGTGCGCTACCTGATGAAGGTCAAGCGCATCCCGGCGAAGCAGATCGCCGTATTCGCGCAGAACGACGCCTATGGCGACGACGGCGCCAACGGCGTCGCCAAGGCATTCCGCGCGCTCGGCATCACCGATCCGATCATCCGCTACGGCTTCCCGCGCGGCTCGCTCGACGTCGACGAGGCCGTCGGCAAGCTGAAGGCGCAGACCAAGCCACCGATCAAGGCCGTGATCATGATCGCGACCGACCGCGCGGCGGCGAAATTCATCGAGAAGACCCACGAGGCGGTTCCAGGGCTGATCTACGCCAACATCTCGGCGGTCGGATCGTCGTCGCTCGCCGCCGAGCTGAAGCTGCTCGGCTCGAAATACACCAACGGCGTCATCGTCACGCAGGGCGTTCCATCGGTCGCCGGCTATTCGAGCCTGGTGCTCGACTACAAGACCGCGCTGGAAAAGTACTTCCCCGGCGAGGCGCCGGACTACACCTCGCTCGAGGGCTTCATCTCGGCGAGCATCCTGATCCAGGCGCTGAAGCAGACAACGCCGCTCGAGACCGAGCGACTGGTCGACACGCTGGAGTCGATGCAGAGCATCGACCTCGGGCTCGGCAGCAAGCTCTCCTTCGGACGCGCCGAGCACCAGGCCTCGCACAAGATCTGGGGCACCGCGCTCGACGAGACCGGCACCTACCAGGCGATCGAGCTGGAATGACGGGCGGGGGGCGGCACGACGCAGCCGAGCTTGTCGTCCCCCGTCAGCGCCGCAGTGCAAACGACGTCCCCCCGGCCGGCTTGCGGCCGGCCGGGCGACACGGATCCGACCTCGAGACCATGGTGAGCCGGAACTGTTCGACGGATACTTCATTGACTTGCAGGCGCAACAACCGTGAGCGACCGCAATGTCCATGCGATCACAGATTTCGGCGATGGTCTTCATGATGGTTCAGGCCGTGCTGTTCGGTGCGGGAGTTCTGACGATTCTTCTCACGCCGCTCAGCAATCACGCGATGCTCGCAATGCCGGTCATGATTGCCCTGAGCGTGGTGCTGTCAGCCATTGTCTCGTGGCAGATCGCACCGCGGCTGCGCGCGCGATATTGGCGCCGGCGTGGAATCAACCACGACCTGATCTCGGGCTGACGCCAGAGAGCAACCAGCGACCGCCCTGCTCAGCCTCCCAGCTCTCTTCTGCGTCCGGTTGTCATCTGCTCTGCGGTGCAGCATCGAAAGAACAGGTGTCGTTCGAACCAACGCTGACCCGCACGGTTAGACAGCCTTCTCTTGGAGGATGAACCATGCGCGTTCCGACAGCAGCGACCGTCCTATTGATATCCTCTTGTCTCCTCTCCGCGGGAGCGTCCGCTCAGCAGGCCGACAGCACGCCGGGAGCCGGCCAAACCCAGGCCGTTCCGGTGCAGCCGGAACGTACGCCCCAGCAGTCGGACCGGGCTCGTGAACGCGAGCGCCAGAGTGCCGAAGACACGCGGGTGAACCGCGACTGGACGGCACAGCAGCGCGACGACGACCGCATGGGCATGGATCGCATGGACATGGATCGGATGCGCCAGCACCGCATGGGCCGGATGATGGATCAGGACATGGATCATCGCACCACGGGCCGAAACGCGCGAATGCAGCGCGATGATGACGACATGGATCGTCGCGCGCGCAGCTCCGAGGGGGATCGGCCCTACCGGCGCGTCAAGATCTGCTACGAATACGAGAATGGCGACGAGCTCTGCCGCTATCGCGACTAGCCCGGCAGGGGGTGGCCGCAAAGCGGCGTCGGCTCGTGTGCGCGGGCACGGCCACGCCGGCACGCCGCGGCAACGTGTATGCAACGTGACTTGGCGCCCAACGTGACTTGGCGCCAATGCCAGCCTGGTCGTCAGCTCGTGCGCCGCGCCAGCAACAGCGCGCCACCGAGGCCGCACATGACGGCGCCGGACGCCTGCCGCATCCGCATCACGAGGCTCGGCCGGTGGGCGAGACGATGCCGCGCCTTGGCGGCCCAGAACGTCACGACCAGGTCGACGCTGGTGTTGAGCGTTACCGAGATCAGCCCGAGCACGACGAACTGCGCGCCGACGTGCCCTGCAGGATCGACGAATTGCGGAATGAAGGCGAGGAAGAACGCCGCCGTCTTCGGGTTCAGCGCCTCGACAATGATGCCCTCGCGAAACGCGCGCCGGCTGCCGGTCGGCGTCACCTCGGCCGGCTGGGTGACCCGGGCCTCACGCCAGGTCTTGATGCCGAGCCAGATGAGATAGAAAGCACCGGCGATCTTCAGTGCGGTGAACGCTTCCGCGCTCGCCATCATCAGCGCGGACAGCCCGACCGCGCCGGCGAACACGTGCACGAGGCCACCGAGCCCGAGCCCCACGCTGGACGCCAGCCCCTCGCTCTGCCCGCCGGCTAGCGTGCGCGCCACGATGTAGAAGATGCCGGGGCCGGGCGTCAGCGCGACGACGAGGGCGGCGGAGAGGAACAAGAGGAAGGTGTGCAGGTTGGGCATGCGGCGAATTTCGTGTTACGCCAAGGTCGTGCCTTTTAGGCCAGTTCGACGAGCGGGCGAAGTAGCCCGACGGGGTTTGCTGCTATCGAGGCGGTCTGAGACTGTAGACGGCCCCAAACTACCATCTTCTTTCTATAACACCTCGGATCAAAAGAGCCACGCTGCCTCCTATTGATATCTCACTCGAAGACCTGGCGGCAGCCGGCGCCAGCGCTTCTATCGCGGAGCTGTCACGCTTGGCCTGAAAATACGTTAGGTCAACTTGTAGGCGCGCTTGGTGGTTGTCTGCGTTCTCGGCTACGAGATAAGCTTGCGCCGAAGCCACCGGATCGACGGGCAGGTCCATCCGCCGGGACACCTTTATGAACATAACCAGTAGCGGTCTGAACTACACGTCAGCGTCCTTTGCTCTTGTAGCTGCAGCGTTGTGGCTTTGGTCTGCAAGGATTCCCACTCCGAAATCCGTCCGTCAAATCGACTTCGGCCACATAGCGGCTAACCTCGATAGTGATGTCGAGCCAGAACAGGCGGACGACCTGCAGAAGCTCGCGCTTGCCCTCACCCGGCAGAGCAGACTGAGTTCGGCCGCGGCAACGGCAGCGGCCGTAGCAGCGTTGTTTCAGGCTGCCGCGACTTACCTGGCGGTTGGTCCGTAGGCTCCGGTCGGAGGCAGTTAAAGAGCGATTCCGGTGGACATCCGGTGGACTGTCAGACCTTAAATGAGCCGCGTGCTAAGGTAGATTAGAGAGGCTGAGACAACTGCACGCCATGGGAAAGTCCAAAGGGCCAAGAGTAAAGCCGCGCCCCAAGCAGCCAGATCCCCCGAAAAGCGAGCCGCCGAAACCATCACGTAATTGGCTAAGGCTCTGGGCGAGGCTCAAAAAGGTTTGGAAGCTCCTCGCCGGGGCGGTGGCCGCCGTCTCGGGCGTGCTTGGCATTTACTCCCAGACCATTCCCGAAATCGAACTGCAAGGTCCGGACACGTTACCGTTCGCACTTCCGTATGTTGTCAGGAACCCCAGTTGGCTGCTCAGCATGACCGACGTCGTTCTCTCGTGCAGCCCCAGCCCTGGTGGCTCGCTGCAGATCGGTAATATCATTCTGAACAACAAAACGGATGGCGACATCAAGTTTCAGGATGCCGTGCGCCCCGTGGACATGCGGCCTGGACAGAAATGGTTCTTCCGATGTCCGATCACCAACGCTACTGGGAGTCAGTTTAGAGGTACGATCCATCCACTAGTTGAGTATCGTACTCTCGGGATCCGGAGGACACACGTCGGTCTAGACCAAACGTGGTTTTCGGACGCCAATCCGCCCAGATGGGTTCAAGGCCAAGCACCGCCTCGCTAG
Source organism: Bradyrhizobium sp. SZCCHNR1098 (assembly GCF_032489375.1). NCBI lineage: Bacteria > Pseudomonadati > Pseudomonadota > Alphaproteobacteria > Hyphomicrobiales > Nitrobacteraceae > Bradyrhizobium > Bradyrhizobium sp. SZCCHNR1098. The sequence continues at coordinate 62,470 of NZ_JAUEXY010000010.1, forward strand.
ATGTCAGTCGTTGACTATTGAGTGATATCCTGCGTCTCTCTGTGGCCGACGGGCAATCCCCGCATCCCCGCCATGCGCAAACTGCCCGTCGTGTTAGTTTGTCGCAATCATTCCGCTTGCACCGTCGGGCAAATCGCCTTCACATTTCCGGCCATCCCGCCTCGATGAAGAGGGACGGTTCGCGGTCGTCACGAGACGTGAGGCGGGGAGGCGGTGGCCGCAGTCTGTCGCAACGCGTGTGAGCGCGCGGACGAACGGCGGGTTGCGGGCGGTCAAGTCGCGTGGTCCTGACACCCCGATGCTGGTGTCAAGCTCGCGCCGATGCCTTCCGGCATTGCGCGAATGACGGGGGCAAACAAGCCGGTCCCCGGGGAGAGCGCGAAGCAGCCGAAAAGCCCACCGCGCAGGGAATGCCGGATGATCGGCAGCACCTGTGGTACCTGCCGCCTGCATTTTTTTTCGCAGGCGGGCCATGGGTGAGGCCTTCACCCGGCATTCCCTGCGCCCTCTTCGAATGGCAGAGGGCCGAACGACCGGACGAACTCGGGCGGAGAAAGCCGCGAGATCGTGGAGGCGCGGGTTGAGTTCATGCGCATGAATCGGCGACATGGTGAGAGCGGACGTCATGGGTCCCGCGCGGTCCTCACCGTCGGCGCCGATGTCAGCCCATGCGGAATCCCTCCGTCGTCATTCCGGGGCGCGCGCAGCGCGAGCCCGGAATCCATACTCCCGAACAGTAGTTGGTGAAGAATGTCGTGCGTTCAGGCGTCTCGATCCTCGCGCAGAGTCGTGACTATGGACTCCGAGCTCGCGCTGCGCGTGCCCCGGAATGACGGAGGAGAGAGGCGGGTACTCGCTCCTCCTTCCACGTCACGGCTCAAGTTACGGCGCGGTCTGCGCCTCGATCTTGAACTGCGCCAGCGCGCTCGGCGGGTCGATGGCGATGAGCTGGGCTAGCTGCAGGGCCGGGACCTTGGCGCGCGGCGAGAGCTTCAGCGTGAAGGTCTGGTGCGGCCGCTCGACGAAGCGGCTGATGGCATCGACGGCACCGGCGACATCGATGTTGTCGGCCGCGACCTGCGCGCCGATTGCCTTGATGCTGTCGACCAGCGCCTTGCGCGCGGCGTCCCGCGTGATCGAATGACCGCGCGCATAATTGGCGACGAGCACGTCGACCGCGCCGAGATCGCGCAGGGTCAATTCCAGCCCGCTGGCCTCGATCTGCGCCGCGGCCGTCGTCGCCTGCTGCAGGTCGATGGTGAACACGTCGCGCGGCACCTGCGACAGCGACATGCTGGCCGAGGCTGCGATGAGGTTGCTGACCTCGAGCTTGAACGGTTGAAGCGCGAACGCGCCCGAGCTCTCGGTCCAGCCGAGGCCGAGATCGGCGTCGAAAGCGGCGGTGTCGATGCCGGCGACCAGAAGCGGCAGCAAGGCCGGATTGGACGCATCGAGCGGTCCTGCCATCTTGGCGACCAGGTGTGCCTGGGTCGGGATGGGACCGACGAACTGGCCCCAGTCGAGGCTGAAATTGTCGATCTGGACCGGCTTGGTGCTCGCCTTGTAGGACGTCGTCAGCGCCTTCAGCTCGATGCCGCCGATCAGCTTGAACAGCGCCAGGGCTTCGGCCGGACCTGGCTTGGCTCCCGGTACGGCGAATTTGGCGGTGTGGCGCAGCAGGCCGCCCATGTCGAAGCGCTTCACGGCGAAGCGGCCGAGCTTGACCGGTCCGTTCGGGGTCCGGCCGTCGAAGCCCTCGAACGCGACGTCGCCCTTGCCGTCGTCGAGGTCGAACCGCGTCAGCGCGACCTTGACCGGGCCGTCGGGCGTCTCGACCGCCAGGCCTTTGACCTCGACGTTCTTGAACAGGACGCCGTCATAGATGCTGGCCACCTTGTCGATGAGGTCCGGCGTCATGGCGCTCGTTCGCGGCGAGGTCGGCGTCAAGGCGGCGACCAGCGCCGGCAGTTGAATGCGCGACGGCCGCACGCCGAACTGGTCCATCGTGAGGCTGTCGATGTGCATGCGCATGCCGAGATCGGACGTGATCTCGTAGAGGCCTGCCCCGGCGACGCCGCTCAGGCGGACGACACGATCGTCGGTGGCGGACTCGGGCGCGAGCAGAGCGACGATGGCGTTGACGTCGATGTCCTTGGTCACGACGTCGAGCATGCGGCCGCGCACCGTCTCGACCTTGCCGTTCGGCGGTTGCGCCGCGGTGCTGAAGGTGACCTCCTGGATCTTGTAGTTGCCGATGCGGCCGCCCTTGATGTCGTCCACCACCAGCCCGGAATAGCCGAACTCGGTCGGCCCGACCGAGGGGCCGCCTTCCATCGTGCCGGTGACCCGCGGCACCGTGGCCGAGGTGGCGCTGATGGTGGCGAGCTGTTGGGCGAGCGCGCGGGAGGTCTCGAGCATGCCGGCGCCGGCCGGGAGCGCGGCGAACCGCGCCGGGCCGGCATAATCCTTCACCAGCAGTTGCGGCAGCTTGTAGCTCAGCCGGAGCGGCGACGGGCCGGGGATCTGGCCGGCCATGGCGATGTCGCTGATCTCGATGCTGGCGGCCGTGACATGCTCGGAATCAGGCTGGCTCAGCCCGGTCGCGGTGATGGTGCCGAGCGTGACGCTGGCCGGCGGCTGGGCGGCGGCCGATTCGAGCTTGACGTCGGCGATGGTCAACTTGCGGCTCCACAGGTCGAAGGCGACCTTGCCATGGGTGGCCGTGGCGCCGCTCTGCCGGATCTGGGCAAAGCTGGCCTCGACCTCGCGCTCGGCGCGGCTCTGGGCGTACCAGGGCACGCCGACGAAGCCGGCGACGGCCAGCGCGGCAGCCGTGAGAATTCCGATCAGGATACGGGTCATTTGATGTGCTCCGCCCAAGGCTTAGGCAGCAAGTGATGATGGTCTCAATGAAATCGATGGAGTAGGGATGTGCTTCTGCGAACTGGGGAATCGCTGGCCCGGGATGCCGGCGAACATGGTTTCGGATGTTGCATGAAAGCCGCCCAACGTGCATCACATGCACTTCCACCGGCCGGAAAAACCGACGTCTGACCGAGACTCAAGAGACCAAAAATCCGGGTCGGAAACGCTGGAGCACGTATGTCGTCGTCCTATTCTGAAGATCTTCGTTCCGCAGCCCTGGCCTATCACCGGCTGCCACGGCCGGGCAAGCTGGAGATCCAGGCTACCAAGCCGCTCGCCAACCAGCGCGACCTGGCGCTGGCCTATTCGCCGGGCGTTGCCGCCGCCTGCACCGAGATCGCCAACAGCCCGGCCGAGGCCGCCACGCTGACCGCGCGCGCCAATCTGGTCGCCGTCGTCTCCAACGGTACCGCCGTGCTCGGCCTCGGCAATATTGGCCCGCTGGCGTCCAAGCCGGTGATGGAGGGCAAGGCGGTCCTGTTCAAGAAATTCGCCGGCATCGACGTATTCGACATCGAGATCGCGGCCGACACGATCGATCGGGTGGTCGAGACGGTCGCGGCGCTGGAGCCGACCTTCGGCGGCATCAACCTCGAGGACATCAAGGGACCGGAGTGCTTCGAGATCGAGGCGCGGCTCAAGGAGCGCATGAAGATCCCGGTCTTCCATGACGACCAGCACGGCACCGCGATCATCGTCGGCGCCGCGATCAAGAATGCGCTGTCGCTGGCCGGCAAGCAACTCTCCGAGGTCAAGATCGTGACGTCGGGCGCCGGCGCCGCCGCGATCGCCTGCCTCAATCTGCTGGTCTCGATGGGCGCGCAGCGCAAGAACATCTGGGTCTGCGACATCGACGGCGTCGTCCATGAGGGCCGCAACACGTTGATGGACCCCTGGAAGGCGGTCTATGCGCAGAAGACCGACAAGCGGACCCTGGCCGAGGTGATCGGCGGCGCGGATATCTTCCTCGGGCTGTCCGCCGGCGGCGTGCTGAAGCCGGAGCTGCTCAAGCAGATGGCCGAGAAACCGCTGATCATGGCGCTGGCCAATCCCAACCCGGAGATCATGCCGGAGGAGGCGCGCGCGGCGCGGCCGGACGCGATGATCTGCACCGGGCGCTCGGACTTCCCGAACCAAGTCAACAACGTTCTCTGCTTCCCGTTCATCTTCCGCGGCGCGCTCGACGTCGGCGCCACCGCCATCAACGAGGCGATGAAGCAGGCGGCGGTCGACGCGATCGCGCAGCTTGCCCAGGACCCGCCGTCGGACGCGGTCAGCCGCGGCTTCGACACCGGCGAGACGCAGGGTTTTGGTCCGGGTTCGCTGATCCCCTCGCCATTCGATCCGCGCCTGATCCTGCGCATTGCGCCGGCGGTGGCGAAGGCGGCGATGGAGTCCGGCGTCGCGACGCGGCCGATCACCAATTTCGACGAGTACACCGCGCTGCTGGAACGTTTTGCGTTCCGCTCCGGCCTGGTCATGAAGCCGGTGTTCGCCAAGGCGAAGACGCAGCCGGTCCGCGTGATCTATGCCGAGGGCGAGGACGAGCGTGTGCTGCGCGCCACCCAGGTGGTGCTGGAGGAGAAGCTGGCGCGGCCGATCCTGGTCGGTCGTCCCAGCGTGGTCGAGGCCCGCATCAAGCGCTTCGGCCTGTCGATCAAGGCCGGGCGTGATTTCGACCTGATCAACCCCGAGGACGATCCGCGCTACCGCTCTTATGTGCAGAGCTACATCGAGATCGCGGGACGGCGCGGCGTGACGCCGGATGCGGCGCGCACGGTGGTGCGTACCAACGCCACGGTCATCGCGGCGCTCGCGGTCGTCAGGGGCGAGGCGGATGCGATGATCTGCGGCGTCGAGGGGCGCTACATGAGCCATCTGCGCCACGTCCGTGAGATCATCGGCTTCATGCCGGGGGTCAGTGACTACGCGGCGCTGGCGCTCACCATCACCAGCAAGGGCGCCTATTTCATCGGCGATACCCAGGTGCGGCCGGATCCCACGGCCGAAGAGCTCGCCGAGATGGCGTCGCTCGCGGCCAACCACGTCACGCGATTCAACATCAAGCCGAAGATTGCCTTCGTCTCGCATTCCGATTTCGGTGGCTACGACACCGAGTCCTCGCGCAAGATGCGGCAGGCGACGGCATTGCTGAAGCAGCATCGTCCCGACCTCGAGGCCGACGGCGAGATGCAGGGCGACACCGCGCTGTCGGCGACCGCGCGCAAGGCGATCCTGCCGCATTCGGATCTCGAAGGCTCGGCCAATGTCCTGATCATGCCGAATCTCGACGCCGCCAACGTCGCCTATCAAATGATCAAGGTGCTGGCGGATGCGGTCCCGGTGGGGCCGATCCTGATCGGCCCGGCGCGCCCGGCGCACATCCTGACGCCGTCGGTGACGGCGCGCGGCATTCTCAACATGACGGCGGTGGCCGCGGTCGAAGCCCAGGAACGGGCGGGGAGGGCGCAGCCGACGCTGTTTGCGTGACGTTGTTGGCGTGATCGAAGTGTGGCGGAATTCGTCCGGTTTCGGTCGTATTCCGCCCGCCTTTATTGTTGAAAAGCGTTCGCGACGTCACATATCCGGCCCGGTGGGCCGACGACACATCGTTTGAAGTTGATCCGTGAGGGCGAGAATGCCGGGTTTCATTACATTCGGGCGCGTTCTGTTCGCCGTGATCTTCATCTACACGGGCGCGACCAAGCTGTTCGGCATTCCCGCCACCGCCGATCTCATCGCCGCCAAGGTCACGATTCCCACGATGCTCGCGCCCTATGCGGCGCAGCTCGAGGCCGCTGCCAGGATGCCGATGCCGCAGATCCTGGCGATCGCGGCCGGCGCGTTCGAGGTGCTCGCCGGCGTGATGATCGCGCTCAATTTTCTCGGGCGTTTCTTCGCGGCTCTGATGATCGTGTTCGTCGGCGCGACCATCTTCTACTTCCATGACTTCTGGAACCAGGCCCCGCCCGACAACGCCAAGACCCTGATCGACGCGCTGAAGAACCTGTCGATCATCGGCGCGCTGTTCATGATCTTCGGCTACGGCAAGGGTCCGAAGGCACCGGAGCAGAGCGCGTATGGAGACATCTAGAGGGGAGCCTCAAGCGGTGCGTTTCCAGGCGGTCACGCTGACGTCGTGGACGGGATCGAGCATCAGCTGATTGGCGGGCGTGTAGCCGTGGGCCGTCAGCACCTGCTGCGGCGAACGGTCGGGACCGATGCCGGGAAAGCACGGCGCGCCGCCGGGCAGGGAGACGTGGGGCGCGAGCGACAGGAAGAAGGTCTCGTAGCGGTCCATGAACATCTCGAACACGACGGGGCCGCCGATCACCGCCACCGTGCCAGAGCCGACGCCCGCGGCTTCACAGGCGGCTTCGAACGAGGCACCCGCCGGATTCCAAAGGGTGGAGAGCGGCTTTTCCGGATCCGGCGCCAGCCCCGCGACCTTGCCGGTCACGACGATGCGCCGGCGCTTCGGCGAATTCGGCTGGTCCTCATAGGAGTTGCGGCCGTGGACGATCAGATCGGCGCCATCGAGGGCCTGGGAAAAGAATGCGGCGTCGCCGGGAAATTTCAGGGCGGGCGGCATCGCATTGCTCGCGTCGGCCAACATCCCGTCGGCCGACACGATCACGTAACCTTCGAGACGAAGCTTGGTCACTGACGAAAGGAATCCTGTCTCATTCGGACACTGTCGTCACAACGCTCGAGACCGGCCGTTGGCTCACCGTCGGCAGCTTCGCGACCTTGCTGAGCTGCTCGTCATATTGCGGCAGCGACTGCACCGGCGCCTTGGCGCGCATCGCGACCACCTTGTAGCCGCCGGCCTTCAGGCGGCGCAGCAGCTCGGGCAGGGCCTCGGCGGTGTGCTTGTGGAAGTCGTGCATCAGGATGATGCCCTTGCCGAGCTTGTCGAGCTTCTTGAAGGTGACGTCGATCACCGCCTGCGCATTGCGCGCCTTGAAGTCGAACGAGTCGAGATCGCAGGAGAAGATGCCGATGTTGCGGGTGCCGAGATAGGTCACGATCTCCGGCGGATGCTGCAATGCCGGGAAGCGGAAGAACGGCGCCGGCGAATTGCCGCCGAGCGCCCATTTCACGGCGCTGATGCCGAGCTCGATCTCTTCCTTGCGTTGATCCTCGGTCAGCTTCTTGTTGGTCAGCGCCGCGTGCGACCAGGTGTGCGTGCCGACCGTGTGGCCGGCATTGTAGACCTGCTTCAGGATCTCCGGATAATAGGTCGCATGCTTGCCGATGATGAAGAAGATGCCGGTGGTGCACTGGTCGGCAAGCGCCTTGAGCACGCTGGGCGTGTTCTCCGGCCATGGGCCGTCGTCGAACGTCAGGACCACTTCATGATCCTTGAGGAAGTCGAGGTCCTTGAAGTGCTCGAAGCCGAATCCCGGACCGCCCGTCGTGTCGATCTCGACGGTGCGGCCGACGCCGAGCGCATCGGGGTTCATGCAGGGTGCGCGCGGCGGCTGCGTCTGGGCGGCCACGGCGGGAACAGGGGCCGGTGCGGGACCAGCAGCAGCCGGGGTCGGCGCCGCCGCCGTGCGCTGCGCCTGCGACCAGGCCGCGCCAGACGTCAACAGCGAAGCCGCCAAAGAACTCGCGAACACCAATCCTGCTGCAATCCGCATCGTGTTTCCTCGGGGTTGTTGCAACGGGAGCGCCAGCGTCGAGAGTCGCTCCGTCATCCGGTTGGGGATACTAGCCCAGCTGCCGGATGGGCGCCAAAAGGAAACGAGGCAAAAACACGGGGGAAGTTGCCGGCTTCCGCCGCATTCCTGCCGAGTGTTGCTCAGCCGTCCGCCAGCAGCCGGGCGACCGCGGTCTTGACCCGCGTATCCGTCGGCTCGACCGAGGAGGCGAACACGTCGGTGATGTAGCCGTCACGGCCGATCAGATATTTGTGAAAGTTCCAGCGCGGCGTCTCCTTGGGCCGCGCCTCGGCGGCCCAGCGGTAGAATGGGTGGGCGTTGGAACCGGTGACCACCGCTTTTGCGGTCATCGGGAAGGTGACGCCGTACTCCTTGTTGGCCAGCTCGGCGATGTCGCCCGCGATGCCGGGCTCCTGGTTGAAGTCGTTGGAGGGGACTGCGATGATCGCTAGCCCGCGCTGATGGAACTCGCTCCACAGCTTCTGGAGGCCGGTGTATTGCGGGGTATAGCCGCACTGGGAGGCCGTGTTGACCACCAGCACCGGCTTGCCCGCGAAATCGGCGAGCCGGATCGGCTCACCGGCCAGCGCGGGGAAGGAGAAGCGATAGGCGGTCATCTTGCTCACCGCATTGTCGGCATGAGCAGCCTGCGACGTGAGCGTCGCGCCCGACAACGAGGCGCCGATGCCGAGAACAACCATCCTGCGATCGATCATTGTGAATCTCCCTGAGCAGAGCCAGCCCCGTCAGCATGAATGTGCCCGCGCTCGACCGGCCGCTGCTTGAACGGCCGCGACGTGGCGCTGGATCAGACTGCGTTCCGGCACGGGATACCCCTGCCGTGGGGCGGAAAGAGGGACGTCGTCGGTCGTCAGCGCAGCGAAAGGATGAACTCCGTGCCCTCGCCGGTTTCGCCCTGGTTGATGCCTTGATCGGAGACGATCAGCGAACTTCCGGTCGACAGGGCTTCGCCGAGCCACGCCATGACGTCGGCGGGAATGGTGATGCGATCGAGCGCCTCGGCTGCGCTGCTCAGCGGAACGACCTGTTTCAGCTCGGCATCGGCGCCCGCGGACCTCTTACCGCGCCGGGCCGCCTTGGCCGCGACATCGGTCGCCGCGGCGCTCCGCGCCGAGGAGGGCAGCGAGACGACCGACCAGCGCATCGTCGCCGGATCGGCCTTGTCAGCCGTCGCGGTGAACACGTGGGTGCCGAGCGGCTTGTCGCCCGGTGCGATGGTGACGGGGGTGTTGAACACCGGAGCGAAGTTCTGCCGCACGTACAGCTTCGAATCCTTGCGGCTGATGAAGATCGCGATCTGGCTGTTGCGCTTCAACTCGGGCTTGGGCGCAATCGGCTTGTCCGGTGCGGCAACACGCGACTGATCCTTGGCGAGATCGTTGGGGTCGACTGGCTTCGCCGGTGCCTCTGCCGCCGGTGTGGGCGGCGGCGCAGGCTGGTCCGCGATCGCGGCGTCGGCAGGCTTGGACTCAGCCGACTTGGAATCAGCAGGCTTGAGCTCGGTTGAACCGGTGGCTTCGGCATTCGCCGACGCCGCAGCCGGCCTCTCGATAGCCGGAGCGGCCACCTGCGCAGCAGTCGTGGGCTGCCTCGCCGGAGCTACTTCGCTGGGGGCAGACTTGGCCTCGTCCTGCTCCTCGATCCTGACCCCGGCCGGGGCGCCTGGCTTGGCCTCTGCGTCGGCGGTCGCGTGCTCAATCATGGTCTCGGCGACACTGGGCTTCAGATCGGCAGCATCGCTCCGAACCTCCGCCGCGGGTGAACGCGGTGGTTCGGCGCTTGGCGAAGCGTCCGAGATCTTCGGTGGCAGCCCATTGGCGTTGGTGGCATCGGCGGTCCGCACCTGGCCCGACGCGGTTGGCGATCCTTCGAAGCGGGGGCTCTCGGCATGACCGATCGTGGCGCGCAGATCCGTCGTCGCGACTGTGATCGCGGTGGTGATGGCGGTGCCCTTGTCCGACTTGATCGCTGCGGGCGCAGTCGCATTGGGTTGCACCGATGCGCTCGGCTGCGGCGCCTTCAGTGCAGCGAGCATCGGATGCGAGAAACTCGCAGGAGCCACCTCGCTCGGCGTGACCAGGACCCGGGATCCCATCCGCGTCCAGCCATAGATGCGGGTTGCAAAGCTTGCCGGCATGCGGATGCAGCCATGCGACGCCGGGTAGCCCGGCAGCACGCCCGCGTGGAGCGCGACGCCGGACCAGGTGATGCGCTGCATGAACGGCATCGGGGCGCCGCTGTAGATGTTGGAGCGATGGTATCTCTGCTTCTGAATGACGCTGAACACGCCCATCGGCGTGGAATGCCCCTTCATGCCGGTCGAGACGGGTGCCTCCGCGAACAGGCCGTTTGCGTCGTAGACCTTCAGCTGCTGCTTGTTGATCGACACCGCGATCGTGAGCGGCGCTTGCGGCTTGGCAGCCTCCTTCTCGGTCTTGGTCAGCGTCTCAAGGTGGCGCGCCTTGGGCTTGCGCGGAGCGGCCGGGCGTACGGTCGGAGCAATGGTGATGGGCTGCGCGTCGTTCCAGTAGTAATAAGACGCTGCGCCAGCCTGTGAGGTCACTGCTATGGCAAGCGGGACTGAAACGATTGCTGCACAATAGAACCGCCCCCTGGCGGCTGCACGAACGCAGAGCATTCCGGCAAATCCTCAAGAACCATCTGGTCTTTAGTGTCGCAGACGGAGTCTGCGTTCACCAGCTTGGGCTTCTGCCCTGCGTGATTTCGTTCCAATCGTAGCAGAAAAGCCTCACATCCCGTTAAACGGGGTAGTGGAAGGTCAGGGGCTGGAGCGCCTTCCTTGCAGGCATTTGTGTCCCTACATGGGCGGTATGCCGAGCATCGGCGGTATAACGGAGACCGACATGTCGTTCAGAGCCACCAAACGGTTTGATCTGTGGCTGAAAACCCTCGTTTGCCTACTGCTTATCGGATTGTCCTCGCCTGTGATCTCAGCATACGCCGCAGACGAGCCGGATCTGATCTTCCGTCGGTCGACCGTGTTCAAACTGCTCAGCCCGAATGACAAGCTCGCGACCTATGGCGTTGATGATCCAGAGGTAGAGGGCGTCGCCTGCCACTTCACGGTGCCGCAGAAGGGCGGCTATGCCGGTTGGCTGGGCCTGGCCGAGGAAGTCTCCGACATCTCGCTCGCATGCCGGCAGATCGGCCCGATCAGGTTCAAACGCAAGCTCGAACAGGCCGACGACATGTTCCGGCAGCGACGGTCGCTGTTCTTCAAGAAGATGCAGATCGTTCGCGGCTGCGACGCCAAGCGCAACGTGCTCGTCTACATGGTTTACTCAGACAGGCTGATCGAGGGATCGCCGAAGAACTCGACCTCCTCCGTTCCGGTCATGCCTTGGGGCAAAGCCGACGACGGCGTGGTCCAGAAGTGCGGCGATTTCATTCAATAAGGGACCTGCCAAGAGACGATCGGCTGCCGAAAGCCTTGCCGGGCAATTTGTGCTTGGCAGGATCGTGGCAGCCGATCAGCCGCACCAGGCTCTGTGGCGTCGAGCCGGCGTAGCTCTCGGTTCGCTGCTGCGCCATCGGTGCAGCCAGGGAGCTGCGGCGTGATACCTTCGGTTTGGGTGTGTGCGAGCGCTTGTCCATGGTGACCCTGAGGGAGCAACGTCGTCTCCCAACGCGCCGCGCGCTGCTGGGTTGCCGTGGTGAGCTGGGAGGTTCTCCCTGCCGGCCACAGTTAACGTAAGGTCGTTAAGAAGCTCGCCATCGGCAGAAATGGCGGCTGCCCCGGAGGGCGCTGGCTCGCCCAAGGCAAGTGAAACATTCTTCTGCTTGGGGTTTTAGATCACTCTCGTTTTGATTGTATTTTGTGTCGTCGGGTCGGTCGCGATGAAACGAAGCGGCGGGGCCATGAAACCATTTTGGGCCTGTGCCGCAGGCCGCTTGAAACGTGAAGCGGATATGAAACCAATGCTGGCGTCAGCGACATGCGAATCGTGTCGTCCGGGCCCGCGTGGATGACATGACGAAAAACGAATACCAGCGGTCCACCATGCGTTTTCGACTGGGTGCTGCGGCGCTTGCCGTGCTGTCGTGCCTCTTCTGGTCCTCCGTCGAGGCGCGGATAACGACCCGATTGCCCGATCTGCGCAGCGAGTTCGTACGGCAATGTGCGCCTCATATGCTTGACCGGTGGGCGCATCCTGAAGCTGTCTGCTCCTGCCTGCATGATCATGCGGCCGCGATGGTGGAGGATGCCGACTTGCGAGAGGCGCTGCTGCGCGGCATCAGTGAGACCGGCGTGCCGACCATCGAGACCGATTGGGTGCCCGCGCCGAAGCAGGCCGAGATCGGTCCTACGTTCACCAAGATCGCGAAGCCTGCCCTGCAGTGCATGTTCGATCCGGCCAGCTGATCAGCCGCCGGACCTGACGTCGATCGGCGTCCATCGTCCGGCGGTGCTGGTTGTCAGTCCAGGCCATACTGCGACATCAATGACTGCACCTCCGGCCGGCGCATGATGCGCGAGATCCGCGTGCTGATGGCGTCGTCGTCGCTGTGCCTCGACGATCTCGCACTCGGCTTGGGAGCAGGGCGGGCCGCTGACGCATCGGCACTCGTCGGCTGATGCCGCGCAAGTGCAGTCTTTTCGGCGGATGGCAAGGTCGTCGCTTTCGTCCGCGTCGTCTGCGTGGGCGCCGCGGCCGTCAGACCGGGCTGGGTCGGCGCGGCAGCAGGAGCGACTGCGGGGACGATGGCCGGTGAAGCTGCGGTCGTGGCGGGCGGCGTCGCGGTCGGTGCCACAGGGCGTGTTTCAGTGGTGGCCGCCACGGGCGGAGTTGCGAGCACGGCATTCGACGCCTTGGCAGCTTCAGCAACGGGCGCGGCGGCCGTGAGCGAGTTGGTACGCGATTGCAACAAAGCCCCCTCAGGTGCCGGGACGGGCACGGCCGATGCGGTGAGCGTCGATGCTGGCGCCGAGATCGGCGTCGGCGGCTCGATTACCGGAAGCGGGGCTGCGATGGAAGCACCGCCCGAGGCGGCGGACTCGCTGACGATCCTTTCACTGCTGTCCGGCGCCGGCTGCTTGATGTCGCCGGGGACGTTGAGAGCTTGGGTTTGCGCGTGGGCCAGCATCTGACGCGCGGTCATCGGTGTCTCCGCTGAAGCCGACATCGGCAGCAGGACGGCGGTCGCGAGCGCCAGCTGGAGTGTCCGTGCGTGCGATGTGAACTTGATCATGGCTGGCTCCTTGCGGTGTGCGATCTGCATTGGGGTCCGTTCAGGCCGCGGCGCTGGCCGTCGCCCGGTCGTGGGCGACGACGACACGCTGGCCGCGCATCTTGGCGATCACCTCGTCGCGCGGGCCGAACGCCAGCGTCTTGCCGAAGGCCATCACCATGATGCGGTCAACATGCGCCAAAAGCTGCGGCCGGTGCGTGACGACGATCACGGTTCGGCCGGCGGCCTTCGCCTGGGCCATGGCCTGCGCCAACGCCCGCTCGCCGTCCTCGTCGAGGTTCGAGTTCGGCTCGTCGAGGATCAAGAGCCGTGGATCGCCGTACAGCGCGCGGGCCAGGCCGACGCGCTGGCGCATGCCTCCGGACAACGCCACGCCGCCTTCGCCGATCGGAGTGTCGTAGCCGTTGGGCAGGCGCAGGATCACCTCATGCGCGCCGGCGGCCTTGGCGGCAGCGACGACGGCGGCCTCATCCACCTTCGCAAGCCGGGCGATGTTGTCGGCGACGGTGCCTGCGAACAGTTCGATGTCCTGTGGCAGGTAGCCGATATGCTTGCCGAGCCGGTTTGGGTCCCACTGGCTGTAGGCGGCGCCGTCGATGCGGATCACACCTTCGCGCAGCGGCCAGACGCCGGCCATGGCGCGCGCCATACTCGACTTGCCGCTGGCGGAGGCGCCGACGATCGCGAGACTCTCGCCGGCCTTGAGCGAAAAGCTGACGCCCTTGACCGAGGGACGGCCCGCCGCCGGTGGCCACACCACGGCGTTCTCGACGTCGATGTCGCCGCGTGGCGTCGGTAGTGCGGTCGGCGCAGCCGTGACCGGCAGCGCCTGGAACAGGTCCTCCAGCCTGCGATAGGCGGAGCGGAATGCGATGATGCGCTTCCACTGGCCGACGACCTGCTCGACCGGGGCCAGCGCGCGGCCCATGATGATGGAGGTCGCCATCATCGCGCCGGGCGAGATCTGCTGCTCAATCGCGAGCCACGCGCCGATGCACAGCAGCGAGGTCTGCACCGCCATACGCGCGAACTTGGTCACGGAATGCATCGCCGCGCCGCGCTCGACGAGGGTGCTGTGGGCATCGACCATCGCCGACTGACGGCAACTCCAGCGGTCCAGGACGATGTCGCCCATGCCGAGGCCGCGCACGACCTCGCCATTGCGCAGCGCCGCCGCGACGAAGCGCGAGGCCTCGTTGGCCAGCGCATTGGTGCGCTCGACGCTGGCGCGCGTGTAGAATTCGGTGAGCAGCGCCAGCGAGAACAGCACTGTCGCGCCGAGCAAAGAGAGGATGCCGAGATAGGCATGCTGCAGAAAGCACAGCGCGACGAACACCGGCGTCCACGGCAAATCGCAGGCGATGGCGGCGGTGCCGCTGGAGATGCAGTCGCGGATGGTCTCGGCGTCACGGATGATCTGCTGGCCGAAGCGATGCCGCGGCGACAGCTCCGCCTTCATCATCGTCTCGAACAGCGGGTGGCGCAGCGTGCCTTCGAACTGCACGCCGGCCCGGGCCAGCACGCCGGAGCGTGCGAATTCCAGGACGCCGTACAGCACGAGGAAAACACCGACAATGAGCGTCAGCATGACCAGCGTGCCGAGATTGCGGCTGGTGAGGACGCGGTCGTAGACCTGCATGGAATAGAGGGGCGAGGCGAGCATGCTCGCATTGATGAAGAGGCTGAGCACGAAGGTCGCGGTGAGCGCGGGAAAGCAGGCGCGGAGCGCGGTTCCCAGCGGGCTTCGGGTGGTGCTCGTCATGTCGGATCCCCTTGCGATGGTGCTGGAGAACTTCGCCTGGGGCGCCCGTCGTCGACCGTGATTGACCTCACATAGCTCGAGGCTGATCTGCCAGCGCTTGAGTTGGCCGGTTGCAGCCGCTACCGGATGGATCAGCCGTGCTCAGATTTCGCAGCTTGCCTGAATCACAGTGACCTCATGCCTGCCGTAACGTCCCAGAACATCCGGCTCGTGTCGGGCCTCGTCCTGTTTGCGTTCGCCGCGACGCATTTTCTCAACCATGCGGTGGGTCTGTTCAGCCTCGAGGCGATGGACGAGGTGCAGGAATGGCGGCTGGTCGTCACCCGATCGTGGCCGGGGATGATCGTGCTGGCGGCGGCATTGCTCGCGCATGCCGCGCTTGCGTTCGTCAAGACGGTTCAGCGCGGCACGTGGCGGCTGTCCTCGTGGGAGTTTGTTCAGATCGCCACGGGATTTGCGATCCCGCTATTGTTGCTGCCGCACGTCATCGAGACCCACATGGCTCATGCGCTGTTCGGCGTTCAGGATGGCTACCTCTATGCGCTGGCGTTGATGTGGCCCAAGGCGGCCTGGATTCAGACCGCTCTGCTGCTGCTGGTCTGGATCCACGGCTGCGTCGGCCTGCATCACTGGCTGAAATTCCGGAGCTGGTACCGCCTCGTCCAGCCGCTGCTGTTTGTCCTCGCCGTCGCGGTGCCGATGGCGGCGCTGATGGGTTTCGTGGTGTCCGGGCGTGCCGTCGCCGCGTTGCTCAGCAATCCCGGCATGGCCGAGCAGATGCGCCAGGTCACCCATTGGCCGAGCGAACTCGACGGGAGGTGGATCGCCTTGCTGCAAATTTCGGCGCAGATCGCAGTCGTCGCGCTGCTCGTTGCAGGCGTGACGATCATCGTGTTCCGCCACGTCGCGTCGCTCGCGGCGCCGAAGATCGTCATTGCCTTCACGGGTGGCGCGACGGTGCGGGCCGCGGTCGGTCCGACGCTGCTGGAGATCATCGGCAGCAACGATCTTTCGCAGCGGTCCGAGTGCGGTGGCCGTGCCCGCTGCGGTCTTTGTCGCGTCCGGGTTGATGAAGGTGCGGAGACGCTGGCACCGCCCGGCCACGCGGAGCGCGTCATGCTCGCCAACTTGGCGGCTCCGGCGAATGTGCGGCTGGCCTGCCAGATTCGCCCGGTGGCGCCGCTGACGATCACGCGTCTCCTCGGCGGCGCTCAAGCGGAGAGGGCGCCCCTCGTCGACCACCTTCCCGCCGAGCGCCGTGCGGTATGCCTGGTCCACGTCCGCGTCCGTCCGCTTACGGCCATTGCGCGCGACCGGCTGCCCTCCGACCTCGGGTTCATGATGAACGAGATCTTCGGCGCCATTGGCAGGGCGATCGAAGCCCATTCCGGGCGCATCGATCGCTTTCTCGGCAATGGCGTGCTCGCCGTCTTCGGCGAGGAGCAGGGAGCAGAACAAGGCTGCCGCGATGCGCTGCAGGCGATCGGTGCCATGGACGTGGTCATGGACCGCGTCAACGAAAAGATCGCCGCGGAGATCGGTCGGCCCGTCGAGTTGACGATTGGTGCTCACCTTGGCGACATCGTCGTCGGGCAACTGACCCTTGGACGCACGTCGCAGGTGGCTGTGCTCGGGCTCGGGACGGAGTGGCCGGCGCGTCTGGCTGAATTGGCGGAGACCAGAGGTTGGCAGCTCGCGATGTCCGGGGGCGTGGCGACTGCAGCCGGCCTTGCTGATCTGGATGGAGCGATACGTGAGAGGCTTGCCGATCCGGAGCAGGGCAGCGAGCTGGACGCCATCGGCGTGCGGCGTGCCCGCGACCTTGCTGTCGTCGCGGGCGCGCCACCGGTGCCGTCGGCCTAGGTGCTCTCGGCTCATTTCTCACGGAACGTCTTGGCGAGCGTGTTGAGCAGCGGCCCGACCAGATATTCGAGCACGGTGCGCTCTCCCGTGGAGATGATGACGTCGGCCTGCATGCCCGGCAGAATCTTCTCGGCGATCTCGGGCGGGATGGTCGAATAGTCGATCACGACCCGCGCCGAGTAGTAGCTCTGCTTGTTCGCCTCGTCCGACATCGCATCCGCCGAGACGCTCGAGACCTTGCCGAAGATCGTCGGCGTCGTGCGCGAGGAGAAATTGGAGAAGCGCACCTCGGCCCTCTGGCCGATGGCGACGCTCTCGATGTCGCGCGGCGAGACGTGCGCCATCACGTCGACGCCTTCGCCGACCGGGACGATCTCGGCGAGCGTATCGCCGGGCTTCACGACGGCGCCCACGGTGTGGACTTTCATGTTCATGACGATGCCGTCGCGCTCGGCGCGGATGTCGACCCGGCGCAGCACGTCCTCGGCGATGACGAGCTTCTCGCGCAGGTCCGACAGCTTGGCACGGGTGCCGTCGAGCTGCTGGCCGACTTCGGTCAGATATTTCTGCAGCGTCTGATCGATCTGCAGGCGCGATTGCGCCGCCGTCTGCGTCAGCCGCGCCACGTCGGCCTGCGCCTGGCCGAGATCGCCTTCGACGCGGGCGCGCTCGCGTTCCAGTTCGAGGAACTTGTTGCGCGGATAGTAGCCTGCGGCGACCGCCGGGCGCACATTGTTCATCTGCGTCTCGAAGCTTGCGAGCTGCGCGGAGAGCGCGGCGCGCTGGCGGTCGCGGCCGGCGAGCTCCTGCTGCTGCTGGGCGATCTGGGAATTGAGGATGTTGATCTGGCTGATCAGGCCATTGCGGCGCTCGATGAACAGCCGCTGCTGGTCGGCGATGGCAAGCGCCGCCTCCGGCACGTTCTGGCGGTTGAGCAGCGCGTCGGGAAACGTGATCATCCGCGCATTGCCGCGCTCGGCGAGCAGGCGCGCTTCCTCGGCGAGTGCGGCATCCATCTGCTTGCGCAGGAGATCCGTGTTGGCCTGTGCCTCGGTCGGCTGCAGCCGGAACAGCAGGTCGCCGCGATGCACGGCGTGAGTCTCCTTGGCCAGGATGTCCCGGATGATTCCGCCCTCACGGTGCTGGACGACCTTGTGATCGCCGGAGACGGACACGGTGCCCGGTGCGATCGCCGCGCGATCGAGGGGGGCGTAGGCGGCCCATACGCCGAAGCCGCCGAACACCAGCGCCACCGAGAGATAGCCGAGCAGGGCGTAGCGGCTGAAATCGGCCTTGACCGGCTGCGGCCGGTCGGCCGGTTCGAAGAAGCCGTGATCCTGCACCGCTGACATCGACATGCTGCGTCCCCGCTTGTCCACGGGCAGGAGCATCATCGATGCGCGGCTACGGGACTGTGCGGAAGGTCACGCGCCGGAGGTCGGCGGCGAGAGCCGCATCAAACGAGATCAGCTACTTCTTCTTCGGCCCGAAGCGCGGCACGCATTTCGTGGTGCGGACAATACCGGTTTCGGCCATCTTGGAGCCGGAGACCTCCTTCACCTGGCCAGCGGGGCAGGTGCCGTCATCGACCAGGACGCGCTGGCCAAGCCGGAGATCGGTGACGTCCTGCTCGCGCCCGACATATTGCGCCTGCGCGGGTGCGGCAACCAAAAGCAAGAGACCGAGGACGCCGAGAGGGCGGGCTGCGACATTCGCGAACGAGGAGATTTGAGAACGCATCACTTTCCTTCGATCTTCAGGCCGTTGGGCCCAATATTGATCTGGACACCCTCCGGCTGCTTCTTGGCCTGATAGAAATTGTAGCCGAGCACGATGATCGCCGCGCTGAGAATGCCGAGGAGGAAATAAAGGATATTGCGGTGATCCGACATGCCAAATTCCAAAGTATGTTGCGGTCATTTTCGTATGCGCGAATGTACGGGCGGCCTTGCGATTCTGAAAGCAGCGGCGAATCCGGTGCAACTCTGCATGAGATTGTGATTTGCTGCAGTCATCGGCAATTGGAACCTCGACAGGCATGATCACCCAGGACATTACGCAGCGCATCGTCGACGCCGTTGATGCCGACTTCGACCGGCAGCTTGCGACCACGAGCGACTTCGTCGCCATCCCCTCGACCCGCGGCGCCGAAGGGCCGTGCCAGGACATGTTCAGCGATCTCCTGCGCTCGCGCGGCTACGAGGTCGACGACTGGCACATCGATCTGGACGATCTCAAGGAGATGCGCGGCTACGGCCCGATCGAGCACGATTTCTCGAGAGCACGCAGCGTGGTCGGAACCTACCGGCCGGCGACGTCGGCCGGGCGGTCGCTGATCCTGCAGGGGCATTGCGACGTGGTGCCGGCCGGTCCGCTCGACATGTGGGAGACGCCGCCGTTCTCGCCGGTGATCCGCGACGGCCGGATGTATGGCCGCGGCGCCTGCGATATGAAGTCCGGCACCATCGGCGCGCTCTATGCGCTCGATGCCATCAAGGCTGCCGGCTTCAAGCCGACGGCGCGCATTCACATCCAATCCGTCATCGAGGAGGAGAGCACCGGCGTCGGCGCGCTGTCGACCCTGCAGCGCGGCTACCGCGCGGATGCCTGCTTCATCCCGGAGCCGACCAGCGGCAAGATGGTGCGTTCTCAGGTGGGCGTGATCTGGTTCCGCCTGAAGGTGCGCGGCTTCCCGGCGCATGTGTTCGAGGCCGGCGTCGGCGCCAATGCGATCCAGGCGAGCTATCATCTGATCCATGCGTTGGAGAAGCTCGAGGCAGACTGGAACAAGCGCGCCAAGAGCGACCGTCATTTCAAGACGCTCAATCATCCGATCAACTTCAATCCGGGCATCATCAAAGGCGGCGACTGGGCCTCGAGCGTGCCGGCCTGGTGCGACGTCGATTGCCGCATCGCCATCCTGCCGGGCTGGTCGGTCAAGGACTGCCAGAACGAGATCCTCGCCTGCGTCGCCGCGGCCTCACGTGATCATCGCTTTCTCTCCAACAATCCGCCGGTCGTCGAGTGGTCGGGCTTCCTGTCCGAAGGCTACGAATTGACCAATTCCGCCGAGCCGGAGGCGGCGTTCGGCAAGGCATTCACCGCCGTCTACGGCGGCGAGGTCCAGGATCTCGTCTTCACGGCGCTGACGGATACCCGCTTCTACGGGCTCAACTACAACATCCCCAGCCTCTGCTTCGGCGCGACCGGCGCCGCGATGCACGGCTTCAACGAATATGTCGAGCTCGACTCGTTGCGCCAGGCCACCAAGACCATGGCGCTGTTCATCGCGGAGTGGTGCGGGATCGAGAAGGCCTGAGCGGCGGCACGATCGGACCGAAGCAATGACCTTTCAGGTCATTGCTTCGGGTTCGAAGCCCGGCGCATCCAGATGCGGCGCTCGACTCGCGGAGACGGGGCGTCCGATCAAACGGGAAGGGAAGGCATGACGCCACTCGACAAGATCAATTCGCTGAAGATGCCGTTCGCGGACTTGAAGGGCGTCACCTTCACCGAGGCCAGCGCCGATCGCGTCGTGGCGCAGATGCAGGTGCGGCCGGATCTCTGCACCCTGCATCACACCATCCATGGCGGCGCCGTCATGGCGCTGGCGGATTCGGTCGGCGCGGCCGCGACCGTGATCAACCTGCCGCAGGATGCCAAGGGCACCACGACGATCGAGAGCAAGACCAACTTCATCGGCGGCGCCAAGGAGGGGACTGTGGTGACGGCAACCGCCACGCCCGTGCATCGCGGCCGCCGCACCCAGGTATGGCAGACCCGGGTGGAAACCGAGGACGGGCGTCTGGTCGCGATCGTGACCCAGACTCAGCTCGTGCTGTGATGATTCGTACACAAACGAATCGTTAACTCACGCCATCCTTGCATGGCCGCATGTTCTCTCCGTAGAGCATGGGGCTTGAAATGAATGTTGCGATGCACAATATAGCTCCTGTCTAGGGAAAGACGTCTGTGCGAGGGCTCTCGAGAGGAGTCTCAGGCAGTGTCACAGGTAGATACTTTTCGTCCCCGGCCGGGCTTCGGCTATGTGCGGACGCTCAGCCAGCACGAGGAACTGCCGTTGCTGCGCGATCATCTGTTGCGGCTCGATGCGGAAAGCCGGCACGATCGATTCAACGGCTTCCTCGATGACAGTTTCATCGAGCGCTACGCGGCCCGCTGTGCGGCCGACGGCACGATCGTCGTCGCCTACATGGAAAACGGCCTGGTGCGCGGCGCCGCCGAGTTGCATCCGCCGGAGCAGTCCGAGGATGGGCTTCCGGAGATTGCGTTCAGCGTGGAGGCTTGCGTGCGTCGCCGTGGGGTCGGCAGCCTGCTGTTCCAGCGCGTGATCTCGGAGGCGCGGTGGAAGGGCTATCGCAAGCTTCGCGTGACGACCGGATCGCAGAACCATGCGATGCGGGCGCTGGCAGCCAAGTTCGGTGCGCATCTGGCGTTCCGTCACGGCGAATCGACCGGCACGATCGATCTGACCGAGCAGCCCCAGGATGAGCTGGCGAAGCTCGTGATCGAAGCACCCATCGCGGCAGCGCGGGCGTTCTTTACCCTCAATCGCGCCTGCTGGAAGCTCGTGACCCGGATGTACGGCGACAAGCGCGCCGCCTGAGCCGAGCCGTTGCTGCGACGACAAAGGCGCGACAGCGATCACCGCTGCCGCGCCTTTTCGTTTGATTGCATTGGCCGATGCGCCCCGGAGGGCGGCGTTCAGGTGCCGGTGCGCTTGTCGAAATTGAAGCGGCGCACGGTACGGCGCTCGACCACGACGGCACGCTGCTGCGTGCCCTGATCGGCCGTGATGACGCGCGTGTTGGTGCGCGCGGCAACGCGGACTGCCTTCTTGACCTCAGGGAGCACCTGCTCGAGCGGCAGACCCATCAGCGCCGACGCGATCTCGGCCTGGGCCTGGACGTCGTCGGTGATCCCTGACGCAGCGAAGATCGCCTCCTCCAGAGTCGGGGGATCACGCCTGACGCGACGCGGACCGTACTTGGTGTTCCAATCTTCGCTCATGGGGGCCTCGTGAATCGTCCCGGATACCTAGAAGCAGGATTGTTGCATTGCAATATATATTCCGCGAGGCAGCCCAGCTATGCGTTCACCATGTCGCGATCGGGCAACGCTGCCTGCGTCATGTGGATATCCTGGGGCCAGCGGCGCAAGGCCGCGAGCCCGGCTTTCGTGAGGACATAGACGCCGCGCTCGGCGCGGTCGAACCAGCCATAGACGTTACGCTGCAAGATCTTCGGCGCATCCGGAATGTCCGCGCGGAGGTCGCGGACGCGTCTCGGCCCGTCCGACAGCGCCGAAGCGCAGGCCAGCGCCTGCTGCCGATAGGCCGTCATGATGGGTGCGCGGGTCGAGCCGCCCGCGACGGGGTCGCCCTTGCGCCGCTGATGCTCGATCACAAGACGCGAACGCTTCTTGGGATTCTTGCGCGGCGCGGTGGTGGGCGGCTGCACCAGCACTTCGATGTCTCCGGCTGAGGTCACGGTCAGCATGCCGAAGCCGAGCCGGCGGCACAGATTGCGATAGCGTGCGTCGCTCTCGCGGCCCTTGCCGCGTGCCGACAGCTTCGCCGCGATCCAGACCTCGTCGCAGGCACCGGCCCGGTCGACCGCCTGCAGCAGCAGTTCCAAGTTGAAGACCTGCTTCAGCTCGCAGACGACCACCACCGGCGGGTCGTCGCCCTTGAGCGCCACCACGTCACAGCCGCCGACTTCCCCTTTGACCGAGAAGCCGAGGTTTTCGAGGAAGCGTTTGACGGGAAGGTAGAGCGCGGTTTCCAAGGGGCCGTCCGATGTGTGCGACTCAGAGCGCGCGCGAGTCTAGCCCGCCGAGTCCCGTGATGTCAGCGCCAAGTCGGGGTAACCGGCTGACTTCGCTACACCCGGCCGATAACCGGTATCAGTGCGCCGGTCACACCGCTCGCGGCGTCGCTGGCTAGAAACAGAATGACCTCTGCGAGTTCCTGCGGCGTCACCCATTTGTCGAAATCGGCCTTGGGCATGCTGGCGCGGTTGGCCGGCGTATCGATCGTCGACGGCAGGACGGCGTTGACGGTGATCTTGCCCTTCCATTCGGCCGCGAGCGCTTCCGTCAGGCGATGCACTCCCGACTTGGAGGCCGCATAGGGGCCCATGCCGGCACTGGCCTGGAGCGCGCCCATGGCCCCGATGTTGACGATGCGGCCCGTGCTGGAGCGGACGAGATGCGGTATAGCCGCGCGCGATGCGTGCAGCGCGGTCATCAGGTTTCGCGCATGCATCGTCTCCCAGACGGAATCGTCGCCATCGGCAGTCGTCTCGAACGCGAACGCGCCGGCGATGTTGATCAGCGCATCCAGAGTGCCGAAGTGGGCGGCGACGGAGTCGATCGCGACCTTTGCCTGCTCGGGGTCGGAGAGATCGACGCCTCCGAGCTCGATGCGGTCGTCACTCGCCGGGATTTCGGCCTGGGCATGGTCGATCCCGGCCACATGTGCGCCCCGTGCGAGCGCGAGATCGGCCACGCTGCGCCCGAGCGCCCCTTGCGCACCCGTTATGACAATCACTGCTCCGTTCATTCCGTCCCTGGTCTCCGTTGACGCGCCCCACAGCGCCGCTTGCTATACTATGATCCTGCCGATGAGTTGCAATGGCCGGGCGGCCGGGGCATGGAATTGCAATCAGAAGGCGTGGTTCGTCAGAGGTGACCATGACCGCGACAGGCTCTCTCGAATTTCCTGACGTCCCCACCAGTTTTTCTTGTCCAATCAAACGTTTCAGACAGAGTCTGGATGCGCAGCGCAAGACCCGGATCGTGGCGCTGGGCTCATCTTCCACCGCGGGCACCAACGGAATCATCGCTTTTCCGGCCCGGATCGAGCAGTCGCTGCGCAAGGCCAATTTCGGCTGCATGATCGACGTCCTCAATCGGGGTGTGGGCGGACAGGAATCCCCGGACCAGCTCTCGCGCTTCGAATGCGACGTGATTGCGGAGCAGCCCTCGCTCGTCATCTGGCAGGTCGGCACCAACGCCGCCTACAGACCCGAGGTCTACAGTCCCGATGACGTCGAGGCGGCGCTGCGCGTCGGCGTTCGATGGCTGACGGCGCTGTCCATCGACGTCATCGTGATCGACCTGCAGTACACGGCTGCGATCGTGACGGTGCCGAACAGGCTGGCGCGTGCCGAGGACATTCAGCGACGGATCGAGAAGGTCACGTCTGCGGCCAACGTCAACCTCTTCGGGCGCTGGAATTTGATGAAGAGCTGGTATGAGGCCGGCCAGATTCCGTTGTCGGCGCTCGACGACGGGCACGGTGACCGCTTGCATGTGAGCGAAGCCGCCACCGCGAAGATCAGCGACGTTTTGGCCAGCGCCATCCTGACGGTGCCGGTTGCGCTGGCCTGATCGATAAAATTTGCCGGACTTTCGTAAGTGGATTGCCAGCGCAGCCCGCTAGCCTGTCGCTATGCCGCTTGAGGGGCGTTGGAGCTTTGACATGATGAGACATCTGCCGGACCATGGTTTGCCGCTGGTGCAACTGAAGGAGCAGCGGCGGGATCTGGTGGTCGCCCTGCAGAACCGGGCAGGTCCGGTGACCGGTTGGGAATTGATGCAGATCGCGGCGGTTCAGCAGGCGATTTCCGCATTCGAGGAGGTGATTGCCGATCTCGACGCAATGGAAGCCGCCGAGACAGCCGATATCGAAGCGGCCTGATCGGGCTCAAGCGTATTCGCGCCACACCGACTTACGGCGTGAGATAGCGCTCCTGTAACGTCTTCCGCGCTGCGTCGTCGATGCCGAGACCGTCGCGCAGGTAGGTGTCGACGTCGCCGAAGTCATCACGCATGGCGTCGAACGCAGCTGCGAGGAACGACGCCTGGACCATCCCGATCGTCTGGACGACATCAGCGGGAAGATCTGGGTGAGCCGCGGTCTCGCGACGATAGAGCTGGTTCGTGAGCAGGTAGTCTTCCAGGATGACGTCATCCGCAACGTCGAGCGCGTGTAGGACCAGCGCGCAGGCCACACCGGTGCGGTCCTTGCCGGCCGTGCAATGGATCACCAACGGGACGTCCTCATTGAGAACATGCTGGAACAGCGCGCGGAAGCGCGGCGTGTAGTTGCGGATGTAGTTGCGGTAGGACTCGCGCATCAGCTCCAAGGCATGGTCGGTCGTGAGCTGTCCTCGTGTCGCCAGGGCCCGCAGCGCCGGCACGACGCTCGGCTCGATCGGCACGGAGTGCACGGTGATCTCGGCGATCGTGCAGAGGCCGGCCGCGCGCTCGTTGCGACCGCGTAAATCGAACGCTGCGCGAATGCCGAGCTCCCGCAGGACCGCGACGTCGGGCTCGGTCAGCTGTCCGAGATGGTTCGACCGAAACAGCCGCCGCCATCGCACGTGCCGGCCATCCCTGCTGGGATATCCGCCGAGATCTCTGAAGTTGCTGGCGCCGTGAAGGCCGAGATGGCGAAGTGGATAGGCGGACATCGTCTTGTTCTAGGGGACGCGGGCTTCGATGTGAAACGCTGTTTCATCGACGGACGCGACGCCGCAGGCACAGCCCTTCGACAGGACAGGGAAGACCATGAAACGGGTCACGACGGCGGCTTGTTTAACCCGGCAGGTCGAGTCCGCCGGCGACCGTCAGGAGCGGCGAGAGACATGCAGACGGCAGCGCAAGAAAAAGGGCCGGAACCTTGTCGGTCCGACCCTTCAGCAAAGGCGTGATGGCGTCACGGTACGGACTGACATCAGCGATCCCACGCCGGCTTGGCTTCCTGGATCGCCTCGTCATGATACCAGCTGCCGCTATAGATCGTCGGCTGGATCGACGGCGCGATCAGCGGCGCGGGCGATGATCCGGATTGGCGGGGCGCAAGACCCGCTCGCCCTCCGCGCGGAAATTGGTAGATCCTGGCGGATCCCTCGTCCACATTTGTGTCCATTCCTCAGTCTCCTTCCAGCGGGCCACACATCAGGTTGCGCCCGACTCGTTGTCTTGTGGTGACCAGTCTCGATATCAGTGCTGCCCGGAGGGAATGCAACATGATCAAAACGAAATCACATGTTGCGCGTTTTACAGGCATTTTTTCTTGTGCTCCCTCCGCAGCAACGTGCCGCTGACCAACACTTGGGCTGGACCAAAGGTTGCGAAGCGGAGCTCAAGTCTTTTCGAAAATGTCCGGGAGGTGCTGACGGCTTGTTCGGCCTCTCTTGCGCATCGCCGCAAATGCTAAGGAATCAAGCGGGTTTTCGACAGGCTCTTTTCTCCGCCATGCGCTCCGTGCAATCCCGGTCGCGCTGCTTTGCCGCACCCCTGACGTGCAAAATCCGCCGCCGGCTCCGCCCCGATTGGTCTCCGTCCACGCGACGGGACGTCGCGGGATTTGGCACGTTCCATGCTTAAGAGTGCGCTGGCCGATCGTGGCCGGGTAAGCGGGGAGCCTTCGATTGCTGGGCTCCCACCTTTCGATAAGACAGAGAGGCTCAATGACGAAATACAAGCTCGAGTACATCTGGCTCGACGGCTACAAGCCGGTGCCGAATTTGCGCGGCAAGACACAGATCAAGGAATTTTCCTCTTTTCCGACCCTGGAACAGCTGCCTCTTTGGGGCTTCGACGGCTCGTCGACGATGCAGGCCGAAGGCCATAGCTCCGACTGCGTGTTGAAGCCGGTTGCCGTGTATCCCGACGCCGCCCGCACCAACGGTGTGCTGGTGATGTGCGAAGTGATGATGCCGGACGGCAAGACCCCGCATCCGTCGAACGCCCGCGCCACCATCCTGGACGATCCAGACGCGTGGTTCGGCTTTGAGCAGGAGTACTTCTTCTATAAGGACGGCCGTCCGCTCGGCTTCCCGGAATACGGCTATCCGGCCCCGCAGGGCCCGTACTACACCGGCGTCGGCTTCAAGAACGTCGGCGACGTCGCCCGCAAGATCGTCGAAGAGCATCTCGACCTCTGCCTCGCGGCCGGCATCAACCACGAAGGCATCAACGCCGAGGTGGCGAAGGGCCAGTGGGAATTCCAGGTGTTCGGCAAGGGCTCGCGCACGGCTGCTGACCAGATGTGGATGGCCCGCTATCTGATGCTGCGCCTGACCGAAAAGTACGGCATCGACATCGAGTTCCACTGCAAACCGCTCGGCGACACCGACTGGAACGGTTCGGGCATGCACTGCAACTTCTCGACCAAGTACATGCGCGAAGTCGGCGGCAAGGAGTATTTCGAGAAGCTGATGGACGCCTTCAAGGAAGCTCGTGCCGACCACATCGCGGTGTACGGTCCGGACAACCACATGCGCCTGACCGGCAAGCACGAGACCGCCTCGATCGACACCTTCAGCTGGGGTGTGGCCGACCGCGGCGCCTCGATTCGCGTGCCGCATTCCTTCGTGAACAACGCCTACAAGGGCTATCTGGAAGACCGCCGTCCGAACTCCCAGGGCGACCCCTACCAGATCGCGTCTCAGGTCCTGAAGACGATCGCGATGGTTCCGACCGGCGCGAAAGCCGCAGCCTAAGACGCCGAACACAACACCCCGGGGCCGGGGGCTGATATGATGATCCGCCGAGGCAGCCGCTTCGGCGGATCATTCGTCTGGCGGGCTCGAACGATCGGAGGCGGCCTTGGCCTTGATCAATCGCAAGTCCGGTTTCGATCGCAGCGGTATGTCTTCCCGTAGCGGTTTGTTTGGAAGCGGGGCATGGAATGAGCTATCGCAAGTGGGTTTCAGGCGTTCTGGTCGCCTGTTCGGCCATCTCCCTGGCTGCAGCGCAGTCGCAGTCCAATGCAGAACAATATCTGCCGCGGCTCGGTGACATCATGAATCTGATTCAGGTCAGACACGCGAAGCTCTGGTTCGCGGGACAGTCCAAGAATTGGGATCTCGCGTCCTATGAGCTTGCCCAGTTGAGGCAGAGCTTGACTGACGCTGCGGTCTTCTATTCAGGCCTGCCGGTGGACAACGTCACCACGCTCGGCCAGCCGATCCAGTCGATCTCGGACGCCATAGCCGCCAAGGATGGCAAGCGCTTCGCTTCCGCCGTGACCGAATTGACGTCGGGATGCAACGCATGCCACGCGTCGATGGATCGGGGCTACGTCGCGATCCGCATTCCGACCGACAAGCCGTTCGGCAACCAGGATTTTCGGCCTCAAGGCCGCTGACCGGCTCCGCTCGAGGCGTGAGTTGCGCTGCAAAATTGCGCCTTCCGCCGGCGGCGCGCATCGACTAAGAGCGGCGGCAACCTGTCCACCGCCTGAGCCCTCATGATCCGCCTCGATAACGTCTCCAAGCAAGTCGGCCACCAGATTCTCTTCATCGAAGCCTCCGCCGCCCTTCAGCGCGGCGAGAAGATCGGCTTGGTCGGTCCGAACGGGGCCGGCAAGACGACGCTGTTCCGGATGATCTCAGGCCGCGAGCAGCCCGACGAGGGGCAGGTCTCGATCGATCGCGGCGTCTCGATCGGCTATTTCAACCAGGATGTCGGCGAGATGTCCGGTCGCAGCGCGGTGGCGGAGGTCATGGACGGCGCCGGGCCGGTGTCGTCGGTGGCGGCCGAGCTCAAGGAGCTCGAGGCCGGCATGGCTGATCCGGACCGTGCCGACGAGATGGACGACATCATCGCGCGCT
Organism: Bradyrhizobium sp. SZCCHNR1098; assembly: GCF_032489375.1. NCBI lineage: Bacteria > Pseudomonadati > Pseudomonadota > Alphaproteobacteria > Hyphomicrobiales > Nitrobacteraceae > Bradyrhizobium > Bradyrhizobium sp. SZCCHNR1098. The sequence goes on from NZ_JAUEXY010000010.1 coordinate 90,567, forward strand.
ATGGCGAGGTGCTGGCGCGGTTCGAGGAGCTCGACGGCTACGCGCTCGACAGCCGCGCCCGCGAGGCGCTGGCTGGCCTCGGCTTCTCCGAGGAGATGATGGACAAGGACGTCGGCCTGTTGTCCGGCGGCTGGAAGATGCGCGTCGCGCTGGCGCGCATTCTCCTGATGCGGCCCGACGTGATGCTGCTCGACGAGCCGTCCAACCATCTCGATCTCGAGAGCCTGATCTGGCTGGAGCATTTCCTCAAGGGCTACGAGGGCGCGCTGCTGATGACCTCGCACGACCGCGAGTTCATCAACCGGATCATCAACAAGGTGATCGAGATCGACGCCGGCCAGCTCACGACCTATTCCGGCGACTACGATTTCTACGAGCAGCAGCGGGCGTTGAACGAGAAGCAGCAGCAGGCGCAATATGAGCGCCAGCAGGCGATGCTCGCCAAGGAGATCAAGTTCATCGAGCGTTTCAAGGCGCGGGCCTCGCACGCGGCGCAGGTGCAGAGCCGGGTCAAGAAGCTCGACAAGATCGAGCGGGTCGAGCCGCCGAAGCGGCGCCAGACCGTGGCGTTCGACTTTCTGCCCGCGCCGCGTTCGGGCGAGGATGTGGTGGCGCTGAAGAACGTGTCCAAGAGCTATGGCAGCCGCCGCATCTACGACGGGCTGGACTTCATGATCCGGCGCCGCGAGCGCTGGTGCGTGATGGGCGTCAACGGCGCCGGCAAGTCGACTTTGCTGAAGCTGGTTGCCGGCACCGCCGAGCCCGATGACGGCTCGGTGGCGATCGGGGGCAGCGTCAAGATGGGCTACTTCGCCCAGCATGCGATGGACCTGCTGGACGGCGACGAAACCGTGTTCGAGTCGCTCGAGCATTCGTTTCCGCAAGCTGGTCAAGGCTCGCTGCGGGCGCTGGCCGGCTGCTTCGGCTTCTCCGGCGACGACGTCGAAAAGAGATGTCGGGTGCTGTCGGGGGGCGAGAAGGCGCGGCTCGTGATGGCGAAGATGCTCTACGATCCGCCGAACTTCCTGGTGCTGGACGAGCCGACCAACCATCTGGACATGGCGACCAAGGAGATGCTGATCGCGGCCCTGTCGAGCTTCGAGGGCACCATGCTGTTCGTCTCGCACGACCGTCATTTCCTCGCCGCGCTCTCCAACCGCGTGCTCGAGCTGACCCCTGACGGCCTCCATCAGTATGGCGGCGGCTATACCGAGTATGTCGCCCGCAGCGGCCACGAAGCGCCGGGCCTGCGCAGCTGACGACGCGGCCATACTCGTCGTTCGTGCTCTGCTTGCGCTTTGTTCGCATCATCCCAAGCTAGCTCATCTGGACGTGGGTGAAGACGAACAGGAACAGCGCGCCGATCGCGATCACGAAGATGCCGACCCAGAGCGGCGCCGTGACGCCGCTCTTGTTTGTGGGATCGAGCACGGCCGTCTCGGGTTGTAACGGATCGTAGTAGACGGTGACGTCGGTGTTGACCGGGTATTTGGCGGCGACGGCTTCAGCGCTCGACCTGTCGGAATGCAGCGCGGTCCAGCCCCAGTTCCAATGCGTGCTGTGGAAAGAGCGACCATTCACCGTGTAGCTGTATTCGATCGTGACCCGGAAACGCTCCTCTTCCGTTTCTCGTCCGCGATCGTCCTCACGTCGTGTGATCTCCATCGTCACGCCGGAGCGCGTGATGCGCCCCGGCGCAGTCGGCCAGGAGCGGCTCGCTAGGCGCTCCTGCCGCAGCTTCCAATAGGAGGCGAGTGCGACGGCTCCGAAGCCGAACAGGGCGAACGGCATCAGGAAGGCGAACAACGGCACGCCAGCCTCGGTCGTGAGCACCTTGCCGGCGAGCGAATGCGCCACCAACACGGCGGTCACGGCCGACAGCACGACGAACAGCGCCACAAGCGCCGCCGTGCCGCTGGCATTGGTGGGCTCGAGCACCGATTGCGAGGGGCGTTTCGGATCGTAAAAAACGCGAACCTTCGCGCCTTGCGGATATTTGCCGGCGATCTCGTCGGCTTGCAGGCGCGTGACGCGGCTCGGGCTGCCGAAACGGATGCGGCGACCTTCGTAGCTCTTGCCCAACACCTCGTAACGGTAGCGGATGTCAGGCTTGGCATCGGTGTCATCTGCGGACCGATGCGTCGCCGCGACAGACACCGCCGAGGCCACGATCTCCCCCTCGACGACCGGCCAGTCGCGGCCGCCGCTGGTCTTCTTGCGCTGAAGCCAGAGTCCGTAGCCGGAATTGAGGGCGAGAAAGCCGAAGATGCCGGCGGCGACACGGGTCCAGAGCAGGGCGGATGCGGTGAGCATGATGATCTCGCATGGGCCCGCCAGGGCGGGCGACATGCAGTGGTGTCCTGCGGGTTCCCCTCGGTTCAACAGTGTGCCGGTCCTACGACGCGGGGAGGCGAGCACCTCGATGTCGAACGGCTTGGACCCCGCCGGCATGGCTTGCCCCGCCAAGCATCATGGCGGGGCGCCAGTGTCGTCAGCCGCCAGCGCGTCAGCCGCCGGCCTCGCACTTCTTCATGAAGCTGGTCTTGGCCGCGCCGGAGAGCTTCTTGCCGTCGGAGCCGACCGCCTTGGTTTCGCAGGTCTCGGCCATGCACTTCTTCATGAACGAGGTCTTGGCGGCGCCGGCCAGCACTTTGCCGTCCTTGCCCACGGCCTTGGTCTCACAGCTGTCTTGGGCGAAGGCAGATCCGGCGGCGAAGGTCGCGAGCGCGGCAATCAGGAAAAACTTCTTCATGAGTGTGTCTCCTTGGGACAAACAACGCGGCGGATGGGAGCCGCAAATCTTGGCGCGATCAAGTTTCCTGTTCGGGCTTGTCACCCGAAATCCGGCCGCACGGCAGAGCTGGTTCATTGCCGTGTCGGCCGGATGAGGCCGAGATGCGCGTCTGCGGTAACCGTGTGCTCATGCGGTGCGGTGCTGCAGAAACGCGAGCGTCGCCGGGTCCCGCGCACCGTCGCAATAGCGATCGAGCGCCCGAGCGAAGATCCCGTTCGGGCTGATCGAATCGAACAGCGTCATGCAGGAGCGGAATTTGGCATCGTCCGGGACACCCAGAATGTCGCGCAGCGACTTGCCCTGCACCGCGAGCACCAGACGGGTGCATTCGAGCAGTCGCGGGCCGAGCAGGGGATGCGTCAGATAGGCCTCGGCCTCGGCACGGGAGCGGATCGCGTAGCGCTGGGCCATGGCGGAGTGGCCGAGCCCTTCGACCTGCGGAAACACGAACCACATCCAGTGGCTTTGCTTGGCGCCGGCCGCAAGTTCGGCGGTCACACGCGAATAAATCGAATTCTGTGCGTCGACAAATCGGCCGAGAGCATCACAATCCGCCTTCATTGGCTGCTCCAAATATTTGAATGATCGAGGTAATTTCTTGTTCTGGGAAGACATGGCGGCGCCAGGGCGGGCCCAATCCCCCGGAGGCGCCGTGGCACTCCGGGCTGGCGTTTGTCTAGATTATGCCGCACTCTTGCCATCCTATGTCATGACGGGTCGAATCGTACCCCTTGGGGTCGGGCACCTTTCCCGGGTGGTCCGAAAAAGGGGGTATATCGGGGACGTGATGGCTTCCAGTGAAGCAAGCGTAGACGTTCTGTTGTCGCAAGGCCGCTTCGGGCGCTCCGAAGCGATCGCATTCGTGCTTGCAGCACTTGCGATCGCGGCGGGCGCGGCTGCATGGGTCGGCGCCAACAGCGAGGAGACGTCGCTTGCGACCGCGGCGCTGCCGGCCGCCGGCGCGCCGTCCATCACCTTCGAGACACGTTTCGCGCCGGCCTCTGCCTCGGCCACGGCCTATTCGGAAAAAGACGCGATTCGCGCGCTCGACCGTTTCGCCCTTCGCGGCGCGATCGACCGCCAACTGCTCGATGCCCGGGCCGCGCTGGTCAAGGGCATGGAAGCGCGCGATTCGGGCGGACGCGACCCCAGCAACAGCGATTGGCGGCCGATGCTGACGGAGGGCAATACCGTCACGATGCCTGCACCGGGCGTGCCGCTGCCACGACCGCGCCCGTCCGTCGCCAACCTGCCGACCAGCCTGGTTTCGGCCAGTGCGCCTGAAGCCGTCGGACGCGTCGACGATCGCTCCATCCTGCAGAAGCTGTCCGACCTGTTGCCGAGCCCGACCAAGTTCGCCTCGCTCGGTCCGGATAGCGGCATCGTGCGCTCCGGGATCGATCTCGGCGCGCTCGGCTATGACAAGACCGCCGTGTACGACATCAAGGCCAGGATGGTGTATCTGCCGTCCGGCATCGGGCTCGAGGCCCATTCCGGCATGGGCAGCCTGCGCGACGACCCCGAGCACGTCAATCAGCGCATGGTTGGCGCGACCCCACCCGCCACCTATGACCTGAAGCCGCGCGAAAAACCGTTTCACGGCGTGCGCGCCCTGCGCATGAACGTGGTGGAAGGATCGACCCTGGGCCGGAGCGGATTGCTGACCCACCCCTATATGCTGGGTCCGGAGGGTGATTCGAACGGCTGCGTCTCGATCAAGAATTACGATCGCTTCCTGAAGGCGTATGATGACGGCGAGTTCAACCGACTCGTTGTCGTCGTCGGGCTCGAGGCTGGCACCCCGACGCGGACCGCGCAAAAGACCGAGTGACGTTTTGTTGCTGGGCCTCGGCGCGACCTCGGCGGTGACGCCCGTCGCATCTTCCGGAAGGTCCCCATGATTGATCCCGCAAACTCGGAAACGCGTCTGCGTACTACCTTCAACATCAAGGTGAACGGCAAGCCGGTCGTGATTTCGACGGTCGGGCAGGCCCATCAGTTTCTCACCAGCCTCAATGCCGTCGAGTGGATGGAGTTCAAGTCGCTGCACGACCAGGCCATGGCCGCGCTGCAGGCCGCGGCCGACAACGCGATCATGACGGTGCAGGCCACCAACGCCGTGCGCACGCTGTTCGTGAGCGCGAAGCTGTTGTGATGCAGACGATGACGCGTTTGAGACAACGACCTCGCGCGGCCTTCCGGGCCGAGAATTCCTGCTCGGCGTCATCGCCCGGCTCGGCCGGGCGATCCAGTATTCCGGGACGGCAGTGATCGACCCAAAGGCCGCGGCGTACTGGATGCCCCGCCTGCGCGGGGCATGACGACCGTGAGATGGGCCATGACCTCGCTCCACCGTCATGCCGGGGCGCGCGGAGCGCGAGCCCGGCATCCATAATCCAGAGCGGGCATGTGAGGCATGCTGGTCACTCCATCTCGTTTCATAAGTTCTGCTGCGGCATATGGATCCGGACTCGCGCTCCGCGCGCCCCGGAGTGACGACGTGTGTGTTGAGGCGCCTCGCGAACAAGCGCCTCCCGCCATCCGCCATCATCCACCCATGATCTCGCGATCTCGCGACGCATCCTGCGTCCGAGTGATTCCATTCGTCTTGCCCTCCGCACGGCAGAGGGCGCGGGGAATGCCGGGATGCTGGCCGCAACCCATGGCCCGCCTGCAGAAAAAAAGCAGGCGGCAGTCACCACAGGTTCCGCCGGGCAACCGGCATTCCCCGCGCGATGATCTTAACGGCTGCTTCGCGCGCTCCCCGGTGCGCCGGGCTTTCTGGTCACCGTGCACGACAACGCGCTTTGGGCGCGCCACCGTGGGGGCATCAGCGTCGGGATGCCAGGACCACGCGACTTGACCGTACGCGACATCAGCGTTCGTCGGCGCAAAGATGCGCTGCGCTGCCATCGCGTCCACCGCTCCTCCCGCTCCACGTCCGTGACGACCGCGATACGCCCCTCTTGCGAGCGAGAGATGGCACGACAAAAGCACTGAATCCGATTTAGGAAAAGCGGAATATCTCTGACGATGGGACTGGACAGGCCAAATCAGCTTGATGGGCCTGCCGAAAATCGCTTCTGCGCGCACCGCCGTTGTTGCCGATTCAGGCCGTGGAGGCGACGCCGCCGGATGGAAATGCGCTTTGATTTGCCCGGCGGGCAGGCGGTTCTTCGTTCCAATGATCGTTGTTCGATCGAAAGCCGCGCTGCGAACATGTTTGTTACTCGCCGGTCGCGCGAGGAAGCGACGGCGCGCCGAAGCACACTCGGTCCGCACCACAGCCGTCCCACATCGTTGCTCGGCAGGGCTCGGATCAGGCTGCCGCTGGAGCGGTTCTACGACGGCGACGACTGAAGCCGGCGATGCTGCGGCGCGGCGGCGATATCAGTCGGCCATCTCGGCGGCGTCGAGTGCGATCTCCTCGCGCTCGGCCTTCTCGGCCGTCGGAGCGTTGGCGGTCTCGGCCGTTTCGAAATCGTCCTCGGCGATCTCCTGGACCGCAGCTTCCTGGACCTCGGCCGTCTCGACCTGCTCGGCGGCGAGTTCGGCGGCCACGATGGCCTCCGGCTCGGCGTCGTCATTGGCCGGCGTCGAGAAGAGGTTGGGGGCTGGGATGGTGGTGGGCACCACCGGCCGCTGCTTGGCCTTATACCAGGACGAGAATTTCTGCGAGATGCCAGCTTCGAACTCGGCGAGCGGCAGGCTGTTGCCGTCCTCGTCGGTGATGACGACCTGCCAGCCTTCCGCCTCCATCACCTGTGCGTTGGCGAGAACGATGAGGGCGCTTTCGCGCTGCTTGCGGATTGTCTGCTGCTCCCGCTCAGCCACCATCGTGTACGCCATGAACCTGACTCCCACACCTAAACTCGGGACACGTGATGGTCCGAAGCACCATCAGCACGCCGCCACTACGCCGTGAGAGTGTGAGCGCGGCTGGGCCGGATTGCGTTCGCCTAATGACAATTTGGCGGCGTCTCACGGGGTCCGGCAGCGCAAAAGGAGTCGAAGATGCAACAGGCCGCAAAATTGTGGTGCAGGAACGAGAGCGCTTGTTGAAGGCGCGCCGCGACGTGTCATCATTTGATTCTGCGGCGGCAACTGCTTCGCGACATCAGCGAAAGCAGCGGGTGAACCGGACAAACAGCGGGCGAATTGGGGACGGCGATGCGAACTCATCTGTTCAGGATGCGGAATTGGAATGTGGCAATGGCAGGGCTTGCGCTGGCGATGGTCGCCAGCCCGCGCGCGGGCCATGCCTTCACGGAGGACGACCAGCGGCGGCTGTGCACCGGCGACGTGTTCCGGCTGTGCTCGTCCGAGATTCCCGATCGCGACCGCATCATTGCCTGCATGATGAAGCAGCGCGCCAGCCTCAGCGACGGTTGCCGCAGCGTGTTCGGCCGGCCATCCGAGCGCTCCGCTTCGGCCACGGTGACGCGCTGAGCGTGCCACGCCTCGTTTCCGCCAACCACGCGCCGCCGGTCGATCGATCCGCGGCGTGACCATAATGACCTCGATGGCAGTGCGGCGTGGTAGTCTGGCGCGGATCGTCCGGCCAGGAGTTGACGCGCCATGAGCTTCCGCATCCTCGTCCTCTACGGCTCCTATCGCTCCGACCGGATGGGCATCCGGCTCGCGCAATTCGTCGTGGACGGGTTGCGCGCCAAGGACCAGGACGTCGAGCTGATCGACGCCAGGGCGGTCGGCCTCCCGATGCTCGACCGCATGTACAAGGAATATCCGCCCGGCCAGGCGCCAGCGGCCATGGCCGAGCTTGCGGCCAAGATCCGTGCCGCCGACGGCTTCGTGTTCGTCACCGGCGAATATAATTGGGGCATGCAGCCGGGACTGAAGAACCTCACCGACCACTTTCTCGAGGAATGGTTCTGGCGTCCGGCGGCGATCGCGAGCTATTCCGCCGGCCGGCTCTCCGGGGCACGCGCCGCCACCGCGTGGCACGGCACGTTGTCGGAGATGGGGATGGTGGTGGTGTCGAGCACGCTTGCCGTCGGCCCGATCGGTCAGGCGCTATCTGCCGACGGCAAGCCGACCGGCGATTCCGGCCAGGCGCTGGAGCGCGCGTTTCCGCGCTTTGCCGACGATCTGTTGTGGTGGGTCGAGGCGGGCAGGGAGCAGCGGGCGCGCAGGGCGCCGCCCTACTGAGCGCGGCACCAGCGCAGGCCGGAGCGCAGGCGCTCCGGCTCTCGTGCCAAGTCCGCTAACCACAAGTCCGCTAACGTTGTTCCGCGCTGCCGGCCCCGTTGGTGACCGCGCGCTGACGCGCCGGCGCGCTTGCGCCCTGGCCCTGACAGGGCCGCTCCATCCATGTCCCGTCGGGAGCCTGCTGGTAGGCGCGGCACGGCAGGGACGATGTGGCCTGATCATCTGGTTTGGGCGTCTGGGAGCTTTTCGCCAGTGCGGGGGCGGCCGTCGCGACGAGGGCTGCCAACGAACCGACGGAGATCATTTGGCTGATCCGCATCTTGGGGGTTCTCCTGCTCGAAGCACTGCCGATTCAAAGTCGAATTGTGGAAACTTTTTGGCAAATAGCGGACTGCCATGGCCGCAGGCTTAAGGATCGTTTGCGACGCGGCCTGCCACGTTAAGACGTCCGCGGAGGTCGCTCCCGCGAGTGTGGCTTTCTCTGGGCTGGCGTTGCGCCGATGCTGACGGTAAGAGCGGCATGACGCGCGCAAGCGCCCTCGTGACCGCGATGCGGCGCTCCGCCCGGAGCGCCTCGTGCGGTCAACGGACGCCGCCAAGGCAGCCGGCGCTCCGACATCAGCCGCGCGACAGACGGATCGTGGCGGTTCCCGCTTGAGGGCGGGGAGGGGGATCGCGCAGGCTGAGAACTGTGCGAGCATGACGAGACCTCGATTGCCCTCCCTGATCGCGCTGCGTGCCTTCGAGGCCGTCGGCCGCAAGGGCAGCGTGCGCGCCGCAGGCGACGAGCTCGCCGTCAGCCACACCGTGGTCTCGCGTCATCTGCAGAATCTGCAACGCAGCCTGGGCGTGGCGCTGGTGCGTGCCGAGGGGCGGGGCCTCGCGCTGACCGAGGCCGGGCGCCAGTTTCATGCCGAGGTCAGCCAGGCCTTCGACATCATCGCCCGCGCGACAATTTCGGTGCGGCCCGCAGCGCGTCCGACCCTGAACATCTGGTGCATTCCAGGCCTCGCCAATCGCCGCCTGCTGGCGCGGCTGCCCGAGCTGAGCGGCCCGCCGCGCAACTGGGACATCAATCTGCAGCCGACGCTGGCGCACCCCGACCTGCAGCGCGGCGAAGCGGATGCGGAGATCGTCTATGCCGAGGCGATCGACCGGGGCGGCGGCGTGGTCGCCGAGGAGCTGGTGCGCCCACGTGTATTCCCGGTCGCAAGCCCGGCCTATCTGGCAAGGTTTCCGGCGATCGCGACACTCCCGGGCCTCGCCAGGGCCTCGCTGATCCACGAGGAGTCCACCGCGCAATGGGAGCAATGGTTCGAGCTGGCGGGGTATCGGGAGCCGGTCACGTTGCGCGGCCAGCGGCTGTGGCACGCGCATCTCGCCATCGAAGCCGCCCGCTTCGGCCAGGGCGTCGCGCTCGCCAACGAGGTGCTGGTCGCCGATGATCTGCGCAGCGGTGCGCTGGTCGAGGTGATCCCCTCGGCACTCCACATGGGAGCCTATCAGCTCGTCGCGCTCCGGGAGCGCTGGGACGAGCCCGCGATCGTGGCGCTGCGGGCGTGGCTGAAGCAGGTGCTCGCCGCGTAGCCGCGCGCTCATCCCGCTGGGTCTGGTGCATTGCAGGCACTTGTCATCGGGAACAAGCTGATTGATCGCGACGGCTCTCGGCGTAGCCTTCTGCTCGATTTTTCCCACGAGGAGTTGAGCCATGGCTGTAATTTCGGCTGCAATTTCGGCTGCGAACGAAGACCTGCTGGCGCGACGACACGAGGCCGTCGTCAGGGGCGTGAGCTATGCGACGCCGCTGTTTGCCGACCGCGCCCTCAACAGCGAGGTGTGGGACGTCGAGGGCAAGCGCTATGTCGACTTTGCCGGCGGCATCGCGGTGCTCAACACCGGCCACTGCCATCCGCATGTCGTTGCCGCGATCCGCGCGCAGCTCGACCGCTTCACCCACACCTGCTTCCAGGTGCTGCAATACGAGCCGTATGTGCGGCTGAGCGAACGGCTCAACGCGCTGGCGCCGATTTCGGGGCCGGCCAAGTCGATCCTGCTGACGACCGGCGCGGAGGCGACCGAGAACGCGATCAAGATCGCGCGCGCGGCCACGGGGCGCAGCGGCATCATCGCCTTCACCGGCGCCTTCCACGGCCGCACCGCGCTCGCCAACGCCATGACCGGCAAGGTGATGCCGTACAAGAAGCATTTCGGACCGCCGCTGCCCGGGGTCTGGCACGCGCCGTTCCCGATCGCCGGCAGCAGCGTGTCGGTCGAGGACACGCTGTCCTACATCAACTTCATCTTCAAGGCCGACATCGACGCCTCGCAGGTCGCGGCCATCATCATCGAGCCGGTGCAGGGCGAGGGCGGTTTCCACCAGGCGCCGCCGGACCTGATGCGGGGCCTGCGCCGGATCTGCGACGCCCATGGCATCGTGCTGATCGCAGACGAGGTGCAGACCGGCTTCGGCCGCACCGGCAAGATGTTCGCGATGGAGCACTACGACGTGCAGCCGGACCTGATCTGCGTCGCCAAGAGTCTCGCCGGCGGCATGCCGCTGTCCGGCGTGATCGGACGTGCCGCGATCATGGACGCCGCGGAGCCGGGCGGCCTCGGCGGCACCTATGGCGGCAATCCGCTGGCCTGCGCGGCGGCGCTCGCCGTGCTCGACGTGTTCGAGCAGGAGAAGCTGCTCGACCGCGCCAATGCGATCGGCGACCGATTGCGCGCGGCGATCGAGCGCTTCTCGCGCGCCAACAACCTGGTTCCGGTTTCCGGGCCGCGCGGTCCTGGCGCGATGGTTGCATTCGATATCCTGAAGCAGCGCGGCAGCGACGAGCCGGATTCCGAGATGACCAAGCGCGTGACCCGCGTCGCACACGAAAACGGACTGATCCTGTTGTCCTGCGGCGTCACCGCGAGCACCATCCGCATTCTGGTGCCGCTGACCGCGTCCGACGAGATCGTGGACGAAGGGCTCGCGATCCTGGAGAAGTGCCTGGCCGCCTGACGCGCGGCCGAGGTGAATGGGAAGGCTGGAGGTTTGAGACGTGACTGACGCTGCGGCGGCTGTGCCGAATGATGTGATGGAGCGGCTCGCCGCCGCTGTCGATGCCAACTTCGCCAAGCAGGTCGCCTTCCTGCAGCAACTCGTCCAGTTCCGCAGCCTGCGCGGCGAAGAGGCGCCGGTGCAGGACTGGCTGGCCGGCGAGTTCGCGACCCGCGGCTATCAGGTCGACCGCTTCAGCCTTGAAGACGTCGACCTGATGCGCCATCCCAAGGCGGCGCCGATGGACAGCATCGCACTCGACGGCTCCAAGCAGGTGGTGGCGACGCTGGACGGCGCGGGCAAGGGCCGCAGCCTGATCCTGCAGGGCCACATCGACGTCGTGCCCGAGGGCCCGACCGATCTCTGGAACGATCCGCCCTATGAGGCGATCGTGCGTGACGGCTGGATGATCGGCCGCGGCGCGCAGGACATGAAGGCCGGTGTCTCCGCGATGATCTTCGCGCTTGATGCCATCAAGGGCGCCGGCTTCGTGCCGGACGGGCGCATCCATCTGGAGACCGTGACCGAGGAGGAGAGCACGGGCAACGGCGCGCTCTCGACTCTGATGCGCGGCTATACGGCCGACGCCTGCCTGATCCCGGAGCCGACCGGCCACACGCTGACCCGCGCGCAGGTCGGCGCGATCTGGTTCCGGCTGCGCGTGCGCGGCACGCCGGTGCATGTCGCCTATGCCGAGACCGGCACCAATGCGATCCTCTCGGCGATGCATCTGATCCGCGCCTTCCAGGAGCACACGAAAGAGATCAACGCGCGTGCCAAGTCGAACGCCTGGTTCGCTGCGGTCAAGGATCCGATCAAGTTCAACGTCGGCATCATCAAGGGCGGCGACTGGGCGAGCTCGACGCCGGCCTGGTGCGACCTCGATTGCCGGCTCGGCGTGCTGCCGGGCGAGACGCCGGCGCAGGCCATGGCCGGCATCGAGCAGTGTCTCGCGAAGGCGCAGGCCGCAGACAGCTTCCTGTCGGAGAATCCGGTCGAGCTGGTGTGGAGCGGCTTCCAGGCCGATCCTGCGGTGTGCGAGCCCGGCAGCGCCGCCGAGGCGGCGCTGGCCGAGGTACATGCACGGGTATTCGAGAAGCCGCTCGACGTGCGGCTCTCTACGGCGGTCAACGACACCCGCTACTATCAGGTCGACTATGGCATCCCGGCGCTGTGCTACGGGCCCTATGGCATCGGTCCGCACGCGTTCGACGAGCGCGTCGATCTCGACAGCGTGCGCAAGACCACGCTGTCCATTGCGATGTTCGTCGCGCAATGGTGCGGACTGCGGCCGGCATGATCACGGTCGCGCTTCTCAGCCGTCCCGGACTGATGGATCCGATGCAGGCGCTGCTCGCGCGCGAGCTGCCGGGCGTGACCGTCGCGTCATGGCCGGAGTCGGCGGCACGCGATGCCGAGCTTGCGGTGTGCTGGAAGCCGGAGCCCGGCGCGCTCGCGACGATGCCGAAGCTGAAGCTGATCCATTCGATCGCGGCGGGCGTCGACAACATCCTGTCCGATCCGACCGTGCCGGATGTGCCGCTGTGCCGGATCGTCGATCCCGATATCTCCGCGGCCATGACCGAGTTCGTGCTGTGGGGGACGCTGTATTTCCACCGCGACTTCGATCGCGTGGTCAGCAATGCGCGCAACGGCGTGTGGCGTCGGTACGAGCAGCGTGCCGCGAAGGACCGTCGGGTCGGCATTCTCGGGCTCGGCGAACTCGGCTCCGCGGCGGCGATCCGTCTGGTCGAGCTGGGCTTCGCGGTGAGCGCGTGGTCGCGCTCGCCCAAGGCGCTTGCCGGCGTGCGGACCTATAGCGGCGCCGATGCGCTCGACGACTTCCTGGGTGAGACGGAGATCCTGGTCTCGCTGCTGCCGCTGACGGCCTCGACCGTGGGCCTGCTCAATGCCGGGCGCCTGGGCCGGCTGCCCAAGGGTGCCGCGCTGATCCTGTGCAGCCGCGGCGAGCATCTGGTGACGGAGGATCTGGTCGCGCTGCTCCGCAGCGGCCATCTGCGCGGCGCCGTGCTCGACGTCTTCGAGCATGAGCCATTGCCCGCGGACCATGCGCTGTGGCGCGATCCGGGCGTGCTGGTGACGCCGCACATGGCGGCGATCGCCTCCTGGCAGGTGATCGCGCAGCAGGTGGCGGAGAATGCGCGGCGTCTGCTGCGCGGAGAGACGTTGCTGAACGTCGTCGATCGCGCCCGCGGCTACTGATTTACCAGCGGGTCTACTCGAGTGTCTGCACCGGCGGCGCCACCGGGCCGCGCGGCGCCAGCGGAGCGACAGCAATGGTCCGTGCAGGCGGTGGTGCGCTGCGCGGCGCCGCCTGCGGCTGCTGCTGAGGCTCGGTCATCGCAGCCTGGCTGTCCCTGACTGGACGCCGGACCTGCTGCGACCGGGCTGCACGCGAGCGGCGGAAGCCCCAGGAGCGCGCGATCGAAGGACCTGCGGTATAGCCGACGACGGCGCCGGCAACGGCTCCCACCGGTCCGAATACGACGGCGCCCGACAAGGCCCCCAGCGCGGCATCGCCGCCGCGGTGCTCGTCGGCCATCGCCGCCGATGCCGTCAGTGTCAGCGCCAAGGCCGCGGTCGTCAGCAGTCTGGTCATGAGATGTCCCCTCCGTCGCATCAGCGCCGAAATGGCGGACAAATGTGGCGATAAGAATGCGAGGAGCGGAACCTGTGAGGGAGCCAGTAACCCTAATGCGGACACAATGTCTCAGCGCCGCGGCAGGGCGCGCAGCTCCGTTCAATGCATCGGGCCGAGCACCGACGCGAACGGCATGGCGATGATTTCCTCGCCGAGATCGTCGGAAATGTGCAGCACCCAGTCGCGCCAATCCTCGTCGCTTTCGGAGGAGATCAGCGAATGCATGACGCGCTCGGCGTGATCACAGGCCTCGGCGAGATCGATGACCGCGGTTCCACGCCGATCGACGAGGAACTCATCGGGATTGGAGCAGTGGAAGAAGACCTGCGTCATGTCCGTCTCCTCAAATCGCCATCCGGCGAATCTCAGTCAGAAGTAACAGTGCGGCGGCGTGCGCGAAATCGGATTGATCACGTAAGGTAAATTACGGGGCGCAGTCTGAACCGGTGGAACCGGACGTGCGGTGATCCAGCTCACGGAACGCATCGGTGTAGAGAAAGTTGTCGCGGACCATTCGATCCGGCGACAGGAGCTCGACATGATGTCTGAAGTCCAGATCCACGCGATCGCCCGGCAGATGCTCGAGGTGCACGGCGCCTCGGCTGTCGCACAAGCTGCGCAGAAGGCGCAGCAATGCGAGGCCAGTGGCGAGGCCGAGGAGGCCCGCGAATGGCGCCACATCTCGGACGCCATGAGGATGATGCGCGGTCCCCATCAGAGCTGACATCGGATCCCAATTTTAGAATATGCCGCGCGTTCCGGCGGCCTCGCTCGACTCTGCCCGGCCGCAGCCGGCGGTGGATACGTTTCGTCAAGGGGAACGTGTGCCGCATCTCATCCTGGTTTCCGACCCATTTTCCACGCAAGAATCGGGCAACATGATTCGGCAGTGGATTCGCCGCTGACCAACGTTGCCGGCGCGCCCGCCGTCCAGGGATTATTGCCATGGTCTTTTTCAAGCGTGAGCTGAGCCCCGTCGAGATCTTCGAGCGTGCGCTGAAGGACAAGCAGGCCGCGCGGCGGCGGCTGACGGATCGTCTCCGGGTGGCCGAGGCGGCGCTGGACGAGAAGCGCGTCGCCGCGGAGCGGCTCGCCAAGGCGGGCGCCAGCAACGGGCAGCTCGATCGTGCCGAATCGAAGATGCAGGCGGTCGAGCAGAAGGCCAAGGCGCTGCGCGCATCGGTCGCCGAATGCGACGAGCAGATCATCCTGGCGGAGCGCGCCTTCGCCGACGCGGTGGCACAGCGCGACCGCGACCGCGCCGCCAACGACATCGAGGCCGTCGCCACCGCAATCGAGCAGGCGGTTCCTCGCTTCGAGATCGGTGCGGCGGCGCTCGTCGATGCGGTCACGCGCGGCCGTGCGGCGCTGAGCGAGGCCAGCCGCTTCGCGTCCGATGTCGATGACATCCGACGCGAGGTGCTGTCCGCCGCGGAGCTGATCTGCTGGGAGCTGCGCGCGGCCGCGAGCCGCACGCGGGCCGGCAACATCAATGTGGCCCTGCTGGCGCCGCCCGAGGTGAGGCAACTGCCTGCGCCCGAGACCGACCGTCAGATGATCTACACGCTGAGTCCGCTGACCTGGCGTGAGGGTGAGGAGGTGAAGCGCGTCGCCGCGTTCACCATGACCGCGCTGCCGAAGGCCCTGCTGCCGCTGGCGCTCGCGCATCAGCACGTCGACTATCTCAACGCGCGCCGGGTGCAGACGCTGATGCACGTCCATGGCGGCGGACAGCAGCAGAGCGAGCCGATGCCGGACGATCCGGCGCTGGTCGATCTCGATGCGCTGGGTGTGCAGGCGGAGGAAAGCCCGCGGGCTGATGTCGCCTGAGCGTGTCCACGCGCGCGGGCGCGCCGGGGCGCGGCTGGGGTTTGTTGGATCGGCCGCGCTGCTGCTGATTGTCATCAGCAGTGCACAGGCGGAAGATCTCGATGCCGGCAAATCCGGCGCGCGGCTGTTTGCGGACAGCTGCGCCACCTGTCATCGCTCGGCACGTGGGCTCGCCAAGGGGCGCTTTCGCCTGACGCTCTATTTGTTCCTGCAGAAGCACTACACCAGCAGCGACGACTCCGCGTCGGCCTTGAGCACCTATCTGCAGTCGGTCGATGCGCCGGCGGCCGCGCCGGCCCGCCGTTCCCCTGCGCGGCGACCGGCCTATCGCGGTGAGACACGACCGCCACGGCCGCCGCTGCCGGTGCGGGGACGTTAGCGATCGACCTCGATCGCGTCAGATTCAGTCGCTTGGCCCGCAGTTTTCCGGTGTGTGCTCGTCCGGGTGTGGCCGATATCCGCAACCTGGGCTATGCTCGTCGGTCAAGGTGCTCGAACGCTCCGGGGGGCCGATCTCGCGCGTGTCCGTGCGAAGCTGGCCGTCCTGAGCCGTGTCGTCCTGACGTCTCAGTCGTGCCGCGAGCCGCGCTATCGTGATTGTGTTTTCGGGCGTTATGTCTTTTGACGTTGTGTTTGGGCTGTCTGAGGCGGGGCAGCGGCGATGATGACCTTACCGGAGCTCGCGGCAGCGGCGTTGGAGCGTTTCCTCAGCTCCTATATGCGACGCCGTTTCGGATCGTCTCATACCCAGTTGACGGAGATGCTTCCGGCGGCTGCGCGCATCGCGCTGGAATGCATCGGCAACAGCGATGCGTTGTATCACAACGTCGAGCACACCTTGCTGGTCACGCTGGCCGGCCACGAGATCCTGCGCGGCCGCGCGCTGCACAGCCACATGACGGCGGACGACTACGTCCACGTCATCTTGGCCTGCCTGCTCCACGACATCGGCTATGTCCGCGGCTTGTTCAGGGAAGACGACGTCGACGGCTTCGTCATCGATCGCGGCGGCCGCAAGATCTGCCTGCCGCGCGGCGCCTCCGACGCCAGCCTGATGCCGTATCACGTCGACCGCTCGAAGCTGTACGTGATCAACCGCATCGAAGGCATGGCGCCGCTGGACAAGGATCGCATCGCCCGCGCCATCGAGGGCACGCGCTTTCCGCCGCTCGCCGGCCAGCAGTTCGACGAGGAGCAGTCGATCGTGCGCGCCGCCGACCTGATCGGACAGCTCGGCGACCCCAACTACATCCGCAAGGCCAACGCGCTGTATTACGAGTTCGAGGAGGTCGGCATCAACCGGCAGCTCGGCTATGAGTCACCGGCCGATATCGTCAACCGCTATCCGCAGTTCTATTGGAACAGCGTCGCCCCGCACATCCAGACCGAGATCCGCTATCTCAACATGACATCGACGGGGCGCCAGTGGATCGCCAACCTCTATGCCAACGTGTTCCGCGCCGAACGCGACATCTCGCTGTCGGGCCCGCAGAGTTGACCGGCTGAGTTAGCGCCGGCCGCCGACCTCGTCGATGTGGCCGAGCAGGTCGGCCGGATCCTCGTAGACGCGGATGGCGCCGGACTGGCGCAGTTCCTCCGAACCATAGCCGCCGCTCAACAGGCCGACGCCGAGCGCCCGGCAGCGGGTTGCGGCGAGCATGTCCCAGATGCTGTCGCCGATCACGACCGCGCGCTCGACCGGCGCGTCGAGGCGGGCGGCGGCGGCGAGAAACAGATCGGGATCAGGCTTGGCGTAGCGGACCTCGTCGCGTGTCACGACAGCGTTGGTCTTGGGATCGACGCCGAGCGCGGCGAGATTGACGGCCGCCGTTTCCATTCTCCCGCTGGTCGCGATCGCCCAGGGGATGCCGGCATCGGTCAAGAAGCCGAGCAGCTCGCGTGCGCCGGGCAGGGGCCGGACCTGGCCTCCGAGCTTCTGATAGGCCGCGGCATGCGCTTTCCGCAGCCGCTCGATCCGATCGGGCTCGATGGCAAAACCCGTCTCACGCAGCAGCTGGTTGGTGAACAGGCCGCCGCTCATGCCGATCTTGCGGTGGATGCGCCAGACCGAGAGCTCGATGTTCTCGGCATCCAGCGCCGTCTTCCAGGCGAGCACATGCTGATAGACGCTGTCGACGAGCGTGCCGTCGAGGTCGAACAGGAAAGCGGTTTCGATGCGCATGGCTCGCTCCGGGCTGGATGTCTGCTGCGTAGCTGCAAGGCCAAGCGGCAGCGGTCATCCGGGTTCCTGCCCGACGCGGGGCTGTGCCGTGCCCGCTATGGCGGTGCGCAGACCGACGAACGGCGCGTCGTTCGGCCATGGCCGGCAAACGTGCCGTGCGGTCTTTCCGCTCCGTCGGCAGCCCCCAGGCCGCTCCGGGGTCAGCCCTTGGGACGGATGAAGCCGGCCAGCGTCTTCTTCTGCTCCTCGCACCAGTTCGTCATGCCGAGGCGGCGCTGATCCATATCGATGGCCTGCGTGGCGACGGCCACCTCCGCCATCAGATCGTCGTCCTGCTTCTCGCCCATCTTGCCGCCGGTGTGCATGTAGGCGATCGCCTTGCGCACCTTCTCGGTCGTGCCGTCAGGCATCTTCATGTCCTGCGCCTTCTGGACCAGATCCTGATAGACGACATCGACGCCGGGACATTCGACCTTGGTGGCGAACGCCTCCAGCACCATGGTCGTATACATATGGCGTGGCTCGGCGCTGCCCGGTGTCAGGGCCGCCAGCAATGCCGCAGTGGTCAATGCCGCAAGGGTTGACGTGTAAAGCAGACCGTTTCGCATCCTCTGGCTACCTCCCGCTTGTTTTCGGCGAGGCTAGCCTGTGGGCGACGCGCGGGCAACAACGAGCGCAGTGCAGCACGCGCGAAATGATCGAAGGGGCCGGCCGGCTATTTGTTCAGCCGCCGCTCCTGCTCCTTGAGCAGAACGTCGAGCTCCTCGCTCTGCTGCGCGAGGCGGTCGGCGTTGCGCTCCTCGTCGGCCGCACCCGATTGCGAAGCGGCCTGCTCGGTGATCTGGCGGATGTTGTCGCGCAGGATCGCGATGCGGTCTGCGAGGTCGGAGGCGGACAGGACGGTCGGATCGGTCAGGCTCATGAACCCCTCGGTGATGCGCATTGTCAGGCGCAGTTCCTTAGCTCGGAAAGCCGCGTCGCGACAAGTAGATCGACGACATCGATCACCGCCATGTCGATCGGCGCGGACCAGCGCGGGCGCCTGTGCGGATCCCTCAGCGCACAGGCATTGGCGGACGCACCACGGGCTGGTCCGGATCGACCGGCGCCGACGGCAGCGGCATCGGAGCAGGCGGCGGAGGAGCCATGCCGGCTGCGGCCGGCGGCGGCGTGCGCGGCCGGTGCACAGCTGCTGCACCAGGCAGTGCTGGGGTCACGGCCGCGGTCGCAGGGCGTGGGGCCGGGCGCGGCCGGATCGTCTGCTCGATGGCGCGCGGATCGAACGACCGTGCTTCCGCGGTCCGCTCGCTCGACCGCTCGGCGGGCCTGTCGCTGGGCTTGGCCTCGGCGACCCGCGCCATGTCGCGGACCATCTGCTCCTGCCCGGCCTTCAACTGTGCGAGGCTCGTCTTCAGCTCGCCGATCTGCTGGCTCAAGGCAGCGAGGTCGTGGGCCATCGATTGCAGCAACTGCTCCTGCGATGCGGTCGCGCCAACCGCGCTCGTTGCGTGCTCCTGCGCCTCAGCCGGCGCTTCGGCGGCCGTCTGCTGGGGCGCGGTCGCGGCTGGCTGTGCCGCGGCGTCCTTGTCGGCGTTGGATGCCAGCGTGATCCGCGGCATCCAATGCGCGATCATCTCCTGGGCTTGGTCTCCATAGCTCTGCCAGGCGGCCGCGGCGACCGCGCTGCCGACGGCGAACAGCACCGCCAGAATGGTGCGCACGGCCCAGGTGGCGAACGTGCTGCGCTCTCCGGTGACCGCGAGGTCGCTCGTCGCCTGCGTCCTGTAGTCAGGGTCGATCTTCGGCAAGGGGACATCCGGAGGCCGTTGCGAGCTGCGCCTGTCCGCTTCGGCGGCGGTGCGATCCGCGCGGGCCGCCAGCACGATCTCGGGATCGATCATGGCATGAGGCTGCTGATCGCCGTCTTTGGTCGTCGTTGCAAGCATTGACGCTCCGTCCTCCGTTGTCGTCCGCCTCGCAGGCGGCGCTCGGCTCTGTACCGATGTGTCGTCCTAACCAACGCCCTCGTGCACCAATGCTCCGCGTACTCACGCTGCATCGTACCTACGCTTCGTGACACCAACGTCGGAAGACGACGGCGCCACAGGACGCTCGGCCTCTCGGCCGCATCAGCACAGAACCTGGATACCGGTTGTCCCTCGTGCCCACGCACCTGCATGTTCACGGTGATTCATCTTGGCCAGAGCCGCATGCTCAGGAACGTCCCATCATCGTTCCGTCGCGTCGACGCTCGGCCGATTCCCAATCTCATCGACACTTGGTCATATCCGCCCAAACCAAGGCGAAGACATGGCGGTTGCGCGACCCATGCGACCTCCACCTCTGGCCGCAGGCGGAGCATACCCCGAATGCACCGCGAAGGCTATGCCGACGGCGTTTCTCCGCGCCGACGAGATCCCGGCCATTGTTGCCGACCGGTGCCGCGAAATGAAGCTTCGATCGGCCCGTCAACGCTTGAGAATGTCGTCGGTGGGCAGCCGGATCTCGCAGCAGAGGCCGCTCGGCTCGAAGCGCCGCACGACGCGGGCACCGACCTCGTACGGCAGCATCTGTTCCAGCAGCACGGTTCCAAAGCCCTGGCGCTGCGCACTCAGCGTGCGTCCGGACATGCCGGTCTCGGTCCAGTCGATGACCAGCCAGTCGACCGCGTCGTGCTTGTCGAGCCGCCATTCGATCCTGATGAAGCCCCGCGGCACCGTCAGCGCGCCATATTTCAGCGCATTGGTCGCGAGCTCGTGCATGGCAAGCCCGATGCTCTCGGCCGCCTTCGGCTTCAGCCGCACCTGGGGGCCCAACAGCGAGAATTGCCTGTCCTCGCGCGCGGCTCCGGCGCGCAGCTCATCGGCGATCAGCTCGGCCAGATCGAAACCGGCGAGGGGATCGCGCGTGACGACCGCCTGGATGCGCGACAGCGCCGTGATGCGGCCTTCGAGGTGACTGGCGAAATCCTCGACACTGTCGCTCGAGTCGCCCGTGCGGCGGATGATCGAGCGGATCACGGCGAGCATGTTGCGGACGCGGTGCTGCAACTCGGCGAGCAGCAGCTTCTGGTGCTCGGAGGCCGAGACCAGCGCCGTGATGTCCTGGGTGATGCCGCCGATGCGCTGCACCTGCCCCACCTCGTCGACCATGGGAAAACTACGGATGCGCAGCCAGCGCGTGACGCCGTCCGGCTGCCTGATGATACGGACGTCCAGGCTGTCGCGCTGGCCGCGCCGGGCGCGCTCCAGGCTCTCGAGGGCGCGGGGCCGGTCCTCCGGCAGCATGAGCTCGGTCCACGATGCGAGATGGTCGCCGCGGAGCACAGCGGTGCGCGGGACGCCATAGATCGTCTCGAATGCGGGGCTGAGATATTCCCATTGCAGGGTCTCGGCATCGCGGATCCACACCACGTCGGAGGACGCTTCGCCGAATTGGCGGAAGCGCGCCTCGCTGTCGCGCAGCGCGGCCTCGGTGCGCTTGCGGTCGTCGATGTTCATCACGAGCTCGACGAGGGTGCCGTCGCCGAGGTCACGGCCGGCGAACATCATCCAGGCGCGTTCGCCGTTCTTGCGAAAATACTGCTTCTCATAGGGACCGAGCCGGCCGGTCTGCCGCAGCAGCTCGATCTGGTCGCTCGAAGTGCGCATCCATTCCGGGGGGGTCAGGCTCTTCCAGGTCAGCTCGCCGCTGTTGATCTCCTGGCGCGAATAGCCTGTCATCGCCAAGAAGGCCTCGTTGGCGTCGATCAGGGTGCCGGCTGCATGATCGAAGAACAGCACGCCGACCGAATCGATCTCGAGGAGGCGGCGCAGTCGATGATCGCTGGCATCGCCGCCATTCGAATGCGGCTGCTGTGCGGGCGGCCCAGCGTCCGGCAGCTCGCTGCAGCCGAGGCAGACGGCGAGCTCAGGATC
The DNA here is from genome assembly GCF_032489375.1 of Bradyrhizobium sp. SZCCHNR1098. Classification (NCBI taxonomy): domain Bacteria; kingdom Pseudomonadati; phylum Pseudomonadota; class Alphaproteobacteria; order Hyphomicrobiales; family Nitrobacteraceae; genus Bradyrhizobium; species Bradyrhizobium sp. SZCCHNR1098. Next base: position 112,170 of record NZ_JAUEXY010000010.1, read on the forward strand.
GGCCTGTGCGAGGGCAAGCACATCGGAATCGATCGTGAGCAGGTGAGCATCGGCCCAGAAATGCGCTGTGCGCAGATAGGCGAGGAAGGCCGCCAGCAGATCGAACCTGGTGTTGCCGAACGCGTGTCGGATCGCGCGCCGCGAGCGGTCGGAATCAGCACTTTGCATGAACAGCACCGACGCTGCCTCGAACAGGTCCGCCTCGCCGTCGCTGCCCGGCTCCGGGATGTCGAGCGGGGGCTGGAGAATCTCAAGCCGGCCCAGCGCCGCCGCGGTGCGCACGGGATCCGCGAGCGGCCGCGCGAGCAGTTGACGCGCCCGATCGATCGTCTCGGGGCGGGATGCCGAGTCGCCCGCGGGCTTGCCCAATCCGACCAGAAAACCGAAATGCCGGGTCAGACAATAAGGCGAATGGTTGAGGCGCGACAGATGGACGGCGAGCCGCTCCTTGAACAGGGCCGGCAGCGGGGTGTCGAGATAGGCGGATTTGGCGAACTGCCAGAGCTGTCGGGTCGCCTCAGGCGCTGACGGCGCCGACCTGAACAGGTTGGGCATCAGCCCGAGGCGCTGCACGATCTCCTGCTCGAAGGGTCCGTCAACCATGCGCTGTTCGACCATCGCCGTTTCCCCGGCAGAGTGCCGAGCCGGTCAGCATAGCGCAAGCGCCGCTCCGAACCTCTCACTCATTCGCGTCGAGCTGACGGCCTTCGCGGTCCAAATGCAAGTAATTCGCGTTGAACAGGCCTGCGCTCATCAGGCGCTCGAGGTCCGGAAGTACCAGCATCTTGCCCTTGAGCACGATCAGGTTGCTGGCGCGCAGTTCCTGCAGCGTGCGGTTGACGTGGACCTTCGACAGGCCGGTCGCCTCGGCGAGATCGGCCTGGGTGAGCGGGAAGCTGCAGCTGCTGTCGTCGGCGAGACCCGCCAGGCGCAGCCGGAAGAACAGTTCGCACAACAGGTGCGCCATGCGTTCGGACGCGGTGCGCTGCCCGAGATTCATGGTCCATTCGCGCTGGATCGCGGCATTGACCAGCGTCTCCCACCAGAATGCGGTCGCAATGCGCGGATAACCGGCGCTGATCTCGTCGAAGAACTCGCGCGGCAGATCGGCGATCGACACCGGCGTAATGGTGCCGATCGAATGGTCCATCTCGCGCAGAATGAAGATGTTGAGATCGCAGATATCGCCAGGCAGGAAGAACGAGACGATCTGGCGGCGGCCGTCCTCGAGCTGCTTGTAGCGGCAGGCCCAGCCGTTCAGGATCAGATGCACGTCCTTGGGCTTCTCGCCTTCGCGCGCGATGTCGGTGCGTGGCGCGAAGGTCCTTACCCGCTGAGCCGCAGCGCGGTTGAGCATCAGGCGGTCGGCCGCAGAGAGGCGGACGAAATTCTCGAGCTTGCGTACCAGATGACTCAAAGAGCGGTTCCCCCGAGTTAGTTTATTGGGGTTCCATGTGGTGCGACTTCAATAACTTATGTTAGCATCGTACCGCGTTGGCCGCTGGATCTTTCTACACTTGCATGAGGAATCAGGGCGGGGCCCGGAGTCGGAGAGATTGCCGCGGCTTCTTGCGATGCCCGTGCTCCCAAGCGATGCTCGAAGCACGAGCAACATCGCGCGATCCCGACCAACCCTTCGCGCCTCTGTCGTGGAACTCTCATGAAAGCTGATGAGGACCACCGTTGAAGCCCGTTGATTTACGGGAATCGAAGCGTGGTGGCGACGATCTGGCGCCACGCCAGGTCCGCGGACTTAAGACCCCCTCAGGCTCCGCTTCCTAAGTTGATCAAAACAATCAACTGGAAATGCATCATGCGAGTCGGTCAGCTCTTTGCGCTGTCGATGCTCTCGGTCACGGCGCTTGCCTGTATTCTCGGGGCCCCGGCGATCGGCGCCAAGCGCCCGCTGGCTGCGGCCGAGTACTCCAGCATCGATCGCGCGCAAGGCCGGATCGAGGTCGATCGCGAACGCGATCGAATCGAGCATTGATCAACTCGGCAATCCTCCGAAAGTCGCGCAGGCGATGTCTGTCGAGGCGTATTTCACCAATGCAGCGGGACTGATCGAGAAGGAGACCGCGGCGTCGCGCAGCAATGCCGGCTGATGGCGACCTGCTTGACGAAGTCCTCCGTGCTCGGCGCAATGCCGAGCGCCGAATTCACCCCGGTCTTTTCGCAGACTGATTGGGCGAGGGCAGGGCCGGCGAGTACCAGGCAGCCAAGCGTGCTGAGTGTGCGTCGCATGGGTTGTTCCTCTCGTTGGTTGCGGCCTAAACCGAGAGATGTCCACGATGTTCTGTCGACCTCGCGCGCGCCGCGCCGTGTGTCCGGTGAGGGGACGCCGCGAGCAACCGGCGCAGCCGCAAAGCGTCGGCGGGCGCCGCGCTCTTCTGGTCGTTGTCGAAATAGACGTAGACGTCGATCCCGTGCGTCGCCCAGGCGCGAATGCGTTTGGCCCAGGTCGCGAGCGTTGCGTCGGTATAGTTGTCCTTGTAGCGGCCGTCGGGGCCGTGTCCGCGCACATAGACGAAATCGGCCGTGCGCTTCCACGGCGCCGGGGCGTCGTGATGGTCCGACAGGCAGAGCGAGATGTTCGCGTCCCTCAGCAGGCGCATGATGGCCGGCGTGTACCAGCTCGGGTGACGGAATTCGAAACTGTAGCGCCGGTGCCTCGGCAGCAGCGGCAGAAAGGACTCGAGGCGCTCGGGATTCGCTTCGAAATGCGGCGGCAGCTGGAACAGCACGGGGCCGGCCTTGTCGCCGAGCAGCGACAGCCGGCTCTCCATCAGCGCAATGCTGTTGACCGAGCGCGCGGATAGGCGCTTCCAATGCGTGATGAACTTGGAGGCCTTCCAGGCAAAAACGAAATCGGGGCCGGTCTGATCGCGCCAGCCGCGGACGGCGGCTTCCGTCGGCGTCCGGTAGAACACGCCATTCAGCTCGGTGGTCTCGAACTGGCTGGCGTAGTAGGGCAGCTGGTGCCTGATCAGAAGGCCCCGCGGAAAGAAGGCGCCGCGCCAGGACCCGTAATGCCATCCCGATGTGCCGACCACGACCCGGGCCATCATCGTCCTCTCGCCGAGACAAGAACTCGAGAGCAAAGCATCGTGCCGGCGTTCGGGTTCCTCTCGCAATCGCGACAGATGACGAGGCGAGTGTCCTAACGCCCCGCGGCGTGCAGCACGGGCGCACTCAACAGCTCGCTGATATGCGCCGCCGTCTCGGCCTGCATCGCCTTCTTCAGCATGATGTCGCGTTCAGGGCCTACTGGAAGACGCGCTGCCGCCTCGCGGGCAGCGGTTGCAGCCTGCTGCAGCCGCTGGCCGAACGACGCTGTCTGCTTGCGCCGGTTCCGGTTGACCTTCATGGCGAAACTCCTGTTCCTTTTGGACAGAAGTGTGCGGCGCCGAGCCTGTGACGTCGCTAACACACGTTACCGTGCAGTTCACTATCCCTGGAGGTCATTTTGGACCCAACAACAAGGATGCCGTGCTGATTAGTTATTTGATCGATCGGGGTCGTTACCCGGAACGCTGAGGTGCACCTCATGACCCTGCTTGATGGCAAGCGTCGCGGCTGATGCCGCCGATTCGAACGCTGCTTCCTTGGTGGCATAGTCGCCGTGCGCGTTGCCGTCGTGCAGCACGCTCCAATGATCGTCCACTGCTACGATGGCGTATTGAGCCAGTCCCATGTCGTCCTCCGTTTCTCCGCGTCCAATTCGAGGAAGTCGATGAGGCCGGCGATGCCGGCCAGCACGCCCATGATCGGTCCGGCCAGCAGCAGCCAGGCGGAGATATCCGCCCACATGATTTCGGCGGTCCGCCAATAGGCGATGTCGGTGACGAGCGTTCCGATGAAGCAGACGATAGGGAATGGCACCAGCATCGGGTGGATCGAACGCCGTGCGATCTGCGCCGTCGGCTGCAGGGAAGGTCGGGTGGTTTCGGCGGTCGCCACGGGGGTCTCCTCGATTGGGCACGGCCTGTTGCTGCGTGGAGAACCGTCGGCCTGACCGGGCGTTCCGATGACGACGACGGATTTGGCGTGGCGCTCACGCGTGACACGCGACAGCGGGTCGACCGCCCGGTCACCCGTGCCTGCGTATCGGTCAGTGGTTCCTGTTCAGCGGTCCGCTGCCGCGCCCGGCGCGGCTCATCTCGCCGAGCACGAGACCAACCAGAGCAAGTTGCATCCGTTCCTGCGCATGCGGACGAACCTCGGGTGACGCGTCCGCTTCCCGACGCCGGCGAGCCGTGGGGCAGCCGGCCCGGTCTGGCTCGTCGTGTTGGGTCTACCCGGCCGGGCGATAGCCTGTTAAGCAACGGCGCAGGACGGGGCGGTCCCCGCGGATACGAGACTGAGAGGGAGCGGCAATGATTCAGACGGTCGGCATCATCGGAGCAGGCACCATGGGCAACGGCATCGCGCAGGTTTGCGCCGCCGCGGGCGTTCCGGTCGTCATGGTCGACATCTCGGAGCAGGCGGTGGCGCGCGGGCTCGCGACCGTGGGTTCCAGCCTCGACCGCCTGGTCAAGAAGGAGAAGATGACGGCCGCCGACAAGGACAGGGCGTTGTCGCTCATCACCGGCACTGCCGACAAAGCGAAGCTGGCGAGCTGTGACCTGGTCATCGAGGCAGCGACGGAGAACGAGGAGCTGAAGCTCAAGATCCTCAAGGACCTCTGTGCCGGCCTGAAGCCCGAGGCGCTGATCGCGACCAACACCTCTTCCATCTCGATCACCAAGCTCGCCACCGCCACCGACCGGCCCGATCGCTTCATCGGCATGCACTTCTTCAATCCGGTGCCGATGATGGCGCTGCTCGAACTGATCCGCGGCCTGCAGACCTCGGATGCGACCCATGCGGCCGCCGCCGAATTCGCCAAGCGGATCGGCAAGGTTGCGATCACCGCGAAGAACAGCCCGGGCTTTGCCGTGAACCGCATCCTGTGCCCGATGATCAACGAGGCGATCTTCGCATATTCGGAAGGCATCGCGACCGCCGCCGACATCGACGAGGGCATGAAGCTCGGTTGCAATCACCCCATCGGTCCGCTGGCGCTGGCGGATCTGATCGGTCTCGACACGATGCTGTCGGTGATGGAGGTGTTCTACAACGGCTTCAACGATCCGAAGTATCGTCCGGCGCCGTTGCTGAAGGAAATGGTGGCTGCAGGCCAGCTTGGCCGCAAGACCGGCAAGGGCTTCTACGACTACAGCAAGTAGCTGCGGCAGATTGCTTCGGCGGCGGGTGACGCCTGCGCCCGCCGCGCATCAGCCGATGATGGATTTCGTTTCGGGGACATTGGGAATGCGGCGATGCCGCGAGCCGATATCTCGGCTGGCATTGGTCACCTGATCGCTGCACGCGATCGGCTGATCACACGTTCCAATGTTCGCGTTGCGCAGTATCAGCCCGAGTATTGCCGCAGCTCCCGAATGATAGCTACCAGGCTCGCGCTGAAGTGATCCAGATGGACGGCACAGCGCCGGGCGGGCAAGGGGCCATGCCTCGCTGATGCAGCCCACTAAGCCGCGACCCGGCGTGCCGTTCGTGATTTGCCGCTATGCGATGGTCCGAAGCGAGTCCCGTCGCACTCAGCGGATCTGGTACGGAGGTGGAGTCATAGAACCTCCCTGCAATCAGATGGGTTGTTGTCGTTCGGACATCACCGGCACCGTGGTGAGCGGCCACCGGAAATGCACGACGGGGTGATCGTCCTCCTGGCTGTCTGTGCTGTCAAGGTGCATCCTGACGCATTGATGAATTCGGCGTTACAGGGCGTCGATACTGCGAGTGCAGGAAAACTTTGATCACGCGGCGGTCTGATGACAAATCCGTGCAAATCACTACATGAGGGTGGCCGAGCCGTGTCGGTCGAAGAAGGTTCGCGTTTGCGCCCGGTCGAGCGCGCGTCGTCCGCAGGGCGGAGACGATCAGGATCTTGTATGTAGGCGTAGTGCTTGGGGGGCAACAAAAAAAGCTGCACGGCGCAGCGACATTGATTGCGGTGCGTCAAACGGCCCTAGGTCGTCAGCGACGAAGCTGAAGGTTCCGGGAACCAAAGAATTCGTGGTGTTTTGTTTGCCGCGAAAAGCAAGGCAGGAGAACAGCGATGAGAGCAGTTGGCATTACTCTGGCGACGGTCGCCCTGTTTGCGGGGACTCTGCCCGCTCTCGCAGCGGAGCAGGGCACGGCGGGCATGGTCACGGGGATCAACCGTCTCAACGGCACGATCGCGATCAAGCGCGTCCCCAACGGGACCGTCGGCGCCAACACGGTGGGAGCGGACCAGGAGTTCAAGATCAAGGACAGCGCCATGATCGAGAACATCCACGCCGGCGATCGGGTGACGTTCTCGACGTCCGACGCCGCCACACCGACGATCATCAAGCTCGATCGGCAGAAATAGCCGACATAGCCGGATCGAGGACGCGATGCAGCAGTACGGTGTTCTCCGCGGGCTGGGCGTTTGGCGTCTCGGGCTCTGGGTGATGATGACGGTCGGGGCCTGCACCGTTGCGAATGCGGCCTCGACCGACCTGTATCAGGCGCAGACGGTCGTGACCGGTCAGGGCGATGACAATCGCCGGGCAGCCTTTGCAGCATGTCTGGAGGACGTGCTGATCAAGGTATCCGGTGCATTTCAGCTTAGGAACGACGCAAGGCTCGCGCCACTCGAGGCGCGGGCGGCGGAGTTCGTCACCGGTTTCGACTATCACGATCAGATGTCGGGCAAGCCGAAGCACGACGAGCAGGGCACGCGCGACCGGCCGTATGACCTGACTGTGTCATTCGATCGCGCGAGGATCGATCAGTTGCTGGCGAGCTTGAACGTCAAGCCGTGGCCGGGGCCGCGCCCGTCGATTGCCGTGATCGTGGCGATGACGGCAGGCGGCCGCACGTTCCTCGTTGCATCCGACGACCGGACGTCCGATCTGCAGCGCGACGCACTGCGCGCGGCTGCCGTCAAGCGTGGACTCGAGATCGCTCTGCCAAGCGCCGCCGAGATCTCGAAGGCCGCTATTGAGAAGACCAAGCTGAACGGTGTCCAGCCCGTGGCCGTCGCGTCATGGTTTCCCGGAGCTGAGGTCATGCTCTTCGGTGATCTCACCTGGGACGACGCCGAACTGGGCTGGGTCACGCGATGGCGCCTCGATCGCGCGGGCAAGCAATATCGGTGGCAATTCCGTGGCGTGACGTTCGACGAAGCATTTCGCCGCGCTCTCGGTGGAGCAGCGCAGCTCCTCTCCGACAACGGAGCGCCGTGAGGTTGCCGCGATAGTCTGCAACCATCCCTGTCGAGTGCATGCTGGAGCCGCGCATGCGGGCGCGAGAGTCTCGCGCCCGAGCTCGCTCCGGCAAACAGACAGGAGGGTGTCCGTGGTGAAACTCAGAACGTGTCTCGTTGCTGCGCTGTTGATTGCCACGCCCGCCTCGCTGGCGGTGGCTGCGCCGGGCCTGGTGCGCACCGCGGCCGCCATGCGCGCAGGACCTGGCCCGGGTTTTCCCATCGTCGAGCGCATTCCGGCCGGGGCCCGGATCACCATCCATGGCTGCATTCAAGGCGGCGCGTGGTGCGATGTCAGCTTCGGAGGCGAACGCGGCTGGGTCTCGGCGCGGACACTCGCCTATCTGTACCGTGAGCAGTACGTCTACCTGCCCGAATATGTCGAGTACGTGCCGACTGTCGGCTTCACGCTGACCACCTATTGGAGCAGCTTCTATTTCGGACGGCCCTGGTATCATCGGCACGCGTTCTGGAACCGCTACTGGCATCGCCATCCGCCGGTCATGGCGCAAAATCCGCCTCAGCCTGGCATGACCCCGGGAATGCCGGGTCGTGGTCCCGGCGGAACGATCCAGCCTGGCGCCGGAGCGGGCGCGGTCGCCGGCACAGGCCAACAATCCGGACCGCCTTCGGGCATGCAAGGTCGTGTGCCGCCTGCGACTGCCGCCGGCCCCGCCGCACCTCCTGTCGTGGCTGGTGCTCCCGCTCGAGCTGGAACACCACCCATGATGCAGCCTCTGATGAGCCGGAGCGGTGGTGCGCCGCAGAGCGCCCGCGCGCAGATGGGCGGCATGCGCATGGTCGGGACTTCGCCGCAAATCGGCTTGGCGCATATCGGGGGCGGCCCCGCCATGGGTGCTGCGCGTGTCGGCGTCAGTGGCCCTCGCGGCGGCGGCGGGCGTTCCGGCCCGGGCGGCGGTTTCCGCAGGCACTGAGTCTTCAGCGCTGGCGTGGTGTCCGGATTGTGAAGGTGGCGTGCCGGCCGGCGCTGGCGACGGCGGGCGCTGAAATTTCCCGGCATCGGCCGCCTCGGCATGCCACCGGCCTGAGGCCCGCGATCTGCCTGTCGGGCACTACTGGCTGGCATGCTGCTTGCTGCGAGCCTCTTCAGCGCGCCTGCGATGTCGCGGATGCGCCAAACGCCGGGCGAGGCGAAAAGAGGCGGATGATGAGCACGCTGTTTGCGATCTGCGCGACCTATGAGGTGGACGATGGCGCGGCGCGGGGCTTCGTTCTCCAGCGCCGCGAGCCCGATGGCAGCGCCAAGCCCTGGCCGATCCTGGTCACGCGCAAGGGCAACAATTTCTACGGCTTCGAGAATGCCTGCCCACATCAGGGCGCTCGCCTCGACAAGCATCCTGGCGAGTTCATGGACGAGGAAGGCAATTTCCTCGTCTGTGGCGAGCATGGCGCGCAGTTCGACCTCGATACCGGACAATGCTTCATCGGGCCGTGCCAGGGCCGGACGCTGTCTCCGGTCGAGCTCGTGATCGATGACGGTGACATCTGCCTCTCCGGGATCGATCTGGATGAGGAGGACGGCCTCGACATCGACGATCCCGAGGATGACGTGCCCGAGGTGCAGATCACATCGGACTGAGGCTGAGGGCCGGCCGCCGCTGCCGGGTTAGCGCTTCTTTCGTTCGGCGCGGCTGTAGTTGCTGAAATGCCCCTCGCGCGCTGCCTGGCTGCGCGCGGCCTTGATCAGGCCGGGGCTGCGCGCTGGCGGCGCCGGCAGCGAGGGCAGGCGGGTCAGCTTGCGACTGCCACAGGTCGGACAGACCGGCCTTTCAGAAATCCCGATCAGCAACTCGAAATCCTCTGCGCAAGCTGCGCAATGGAAGCTGTAGAACGGCATGACGTCATCCCCCATTGTCGCGAGGGGCATTGCACGAAGCGGGCCAGCGTCATTGCGGGTCGAATCGCCGATTCCGGGCTCGTTGGCACGCGAACGGCAGCATTCTCTTTGCTGCGCGTGTCCCGAATGCGACGCGGCTGGGGTCGAACATTCGACAGCAGCGCAGAGGTCCTGCGCCCGGCCGGCCGGTCCCGGATACCCGGGCGCCGGCCGGATGGGCAAAGCGGATCAGGCGTTGGTCTTCGGCACGTACTTACCGGCGACACACTTGTAACTCTGCAGACGCCACTCGTGATAGGGACCCTTGGACATCCAGTCTGCGATTCCGATCTGCGCGCTGACGGCGCAGGATGTCATCGTGATGCCGGACATCTCGCTGTTGGTGACGACCTTCTCCATGCAGAGCTGGCCGTTGCATAGCATTGCGACGAGAGTGACGAGCACGTTGATTCTGCCTCCATAGAGTGGGACCCGGTCAGGATCGAGAAAGCAGGGTTCATGCCAAGTTATGAATCTGGGCCGTGCTCCTACGGAACGGATTGCTACGGGTGTCACTTCATGGCTACAGAAGCGTGATGGATTCACTGCTTGGATCACGCAGCGTTCGGCAACGGACCCGCGCGGGCTGGCCGATGAATTCGGGATTTGCTTGTGTGCGGTGCCTTCGGCCTGATGGTCGAGGCTGGCCCGGGTCTGCCGTGCCAAACAACAGGCACCGCCTGCGCAGTCCTGCGGCGCTCGCGGCCATTGGACGGCCGGGTCTCTTGATGAACGCCGGGGCCGAACACGTAGACTTGCGCGACCAACATCCGATGCCCAGGACACGAGAATCAGTCGGAAGCCCGTCTCATTTGGCGGGCTGATATCAACGGCTTGATGCAGATGCCGGGGCCCTTCGGTCGTCCGTGGCGTCAGGCCTCGTTCAATCCGGCACCTCGATCGGTCAGGATCTTCTGCCCCTTCGCCGTCAGCTCGTAGATGTCGCCGTCCTTGGCGACATAGCCTTCGCGGATCAGTCCATCGAGCTCGTCGTGCCGGTCGGGCGAGAAGGCGATCGCCTGGCCGATATCCGAAAGCGTCGCGATCTGGTCGTCCGTCAGCATGGCCATCCTCCCGTTGTTGATCCGAACGCCATAGCGTCGCGAATGTTCCGGGAGCACTCGGAACTACGCCTTGCGCACGAACTCCGACTTCAGGTTCATCTGGCCGATGCCATCGATCTTGCAGGCGATGTTGTGGCCGTCGCTCGCTTCTTGCAGGCGGATGTTGCGCACCTTGGTGCCGCCCTTCACCACCGAGGACGATCCCTTCACTTTCAGGTCCTTGATGACGATGACGCTGTCACCGTCGGCCAGAACGTTGCCGTTGGCGTCGCGGATGCTGGCATCGTCGCTGGACGCTGCCGCGACCGCGGCGTCGCCGCTCCATTCATGGCCGCATTCCGGACAGACCCATAGCGCGCCGTCCTGATAGGCGTGCTCGGAGCGGCATTGCGGGCAGGTCATTGCGTCGGTCATCTCATCCTCGGGCGCGGGCAGGAGTGTAGCGCAGCGTTAGAGGCTCGGACGGAACCGGGCAAGAAAAATCCCGAGGTAGGGCAGCGCGCGGCACAGATCGGCAGCGCGCCGCCATCGTCGGTCGGCAGCGTGTCACGCCGCCTTGCGCTCGGGGGTTTTGCTGGCCGGCGCGGTCTCGGCCGCTTCCATCGCCCGGAGGTAGGTATCGAGCAGCGTCTCGTGCTCGTCCCGCTCGTCCTGGTCCTGCTTCCTGAGCTTGATGATCTCCTTCAGGATCTTGACGTCGAAGCCTTCGCCCTTGGCCTCGGCGAACACTTCCTTCTTCTGCTCGTTCAGCTCCGCCAATTCGCCATCGAGGTGCTCGATCCGCTCGATGAAGGACCGGATGCGCGCGCCGGGAATGCCGATCTCTGACATGGTGACTCCTGTACTAATGGGATGGAGAAAATGCGCGGCAGTTCGTTGCCAATGTCTTAACGCGCGCGCCTTGCACACACCCGCAAATCCGACGTGCTTAACGCGGGACCGGGCGGGCTGCCGATGTTGCCGAGCGGGCGCCATGCGCTAACTTCGCTCCGCTGCCGAGAGCTTCTGAAACTGCTTCTTCATCGCATTGACGCGGCCGAGATAGCCGGCGACCGAATGGTCGCCGCAGCGCTCGCCATCCGCCGGCTTGAAGCCGCGGCGCACGAATCCGGCCGCCGGACCGGCGCCGCACAGATGAATGACGGCCGCGAGATCCTGCCGCTGCTGCGCGCTCGGCTTGGCGCCAGGCTGCCGTGCGAGCGCGGCGGCGACTTGGCGGTCGAGCGAGATCACCGTGAGCGCCACCGCGTGCGCCGGCCAGGCGCGAACGTACAGGCTCGGCGAGCCGCAGCCGTCGCTGACCACCTCGTGATCCCGAATGCAGAACCGTGCGGCGTCCGCAAAGGCGCCGTCGGTCATCTGGAACAGGCCGACGGCGCTGGAAGCCGGCTGATAGAGCGCGAACGGATTCCACGCGAACCGCCAGCGCCAATAAGTGCGCGCCACCGGATTACCCGAGCTCTCGGTCTGCGCCAAGGCGGCGAGCAGCTCCGGCGTGATCGATCGCGTCGCGCTCTCACGGAACAGCGCGCCATATTGACGCCAGGTCTCCTCCGGCTCCTTGTCGAGCGAATGACCCGTCACCACGAACAGCTCGGTCGGCTTGCGCATGACGTGATAGGCCAGATTGACCAGCGCGAAGGTCACGAGCAGCACCAAGGCGCCGCAGGTGATCTTGATCCATCGCGGCGCCGCGCCCACCGTCCGGCCCAGCCGCTGCGCACCACGCCCTGCGATTCGCTTCGCATCGCGCCGCAGCGCGCGCCAACGGCTGCCGCGTTGCGGCTTGCGCATTTTTTGTTGTCGTGGAGCAGGGGAATTCGGCAACTGATTACCTCGGTCGCCGGTGTGCCGGTCCATGGTTAAGGAAGAATTTGTGCAATGGCGTCATCCTGCCACTTTCCGGTGTGGGGCGGTACGTGATGAGGAAATCGGTCAGTACTCTGCTGATGGTGCTGCTGTCGGTGCTGGCCGCGGGCATCCTGGTGTCCACGGCGATCCTGATGAGCGGTGCCGCGAGCCGCTATCGCGAGAGCGTCGCGACCGAGCAATTGACCGCGGCCGACAAGGCGATCTTCCAGAACGTCCTCGTCATGCGTGCCCACCGCGGCGACATCCAGAGCGTGCTGCTGAGCGAGGCCGATCCGCGCGCCAAGCTCACCGAATATCAGGGCATCGAGGCCAAGGGCTATGACGGCATCGTCACAGCGCTCGCCGGCGTCGACATGCCTGAGCGCGACGACCTCATGGCCAGGCTCAAGTCGAGCTGGGACGCCACGGTTCCGCAGTTCAAGCTGCTGTTCGATGAAGCCGCGAAGCCGCGCTCCGAACGCGTGCTGGCGCGTACGCAGGCCTGGTACGAGGCAATGACCAAGACGCTGGACGTCGCCAACGCCGCCTCGCTCGCCGTCTCCAACCGCGCCTGGATGACCGATCCGGCGATCGCCAAGATGGTGCAGGCGCGGCGGCTGGCCTGGCAGGTCCGCGACCGCTACGGCCTGCAATGCTCGGCGCTGCGTCCCAACATCAACGCCTCCAAGCCGCTCGACGACGCCCAGAAGGGCGCGATCGCGCAGTGGCGCGGCACCGTCGCGGCCGGCTGGTCCGGGCTCGACGACCTCCTGGCGGGGGGCGGCAGCACCGCGCTCGCCGGTGCCGTGAAGACCTCGCGCGCCGAGGTCGAGGCCGCGCATCAGCGCATGGACCAGCTCGCCAAGGGGTTTGACGGCAGCGGCAAGCCGGCGATGCCGGCGCCGGAATGGAACGCGTTCTGCCAGGGCCCGTTCGCCGGCATCATCGCGATCGGCATGACCGCGCTCGACGGCTCGATCGCCCGTGCCGAGGAGATCAAGACCGCAGCGCTGAGCAGCCTGATCGCACAGTCGCTCGCCTTCATCGCCGCGCTCGTGGTGGCCGGCCTGGCGCTGCGCGCGGTGCGCGTCCGCCTGATGCGCCCGGTCGGCGTCCTGATGCAGGCGATCCAGCGCATCGGCCAGCGCGACTACCAGACGCCGGTGCCGCAGTTCGCTCATGCCGACGAGTTCGGCGCCATGGCTGCCGCCCTCGAGGGCTTGCGCGAGAGCGCCGCCACCGCCGAGCAGCTGTCGCGCGAGCGCGAGCTCGACCAGGGCCGCCGGCTGGAGCGCTCGCAGGCGATCGACAGCGCCTGCAAGAGCTTCGACGACACCGTGCAGGCGGTCATCGTCAGCATGGGCAACTCGACCGGCCAGCTCGATTCCAGCGCCGGCGACGTCCGCAAGCTGGTCGATGAGTCCACCGAGCAGACGGCCGCGGTCGCCAGCGCCGCGGAGACCGCGACCACCAATCTCGAGACCATCGCCGCCGCCACCGAGGAGCTGACCGCGTCGGTCTCCGAGATCGCGGCGCAGGTGCAGGCCTCGGCGGCCGATGCGCGCCAGGCGGTGGAGAAGGCGGCGCAGACCAACGCCACCGTCGAGATGCTCGACCGCGCCGCCAACCGCATCGGCGAGGTGGTCAAGATGATCACCGCGATCGCCGCGCAGACCAACCTGCTGGCGCTCAACGCGACCATCGAGGCCGCGCGCGCCGGCGATGCCGGCCGCGGCTTCGCCGTGGTCGCCGGCGAGGTCAAGAATCTCGCGGCGCAGACGGCGACCGCGACCGACGACATCACCCGGCAGATCGCCGAGATCCAGGCCGCCACCGGCGAGTCGGTCGAGGCGATCCACGCCATCAGCCACAACATCTCCAGCATCGACGAGAAGATGACGGCGATCGCCGCGGCGGTCGAAGAGCAGCGCGCCGCCACCACCGAGATCTCGCGCAACTTCCAGCACGCCGCGCAGGGCACCCGCGCCGTGACCGACACGATCGGCTCGGTCGCAGCCCTCAACCGCCAGACCGGCAATGCGGGCGCGGCGATGGTCGACTCCGTCCGCCGCATGTCGACGGATGCCGATCGTTTCCGCGTGGCGGTCGAGGGCTTCCTCGGGACCGTGCGCAAGGCTTGAAGCCGGTGCCTGCATCGTGGCGGCGACGCTGCCTCGCGTCGTCGTCAGGACATGCGCTGAAACGTTGTCAAACAGCCCGTGAGCGGATGAGTTCGGCGCACGATATGCGCTGACGATCCCGCGACGCAGATTGCGCCCGAGTCTTGCTCTTTGTTTGCCCTCCGAAGCAGAGAGGGCGCGGGGAATGCCGGGCGCCGGCCGCACCCATGGCCCGCCTGCGAAAGAAATGCAGGCGGCAGGAACCACAGGTTCAGCCGAGGCATCCCGGCATTCCCCGCGCGATGGTTTTCACGCTTATGTCGCGATCTCCTCGGTGTCCGGCCTTTTAGCCACCGTCGCCCTCGGGATCATCAGCCCCTCGGACTTGGCGCCAGCATCGGGGCGCCAGGACCACGCGTCTTCACGTCCGCAAGCGTGCCGTTCGTCGGCGGGCATCAAGCCCGCTGCGGCACACTCACAGCCACCGCATCTCCGGCCCACGTCTCGTGACGATCGCGATGCGCCCCTCTCGGCGGGCCGGGATGGGCGTAGACAATCATGATTTTTGAAAAAGCGAAAGTGATTTATTTTTCACCGAAGGACTGGACAGGCCAAATCAGCTTGAGACCAAACACGAATTGGCTGGTGACGCGGACGGGCCTCTCCCGGCGTCATTGCGCTCGCGATGACGGCAGATGAGGCGGTCGGGTGGGCAAAGGCGCCCGGCTGGACATTGTCTGACGGCAAGTTTCGCGCGCCGCGCCCACCGTCCGCATCCGCCGGTACCGATGGTGGGCACGCGCCGCCTCGCGGCGTCGCTTTGCCCAGCCTACGACAGCGTCCGCGTGGAGGTACGTTCCGGAACACTTCCCCGAGCCACAGGTTGAAAATGCTTCCAGATCGGACACGGAGCCCTTCATCATGCAGGACATCAAGGAACACATGGAGATCATCGGCGCCGACGGCGTGCATGTCGGCACCGTCGACCACGTCGAAGGCAATCGCATCAAGCTGACGAAGAAGGACAGCGGCGAGGGCAGCCACAAGGGGCATCATCACTTCATCGACAAGGGCCTCGTCGCCGACGTCGAAGGCGACAAGGTGCGGCTGTCGGCCATCGGCGCCGTCGCGGTGACGATGGAGGAGGAGAAGTAGGACACGTCCACTTCTGTCTGCGTCGCTGCGCTCGCAGTGACGATGAGTGACAACCGTAGGGTGGGCAAAGCGGCGCCGTCGGGCGGCGCGTGCCCACCATCAGGGCGGGCGGGTGCGGCCGGTGGGCACGGCGCGGAATACATCATGTCCCATATCAACGTGAGGGGCGCGCCTTTGCCCACCCTACGCTTCTACGCCTACTCCGCGTAGCCGACGATCGTCTTCAACAATTTCGGGAACCTTGCGTTGAGGTCGGCCTCGCGCACGACGTTGCGGTGCTCGACGCCCTTTTTCGTGGTCTGGATCAGGCCGGCCTCGCGCAGGATCCGGAAATGGTTCGAGAGCGTCGATTTGGCCATGTCGGGGCAGGGCGCGGCCGCGGAGCAGGACATGCACTCGTTCTGCTGCATCAGGCTCTTGACGATGCGCAGCCGCATCGGGTCGGCGAGCGCCGAGAGCACGCCGGCCAACGTGATGTCCTCCCGCGACGGATGAAACAATGGCGCCATGAAAAAACATATAGCGACGGCCTTGCGCCCGTTCAATAGTTCACTAGTTCTGAACTATTGAACGGAGCGCCGCGGCGCAAGGAGAGCAGGATGAGCAGGAGATTCGAAGGCAAGGTGGCGCTGGTGACCGGCGCATCCAAGGGGATCGGCGCGGAGATCGCCGCCAGACTTGCCGCGGAAGGCGCCGCGGTCGCCGTCAACTACAGCTCCAGCCGCGAGGGCGCCGACCGCGTCGTGGCCGCGATCACCGGCAAGGGCGGCAAGGCGGTGGCCGTGCACAGCAATCTCGCCAATCCCGGTGACGTCAAGACCGTCGTCGCCGAGACCGTCAAGGCGCTGGGCCCGATCGACATCCTCGTCAACAATGCCGGCGTCTACGACTTCGCGCCGCTCGACGGCATCACGCCGGAGCACTTCCACCGACAGTTCGACGTCAACGTGCTCGGGCTGCTCCTGGTGTCGCAGGAGGCCGCGCGGCATTTCAATCCGGCCGGCGGCAGCATCGTCAACATCTCCTCCGGCGTGTCGACCCTGACGCCGCCGAACACCGCCGTCTACACCGCGACCAAGGCCGCCGTCGATGCCATCTCGTCGGTGCTGTCGAAGGAGCTCGCGCCGCGCAAGATCCGCGTCAACACCATCAATCCCGGCATGATCGTGACCGAGGGCGTCGTCGCCGCCGGCCTGCACGAGGGCGACATGCGCAACTGGATCGAAACGACCACGCCGCTGGCCCGTGTCGGCAAGGCCGAGGAGATCGCCGCCGCGGTCGCGTTCTTTGCGTCGGATGATGCGTCCTACGTGACCGGCGAGACGCTGCACGTCACCGGCGGATTGCGCTGAGCGTCACGTCGCTCCGCTCGTAACAACGGCCGGCGAACCGTAGGGTGGGCAAAGCGCCGCCGTAAGGCGGCGCGTGCCCACCATCGGCGCCGGCGGGTGTGGGCGGTGGGCACGGCGCGTGAGATATCGGGCCTAACAACGTCGTGCGGGGCGCGCGCCTTTGCCCACCCTACGCGCCGGAAACCGGCTCTGGCGAATGGGCCGTCATGCCTCCGCCAGTGCGGTCCAAGACGAATGACGGAGACAACGATAGGTTGATTATCTATTTGAGATCGGATCAAATCGGGCTCGCCGAATCCGTGATGCGCGCATCGCGGACAAGATCAGCGTTTCAACCTCCGGCCGGCCGGACGATGGCGTTTTGCCATCTATTCAGCTCCCTGCCTGCTGCATTTCGAATGACCAAGGAGTTTTCATGCGCATCGGCTTTGCACTTTCGACCCTCGCCGTCGTCGTGGGATCGGCGGTTCTCGGCTGGGGGCTGACCGCGCCGCGCACCGCGCACGCGTTCCTGGAGGACATCTGCGTCCCGCGCGTGAAGGGCGGGCTGAGGAATTGTCTCGCGCCGGCCAGCGCGTGCCGCAATCCGGCGGAAGCGCTCAACCGCGGCTGCCTGCTGGAGGCGGTACAGTTCGCCGTCATTCCGCCCGGCCGCAGCATGGTTCATGCCGACTCCACCTATTTCATCGCCCAGGCGCTCGGCTATCGCGCCGACGTGGCCTATTGGATCGCCGCCTACAACGAGAACTCCGACTACGCGCAATATGCGCCGATCGATCAGTGCGGCGGGCAGGCGACATCGACCAATTCGGGCGCCAGCTACATCACCGCCAAGTTCAACGGCTTCCAGCGCACCAACAACACCACCGACGGGCCGCTCTATCATTATCTCCTGAACTTCTCGCCGAACGGGCAGGGCACCGACGTGCACGGCGCCAGCGGCGTGCAGGCGGTGTATCCGTTCCACTATCCGCCGCCCGGCTATCCCGTGACCATCGACAGCGTCTATCAGGGCACGCTGTACGATCTCCGGCAATGGGCCATGAAGGGCGACGAGGCCCCCGGTCTGCTGTGCACCGCCGGATTCACGACGCCGAACGGCTCCTCGAACTTCAGCGGCCCGCAATGCCTGGCGAACGTGCCGATCAGCGGCAACGTGCCGCTGCTGGAGAACTACGCCATCGGACCGGCCATCAACATCACCTCGGGACCGAAGGTGCTCGACAACAGCAACGGCGTCGTCGACTACACCCAGCTCAAGTCCTGGCTGGACGACAAGAGCCGGACCACCGGCGTGCTGTTCGACGACCCCAGGAAGCCGCCGGTGCCGGTGCAGATCGCCCGGATCGGGCTCTATCTGCACTCCTTGCAGGATGCCTCGTCGCACGGCACCTTCTGCGGCGACGACGCGCCGTCGCCGCCGGGCGGCTCGGACGTCGGCAGCTACATGGCCATGAGCTCCGGCAGCGTGAAGCTCGCGTTCGGCACCTATTGCGCCACGGGCCCGCATCTGGCGAGCCACGTCCAGGAGACCGGCACGGGTGACGCCAGCCTGCCGCTGCGCGACTATGTGGCGCTGAACAACACGCTCGACGAGCTGATCCTGTTCGGCAACAATGTCGCCAAGCCGCGCGGCTGGATCGTCAATCCCAGCCTGCTGCCGCCGAACGTCGTCGGGGCTAAGAGCGCCGCCGGCGACAGCGCCGCCGATTTGAAGTCGCGCCTCGTCGGCCGCATCGTGCAGGGCCAGCAATGGTCGCGCGCCGAGGTCTATGCCTCCGGCGTCGTGACACTGCCGCTGCAGCGCACCGACGCCCAGGACAGGCTCAACACCATGAACGCCGCGCTGGGCTCCTATTCGAAGCGGCTGACGAATGCCAACCCTAAGCTGACCCCGCTGCGGCCGATGCCGGGGAATTCGTTCGTGGCGGGCGATACGTCGGTGTGTTTCCGCTAAGTAGCCATGTCGCTTCGCTCATCCGGGCTACGCGCTGATCATCGCGGTGCGTGGAAGAAAACACGCGGCGCCCATGAATGCGCCCTCTCCCCTTGTGGGAGAGGGCGTGTCAGGAAGGTCGGCAAGCTCGGTCGGGTGAGGGGTATGCCTCCACGCGCATCGTTTGCGGAGAGATACCCCTCACCCAACCGAGTCCGTGGACGGGACGGAGATGCCCTCTCCTACAAGGGGAGAGGGCGCTGTATCGCTCAGCGCGACGAGTCGATGGGATGCGCAAAGCGCCGCCGTCGGCGTGCCAACAATGTCACCCGTCCGGGCCGCGGTGGGTCCGACTCCGCAGCGTCGCCGGGCGGTCAAGCACGATCCGCTCATCCGCGCGCGTGGCGCGGTCCGGCGATCAGCACCATCCCTTCTTCCAGTGGCCCGGCGGACAATGATGGCCGCGCCATCCGACCTTTCGGCCGCGACTCCAGCCGAAGGCCCGGTGACCGCCTCCGCGGCCCCAGCCATGACCATGACCATGGCCATGACCGCCTCTCACCTCGATGAGATCAGAAGCGCCGCGATCGACCTGAAGGGGAGCGCGGGGCAACGCGCTGGCAGGCATGACCAGCGCGGTTGAAATCGATGTTGCCAAGATGAAGATCGCTTTGCGCATGGGACTCCTCGGATGTCTGGAAGATGAACTGAGAGGCTTACGGCTTTTCTGTGTCTTCAAGCGAAAGGGGGCCGGGAAGCGGAATCTCGCACCCCGTTCGCGCGCCCACTACTTCCTATGCGTGCTGGAGCCGGTGGTTGTCATGCGCTGGCCAGGCGCGCTTTCGGAATGCCCCGGGCCGGCGGCGGTGTTGCTCTGGTGACCGGGCGCGTACTCCGAAGCGCCGGGCGCCGTCGACGTCTTGCTACGCTGCATCTGTTGACCGGGCGCCTTCTTCGACGCGCCGTGCGAACTTGCGCCGGTCTCTGCGGCGAACACCGGCGAAGCGGCGAACAGAGCCGCCGTCAAAACGATTGCCATACGCATGGACGAACCTCCTTCGTCGTTGGGTTCGTAGCAAACTGCGGCGTGTCGGCGATGGTTCCGGTCCTCCGTGAAATCCCGGGATCGTACAGGAGCGCGGTATGATGTTCGGGCAGGGTTCAAGTGCCTCGGTCTCGCCAAACACGAACATGGAAGTCGGTGCAGGCCGAGCGCCTCCTGCGGCCGAAACCGCAGCCAGGGCTGCTTGTGCCAGGGTGATGCGGCGATGGTCGTTCATCCGGTCGCGGCAGACGGCCATGGTGTGGACCTCGCTGCCGAGGCCGAAGATGGCATAGTCGGTCCATAGCGTGGCGCCCGCAAAGCGCACACCACCGAGCACGACCGCGTCGTTCTCCAGCAGATCCACGCCGAACCGCGCCGCCTCGGCCCGCGCCAGCTTGAGCTCCGTAGGGAGCGTGCGGTGATAATATTCATGGTTGCCCATCACCATGATGATCGGCACGCCCTCCGCCACGATCTCGCGCAGCCGCGCAAACCCGTTCACCACCCCCTCGCAGACATCGCCGGCGACCACGACGACATCGACCCCGGGCAGGGCCTCGATCGGCTTGATGTCGGCCATGTCGGCGTGGAGATCGGAGAAGATGTGGAGGTGCATGGGGGGTAGGGAGGTGGAGCCCAGAGCTCACAGCGTAGGGCGCGTTAGCGAAGCGTAACGCGCCGATCCGGTCAAGCGGAGGATGACAAGTAGCGTCTACCGAAGCGACCGGTAAATATCCAATTCTCTCAACCCAACCTCCATCAACGGGTTAAAATCCAGCAGATCGACTTGAGGGATGCTTGGATTTACTAAGTCAAAAGCCACGAAAATCTCCGCTATAAAAGAAAACTCAACAGACTCAGATTCGAAATATGTGCGCCCGCGTTCATAGCCAAAGCCTGTATAGCTTTCGCCGAAAGACATCTCCAATTCTATGTCCACTCTCGCGTCGAAGTTGATCTCACACGAGAAGCCGCCGCGCCTCTCCGAGAGAACGTTTAGCTCGTAAATTTCGAGGTTCGATATTCCGTACGCCGTGCCCGTTGCGGAGACGTCATGGTGATAAATGCCGCGAAATGGGTTAAGAATAGAGATCGGCTTCCCAATTATCGCGGCAGAAAGTTTCTCTTTCAATGACTGAGCCCGTTTTATAAATGCCAATAGCTCGTCATGAATTTTCTTCGTCACCGTCGCCTTAGAGATAATCTCGCTCACCGTTTCCGAATGAAGAAGAACATCGTCGCAGCAGGCCTTCATATCGGGATCAGCAGATACAACATAAGCTTTGCAAAATTTAGAATTGCACCAGCGTCGAAGTGCGTGGACGACCACGGCGTCCGGAAATTCTGACTTCTTCTTGTTGCTAAAGGGTGGCCGCTGCTGGAAGTAGTCTTCAAAAACAGCATTCACATCAATATCGAGCGGAACTTCGATCGACCTTGATCGGCTGAGGAAGTCATCCAGCAGCTCTTCGAGCCTGTCGTAAGCTTGATCATCAAGCGTGGCCGCAAGCGGATTCGATGGTGCGAGCTGGAGCAGTAAGATTTCATATTTTTTCAGTGCGGACGAGGCATTCGTCAGGTGTTCGCGAAGTTTGTTGCAAATCTCAGCTTTCGTGATTGTTGTTGTCAATAATCGAATGTGGTTAGAGTTCGCTAGCTCCACAAGGCGAGAAAGAGCCTTCGAATTCCAATCAAACTTCTCCCTGACGAATGCCTCTGTATCTAAGAATACAAACTTGGTCTCAAGTTGGGTGCCAGGTTCGATCATGGTCGATTCGCGAAGGCAAAGAATTTCTTTGATTTGTAACTGAAAGCCGGAGGCTAGCTAATCCACCCTGCGCTTGTTACTCGACACCGTCGCCGTCCTGGAAGCGGTCGTAGACGGTGTCGCAGGCTTGGCACATGAATTTATGCCCGACAGGAAATAGCTTTTGCTGACCACAGCAGGAGCAGGGGTCATTTAGAAATGCTATTGGCGCTATGGATGGCTTAGGCGCCAGCGCCGCTCGCGCCTCGTCCGCAATTTTTTGCACCCGCGCAGCAGCGGTAGGCCGCGCCAAATCCTCTTGGACCTGCTCGAAATATATCCTGGCGGCCGTTAAGCTGACACCGGCCTGTACCGAGATTTCCTCCGGCGATGACAGCCGCCGAGCCGTAGCGTCGTTGATGAGAAGTGCTGCGCCGAAGATATTCGCTTGGTGCTCGGCCGACTTGAACTTCGGTATCCACTTAGGAAGCGTATTTCCGGCCAGCCGTCGCGGAAGCGCAGCGCCTAGCATCAGCTTGTCGAGATGGAGCGACGCATGTCCGAGTTCATGGGCGATGGTGAATCTCGCGTAGCCGTCGCCCATGAACGCCTTTTGCCGAATGCGCCGCGGAATCTTTACGAGGATCTTCGTGCCATCGTATGTCGTTAGCCCGGATTCCCCGGACATCTCAGCATCCGCTGCGAGTTCGAGCTTGAACGGCCTTTTGCCTCGTATCGTCCAGAGTTCTGTCGCGGGTTCGAGCGAGAGCGGATCGACGCGATCGGCGTCAGCCCAGCCCAATGCGCGGCGGAGGGTCTTGGCATGC
Organism: Bradyrhizobium sp. SZCCHNR1098; assembly: GCF_032489375.1. Classification (NCBI taxonomy): domain Bacteria; kingdom Pseudomonadati; phylum Pseudomonadota; class Alphaproteobacteria; order Hyphomicrobiales; family Nitrobacteraceae; genus Bradyrhizobium; species Bradyrhizobium sp. SZCCHNR1098. The sequence goes on from NZ_JAUEXY010000010.1 coordinate 134,458, forward strand.
TCGCGGACTTCAAAGTCCCGCAAGGGATCAACGATGTAGTCGTCGGTGGACATAAAAGAAGACCCTGTGTTGCAATCCCCCTTGCGCGACACCACGAGAGCTCGCCGCTGTCGGCAGCAAGCCGAGCAGTCGGGCCGAACGAAGACGACTCAGTTCGGCACGACGGACTCGGGGAGGCCGTGTATCGGCACGTCCGCCCCGAGTCCGACGGTCGACATAATCAGCTACACCCCGTCGTGCTGCCGCATGTATCACACTTCATACAAGTGCCATTCCGGACCAGCGTGAAATTCCCGCACTCCGAGCACATCTCACCTTCGTAGCCCTTGGCCTTGGCTTCGGCGCGGCGTTCGGCCTTGGAGGCGACCTGGGTGTTCGCCGTGCCGGCCTTGCTCCATTGCAGCGCCTCGAGCTTCTCGGTGGGCGAGAGGTCGTGCTGCGGCTCCTGCTTCAGGGCGACGGCGCCGTCGACGGAATCGCCAGCGCGGGCATGGGAGAGGGCGGTGACAGTCACCCCACCCCGATCGGAAGCTGCGCTTCCGATCGACCCTCCCCCTGCAGGGGAGGGTGACGAGGAGCCGCCGCGCATCACGACGAGATTGTCGGTGCGGGAGCGGGTCAGGCCGCGCGACACGTACTTCGCGGCCTGCTGGCTCCCGTCCTCCGACGGCTTGCCTTCGTCGACTCCGCGGCCGAGCGCGTCAAAGTTGCTCTCGGAGGGGTCGACATGGGCGAGGTCGAAGCGCGACATGTAGCTGACGGCGAGCTCGCGGAACACGTAGTCGAGGATCGACGTCGCGTATTTGATCGAGTCGTTGCCCTGCACGGGACCTGCCGGCTCGAAGCGGGTGAAGGTGAAGGCGTCGACATACTCCTCCAGCGGCACGCCGTACTGGAGGCCCAGCGACACCGCGATGGCGAAGTTGTTGATGAAGGAGCGCAGCGCCGCGCCTTCCTTGTGCATGTCGATGAAGATCTCGCCGAGGCGGCCGTCGTCATACTCGCCGGTGCGCAGGTACACTTTGTGGCCGCCGACGACCGCCTTCTGGGTGTAGCCCTTGCGGCGATCCGGCATCTTCTCGCGCTCGCGCATCACGACGATGCGCTCGACCAGCTTCTCGACGATCTTCTCCGAGACCTGCGTGGCGCGCGCGGCAAGCGGCTTCTCGTAGAAGGACTCGACCGCATCGTCCTCGTCCTCATCGTCGGCGATGAGCTGCGAGTTCAGTGGCTGCGACAGCTTCGAGCCGTCGCGGTAGAGCGCGTTGGCCTTCAGCGCGAGCTTCCAGGACAGCAGGTATGCCGCTTTGCAGTCCTCGACCGTGGCGTCGTTCGGCATGTTGATGGTCTTCGAGATCGCGCCCGAGATGAACGGCTGCGCCGCCGCCATCATGCGGATGTGGCTCTCGACCGAGAGATAGCGCTTGCCGATCTTGCCGCAGGGATTGGCGCAGTCGAACACCGCGTAGTGCTCCGCCTTCAGATGCGGGGCGCCCTCGACCGTCATCGCGCCGCAGATGTGCACGTTGGCGGCCTCGATCTCGCGCTTGGTGAAGCCGATCGCCGTGAGCAGGTCGAAGGTGGGGGCGGCGATCGCATCAGTGGTGACGCCGAGCTGCTTGACGATGAAGTCCTCGCCCAGCGTCCACTTGTTGAACACGAACTTGATGTCGAACGCGGTCGGCAGCGCCTTCTCGACCTTGGCGATGGCCTCGTCCGTAAAGCCCTTGGCCTTCAGGGTCGTGGCGTTGACGCCGGGGGCGTTCGACAGCGAGCCGTGACCGACGGCATAGGCCTCGATCTCGGCGATCTCGCTCTCGCGATAGCCGAGCACGCGCAGCGCCGCCGGCACGGCGCGGTTGATGATCTTGAAGTAACCGCCGCCGGCCAGCTTCTTGAACTTCACCAGCGCGAAATCAGGCTCGATGCCGGTGGTGTCGCAATCCATCACCAGGCCGATGGTGCCGGTGGGGGCGACCACGGTGACCTGGGCGTTGCGATAGCCGTTGGTCTCGCCGAGCGTGAGCGCGTCGTCCCAGGCCTGGATGGCGTGGCTGACCAGCGAGACCTGCGGGCAGTGGGCGTGATCGAGCGGCACGGGCGCGACCGAGAGCGCCTCATAGCCGGTCGCCTCGCCGCGCGCGGCCCGGCGATGGTTCTTGATGACGCGCAGCATGTGCGCGGCGTTCTTCTTGTAGCCGGGGAAGGGGCCGAGCTCGCCGGCCATCTCGGCCGAGGTCTTGTACGCAATGCCGGTCATGATCGCCGACAGCGCGCCGCACAGCGCGCGGCCTTCCTTCGAGTCGTAGGGCAGGCCCATGGTCATCAACAGGCCGCCGATATTGGCATAGCCGAGGCCGAGCGTGCGGAACTCGTAGGACAGCTCGGCGATCGCCTTCGACGGGAACTGCGCCATCAGCACGGAGATCTCGAGCACGACCGTCCAGAGCCGGCAGAGATGCTCATAGGCGCCGACGTCGAAGTGCTTCGTTTCCGTGTTGTAGAAGGTCAGCAGGTTGGCCGAAGCCAGGTTGCACGCCGTGTCGTCCAGGAACATGTATTCCGAGCACGGATTGGACGCGCGGATGTCGCCGGACGCCTTGCAGGTGTGCCAGTCGTTCATTGTGGTGTTGAAGTGCAGGCCGGGATCGGCGCTCGCCCAGGCGGCGTGGCCGATCTTCTCCCAGAGGTCCCTGGCCTTCAGCGTCTTGACGACCTTCTTGTTGGTGCGGCCGATCAAATTCCAGTCGCCGTCGGTCTCGACCGCGCGCAGGAAGTCGTCCTTCAGCGACACCGAGTTGTTGGAGTTCTGGCCGGACACCGTGAGATAGGCTTCCGAGTCCCAGTCCGTATCGTAGATCGGGAAGTCGATGTCCTTGTAGCCCTGCTTGGCGAACTGGATGACCCGCTTGATGTAGTTGTCGGGCACCAGCGCGCGGCGCGCGAGCTTGATCTCGCGGCGCAGCGCAGGGTTCTTCTCGGGATCGAAGCAGTCGTCGCCGGAGCCTTCGCAATTGACGCAGGCCTTCATCACGGCCTTGAGGTGCTTCTGGTTGATCTTGGAGCCGGTGACCAGCGCGGCGACCTTCTGCTCCTCCTTCACCTTCCAGTCGATATAGGCCTCGATGTCCGGATGGTCGGCGTCGACCACGACCATCTTGGCGGCGCGGCGGGTGGTGCCGCCCGACTTGATGGCGCCGGCGGCGCGGTCGCCGATCTTGAGGAAGCTCATCAGGCCGGACGAGCGGCCGCCGCCCGACAGCCGCTCGCCTTCGCCGCGCAGCCGCGAGAAGTTGGAGCCGGTGCCGGAGCCGTATTTGAACAGGCGCGCCTCGCGCACCCACAGGTCCATGATGCCGCCGTCATTGACGAGGTCGTCCTCGACGCCCTGGATGAAGCAGGCGTGCGGCTGCGGATGCTCGTAGGACGATTTCGACTTGGTCAGCTTGCCGGTCTTGTAGTCGACGTAATAGTGGCCCTGGCCGGGGCCGTCGATGCCGTAGGCCCAATGGAGGCCGGTGTTGAACCATTGCGGCGAGTTCGGCGCGACCATCTGCTTGGCCAGCATGAAGCGCAGCTCGTCGTAGAACGCCACCGCATCCTCCTCCGACGAGAAGTAGTTGCCCTTCCAGCCCCAATAGGTCCAGCAGCCGGCGAGGCGGTCGAACACCTGCTTGGCGGAGCGCTCGCTGCCGTAGCGCTCGTTCTCAGGCAGCGCAGCCAGCGCCTCGGTGTCCGGCACCGAGCGCCACAGCCAGGACGGCACGGTCTCTTCCTCGACCTTCTTCAGGCGTGCGGCGACGCCCGCCTTGCGGAAATACTTCTGCGCCAGCACGTCGGAGGCGACCTGCGACCAGAACTCGGGCACCTCGACATTCTCGAGCCGGAACACCACGGAGCCATCCGGATTCTTGATCTCGGACGTGGTCAGGCGGAAGTCGATCCCCGCATAGGGCGACTGTCCTTCGGTGGTGTTGCGCCGTTCAATCCGCATCGCGAGCCCCAATAGTTCTTGCCGGACCGCGCTTGGCGGCCGGGATCATTGCATCCAAGGGCGACGGCTGGAAGTCCCCGGACGCTGCCGGAAAATTCGTCTGCCGCCGCAGTTCAACCGGTTGCCCGGTCCGCATCTGTTCAGCCTCGAAGGCGAAGGCCTTGCGCCGTTGACCGGCGTCTCGCCCCGTCTTTCCTCGCCGGCCCGTGCAGCCCGTCCGCTGCCCGCGCCGACGTCTCAACGCATCACGCTCTCAACGCATCACGCCCGCCATCCGGCTCCGTCATCACCGCAGGGGAGCCCCCATATCTAGTGGGGTTCCCTTAAGGGGACACCGGCTGCCACCGTCCCAGCCTGGGACAGACGAGGCCCCGCACGCCGGGCCGACTGGCCAAAGAGCGTGATTGTCCTCGAACCCTTCTGGGAAGCGGCCGGCCAGACCCGAAACTGACTGTGCGCCGAACCGGGCCGGAAGCTAGGACGACTCCGCTTCCCACGTCAAGAACTAGTGGGGGTTCCCTAACCAAACACTAAATATGGGGGAAAGTACGGGAAAACCAGGGCGCGTGCCGGTACCGTGATGGCCGTAACTATCGGCGAGTCCTCGCGGATTCGAAACCGAAAAAATTTGCCCGGAGCGCTGTCCACAGGGCTTCGTCCCGCTGTTCACAGGGGCAGATTTATTCGCGTGCGGACGACGTGTTTTGCTTGCATCGGCGGGACTCACGGGCGCCTACGGAGCGCTCGCGGGGCAGGCATGCCCCACAATCCCTGGTGTGGCCGGAAAAGCGCCGGCAAGCTCATCGTCCAACGGACGGTGCCGGTGATTCCATGACAGACAAGCCAGTGGCCAGCGGGCGGATCACGCCCGCCGGGCTGATGTTCCTCGCCATCACCTCGCTTGGCTGGGGCTTCAACTGGCCGGTCACCAAGCACCTGGTCGGCGTGCTGCCGCCCTTGACCCTGCGCGGCACCACCGGGGTGGTCGGCGCGCTGCTGTTGGCGCTGCTGGCCGTCATCCGCAGCCAGAGCCTTGACGTGCCGCGCGAGGTCTGGCCGCGGCTCATCCTGGCCGGGATGCTCAACGTCACCGCCTGGATGGTGCTGATGGGGCTGGCGCTGCTGTGGCTGCCGGCGAGCGAGGCGGCGCTGATCGCCTACACCGTGCCGGTGTGGGCCTCGCTGCTGGCGTGGCCGATCCTGGGCGAGCGGCCGACGTTCTTGCGCGTGCTCGCGCTGGTGCTGGCCTTCGCGGGGCTGGCCTCGATCATGGGCAGCAACGGGCTCACCGCCAGCCGCGACAAGCTGCCGGGCATCCTGATGGTGCTCGGCGGCGCGTTCGGCTTCGCGCTCGGCACGGTCATGGCCAAGAAGCTCCCGATCAGGCTGCCGCCGCTGTCGGCGGCGGCCTGGCAGATCGGCATCGGCTGCGTGCCGATCGTGATCGTCGGATTCGCGGTCGAGCACTCCGACTGGACGAAGCTCGACCAGCTCGACTGGGCGCTGATGTTCTATTCCACCGTGATCCAGTTCTGCGTCGCCTATGTCGCGTGGTTCGCGGCGCTGTCGCGGCTGCCGGCTTCCGTCGCGGCGATCGGCACCATGGCGGTGCCGGTGATCGGAGTCTTGGCCTCCGCGATCGCGCTGCGCGAGCCGCTCGGGGCAGGGCAGGTGGCCGCGTTGGCCTTCACGCTGGCTGCGGTGGCGATGGCGACCCGCGGCTAGCGTCAGCCGCCCGCCGGCCTGCCGTCCAGCGCGTGCCGCACCATCTGCGCGAGCTCGGCGCGGCGATAGGGCTTGGTCAGCAGCAGCGCGTCCGGCACAAGCTGCCGGTTCTCGGCGATCGCATCGTCGGTATAGCCGGAGGTGTAGAGCACCCGGAGCGCGGGGCGCGTCGTCATCATGGTTTCGGCCAGCTGCCGGCCGCTGATGCCGCCGGGCATGATGACGTCGGTGAACAGCAGGTCGAAGGGCTGGCTCTGCGCGGCGATGGCCAGCGCCTCCGTGGCCTGCGAGGCGACGAGGGTGGTGTAGCCGAGGCCCTGCAACTGGGCGAGCACGAAGTCGCGCACCAGCGGATCGTCCTCGACCACCAGGATCGTCTCGCGGCCATGCGGCAGCGCCTGCTCGTGCTCCGGCTCGATCTGCTGCACCGCCTGAGCCGCCGGCAGATAGAGCCGGATCGTCGTGCCGCGGTTCTGCTCGCTCTGAAGCTTGAGGTGGCCGCCGGACTGCCTGACGAAGCCATAGACCATGCTGAGGCCGAGACCGGAGCCCTTGCCGGCATCCTTGGTGGTGAAGAACGGCTCGAAGGCGCGGTCCTTCACCTCCCGCGGCATGCCGCTGCCGGTGTCGCTGACCGCGACCATGACGTAGGAGCCGGGCACGATGCCGGGATTGGCGGCTGCGTCGGCCTCGTCGAGCGCGGTCTTCATCGTCTCCAGGCGCAGCCTGCCGCCGTCGGGCATCGCATCGCGCGCGTTGATCGCCATGTTGACCAGCGCGTTCGCGAGCTGCGCGGAATCGACATGAGCGATGAGATCCTCGTCGGCGAGAACGGTCCTGATCTCGACCTGCTCGCCGAGGGTCGGCCGCAGCAGCTTGGCGATGTCCTCCACCGTGGCGTTGACGTCGATGTCGCGCGGACGTAGCGGCTGCTTGCGGGCGAAGGCGAGCAGATGCCGGATGAGCTCGGTGCAGCGATCGGTGGCTCTGCCGATCAGGGCCGCGAACTCGGCCGCCGCCGGCCGGTCCTGCACCGCGTCGATCAGGACCTCGATCGACCCGGTGATGATCGTCAGCATGTTGTTGAAGTCGTGCGCGACGCCGCCGGTGAGCTTGCCGATGGCATCGAGCTTCTGCGCCTGCTGCAGCAGGCGCTCGGTCTCATGCACGTCGGTGACGTCTTGATACACCAGCGCCGCGCCGCTGATCGCGCCTGCGGAATTGCGCAGCGGCCGCCCGCTGACCATCAGGCGAAACTGCGGCCGGCCGTCGGTCGGCTTGACCACGACCTCGCGGCGGTCGAACGACAGCCCGCGCAAGGCGCACGCGATCGGGAGCTCCTCGTCGACGATGCGGGTGACGGCGTCGCTCTCGTAGAACTCGTTTGCCGCCAGCATCTCGACGAAGGTCTCGCCCACATTCGTTCCCAAGAAACGTCCCACCGCCTGGTTCGACAGCATGATCGTGCCTTCGGGATCGACGACGAGGACGCCCTCGGCCATGCTGTTGAAGGTGTTTGTGAGAATGGCGGAGAAGCGGCGCAGCCCGTCATAGGCGGCGGCGAGATCGCCGCGCTGCTGCACGGCCTGGGCTTCCAGCGAGGTCGCGGTCTCCTGCGACCGGGTGAGGGACGAGCGCAGTGCCCGGTCGGAAAGTTGAGCGCGCCGGACGAGATAGGCCGACATCAGGAGCAGCAGGCCGACGCCGGCGAGGTCGATCGCCAGCAGCCAGGATCCGGTCCGTCGCGAGATCGTGGCGCGGTCCGCCAGCAGCCGGCGCTCGTCGTCGGTGAAGGCGTCGAGCGCCTGGTTGATCGTCGTCATCGCCGCCGGACCGGCCGCGCTCGCCGCCGCCGCCTGCAGGCCGTCGCGATCGTTCGCCGCGTGACGACGGATCAACTCGCCGGCAAGCTGGATGCGCCGCTGCACGATGCCGTCAATCGATCGCAGCCGCTCGCGCTGCGAGGAATTATCCCGGACGAGCCCCTGCAGGTCCGCCCAGGCCGCAGGGATAAGTCCGCTCGTCTCCCGAAGCTCGGTGATGAACCGGTCGGCTCCGGACAGTGCGAAGCCGCGCGAGGCCGCTTCTGCCTGCCGCAGCAGGACGCGGAGTTCGGAGGATTTCTCCAGCACCTCCATCGTGTGCTCGACCAGGGCGGTGTCGTTGCGCGCCTTGATGTCCAGCCCCGTCGACGCGGCGCCGATCGCGAGCAGAGTTCCAAGGCCGAGCCTGATGACCACGCGCCGGCGGATCATCGGTGGCTTCCAATGGCGCGGGATGCGCTCGGTCGATCAAGCAGCATCGTGACTATGACTTGCCCTATCGTGTATGGCGAATAGTTCGGTCAGCCAATGTCGTGAGTTGTAAGCAGCGCGTCGCGTCCTGCCAATTGCATGGGGTAGGTTTCCATCGGAATTTGTGGCGCCGAGCTCCGTGATGATTGCAGTTCCAATCCGCGCGATGGTCAAGTCAGGAGAAGTGAGCGCGCGTCGGCGCGTCCTCGGAAAAGGCGTTCTCGGCCAAGGCATCATCGGCCAAGGCGTCCGCGGCGGCGCCGGCCAGCGCGAGCCGCACCATCTTGGCGAGCTCCGACTTGCGATAGGGCTTGGTGAGCAGCAGCGCCGCCTGGTCGAGGCGGCCGTGCTCGACCATCGCATTGTCGGTATAGCCGGACGTGTACAGCACCTTGGTGCCGGGCCGCTGCCGCAGCGCCTCCTCGGCGAGCTCCTTGCCGTTGACGCCGCCGGGCATGATGACGTCGGTGAAGAGGAGATCGAAGCTTTGGCCGGAGTCGATCTTGGCCAGCGCCTCGACCCCGGTCGATGCGGTGATGGTCTTGTAGCCGAGGCTCTGCAACTGCGTGACGACGAAATCCTGCACCAGTGGATCGTCCTCGACGATGAAGATCGTCTCCTCGCCGCGCGGCGGCGGCGGCTCGGGCGGAGCGGGGCTCGCAGCCTGTCCCTTGGGTGTGGGGATGTAGAGCCGGATCGTGGTGCCCCGTCCTTCCTCGCTGTAGATCTTGATGTGGCCGCCGGATTGCTTGACGAAGCCGTAGACCATGCTGAGGCCGAGGCCGGAGCCCTTGCTGGCTTCCTTCGTCGTGAAGAAGGGCTCGAAGGCGCGGTCGCGGACCTCCGGCGACATGCCAGTACCCGTGTCGCTGACGGCGACCATGACATAGGATCCGGGCGTCACGCCGGCGTTGGCTGAGGCATAGGCCTCATCGAGCTCCACCCGGCGCGATTCCAGCAGCAGCTTGCCGCCATTGGGCATCGCGTCGCGGGCGTTGATCGCCATGTTGACCAGCGAGTTGGCGAGCTGCGCCGAGTCGATATGCGTGATCAGCGTCTCCTCTTCGAGGATCGAGTTGATCTCGATCTGCTCGCCAAGCGTCGGACGCAGCAGCTTTGCGATGTCGAGGATCGTGCTGTTGACGTCGCTGTCGCGCGGATGCAGTGGCTGCTTGCGGGCGAAGGCGAGCAGATGCCGGATCAGCTCGGTGCAGCGGTCTGCCGCCTGTCCGATCAGCGCGGCGGTCGCCGCGGCGGCGGGGCGGTCTTTCACCTCGTCGGCCAGCGTCTCGATGGTGCCGGTAATGATCGTCAGCATGTTGTTGAAGTCGTGTGCGACGCCGCCGGTGAGCTTGCCGATTGCATCCAGCTTCTGCGCCTGCTGCAGCAGCCGCTCGGTCTCGTGCGCCGTAGTGATGTCGTGATAGACCATCGCCGCGCCGGTAATGCCGCCGGCGGCGTCGCGCAGCGGGCGGCCGGAGATCATCAGCCGCAGCGTCTCGTCCCGGTCGGGCCGGTAGACGATCAGCTCGCGGCGGTCGAAGCTCTCGCCCCGCAAGGCTCGCGGCGTCGGCAGGTCGTGCGCGGCGACCGGCGTCACGCCGTCGCTTTCGTAGACGCGGAGGTGCGCGCGGACGTCGGTCAGATTCTTTCCCGGGCTGTAGCCGAGCAGATGTTCGACCGCGGGGTTCGAGAATACCACGGTGTCCGCGGCATCGATGACGAGCACGCCCTCTGCCATGCTGTTGAACGTGCTCTGCAGGATGTCGGCGGAATGGCGCAGCCTCTCATGGGCGGCGATCAGGTCGAGATGCTGCTGCTCGGCCTTTTCCGCCAGCGAGATGGCCTCGGCTTCGGAGCGGACCAGGGACGCGCGCAGCGCACGATCGTGCAGATACGTCCGCCGGATGAGGTAGAAGGCGATGATCAGCAGCAGCGCGAGGCCGCACAGGTCGATCGTGAGCAGCAGCGATCCGGTGGCCTTCGACGTCATCGAACGCTGCGTCAGCAGCTTGCGCTGATCGGCAACGAAACGGTCGAGATGGGCCGTGATCTCGCTCATGGTCGCCGGGCCTTCGGCGCGGCTTCTGAGCGCTTCGAGCCCCGCACGATCCGAGGCGGCGCGCAACCGGATCAGCTCCGCAGCGAGCTCGACCCTGCGGGCAATCAGGGCTTCGGTCTCGGTCAGAAGCTCCAGCGGTTCGGGATTGTCGGCCACGGCGCGCCGCAGCTCGGCCATGGCGACCGGGATTCTCGTGCTGACATCGGCAAACTCCGTCCTGAACTGATCGTCAGCGATGAGCGCGTAGCCGCGAGAGGTCGCTTCCGCTTCGCGGAGCAGCAGGCGCAGATCGGAGGTCTTCTGCAGGATGTCGAGCGAGGAATTCACCCAGGCCGCGTCGTGGCGCGACTTGATGTCGAGCGCCGTGGACGCAGCGCCGATCGCCAGCAGCGTTCCAAGACCGAGCCCCAATGCGAGGCGCTGATAGGTCATCTGCGTTTCTCAATCATCGACATGTCCGCCAGCTGGGCCGGGGATCACCGCGGCCGGCCACATGCATCCGAGTTGCGATGCAGCTGCGTCCAAGCAGTGAAGATATGTCGGCAAGGCGCGCCTCCTTGTTCGAAGTTCCTGGCGCGTCCGCGGGTGGCAGGCCCAAGCCGTTCACCCGCGGCGTTTGCACTGCGCGAGTCCCGCGAAAATCCATGTGCCCATCGAGAGATATCAATCCAGCCTGCGAAACGGCCCGTACGGGCAGAATCACGAGCTCAAACGATATTGGACCGGAACGGGCGGATCATCTGCATGTCGCGGGGCACATTTTGGAATATGGGCGAAAATCAGCCTGCAACGTGGCGCTTCAGACACAGAACAAACAACAATGCGGCGCGAAAAAGGCGGCGAGCATGGCCTCGCCGCCTTATTGTCGCAGCTACTACGTCAGACTCTTACGGGCATGGATGGCGAAAACCGTCATAGCCGAGATAGGTTCCCGAAGCCGGATCATACGAGCGGTACCGGCGTGCGCAATAGCTCGGGTCGACGCCTTCGGTTCCGATGACGGCGACAGGCGCGGAGTCGTCATAGTACGAGTAGTCGGAGTAATAGCCGGGCCCGTAATAATACGGATCATTGTAGTAGGCATAGCTGCTACCCAATCCGATCCCGACGCCAACGCCGACACCCGGCCAGAAGCCGCCGCCGCGGCGATGCCAGCCGCCACGGTGACCGCCCTGCCAGCCGCCGCCACTCCAATTGCCGCCGCTCCAGTTGCCGCGGCCGCCACCAGTGTTGACGGCGACGTTGGCGCCGGCCGCCGGGCCGCGACCCGCCAGGGCTGCGCCGCCAACGGCTGCGCGTCCGGCGAAGCTGCCGCCGCTCATGCCGCCGCCACCCGGGCCGGCCGCAAAGCCGCCGCGTCCGCCGGCGCCGATCGCGCCGCCGCCGCCACCACCGATAGCCGCGCCACCGCCACCGCCCCCGCCACCGCCGATGGCGGCACCACCACCGCCCGGACCACGACCGCCGCCGCCGGGACCCTGGGCAAAGCTCGTCGTCGCTGCCGCCAGCGGCAGAATCAGCGCCACTGCCGCCGCAGTGCTCCATGTCTTCAGTCTGGTCATCGCTATCGCTCCATCAGGGGAAAATGACCTAACCGCAGGCCGCGGATGTCGTTCCCCGCCGCGAACCGATACATCGTCGCGGGCGGAGGCGGTGCAACACTGGACAAGATGCGGGCGGGGTGGCATCAGAGCCGGGACCTTCACAGAACCGGCCCCAAGCCCATGAAACAGTTCTTTCTCAAGCTCTTCACGTGGTGGAACGGCCAGACTTTCGGCACGCAATTGTGGACCTGGCGGTTCGGCGAGCTCGTGGGGCAGGATGCACAAGGCAACCGCTATTACCGGACCGCCGGCGGCAAGATCGATCCGGTGCTGCATTTCGAGCGCAGGTGGGTGATCTACAACGGCCTGGCCGAAGCCAGCCGCATTCCGCCCGAATGGCACGCCTGGATGCATCACATGGTCGACGTGCCGCCGACTCAGGACGGCTACAAGCCGCGCGAGTGGGAAAAGCCGCATCAGCCGAACCTGACGGGGACTGCTCTGGCGTATCGCCCGGCCGGCTCGACCTTGGCCAGCGGTCGCAGGCCAAAGGCCACCGGTGATTATCAGCCTTGGACTCCTGGCAGCTGATTCGATTTCGCTCAAGATGATCCGATCGGAAGATGCCGCCCCAGCTCCGGGCGGCCTCTTTGCTTTCGGGAGCCTGCCAAGCCTGCGCTACGTCGGGTTGGTCCTGAGGGCGGCCGCCGCATGCTCCGCCGCCGCGATCCGCCGCCTCCGGGACGGTGCGATCCGCTCCAGCATGCGTGACACCACTTCGGGCGGTGCCGTGTCGGGGGAACCGGCGGTGAAAGGGGGCGCCGGATTGTATTCGAGCCTGAGCTGGATCGCCTCCGCCGTCTGACGATCGACCAACTGCGCCACCAGGGTCAGCGCGAAGTCGATGCCGGCCGTGACGCCGCCGCCGGTGATCCGGTTGCGGTCGATGCAGACGCGCTCGGTGCTGACGGTCGCGCCGAACAGCGGCAGGCACTCGCGCGCGCTCCAATGGGTCGCCGCGCGATAGCCATCCAGCAGGCCGGCGGCGCCGAGCGCGAGCGAGCCTGTGCAGACCGACGTGACGTACCTGGCCCCTTCGGCCTGGCGGCGGATGAAGCCGATGACCTCGTCGTCATCGAGGATGGCGTCGACGCCGAAGCCGCCGGGAACGCAGATGACGTCCGCCTGCGGACAGTCGGCGAAGGTTGTGGTCGGCATCAGAGTGAGAACCGAGTCTGTCGGAATGGGTTCGATCCTCTTCCACGCCAGATGCAGCGTCGCGCCGGGCACGCTGGAGAACACCTGAACTGGACCGGTGAGATCGAGCTGGGTCAGATGTGGAAACAGGACGAGAGCGATCGAGAGCGGTTGGGCCATGGCGGTGCTCGCAGGGTCTGGTGCTTGACGGCCGTCATTCTGCATGGTCCGCTGGATGGCTGATATGCCAAGGTTCCCTCGTTTCCGGACAGACTTGGATTTCACACCTGGGATCGCGGACTTGGGATCTCAGACTTGGGACCTCAGACTTGGGTTCACGGAGCAATCCACCATGATCGGCGTGCTCATCTATCCCGATTTTCAGTTGCTCGACGCCGCCGGGCCGATCTCGGTGTTCGAGATCGCTTCGCGCTATGCGCGCGCCGCGCCATCGATCAGGGTCGTCGCTGCCACGCCCGGACCCGTGCGGTCGTCGTCGGGGGCCGAGATGTTGGCGCGCAAATTCGGTCCGGTGTCGGCGCTGACCACGCTGCTGATCGCCGGCGGCGAGGGCGTCGAAGCGGCGAGCCGCAACGCATGCACGCTGAACTTCGTCCGTAAGGTCGGGCAGCGCGGCACCCGTCTTGCCAGCATCTGCTCCGGCGCCTTCATGCTGGCCGAAGCGGGCCTGCTGGACGGGCGGCGCGCGACGACGCATTGGCAGCGCACGCGGCAGTTCCTGCGCGCCTACCCTCATGTGAAGCTCGAGCCTGACAGCATCTATGTCCGCGACGGCAATGTCTGGAGCTCGGCTGGGATCACTGCCGGCATCGATCTCGCGCTTGCCATGGTCGCCGACGATCACGGTGAGGAGATCGCGCAGAAGACCGCACGGCAGCTCGTGCTATATCATCGCCGCAGCGGCGGGCAGTCGCAGTTCTCCTCGCTGCTGGAGCTGAAGGCGCCGAGCGGCCGTTTTGCGGATCTGCTCACCTGGGCGCGGGAGCACCTCGATGCCCCGCTGACCGTCGACGATCTCGCCGAGCGTGCCGGCATGAGCACGCGGCATTTCACCCGCGCCTTCGTCGCCGAGACCGGCACCACGCCGTCGAAGGCGATCGAGCGTCTGCGGCTGGAAGTGGCGCGCGATCGGGTGCAGGCCTCGCATCAGCCGATCGAGCTAGTGGCGGAAGCGACCGGCTTTCGCGATCCTGAGCGGATGCGTCGCGCCTTCATTCGCGCCTTCGGCCAGCCGCCGCAGGCCCTGCGGCGCGCGGCACGCGTCACCACCTGACCTGCATCAGCGGACGAGGAGCCGCGGGCAGAGATCCTCGTCGGCAATTGAAGCAATTTAAAGTTGTACAGAATGCAGGAAGCGCTCATAGTGAGCGCATTGCCACTGTTCATGGAGGATACGATGCGCGTATTGCTTTACCTGATTTTATTCGTTGCTGCCGTGGTCGGCGGTCTCGACAGCGCTTTTGCGGCGAAGGCCGAACTCACCGGAATGTGCGTCTGCAAGAAGGGCGGCAGCGTGCTGAGCACCTATAGCGAGACGCAATGTGTGAAGAACGATCATGCGGGCTGCACGTCGGTGAAGGTGGCCTGCGTGAACGCCAATGCCGCCGCATGCCGCACGGCCGGCGGCACGATCTCCCAGTCGACCAAGACGTGCAGCGTCGGCGCCAAATGCTGAGCAACTGATTTTATCAGCTTCGCTCGGACGGTTCCGAACGTCTGAGGTAACAGGCAGTCCCGCGCGGCGGACATCGGCGCATGTCCGTCCGCGTGTTGGCATCGGCAGGTCCGGGACCTATAGTCCGCCCCGCGAAACGAGGGGCAGACCAGGGCGCGATGCGTGTCACCATCATCACCGGCAGCGGGGCCGGCATCGGCGCTGCCGTGGCGCGCCGCCTGGCCGCGCCGGGGCAGGCCGTGATGCTGCACGGGCAGGGGGCTGACGAACCGGGTCTCGCGCGTCTGCGGGACGTCGCCGCCGCGTGCCGGGAGGCCGGCGCCGAAGCCGAGTTTCATTGCGGTGACCTGGCCAGGCAGGGCGTTGCCACCGGTTTGGCGGCTGCGGCACGAACGCGTTTTGGCCGGATCGACGCGGTGGTGCATGCCGCCGGCTTTGCCGACCGCCGCAGCTTTCGCGATCTGCCGCGCGACGGGCTCGACCGCTCACTCGCAGTGATGCCGGCGGCCTTTCATGAGCTTGCCAGCGCCGCGCTCCCCGACCTCGTGCAGAGCACCCATGCGCGCGTGGTCGCGATCTCCAGCTTCGTCGCGCACCGCTTCGTGCCGGGCGGCACCTTCCCGGCCTCGGCCGCCGCCAAGGCGGCGCTGGAGGCGCTGGTGAAATGCCTGGCCATCGAGCTGGCTGCGTGCGGCGGCACGGCGAATGTCGTCGTGCCCGGCTATACGCGCAAGGATGCGGGACGGCTCGGCTCGCTCGATCCGGCCGCGTGGCAGACGGCGGCGTCTGCCAATCCGCAACAGCGCCTCGCCGAGCCCGACGACATCGCCGCGGCTGTCGCCTTCTTGCTGTCGAAAGATGCCGGCCACGTCACCGGCGCGGTGCTGCCGGTCGATGGCGGCCTGACCCTGATGTAAACGGCGGATGGATCGAGAGACGATGGAGCGTGTGCAGCAGACAGCCGACGTGGTCGTGCTGGGAGCGGGGATCGTCGGCGTCTCCTCCGCCTACGCCATCCGGGAGCGTGGGTTCTCGGTGGTGCTGGTCGACCGCAAGGCGCCGGGCGAGGAGACATCGTATGGCAATGCCGGCATTCTCTCCTCCGGCTCGATCCTGCCGCTCAACAAGCCCTCGCTGTTCTCGGCGTTGCCGTCCTATCTCCGCAATCGGAGCGCGGCCGTGCGCTGGGATCCATCGTGGACTCTGCGCAACCTCGAATGGGTGCTGCGCTTCCTCGCCAATGCCGTCGAGTCCCGCGTCAAGCCGCGCGCGACCGCGCTGCATGGCCTGATCGGCGCGTCGCTGACGCTGCATCGCGACTGGATCGTCCGATCTGGCGAGCCGCAGCGCATCCGCGAGACCGGCTGGCTGAAGGCGTGGCGCAGCGATGCGATCGCAGCCGCCAAGGCCGAGCAGGCGTTCCTGGCCGAATACGGCATCAAGAGCGAGCTGCTCGACCGCCAGGGCATTTCGGCGCTCGAGCCGAATTTGCTGCCGGTCTACAAGGTCGGCCTGCTTCATAGCCAGACGGCGTCGGTCGATTCTCCCGGCAACGTCACCAAGGCCTATGCGCGCATGTTCGAGGGCACGGGCGGCGTGCTGCGGCAGTCCGAGATCAGGGCGGTGCTGTCCGACGGTGACGGCTGGCGTGTCGTGCTCGGCGACGGCGAGATTCGCGCCCGCCAGGTCGTGGTCGCGCTCGGGCCGTGGTCGCCGGACATTCTCAGGTCGCTCGGCTACCGCGTGCCGATGGCGTTCGAGCGCGGCTATCACCAGGAGTTCACACCCAATCCGGCGCGCATGCTGCACCGTCCGATCCACGACGCCGAGGGCAGTTTCCTGATGACGCCGATGGAGAACGGCGTGCGCGTCACCTCCGGCGTCGAGCTGACCGATCGAGATGCGCCGTCGAATTTCGCCCAGCTCGAGCAGGTGGTGCCGCTGGCGCGCGGCGTGGTCGAGTTCGGCGAGGCCGTGGCCCAGCCCTGGCGCGGCGCGCGGCCGACCTTGCCGGATTCGCTGCCGATGATCGGGCCGGCGCCGCGCCATTCCGGCCTGTGGCTTGCATTCGGCAATCAGCACATCGGCTTCACCACGGGGCCGGCCACGGGCGCGGCGATCGCCGCGATGATCGCGGGCGAGGCGCCGCCGTTCGACGCCTCCGCCTTTGCTCCGAGCCGGTATCTGTGAGGGGCCGCGACCGCGTTACGCCGGAGCTGCGATGAACTATACCTGGGATTTCGCCATCCTCGCCAAGTACAGCCATCTGTTCTGGGTGGGGCTCGGCTGGACCATGGCGTACACGCTCGGCACCATCCTGCTCGGCTCGGTGATCGGGCTCGTCGTCGGCATCGTCAGGCTGCGCCGCCCGGTGGTGATCGACTGGCTGCTGATCGGCTATATCGAGCTGTTCCGCTGCACGCCGCTGCTGGTGCAGATCATTTGGTTCTACTACGCGTTCCCGGTGGTGATCGGCGTCAACATTCCGGCGCATGTCGCCGCCGTCACCGTGCTGTCGCTCTATGCCGGGGCGTTCTATGCCGAGATCGTGCGCGGCAGCATCGAGAGCGTGCCGCGCGGGCAGTGGGATGCGGCACGCGCGCTCGGCCTGCGTCCGTGGCGGATGATGCGGCTCGTGATCCTGCCGCAGGCCCTGAAGCCGATGCTGGCGCCTTATGTCAACCAGTCGGTGACGCAGTTGAAGAACACCTCGCTGGTGTCGGTGATCGCGGTGCCGGATCTCGTCTACAACGCGACGCTGATCAATGCCGACACCTACCGGCCGCTCGAGGTCTACACCATCATCGCGCTGATCTACTTCGCGATCCTGTTTCCGGCGACGCTGCTCGGCCGCCGCTTCGAGCGCGGCATGACGTACGACAAGGCGTGAGGCGATACATCATCGAATGCCTCCGTCATTGCGAGCGAAGCGTAGCAATCCAGGGCGGCACGCGCGGTCCTGGATTGCTTCGTCGCTGCGCTCCTCGCAATGACGCTAGGAGAGAGCGTAGCTTCGCTTAGATATTCACCTCGACCGGCACGTCCTCGGCCTTGACGCCGGCCAGCCCCAGGCCCTTGACGAACCATTCGCGCATCTGGCCGATGCCGCGGTTGTAGTCGATCCACACCGCGAGGAAGTCGCGCCAGCGCTTGTCGGCCTCGCGGCGCACGCCCATGCTGGAGGGGATCGCGACCGAGGGCGACTGCAGGATCTTGTAGGTGCCGAGATTGGGGTTCTTGGCGATTGCGGTGAGGCCCAGGATCAGCGCGTTGACGACGACGTCGACGCGGCCCGAGGCCATCTCCAGCATCACCTCGTCGCGCGACTTCAGCGACTTGATGGTCGCGTTCGGCGCAAAACGGCGCGCCACCGCCTCGTTGGCCGAGCCGACGTCGACGGCGATCTTCACTTCCGGCTTGTTGATGTCGGCCCAGGTCTTGGCCTCCATCCCCTTCTTCAGCATCGCGCCGAACGGATGCGGAAACACCGTGCCGCAGAAGTCGATGACCAGCGCGCGCTGCGGCGTCGGGTTGAGCGCGAAGCCGAGATCGATCTTGCCGGCCTGCAGGTCGAGCACCGAATTGCCGTAGGTCGACTCGACATATTCGAGCTTCACGTCGAGCAGCTTGGCGATGTCGTTGGCCATCTCGATCGAGAAGCCCGACCACGTGCCGGAGGCGAGGTCCTTGTTGAAATAGGGCAGCTCGCCCGGCAGCACGGCGATGCGCAGCACCTTGTTGGCGCGGACCCGGTCGAGCGTGTTGTCGGCCGCTTGCGCCGAGGCGGGCGTCGTCGTCATGGCGGACGCGAGCGCGGCACCGGATCCGATGGCGAGCGCGTAGCGCAGCGCATCGCGGCGGTCTTCGGAAATTTTCTGATCGTCTGACGTGGTCACATAATCCTCCTGCACCAACAGCCACGGAGCGTAGCGCCGGCCTTGCACGCCAGCAACAACCATGTCGGCCTTGATAGTAAGCGGCTGGCCGTCGCGTCATGCCGAAGCGGCCGCAGGCCGTTGCTGCTCTGCCTCATTCCGATGCAGGGCTGGTCAAGCCGTGATCGGTCCCGCCAGATGGAAGCGCCTTGGGACGCAGGCGCTCGGCGAGCGGCCGCAGCAACTGCGGGGCAAGGTGAATCGGGAACTGGCTCATCGCGAAATACAGCCAGGTGGTGCCCGGGATCGCGCCCTCGGTCGCCGCCAGCATCAGCCCCATGTTGCGCAGCGACACCATCATGCCGAGCGCCATGGCGCGTTCGCGGCCCGCGCCGCGAAACAGCAGCATCGTGGTACCAAGCAACAGCAAGAACACGGCGAAGGCGAGCAGCGCCAGTCCCAGCATGCGGAACGGGCTCGCGGCCAGGTCGGCCAGGAAATGAGCCATGATGGCGGAGGCGAACACGAACAGGATGAGGACGTTGAGGCCGTCGATCGGCGCGCGATGGCGGCGGATCGTATCGATGCCGAGGGCAAGGCGGATCGCGGCGGCCGCAGCCAGCGCGCCCGCAAGGATGGCGGCGAGCTTCAGCCCGAGCGCGGCCGGAGACAGTGACAATGTCTCGCCCAGGAACACAGAGGCGAACAGCGGTGCCGTCAGCGGCACCAGCGCGGTCGAGGTCACCAGCGTGATGAGAACGAGCGTCGCGTCGAGCCCCATCAGCGCGGCGAGCGCGGGCGAGGCCATCATCGGCGAGGCCGTCCCCTGCAGCATCAGCGCGAGATACAGGTCGGGCGCTGTGGCATCGACGCCCGTGATGCGCCCGATCGAGCCGACCAGCGCCGGCACGGCGATCGTGGTCCAGGCCGTCGCGGCCACCACCAGCAGCGGGCGGCGCAGATGCGCTGTTAGCATCCCGACGTCGACGCGCATGAACGAGATGCAGAGCAGCAGGAAGATCGCGTGCGTGACGTAGGGTCGCGCCAGCTCGCCGAGCGGCGGCACGGCGATCGCCAGCAGCAGCACCGCGACGATGGCGCGGGTGCCCTGATTGCCGAGCCAGCTCAGGGCCTGCAGAGGAAAAGCGAGAGGCCCGAAGGACGGCATCTTCATCCGAACGCTGTGAATCAATGAACGCGCGAACCATGCGTTGGCCGCGCGTTCATGCAAAGTCACATCTGGTTACGGACGATGTCGGCGCCTGCCCATCACTGCGCGCTGGAGCCGCCGACCACGATCTTCTCGTTGAGCTTGAAGTCGACGGTCTGCACCGTCTGGTCGATCTCGGCATTGGGCATGCCGAGCTGCTGCGAGATCAGCTTCACCAGAAGGTCGACGCGCTCGATGAACGGCGCGCCCGCGGCGACGGCGCGCGCGGCCGACGACGGCTTGAGCAGGCTCTCGGCCGCCTTGGCGTATTTCTCGAACGGCACCTGGTCGCTCGGATCTGCGCCGAGCTTGCGCGCGATGGCATCGACGTGCTCGTAGATCGATTTCGACTGGGCGAGATTGCCATGAACGGCATCACGGATGGCCTGCGGCTCGCCGCGCGTGATGCAGCGATAGTTGCCGGTGAGCAGCATCGACCACTTCGCCAGCGGCACGAACAGCGAGTCGAACACCTTCAGCTTCACCGGCACGTCCTGGCCGTCGAGCCTGACCGCGTCGATGTCGCGCTCCAGCTCACGCAGCAGCGCATTGTGCTTTTCGTCCTCGAAGGCGGCGGCCTTGAAGTTGGTCGGCAGGCCGACATGCAACACGTTGGCGGCTTCCTCCGGCGGACGGAAGGCCTGCGGATCCGGCGAGCACAGCGTGACCAGCCCGGGCGTGAAGCGTTCCCACACCGCGGGGTTGGTGTAGGCCTCGTCGAGGTCGACGTTGGCGAGCGCCGGGATGCGCTTGAGATAGGGCAGCGGCGGCATGTTCATGATCGACAGGCACGGCAGCCTGGCCTCGGCGATCTTCACCATCAGCACGCGAATGGTGTGGTTGGTGTATTGCGGCTCCTGCATCGCAAGACCAACCAGGTCGTAGCGCGACAGGTCGACGCTATCCGGCGTGGCCGCGTCGAGCTTGCCCGGCAGGTCGCGCGAGAAGATCGAGCGATGCGCCGGCTCGTCGCGCAGCTTGATGCGGACCTCCGTGCCGTCGCGGTTGATCAGCTCGGCGGTCTTCTTGCGGCAGACCAGCGTCACGTTGTGGCCGGCCATCAGCAGCTTGGTGCCGAGGAGGGAGCCGTAGGAAGCCCCGAGAATCAGAATGTTGCGTGCCATACCTTGGTCGTCCCCAGAGATCGGTTCGAGATTTTGCGTTCGCGTTTCTTGTTGGCGATCCAGCCGCACCGAAGAGTCCGTCAGGCGCCCCGCAGGGGCGGACGGAGGCGGTAATCCATTGCCTCGGTTGCTGGCATACCAGAGCTTTCATCCCACGGAATGCGCCGTCTGGCAAGGTGCAGCGCACCCATGCGGCATCCGGCGCGTGTCACGGTGGGGTATCCGAGCGCAGATCGACCTTGCGGTTGGAGCTCGGCCGCTCAGCTCAGCGCCATGTAGCGCCCCGGCTTGTGGTTGATCGCGATGATGACGTTGACGATCACGATGCCGATGATCGACAGCGCCAGCCGGTTCACGGGGATGACGAAGAATGCGGCGATCATGATGAGGAAATCGACGGCGAGCTGGAAATAGCCGGCGCGGATCTTCCAGTGCTCCTGCAGATACAGCGCCAGGATGTTGATGCCGCCGAGGCCCGTGCGATGGCGGAACAGCATCAGCAGCCCTGTGCCGGTCAGGCCGGCGCCGATGATGGTGGCATAGATCGGCTCGATCCACGCAATCTCCACCCAGGACGTCGTCAGGCGCGAGAACAGCGCCACAAGCCCGACCGCCAGGAAGGTGCGGATCGTGAACGGCCAGCCCATGCGCTTCACGGCCAGCACGTAGAAGGGCAGGTTGAGCAGGAAGAAGCTCAAGCCGAAGCCGTAGCCGCTGATATAGCTCAACAGCAGCGACAGACCGGCGGTGCTGCCGACCAGCAGCACCGTCTTGCTGTAGATCAGCATGCCGAGCGACACGAACAGCGTGCCGAGCGTCAGGGCCATTGCGTCTTCGTAGAGCTTGTGCCGTTCCTGGACGATCTCGGTCACGCTGTCGTTCCTCGCCCGCGCTCGCTCAAAGCGACTTGAACAGGCCGGCGACGCGCGTCACGTCTGACAGCTTCAGGCCGGCGACATTGATGCGGCCCGAGGTGGGCATGTAGACGCCGCTCTTCTCACGCAGGGTCAGCACCTCCGCCGGGGTAAGTGGCAGCAGCGAGAACATGCCTTCCTGCACGCCGATGGCGACGGTGTTCGACCAGCGGCCGCCGAGCGCCTCGGCAAAGGAGCGGCGCAGCGTCGCTAGGCGCAGCCGCATCGACTCCAACTCCTCGGCCCAGTCGCGGCGCAGATCGGGGCTGCCGAGAATGGTCTTCACGATCGCCGAGCCATGGTCCGGTGGCATCGAATAGCTGGTGCGCGCGATCGCGACGAGATTGGAGCGCGCGGTGTCGGCCGCCGCCTGCGATGCCGCGACGGCGTAAAGAGCACCAGTGCGCTCACGATAGAGTCCGAACGACTTCGAGCAGGACACTGCGACGAGCGCTTCGGGGGCGGCCGCGATCAGCATCCGCAGACCGGCCGCATCGCCGTCGAGGCCGGCGCCGAAGCCCTGATAGGCGGAATCGATCAGCGGCACGAGGCCGCGCGCTGTGATCATGGCGGTGATGCGCGTCCAGTCGTCGGCGCTGAGGGGAGCGCCGCTCGGGTTATGGCAGCAGGCATGGATCAGGACGGCATCGCCCGGCTGAGCGCGCCGCAGCGCGTCGAGCATGCTGTCGAGCTGCAGGGTCTGCGATGGCACGTCGAAGTATGGATAGGTCTCGACCTCGAGCCCCGCCGCGGCGAAGATGCCGGCGTGATTGGGCCAGCTCGGCAGGCCGAGCCAGATCTTGCCGGTGCCGGCCTGCCGGATCAGATCGGCGGCGAGGCGGAGCGCGCCCGAGCCGCCCGGAGTCTGCACGCCTGCGGCATGGACCGATGGCGCGGGGCCGCCGACGAGCGACCACAACAGGTCGAGGAAGCGCTGGTCGCCTTCCGGCGCCACATAGCTCTTGCTGTCCTGGCTCTCCCAGATGATGCGCTCCGCAGCTTTCACAGCGCGGAAGATCGGCGAATGGCCGGCCTCGTCGCGATAGACGCCGACGCCGAGATCGACCTTGTCCGGCCTCGGATCGGCTTTGAAGATGCCGATCAGAGCGAGCAGGGGATCATCGGGCTGGCGGGTCAAGCGGTCGAACATCGGGGCGATCCTATCGGAGGAGGGGCCTGCCAGACGGCCACAAGCCGTCCTTGCGGGCGAGGGGACACTATCTCGGTTGCAGCGCAAAAACAGCGGACATTTCGGCGATGCTCCGCTTCGTCCGCTGCATGGGCGGCCGTTGCGCCCTCAGAACTTGCCGTGGCCCGCCTGAGCGAACTGAGCGACAAGCGTCAGCGACCGCCTTCTGAGCCAGAACGGGGCTCGGGAGCCGGCTGTGGGGGCTCGGTGCGGATCTTGCGCGCGCCCCTGGCGGCAAGCTGTGAGCGAACCCTGCCATCGACTTGGCGCCCGGTCGCGCGTTGCCATTTCCGAAGCTCGACCGCGGTCGGGATCACTTTCACGATCCGCTCGTCCGGGCGACTGCCGATCGTGTCGATGACCTCCTGAGCGCTGGCCAGCCATTCTTCGTAGGTGTCGTGCAGATCTGGACAGATCCGCCTGAAATCCTCCCACTCTTCGGGCTTGAACCAAGCCAGCGCAATCTCCAGAGTTGGCTCAATGTTCATCCTGCTCACCTGTCCGCTCTGAATGATATCTCAAGCTCGCGGAGTCCCGAAGCTCTGACGTCTTCCGGCGAGTCAGATGCGCGGCTTGGGCGCGGGCACCCTGTCGGAGTCGCCGGAGTTCGGTTCGCCCTTGGGTTCGATCAGGAGCACCTTGACCTCTTTGGCCGCGCGCGGCCGGTGGACGACCCCTTTGGGGACGACGAACAACTCGCCGGCCTTCACCGTCCGCGAAGGCTGCCCCTGAATGTCCATCTCCATCTCGCCTTCCAGGACCAGGAAGAAGTCATCCGTCGTGTCATGCTTGTGGAACGGGAATTCTCCCATGAACTTCACGACCATCACGTCATTTTCGTTGTAGTCCGCGATCACGTGCGGGTCCCAATGGCCTGAGAATTGGCTCAGCTTGTCGGCGAGGTTCACGGTCTTCATGCGGGAGTCTCCTGCTGCGAGGAATGAGATGTGAGCTGCCCAGTCGTCCTGGCCGGCTTGCACGGGATGTAGCTGCTGCTCGAGGCGAGCAAGCCGATCTCACACGAGACGACTTCGGCTGCATGTGAGCACGACCCGCGAACTCGCGGGTCGTTGCGTTCTGAGCTCAGCGCGGTAACGCTCAGATGCCGCCGGGCCGGTCGAGCTGCTTCAGCCAGACGCCGATGTCGCGCGCCGCGACATTGGCCTGGTCCAACAGCTTGCCCATCGTGAAGAAGCCGTGGAACTGGCCGGGATGCGTTCGGTAGGTCACCGCCACGCCGGCCTCGCGCAGGCGCCGCGCGTAGTCGTCGCCTTCGTCGCGCAGCGGATCGGCGCCGGCGGTGAGCACATAAGCGGGCGGTAGCCCCACCAGGCTTTCCGCCTTCGCCGGCGAGGCACGCCAATCGTGAATGTCGGCGGCAGTGTTGAGATAATGGTCGCGAAACCAGCGGATCACCGAATGCGTCAGCAGCACGCTGGTCTCGGGCTCGCTGTGGGAGGGATGGCTCATCGTGAAGTCGGTGGCCGGATAGATCAGCACCTGGCCTGAGAGCTTCGGGCCGTTGCCGTCACGCGCCGAGAGTGCGACGACGGCGGCGAGATTGCCGCCAGCGGAATCGCCGCCGACGCTGAGCCTGGCGGCATCGATGCCGAGCGCGGCGGCATTGTCGGCGATCCATCGTATGGCCGCGACGGCGTCGTCGACCGCCGCCGGAAACTTGTGCTCGGGCGCGAGGCGGTAGTCGACCGAGATCACGATCAGTTCGCCTTCGTGCGCCAGCGCGCGGCATACCACGTCATGCGAATCCAGATTGCCGATCACCCAGCCGCCGCCGTGATAGAACACCAATCCCGGCGCAAGACCGTTGGTCTGCCGCACCGCCCTTGGCCGATAGAGCCGTGCCGGGATTGCGCCATGCGGGGCAGGGATGGCGAGGTCCTTGACGTCCGCAAGCTCGGGCGGCTCGGGATTGCTCACGACGCGCGCGGCCAGATAGTAGTCCCGCGCCTCCTGCGGTGTCAGCGTCTCATAGGCCGGCCGACCGCCCTCCTGGAACGCCTTGTAGACGGCGGCGGCATCGGCATCGAGCTGAACGGGCATTGCAATCGACCTGTGCGTTGAGGGGACGTCAAGCGGCGGTGCGGCCACCATCGACGGTGTAGGCGGCGCCGGAGACGTAGCTGGCATCGTCGGAGGCGAGGAAGGCGACGATCGAGGCCACCTCTGCGCCCTGGCCGAGTCGGCGTGCGGGGACGCGATCGACCACCTTGTCGGCCGGAACCGGGGCGCCGCTGCGTCCTTCGATGATCGCGCTCAGCATGCGGCTCTCGATCAGCCCGGGGCAGATGCAGTTCACACGCACATTGGTCCCGCTGCACTCCCAGGACGCGCTCTTGGTCAAGCCGATGACCGCGTGCTTGCTGGCGCTGTAGACGGCGATCTGCGGCGAGCCGATCAGGCCGGCGATCGAGGCGGTGTTGATGATCGAGCCGCGGTTCTGCTTCAGCATCACCGGAAGCACGTGCTTGAGGCCGAGGAAGACGCCGACGACGTTGACGTCGAGCACGCGACGAAACGCGTCGAGCGGATAAGCGGTGATCGGCTTGATCTCGCCTTCGATGCCGGCGTTGTTGAAGAACACATCGATGGTGCCGAACCGATCGCACGCTTGTCGCACATAAGCCGCGACCTGGTCCTCGTCGGTGACGTCGGCGGCCACGGCGAGCGCCTCGGCGCTTGCGGGCAGGGCGGCCGTCGCGGCGGCGAGATCGGCCTCGCGCCGGTCCACCGCGACGATGCGGGCACCGCGTGCGGCCAGCAGCCGCATGGTCGCGGCGCCGATGACGCCGGCCGCACCGGTAACGACGGCCACTCGGCCGTCGAGACGGATCGAATCAGACATCGGTTTCCTTCCCTTTGACGCCGGTTCCGATCGGGCTCTTGATCACGACTATCTCATTGGATGAACCGGCTGACCAGCACGCGGAGCGCTGGCAGCTCGCCCTTCCCCCGCCGTATTCGACATGTTAACGGGAGGGCTGATCGAGAGCGGCGGATGGGTCATGACGCGATTTGATTGTCCCGAACCCCGATTCGCCTGATAAAGCCGCGCGAGATGCACCGAACAATCGTCCTGACCGGTATCGCGGCATTGCTGGCCGCCACATCCCTCACGCTGTCCGTGCCGGCGCGCGCGCAGATCGGTACCATTTTCTCCGATCCCGTTCCGCGCCCGCCGGGCAACATTCCGCGCCGTGGCGAGCCGATTCCGCCTCCCGAGGAAGAGGAGGAGGTCCCGGAGCTGCCGCAGGGCCGGGTGCTGCCGGCGCCGACCCGTCCGCCGCCAGGGCAGGGCGCCGCCCTGCCGGGCCCGGTCCAATCCCAGCCGCTGGCGCCGCCGCCGGGAACGACGATCCTGCCACAGAACAATCCCCCCGTCGCGGCCGTGCCGCCGCCCGGCCAGGCTGCGCCCGGTCAGCGGCAGGCACCGGCTCGCGGCGCCCCCCAGAATGCGGCGATCCCGCCGAACGGCGCGGTGCCGCAGACGCCGGCCACCATCCAGCCGGGCGACGAGGTCGTGACCGAGCCGCCGGCGCAGAAGATCGTGAACAAGAAGGCGAGCTTCTCCGGGCTCGACAAGATCACCGGCCGCATCATCAATTTCGACGAGGACATCGGCGAGACCGTGCAGTTCGGCGCGCTCCGGGTGAAGACCGACGCCTGCTACACGAGGCCGGCCACCGAGGCCGCCAACACCGACGCGTTCGTGCAGGTCGACGAGATCACCTTGCAGGGCGAGGTGAAGCGCATCTTCTCGGGCTGGATGTTCGCGGCCAGCCCCGGCCTGCACGGCGTCGAGCACCCGATCTACGACATCTGGCTGGTCGACTGCAAAGAGCCGCAGACCACGGTGGTCAGCGCAGCCCCCGATCAGAAGCCCACGCCCACGGCGCAGCCGGCACAGAAGCGGCCGCCGCAGCAGAGGCAGGCGGCTCCCAGGCCGCCATCGCCGCCGCAGCAATATCAGACCCAGCAGGTGCCGCCACCGCCGCCGCCGCCCCAGGCGGGCGGACCGTTCGGCGGAGTGTTCAGATAACCGGGCTCAGCCGCGCGCGGCGATGATCGCCAACGCTTCGGTACCCGGCATCGGCCGATCGACCGCCAGCCTGGCGAAATTGGCGGCCGGTCCCCTCAGGGCCTTTTCGAGCAGCACGGTGTAGCGCCGGCGCGGGATCTCGACGGCGCCGAAGGTCTTGAGGTGCTCGGTGACGTATTGGGTGTCGAGCAACTCGAAGCCGCCGGCGATCAGCCGCGCGACGAGATGCACCAGCGCGACCTTCGAGGCGTCGCGGGTGCGATGAAACATGCTCTCGCCGAAGAAGGCGCGGCCCAGGCTGACGCCGTAGAGGCCGCCCACAAGCTCGCCATCCTGCCAGCATTCGACGCTGTGGCAATGGCCGAGCGCGTGGAGGCCGCTGTAGAGCTCGCGGATACGCTTGTTGATCCAGGTGTCCTCGCGGCCGGGCTGCGGCTCGGCGCAGCCATCCATCACCGCCTTGAAGGCCTGGTTCACGGTCACGGCGAAGGCGTCCGATCGCACCGTGCGCGCAAGGCGCGAGGCGACGCGAAAGCCGTCGAGCGGAATGACGCCGCGCAGCTCCGGCTCGACCCAGAACAAGGTCGGGTCGTCGGCGCTTTCGGCCATCGGGAAGATGCCGCAGGCATAGGCACGCAGCAGCACCTCGGGCGTGATCTCGGACGCTGCAGAGTCGCGCGTATTCATGGGATCAGCATAGCAGGCCGACGTCGGATGCGCGACGGTCGCGTGCCGGCTGCCTCGGCTCAGCCAACCCCAGCAGCCGCGGGCTTGGGAGCATGTTTTTCGAGGCGGAAGCGGACCACGATCTTGGTGCCGGCATGGCTCGGATCGGGGCCGACGGTGGCATCGAGCTTGGTCGCCATGGCGCTGACGATGCGCTGGCCCATTCCGGTCGAGCGCGGATCGCTGGTTGCGTTGAGGCCGACGCCGTCGTCGGCAATCGACAGCACGATGTCCTCGCCTGCAAGCTTCAGCTCGACATGGATCGGGCCCGGCCCATCGGGGTAGGCGTATTTGACCGCGTTCATGACCAACTCGTTGACGACGATGCCGATCGCGACCGCGCGATCCGGGTCGATCTCGACCGGCTCCGCCTTCAGGGTCAGCCGCGACATCCGGTTGCCCTCGGCCGAGCGGCGCAGGTCGTCGAGCAGCGAATCCAGATACTGGTTGAGCAGCACGCTCTTGAGATCCTGAGACGTGTAGAGCCGGCGGTGCACCTGCGCCACGGCGGCGACGCGGCCCATCGCATTGGTGAGCGCGGCCTTGACGTCGTCCTGGGTGCTGGAGTTGGCCTGAAGATGCAGCAGCGAGGCGATGATCTGGAGCGAATTGCCGACGCGATGATTGACCTCGCGCAGCAGGACCTCGCGCTCCGCCGCCAGCGCCGCGTAGCGGTCGCGTGACGCCCGCACTTCGGCCTCCGCCTCGTCGCGGGCCTTCTGCAGCCGTGCCTGCCGCACCGCGCCTTCGGCCGCGACCTGCAGCAGCGGAATGAACTCGCCCTGCACGTCCTTGACGAGGTAGTCGGCTGCGCCCGCCTTCAGGGCCGTGACCGCGATCTTGGAATCCTGCGAGGCGGTGACGAACACCACCGGCGGCGGTTCGGGCAGCGCCATGATGCGCTCCAGCGTCTCGAGCCCGTCGAAGCCGGGCATGTACTGGTCGAGCGCAACGACGTCGATCCCGCCGCGCTCCAGCCTCTGCAAGCCCGCGCTGCCGTCGGCGGCGTGTTCCACCGTGAAGCCCAATCGCTTGAGCCCGCGCTCGACCAGCCGCGCCAGCGCCGCGTCGTCGTCGATGTAGAGCAGCGTGGGGGCGGCGGAGCTCATGCGGCGGGCGGAACCTGGATGACGGAGAAGAACAGGCCGAGCTGGCGAATGGCGTTGGCGAAGCTTTCGTAGTTGACCGGCTTGGTGATGTAGACGTTGCAGCCGAGCTCGTAGCAGCGCTTGATCTCCTGCGAGTCGTCGGTCGTGGTCAGGATGACCACGGGCGCGCTCTTCAGGAAGCTGTTCTGCTTGACCATCTTGAGGATGTCGATGCCGGTCATGTCCGGCAGGTTCAGGTCCAGCAGGATCAGCAATGCTTGCCCCTTGTGATCGAGGCCGGTGCCGTCAGCACCCAGCAGATACTTCACGGCATCTGTACCGTTGGTGAACGGCTTGATCTCGTTGTTGACTCCCGAGCGGCGGATGTTGCGCTCGATCAGGCGGGCGTGGCCTTCGTCGTCCTCGATCATGATGATCGTCACGGGCATGGTCATCGGTCTGAGTTCCGGGTTGAGGCGTTCCAGTTGATCGGGAGCGTGATGGTGAACGTGCTGCCCTGGTCGAGCTCCGACGCGACCGACATGGTTCCGCCGAGGCGGCGCACCAGCGCACGGACATGCGCCAATCCAATCCCCTGACCCGGACGGTCCTGGGTCCCGGCGCGGCGGAACAGATCAAAGATACGTTGGTGATCCCTGGGATCAATCCCCCGGCCATTGTCCGTGATCTCGAAGATGGCGAAACCGAGCTTGGTGCGGGCGCGAATGGCGATGTCACCGGCAACGCCGGGCTTCAGATATTTGATCGCGTTGTCGATCAGGTTGGAGAAGATCTGCTCCAGCGCAAGGCGGTCGCTGACGATGGCCGGCAGCGGCTCCACGCGGATGGTGGTGTTGGTTTCCGCAGCCTGATGCGCGAGCGTCGAGACGATGCCCTCGATCAACTCGCGGGTGTCGATGCGCACCGGCACGAACTCGCGGCGGCCTTCGCGGGTCAAATTGAGGATGGCGGTGATGAGCCGGTCCATTTTTGCGATCGAGGACTTGATGAAGCCCAGCGCCTCGGAGAAATCCTCCGAGAGCTGCTTGTCGGCGCCTTCCAGCTCCGGCTCGGTGCCTTCGGCCGGCGGCGGCGCGTCGGACACCGCGCGCGCGAGCGCCGCGATGCGCCGGAAGATGTCGCTGCGCAGCTCGTCGAGCTCGCTGGTGAAGCCCATGATGTTGACCAGCGGCGAGCGCAGATCGTGGCTCACAATGTAGGCGAAGCGCTGGATCTCCTCATTGGCCTCGCGCAGGTCGGCGGTACGCTCGTCGACGGTGGCTTCGAGGTTGAGGTTGCTCTCGCGCAGCTTGGCCTCGGCCTCGTCGCGGGCGCTGGTCGAGCGGCGCACAAGGAGCAGCGAGATGACGGCGAGCAGGACGACCAGCGCCGAACCGGCGACAGTGACGATGGTCGCGAGCTGCTGGCTTTCGTCGGCATTGGTGGTTCGCACCGCCAGCAGGCGTTCCTCCTCGGTGCGCATCGCCTCGGCGGTGGTACGCATGGTCGTGCTGCTGTCGATCGATGCGGCATCGCGCACCAGGGCCACCGCACTGGGAAGATCGCCGGACGCGACGAGAGCCTTCTCCCGGTCGAATTGCGCCAATCGGGTCTCGATGATGCTGCGCAATCTGGCGAGGTTCGCCACCTGAGCCTGGTTGTCGGCGAGGAGCGTCGCAAGCTTGTCGAGCACGGGCCGGATCGCGGCAACGGCGGCTTCGTGATCTCTGAGAAAATCCGGGCCCTGGGTCAGCAGGTAGGCGCGGGCGCCGCTCTCGGCGCGGCGGACCTCGAGCAGCAGCGCATTGATCTGGTTCTCCGCCTCGATGGTGTGCACCACCCAGGCGCTGTCTCTGCGGGCCTTGTTGACCAGCAGCACCGAGGCCGTGCTGACGACGACCAGCACCAGGAATCCCGCCGACAACAGCAGGATTTGTCCTAGCGTGCGCCTCTGTCTGATCTCAGGCGCCACCGCTCACTCGCATGCCGATTGAAATACCTGCCCCCTCAGCGGAACCGCCGACAGAGCAGAACGTCGTGCAGACCGAAGAGTTCCCGCCGGGCCGCGGGATTCTTCAGGTGCTGCTCAGTCCGCGTTCTGGCCGGCGAGATACTGCTCGAGCCAGTGGATGTGGTAGTCGCCATCGATGATGGCGGGCTCGCGCACCAACGCCCGGAACAGCGGCAGGGTGGTCTCGATGCCGTCGACGACCATCTCGTCCAGCGCCCGCCGCAGCCGCATCAGGCACTCGACCCGGGTCTTGCCGTGGACGATCAGCTTGCCGACCAGCGAGTCGTAATAGGGCGGGATCACGTAGCCCTGATAGACCGCCGAATCGATGCGGACGCCGAGGCCGCCCGGCGGATGGTACTGCAGGATCTTGCCCGGCGATGGCCGGAAGGTGACGGGATTTTCCGCATTGACGCGGCACTCGATGGAGTGGCCGTTGATGACAACCTGGTCCTGGGTCATCGGCAGGTCGCCGCCGGCCGCGATGCGGATCTGCTCCAGCACGAGGTCGATGCCGGTGATCATCTCGGTGACGGGATGCTCGACCTGGATGCGGGTGTTCATCTCGATGAAGTAGAACTCGCCGTCCTCATAGAGGAATTCGACGGTGCCGACGCCGATATATTTCAGCTCCTGCATCGCCTTGGCGACTGTCTCGCCGATCTTGGCGCGGCTGGCCGGGTCGAGCACCGGCGAGGGGCCTTCCTCCCAGACCTTCTGGTGGCGCCGCTGCAGCGAGCAGTCGCGCTCGCCGAGATGGATCGCGCCGCCGCGGCCATCGCCGAGCACCTGGATCTCGATGTGGCGGGGCTTCTGCAGATACTTCTCGAGATAGACCGAAGCGTCGCCGAACGCGGATTTGGCCTCGTTGGCCGCGGTGGTCAGCGCCAGTTGCAGGTCCGCCTCGGTGTGGGCGACCTTCATGCCGCGGCCGCCGCCGCCGGCGGCCGCCTTGACCAGCACCGGAAAGCCGATCTCCTTGGCGATCGCCATCGCGTCCTGGTCGGGCGTCACCGCACCGTCGGAGCCGGGAACGACCGGAATGCCCAGCCGCTTGGCGGTCTTCTTGGCCTCGATCTTGTCGCCCATCAGGCGGATGTGTTCCGCCTTGGGTCCGATGAAGTGCAGGTTGTGGTCGGCGAGGATCTCGGCGAAGCGCGCGTTCTCCGAGAGGAAGCCGTAGCCGGGATGCACGGCGTCGGCGCCGGTGATCTCACAGGCGGCGAGCAGCGCGGGGATGTTGAGATAGCTGTCCTTCGACGGCGGCGGGCCGATGCACACGCTTTCGTCGGCGAGGCGGACATGCATGGCATCGGCGTCGGCGGTGGAATGCACCGCGACGGTGGAGATGCCGAGCTCCTTGCAGGCCCTGAGGATGCGAAGGGCGATTTCGCCGCGATTGGCGATGAGGATCTTGTCGAACATGGTGCCTCGGGCGCGAGTGGCGAGTAGCGAATAGGGAGTAGCGAATAGGGAACGGACGGCTATTCGCTATTCGCTACTCGCAATTATTCAATGATCACCAGCGGCTCGCCGAACTCAACGGGCTGGCCGTCCTCGACCAGGATCTGCGTCACCGTCCCGGCGCGCGGTGACGGAATCTGGTTCATCGTCTTCATCGCCTCGATGATCATCAGGGTCTGACCGACCGACACCTTGGAGCCGACCTCGACGAACGGCTTGGCGCCGGGCTCGGGCGCCCAATAGGCGGTGCCGACCATGGGCGAGGGCACCACGCCGGGATGTTTGGACAAGTCCGCACCGGCGGCTGCCGCCGTCGCAGCTGCGACCAGGGGAACGCCAGCGGCGACCGCTCCGATGGACGAATGGACGGCCGCCGCAACGGTCACGTTGCGGGCAACGCGGATGCGAAGGCCGGCACGCTCCAGCTCGATCTCGGTCAGGCTGGTCTCATCCAGCAGCGCTGCGAGCTCGCGAATGAGCTGGCTGTCTTCGGATTTCGCGATGGTCTTGTCGTCGGGCTGGGGCGCCATGATCTGATCCGGAACGTTGGGTGGCGTGAGGACTGTGACGTCAGGCTTGCGCTAGATGTCGGTCTGCGTATCGGCTTTGGCGCCGATCTTGGCGGCGAGGCCAGTGATCGCGAGCCGGTAGCCGTCGATGCCGAAGCCGCAGATCGAGGCAAACGCCGCCTTCGCGGTGAAAGAATGGTGCCGAAAGCTCTCGCGAGCGTGGATGTTGCTGATGTGCACTTCAACGGTGGGGATCTTCACCCCCATCAGCGCGTCATGCAGGGCAATGGAGGTATGAGAGTAGGCGCCGGCATTGAGGATGATTCCGACCACACCGCGGCTGCGGGCCTCATGGATGGAGTCGACCAGCACGCCCTCATGGTTGGACTGCCGGCACTCCGCCACCAGGCCGAAGCGGGCAGCCGTCTCGACGCAGAGCCGTTCCACGTCGGCGAGGGTGGCGTGGCCATAGGTCTCCGGCTCGCGGGTGCCCAACAGGTTGAGGTTGGGTCCGTTGAGGACATAGATCGTGTTGTGAGCGGCGTCGGCCATTCCCATCCCGGCGGTGTGGCGGCAGTGGGCGGCGTTATAGGTAACAAAGCCGCCAAGGGGAAGCCTTTCGGCAGCCAGGCCGGCCGTTCGAGGCTTGGTCCGTCACACGAAAAAACCGTCTTAAGTGTGCGAAATCGCTGATTAACCAGGTTTGTCCACCGGGCTGCACGGGTTGCGTGTGATCGCCCTTGCGTGCTCTTTGCGCAATAGATTGGCGCAATAGAATGGGGCGGGCATTGCTGCCCGCCCCATGTCCTCATCGCCTGCCTGGTCGGGATCAGGCGTCGAGAACTGCGACGATCTCGTGGGTGCGAGGATCGATTACGATGATCTGCTCACGAACCAGGATGAAGTCATATCCGCGCCATTCCGGATAGATCGTCACGACTTCGGCCGGGAGCCGGTGGAAGTGAACGTCGCGCGGCACCCGGGTCCCGACCGAGATGTTGAAGTTCACGTTGGTCACCGGCTCGACGCGCTGGCTGCGGATCACGCTGGTGATCTTGGTGCGCTGCTCGGTCGTGAGCTTGGCGCCGGCGCCGGCCAGTCCGGTGGTGGTCTGCGACCGGTCGCTGCCGGTCTTGGTTTCGGCGTTCGTGCTGGTGCCGCTCTTGCTGTCGCGGCTCTCGGCCTTCATGCTCTTGGAGCCCGCCTTGTCGCTCTCGGAGGTCGCGCCCTTGGCAGTCGGACCCTTCATGCCTTCCTCGGCGCGCTGGCCCTTGGTCGCACCAGACTTCTGATCCGACTGGCTGGAGCGCATGTCGGACGCGCCGCCGGCCGCAGGCGAGGCGCTGTCGCGATGCATCGTGCCGCCGGGCGCGTTCATGCCGCCGGCTGCGCCGCCGGACTGTCCAACTGCGCCGCCCGCACCGCCGGCGCTCTGCGCATGAGCAAAACCTGCACCCGCCAGGAGCGCGATTGCAGCAACTGATACCATCAAGCGATTGGTCATCCTCTATCCTCCTCGTATTGGCACTGCCCGCGCCGACAACGGCAGGAGGTAGGAGTCGTTCCGTGCGTCTCCGATCGTTCCGGAAAAATGTCGCAGATCGCAACTTTATGAACGGATGCTCAGGGTCATGAATGCTGCATGACGACGGCGATCAGTTGCGCGTTGACGGCGACCTCGCGCGAGCTACGCGCCGTGACGTTCGCGCGCGTAGCGGAGGAGCGCCAAGAATCGATAGAGGCCGTGCACGAACTTGCCATAGGGCATCGTGATGAAGATCGCGAACACCGCACCGAGATGGACCGCGAGCAGCACGCCCATCGTGCTGGTCTCGCGAAGCACGAGGAGAGCGAGTCCGGTCGCGCCGGTGAGGACGAGCATCGCCAAGAACGCGACATCCATGCCGCGGCTGCCGCCGTCCATCATCGCCGGCTCACGCCTGAGCTTGGCGGCGTAGAGTCCGAGCGGACCGACCACGATGCCGAATCCGCCGAGCGTGCCGAGCACGACGGGCAGATCCCACAACGGATAGGGCGCCTCGCGGTGCAGAAGATAGTGATAGAGCGTCGCGACGCTGGTCGATGCGAAGCAGAGCACGAAGCCCCAGAACGTCAGATGGTGATAGAACCGCCGGGTGTCGCGCGGCCGCTCATCCTCGTTGTAGCAGCCGACGCCGCCGCCATCGAGATAGCGCAGGCTGCCTGCGTCGCGAACGGCGCGCAGCAGTGGACGTGAGCGCGTCAGGGTCGAGCTCGGCTCGCCGATGTCATTCCAGAAGGCCCGAGCGCCCATGATGATGGCGATGATGGCCCACAGGAAGGCGGCGCCGAACAACAGCGCCATCGTGTTGTGAGGCATGAGCGCGTAGAACGATCCCGGGCCGTGCCGGCTTGCAAACAGCGCGGCGGGATCGTTGAAGGCCACGAAGCCGAGGACGAACGCGGCCATGCTGATGACCGCGATGAGCGATATGGCAAGGCCGTTGCGCCTGAACAGCGGCGCCAGCGCGGGCGGCCAGGCATAGTCGGCGTAGCTCTCGTGCCGCACCCGGGCCAGAACGGACGGGACGCGAACGTCGAATTCGTGCGGCGGCGAGAATTGGCAGTCGACGTAGCAGGCGCCGCAGGCATGGCAGAGATTGGCGAGATAGTTGAGGTCGCCGCCGGTGAAGGCGTGGCGCATCTCCATCGCCGGAAACACGGCGCAGAGGCCCTCGCAATAGCGGCAGGAATTGCAGATCGTCATCAGCCGATCCGCCTCGGTCAACGCCTCACTGCGCTGCATGTGTCGCTGCTCCCCGGCCCGCGATGCGGCCGAACACGCTGCCGATCGTCATGCCGATGCCCGCAGCATAGCCGCGGCCGAGCACGTTGCCGGCCATGATCTCGCCGGCGGCGTACATGTTGTCGGCTGGCCCGCCGGCCTTCATCATCATCCTTGCCGCTTGATCGACGCGCACGCCGAGGTAGGTGAAGGTGATGCCGGGCCGGACCGGATAGGCGTAGAAGGGCGCTGAATCGAGACGGCGCGCCCAATGCGATTTGGGCGGCGCCAAGTTCTCGGTGCGACAATCGTCCAGGATGTCGGGATTGAAGCTGCCGTCGCGCACCGATGCGTTGAATTGCGCGACGGTGGTGGTCAGCTTGTCGGGATCGAGGTCGAGCTTGCCGGCGAGCTCGGTGATGCTGGCCGCCTCGATCGCGGGGTAGAGCGATGGCATGAACAGGTTCGCCGATTTCGCGTCGAAGATGATGTAGGCAATCTGGTTCGGCTGGGTCGCGACCAGGCGGCCCCAGATGGCGTAACGCTTCGGCCAGACATCCTCGCCTTCGTCGTAGAATCGCTCAGCGTTGTTGTTGACGACGATGCCGAACACGACGCAGTCGAGCCGCGTGATGATGCCGCCGTCATATTTGGGCGCCCGCGCATCGATCGCCACCGCATGGCATTGGGTCGGGTCGCCGATACTGTCGACGCCGGCGCCGAGCAGCATGTCCAGCACCGCGCCGCGATTGTTAGGCGTGCCGCGGATCAGGAAGTTACGGGCGATCTCACCCCAGCCCTCGACCAGCTTGTCGATGTTGGATTCGAAGCCGCCCGCGGCCGCCACCAGCGCCTTGCCGCCGATGCGCATCCTGCCGTTGCCGTGCTGCACGATCGCCGCGCGGAAGCGGCCGTCGTCCATCTCCAGCCCCACCACCTCGGCCTCGTAGCGCACGTCGACGCCGAGGAGCTCGGCGGTGAGATACAGCGCATTGAGCATCGCCCGGCCGCCGCCCAGGAAGAACGAGTTGGTCCGTCCTAAGCTCAGCGTCCCGCCGAGCGAGGGCTGGAAACGCACGCCTTGTTCGACGATCCAGTCGAGCATGTCCTTGGACTCGCGGATCATCAGGCGCGCCAGTTGCTCGTTGGTCTGGCCTTCGGTGACGCGCAGGAGATCGTCCCAGAACTCGTCCTCGGTGTAGGGGCCGCTCAACGTCGCGGTCGCCGCGTCGTGGGCGCAGCGCATGTTGCGGGTGTGGCGCGTATTGCCGCCGCGATAGAACTTCGAGGCGGCCTCCAGCACGATGACTGAGGCCCCGGCTCGCCGTGCCGCAATGGCGGCGCAGAGGGCCGCGTTGCCGCCGCCGGCCACGACGACGTCGTAGGTCACGGGATGGTCGACGATATCGCTCTGATCAGTCATCGCAGGCCCTTGCGAACGCAAGGCGGCAGGCCCTGGATCGGCGTGCGTCCGCACAGCCACGCCATCGGCATGCCAGCCGTCGGCCTAGCGATGATGGACAGTGCTGAAGTGCCGGCTGCGGAGGCATGTGTTCGTATACTATTGTATACGAACACATGCAAGAGATACTGTTGTTCGGAACAAGGTTGTGAGACAGTGACCCCATGTCCTCGGAATCGCCATCGCTCACCATCGATCGTGACAACGTCTCTCTCGGCGAGGCGGTATTTCGTGCGCTGTGCCATGCGCTGGAGAACGGCCTCTATCGCTCCGGCGATCGACTGCGTGAGGACGAGGTCGCCCAGAAGCTGAACGTCAGCCGCACGCCGGTCCGTGAGGCCTTCGGCAAGCTGGTGGCCAAGGGGTGGGTGCAGCCGGCTGGTGGCCGCGGCCTGATCGTGCGAAGTCTCGACGAGAATGAAATCCTCGAGCTGTACGCGATGCGGGAGATTCTCGAAGGCGCTGCGGCCCGGCTCGCGGCACAGTATGCCGTGCCGGCCGAGATCGCGGCGCTGCGCGACATTCATGCGCGCTTCGTCAGCGGGGAGGGCGACGCCGTCGAGCTCGCGCGGCTGAATCGGCTGATGCACGGTGCGATCCAGCGCGCCGCGCGCAACCGCTATCTCGATGCCGCCCTCGAGGACATGCATGTGGCGACAGCGCTGCTGGGAACCACAACGTTTGCGGCCGAAGGACGTCAGGCAACGGCCGCGGCCGAGCATGGTGAGCTAATCGAGGCGATCGCGATCCGCGATCCCGATCGGGCCGAGGCGATTGCACGCGGCCACATCCGCGAGGCACTTCGAACCCGGCTCGGCATGAAGCTGACGGGATAGGCGAGGGCGGCGGCGCCACCGGTCTCTTGCTTCTTCACCGGCTCACGGCAAAAGCAGAAGGCCGGCTGATACAGCCGGCCTTCGATTGATCTCGTGATGGCGAGACGCTTTGACAGATATGCTCAGCAGCTCGCCTTGCCGCAGCGGGCCGTGCTGATCTTCTCGCGCAGGCCCTCGACGCCGACGGCGCCGATCACGACCTGCTTGCCGATCACGTAGCTCGGCGTGCCGTTCATGCCCATCTCCTCGGCGAGCTTGAAGTTCTCCTCGATCGTCGCCTTGGCCTCGGGGCTTGCCATGTCCTTCTCGACGCGGGCCATGTCGAGGCCGAGTTCCTTGGCCACCGCGAGCGCGTGGGCCTTGTCGGCCTGGCCGCGGCCGCCGAGCAGCTTCTGGTGGAAGTCGAGATATTTCTGCGGGGCCTGCATCCGAACGGCAACCGCGACCTGCGCGGCCTCGACGGAGCCCTGGCTCAGCACCGGAAATTCCTTGAGCACGACCTTCAGCTTCGGGTCGCTCTTCATCAGGTCCATCATGTCGGCCATCGCGCGCTTGCAGTAGCCGCAATTGTAATCGAAGAACTCGACGAAGGTGACGTCGCCATCCTTGTTGCCGAGCACGACACCGCGCGGCGAGTTGAAGATCGTCTCGGCGTTCTTGCTGATGCTGGCCTCGTGCTTGGCCGCCTCGGCCGCCGTCTGGCGCTTCTGCAGCTCGGCCATCGCCTCTTCGAGCACCTCGGGATGCGCGATCAGGTAGTTTCGAACGATCGTCTCGATCTCGCCACGCTGGCTGTCGGAGAAGCTCTCCGCCGACGCGAGCTGAGGCACGCCGCAGAGCGAGAGCGCGAGCAACATCGCGGGAATGAGCGTGCGGACTGACGGCATGAAGGAGGTCCTCTGGGTCAAATGATCGGGTCCTTGTCGATGGTCGTGATCGGTATCTCGATATTCTGGATCGGATGATAGCAGTAATTCAAAACTTCAACGGGCGCCAACCCCCGCTGTCCGACACACTACTGGCCGGAAAGCGGCTTTGCCGTGACGATGTCGTCGGCCTTGACCCAGCCCGGCGACCCCACCGCGAAGCGGGTTTTCGCACGCGAGGCAAGCTCGCGCGCCGTCTTGTTGTCGCCACGCAGGAAGGCGGCCTGCGCCGAGGCGAGATCCGCCTCCGCATAGTCGCCCTTGCGGCCATAGGCCATCGCGAGCTGGGAATAGCCGAGCGGTGCCTCGGATTCGCGCGCGACTGCCGCGCGCAGGATCGAGATCGCCTCGTCAGTGTAGGCTTTGTTCTCGGATGCCACCAAGGCCTGACCAAGTAACATCTCGATGAGCGGAGCGTTATTGGACAGGTGCACCGCCTTGCGCAGCGGGGCGATCGCCTCAGTGGGACGACCGCCCTCCAGCAGGGCCTGGCCACGGACCTCGTAGAAATAGGCGTTGTTGGGCTGCACCTGGATCAGGGCGTCGATCTGGCTCAGGGCGCTGCGCAGGTCGCCATGCAGGTAGGTGGAGATTGCCCTGGCGTAGCGGGCGGGCAGGCTGGTGTCCGACAAGGGATATCGCCGTGCCACCGTGTCCGGCCGTTCCATGAAGGCCGAGATCTTGGCCCGGACCATGTCGTGGCGGAGCTGCAGCGCGGGGTCGTCCTTCTTGTCCCAATAGGGGCTCTGGCGCGCGAGGCCCTCGAGCGCCTCGACGCGATCGGCCGGCATCGGATGTGATTGCAGATAGGGGTCGGCGCCACGTGCGGCGAACAGGCTCTCATTGGTGAAGCGCTTGAACGTCTCGTACATGCCCTTCGGCGATTGCGCTGCCGCAGTGAGGAATTTCACCCCCGCACGGTCGGCGTTCTCCTCCTGCTGGCGCTGATACGACAACAGCGAGCGGCGGATGACCTCGCCCGGCGCGGACAGCGTCGCGGCGCCGGCATTGGCGAGGCCGCTGCCGCCACCGCGCGCGCCGACGGCGAGGGCGCCGGCGCCGAGAATGGTGGCGATGATCATCTGGGTCTGGGCAGTGGCGAGCTGCTGGCGCAGCTTGGCGAGATGGCCGCCGGCGAGATGGCCGGTCTCGTGCGCGAGAACGCCGATCAGCTGGTTCGGATTTTCCGACTGAAGGATGGCGCCGTAATTGACGAAGATGCGGCGGCCGTCGGCAACGAACGCGTTGAAGGACGCATCGTTGATGATGACCATCTGGATGTTCTGCTTTTCGAGTCCGGCGACGCGCAGGATCGGCCGCGTATATTCACGCAGCAGCACCTCGGTCTCGGTGTCGCGCAGGATCGGCGGTCCCTTGCCTTGCTGCGCCGACGCAGGCGCGAGCGGCGCCAGCGTCACGGCCGCAGCGACGACCGCGGCAAGCCCGCCGGACAGTTTCTTGCGAAGCACGATACGGAGCGACATCAGGCGATCTTTGCAATTGGCGCGAGGCTCGAGACGGGCTATTGCCCACCAAACGGCGGAATGCGGCTCATCTGCGGCGAATGAGGCCCATGGGCTGACCTCGACCGGTTCACGGAGCGGGTCCGAACAGCCGGGGTCAATAGCAGATATCGATGGTGGATGCGACAGTGATACCGACATTGGAACAGCGGATCGCCAACCTGACGGCGCCGTCCGCGCGCAGCAATGTTCCGCCGTTCATGGTGATGGACGTGATGGCTGCGGCTGAGCGTATCGAGGCGGGCGGCGGACATGTCATCCACATGGAGGTCGGCCAACCTGCGGCGCCTGCGCCGCGAGCGGCCATCGCGGCCGCGCACGCTGCGCTCGATCAGGCACGCATCGATTACACCTCGGCGCTCGGCCTGCTGTCGCTGCGACAGCGAATCGCGCGGCACTATCGCGAGACGCACGCTTGCGAGATCGATCCGGCGCGGATCGTGATCACGACGGGATCCTCGGCCGGATTCATCCTGGCGTTCCTGGCGATGTTCGAGCCCGGCGATCGCGTGGCCGTGACCGTGCCTGGCTATCCGCCCTATCGCCACATCCTGACGGCGCTGGGCTGCGAGCCGGTGCTGATCGAGACCACGGCGGAGAACCGCCACGCCCTGACCGGCGAGGCGCTGCTTGCCGTTCATCGAAAGACGCCGCTGAAGGGCGTGCTGGTGGCAAGTCCCGCCAATCCGACCGGCACCATGATGTCGCGTGAGGCGCTGGGCGGTGTCATCGCAGCCGCACGCGACGCCGGCATCCGCTTCATCTCCGACGAGATCTATCATGGTCTGGACTACGCGTTTCCGGCGGTGACGGCGGCGGAGCTGTCGAGCGAGGCCCTGATCATCAACTCGTTCTCGAAGTACTTCTGCATGACCGGCTGGCGCATCGGCTGGATGGTGGTGCCGGATGCGCTGGCGCGGCCGATCGAGCGTCTGCAGCAGAACCTCGCGATTTCGGTTCCGACCCTGTCGCAGATCGCTGCGGAAGCGGCGTTCGACGGCCGGACCGAAATGGAGGCCATCAAGCACGGTTATCAGGAGAACCGCCGCATCCTGATCGAGGGTTTCCCGAAGGCCGGCCTGACCCGCTTTCTGCCCGCCGACGGCGCGTTCTACCTCTATGCCGACGTGTCCGACTTCACCTCCGACAGCTTCGACTTCGCCAAGCGGATGCTGGAGGAGACCCATGTTGCGGCCACGCCGGGCGTCGACTTCGATCCGATCCACGGCCGCAGCTTCGTGCGCTTTTCCTATGCGCGTTCGGCCGAGGACATGCGCGAGGCCGTCTCCCGGATCGCCCGCTGGCTCGCGTAGGGCGGGCAGGGCGTCGGCGCGCTGGGGCGCGGCGACATCCTGCAGGTGCTGCTGTTCGCGATCCCGTTCGGCTTCGCGCTGATGGCGCGCGGAGAGCGCAGTCAGCGGCCGCGGGACGTGATCGACGATACGTCGCATGCGGTGTTCGGCGTCATCGCCATCGTCATGAAGGCGGCGCCGATCGGCGCATTCCGCGCCATGGAAGAACGTCATATGAAAACGCCCGGCCATCTGGCCGGGCGTTTTGCATTGAAGCGTCGGAAAGCGGGGGGCTTACTGCCCGCCACCGAAACGGCGGGACCACCAGCCGGCCCGGCGGGGGGCCGCAGGGGACGAGGAATCGGTGGCCGCCGGCTCGGACGCAGCGACGTCGACAGTCGGAGCGGGCGCGCTGCTCTCGGCGACGTTGACGGCCGAAACCGCGCTCTCAGGCCTGGGCTCGGTGAGGAAGCTGACCTTCTCGCGAACCGTCGAGCGGCGCGGGGTCTTCTCGGATTCCGTCTTCGGAGCCTCGGTCTGCTGCACTTCGGGTTGTCGAGGAGCAGCCTGGGGCACGGGCACGGAGGCGTCAGCGATGGGCTCATCGGCCTCGGTTGCGGTCGCCGCATGGACCGGCGCCGCGGGTTCGGCCGGTTCTTCCTCGTCGTGGCGGGAAGCGCCATTGCCGTCGAAATCGGCCACGGCGGCTTCTGCCTCCGATGCCGAAGCCGGCGCGAGCTCGTCGCCGATTGACGCGGCGAGACCTTCTTCCGCGCCACCGCGCCGACGGCGACCGCCGCGGCGTCCACGCCGGCGCGGACGCCGCTCACCGCCAGGCTGATCCGTCTGCTCGCCTTGGGCGAACGCAGGCTGTTCCTCCGACTCGTCGTCTTCGACGTCGGAGTCCTCGGCTGACTGCTCGGCGGCAAGGCCCGGCTCTGCGGGCTGCAGTCCGGCCGTTCCTTCAGGCAGCGTGCCCTCGCGGGTCTCGCCGCCGCGGCCGCGCCGGCGCCGTCGCCGCTTGCGGCGCGCGCCGTCCCGCTCGCCGTCGGCAGCGCTGCCGTCGGCGGCGTCCTCGGACAGACCTTCGGTCTCCTCGGTCTCGACCTCGGATTCCGTCTCGATGTCGAACGTCTCCTCGTCGTCGAAGACTTCCTCGGCCACCAGCGGCGGCGCGGAGGCCTGCGCCGCGAGCAGCGCCTTGGCGGCCTCGAGCGTATGCACCTGCTCGCCGCGATCGATGATGAAGGATTGCTGGCCGCTCACAGTCGGATCGGCGATGACCGCGAGCGACACCTTGAAGCTGTTCTCAAGGTCGCGCAAATGGCCGCGCTTGTGGTTGAGCACGTAGAGCGCCACCTCAGTGCGGGTGCGGACCACGAGGTTGTGGGTCGCGCCCTTCATTAGCGTCTCTTCGAGGCTGCGCAAGAGCTGCAGCGCCACCGAGGATACCGAGCGCACGTGGCCGGTGCCGCCGCAATGCGCGCACGGCTCGGTCGAGCTTTCCAGCACGCTGGCGCGGATGCGCTGGCGCGACATCTCTAGCAGACCGAAATGCGAGATGCGGCCGACCTGGATGCGCGCGCGATCCTGCCGCAGGCAGTCCGACAGCTTGCGCTCGACGGAGCGGTTGTTGCGCTTCTCGTCCATGTCAATGAAGTCGATGACGATCAGCCCGGCGAGGTCGCGCAGCCGGAGCTGGCGCGCCACTTCCTCGGCGGCTTCCATATTGGTCTTGAGCGCGGTGTCCTCGATGTGATGCTCGCGCGTGGCGCGGCCGGAGTTCACGTCGATCGAGACCAGCGCCTCGGTCTGGTTGAGCACGATGTAGCCGCCCGAGCGCAGTTGCACGGTCGGCGAGAACATCGCGTCGAGCT
Organism: Bradyrhizobium sp. SZCCHNR1098; assembly: GCF_032489375.1. Classification (NCBI taxonomy): domain Bacteria; kingdom Pseudomonadati; phylum Pseudomonadota; class Alphaproteobacteria; order Hyphomicrobiales; family Nitrobacteraceae; genus Bradyrhizobium; species Bradyrhizobium sp. SZCCHNR1098. The sequence goes on from NZ_JAUEXY010000010.1 coordinate 177,817, forward strand.
GGCTTTCGACGCCCATGCGCGAGAACAGCGGCTGGCCGTCACGATACTGCTTCACCGCCCGGACGTTGGTCGGCATCAGCATCTTCATGAAGTCGTGCGCCTCGCGGTAACCGGCTTCGCCGGCCACCAGGATTTCGTCGATCTCCTTGTTATAGAGGTCGCGCAGCGAGCGCTTGATCAGCGAGCCTTCCTCGTAGACCAGGGTCGGGGCCTGCGACTTCAGGGTCATGTCGCGGACCGTTTCCCACAGCCGCAGCAGATATTCGAAGTCGCGCTTGATCTCGGGCTTGGTGCGGTTGGCGCCGGCGGTGCGCAGGATGACGCCCATGCCCTCGGGCACGTCGAGGTCCTGCACCACTTCCTTCAGCCGCGAGCGGTCCTGCGCCGAGGTGATCTTGCGGCTGATGCCGCCACCGCGCGCCGTGTTCGGCATCAGCACGGCGTAGCGGCCGGCCAGCGACAGATAGGTGGTCAGCGCGGCGCCCTTGTTGCCACGCTCCTCCTTCACGACCTGCACCAGCATCACCTGGCGGCGCTTGATGACCTCCTGGATCTTGTACTGGCGGCGCGGGCGGAAGGTGCGCTCAGGCACTTCTTCCAGCACGTCATCGCCGCCGACGGATTCAACGAGCTCTTCCTCGATCTCCTCGCCGTCGTCCTCGTCGTCCTCGTGGTCGCCGGACCCCGATTCGGCGCCGTTGTCGTCGCCCGGCACGATCGTGACGCCGTTGCCGTCATGCTCGGCTACGGGCGCGCCGTCATCGTGGTGATCATGTTCGTCGTGATCGTGATCGTGACGGTCATGGTCATGGTCATGGTCGTCATGGTCATGTTCGTCATGACCATGCTCGTCATGATCATGGCTTGCATGGTCATGTTCTTCGTCGTGCTCTTCCGCGGCGACAGCGGGACTGGCCGCCTCGGCAGAGGTCGCGTCGCCGTTCTGCGCGACCGCGGTGTCCGCGGCTTCGCCGGCGGGCTGTTCGGCAGCCGCCACACGGTCCTGCGCGGCGACGGCATCATGCGGCTCGTCGGCCTGGTCGCGCGATTCGTCGGCTGCACCGTGGTGAGCTTCGCCCGGCGCGTCCTGACCCTGAGCCTTGACCGGGCCCTCGGAGAAGCCCTGCGCCTCGCTGGGATCGGTCGCGTCGGCGTGCGGCCGATCGTCGTCCTGCGCATAGGCGTGGTGCTCATGCGCCTCGTGGTCGGCCTCATGCCCTTGGGTCTGGGCAGGGAGGCCTGCCTCGGCGGCCTCGACGATCTCGCTCTGAACCCGTTCGCCGCTGCCGCGGCGTCGCGAACTGCGGTGCCGGTTGCGGCGGCGATTGGAGCGGTTCTCGCTTTCCTCTTCGGCTTCGCGATGCGCGCGCTCCTCGGCCTCGATCAGAGCCTGCCGGTCGGCGACCGGGATCTGATAATAGTCCGGATGGATTTCGCTGAAGGCCAGGAAGCCGTGGCGGTTGCCGCCATACTCGACGAAGGCGGCCTGCAGCGAGGGCTCAACGCGGGTAACCTTGGCCAGGTAGATGTTGCCGCGGAGCTGCTTGCGTTGGGCCGTTTCGAAATCAAATTCCTCGACGCGGTTGCCGCGGACGACAACGACCCGGGTCTCTTCCGGGTGGGTAGCATCGATCAACATCTTGTTGGGCATATTGGAACTCTTGGAGGCGACGGGCGCGATTGGCCGCGAGCGCGTGGCGCGCTGTCGGATGACGCGACGGTCCACCTGATTCGGGGGTGAGGGGAAGGCCTAAACGCAGCTGGTCGCGCCGCGCCAACCCTGATGCCAGCGGGGCGATTGGCCGGGCAGGGGTCTGGCCCCGCATCGGCGCGGATCGTCCGCTGGTCATGGTTGGCAACTCAGTCTGGCGCATCAAGCGTCGGCCCGTCTGGAATACGTGGGCGGCAGCGGGTGCCGCCTTGCTCTGTTGCCGAAGGCCAGATTGCGCCGAAACGCTTGCCTGGATCGAATACCCACCCTGTCACGGGTGCGGTATCAGGCTATACCGTGTCTGACCTGGTGCCCGGGCGGTCTCTGCGAGGAGGCGCCTGACAGGCGCCACTCGGCTCGTGACCGGCTCTCCGTTGCGGCCGCGCGGGATCGCGCAGGCTTTGGTGGAGCGTCGGAAAGGCGCTGGAATCTCCGCCACGATCGAGGACCCGATACCGAGCACCCCGATCACGAAGCTTCCGGCGTTTCACCGGGAGGTTGAACGCGACACAACCGGCAGTAAGGATTAGCCTTCAGCCCTTCGTACATACGAGGAATGGTCAGGTCGCGCAAGCGAAGCGTCGCGGAACCGCAACAATCGGTGGCCTTTAACGAAAATGACAAAATTTGGCGGTTAACCCCTGGGATTGGTTGCGGTAAGACCATCCCGCGGAGGCATCGATTTGGCAGCTGGCCGGGCGAATTACCTTTCTTTGCTGGGATGCGCGTCGCTGTGCGTCACGCAAATGTTATGTGCGGCCGTCATTCCGGCCCGCGCCCAGAGCGGGCCGGTCGGCCAGGTGCCGCCTGCCGTGGTCGGGCCAGGGTTCCCGATCGCCACCGATGCGCGGGTCGCCGGCGATTCCCGACAGACCCGATTCGTGCTCGATCTCGACCGGACGGTGCCGTTTCGAGCCTTCCTGCTCAGCGAACCCTATCGCGTCGTCGTCGACCTGCCCCAGGTCAGCTTTCATCTGCCCACCGGAGCCGGGACCAGCGGCCGGGGTTTGGTGAAGGCGTTCCGCTATGGGATGGTGATGCCCGGTGGGTCCCGCATCGTGTTCGATCTCACCGGCCCGGCCCGAATCGCCAACTCCACGGTGCTTGATGCCGCCAACGGTCAGCCGCCGCGGCTGGTGCTCGAACTGGAGGAGGTCGACGAGGCGACCTTCGCCCGCGCCATCGGCAGCGACAGTCGTCTTGCCGCCAGGCCTGCCGATTCGAGTTCGGCGACGGCGTCGGTCGCTGTCGCAGGAAACCCTGCGCCGCCGGCAGTCCGGCCGCCGCCGACCACGGTTGCCATCGCCCCCCCTCCGACGGATGGCCCGCCGGACACCCGGCCCGTGATCGTGATCGACCCCGGTCATGGTGGCGTCGACTACGGCACACAGGGCGGGGAGGTGCCGGAGAAGAATCTGGTGCTCGCCTTCGGCCAGGCGCTGCGCGACCGGCTGGAACGGTCGGGCAAGTTCCGCGTGGTCATGACCCGCGACGACGACACCTTCATCCCGCTCGGAGACCGGGTCCGCATCGCCCAGAAGCAGTCGGCGGCGCTGTTCGTCTCCATCCACGCCGATGCGCTGCCGCGAGGTGAGGGCACTGCGCAGGGCGCGACCATCTACACGCTGTCCGACAAGGCGTCCGACGTCGAGGCGGAACGGCTGGCCGAGGCCGAGAACCGCGCCGACCAGATCGGCGGGGTCAATCTGACGGAGGAGCCGGCTGACGTGGCCGACATCCTGATCGATCTGGCCCGCCGGGAAACGCGGACGTTTTCCAACCGGTTCGCCCGTCTGCTGATGAACGACATGAAGACGGCGGTGCATATGCACAAGCGCCCGCTCAAATCGGCTGGTTTCCGCGTGCTCAAGGCGCCCGACGTGCCATCCGTGCTGGTCGAACTCGGCTATGTCTCCAATAAGGGCGATATGGGAAACTTGGTCTCCGACGCATGGCGGTCGCGCACGGCGGACGCAATGGCGCGGGCGATCGATGCCTTTCTGACCAAGCGCATCGCCAATGCGGGCCCCGACAGGCCGGACAAGCCGGGGCCGGTACGCGCAAAGCCCTAGTTTGGCCACAGCAACATCCCTATAAACGTGCTGCGAGGCACCCGGAATCAGTGAAGATTCCTTCTCGGCAGACTTGTGATAGGCTTGACCGCTGATAGGCTTGACCGTGCGTTTCTCTGGCATGGGTCACGCGGCATTGCAGCCGACCGTGTGATTTTTGGCGGTAGCGCCCGTGGGTGCGCCGCGTCCGAGCCGAGAGACGAAACAAGAGTTGGAACGGATATTCGCCGATGCGCTTTCTGGTGCGGTTTTTGGGCTTCCTGTTCGCGGCCGGTACCGTCTTGTTCCTGGTCGGTGTGGCAGCAGCGGCCGGCCTGATCTGGCATTTTTCCAAGGACCTGCCTGATTACTCCCAGCTGCAGGATTATGAGCCGCCGGTGATGACGCGCGTGCACGCGGCCGACGGCTCGCTGGTCGGTGAATATGCCCGGGAGCGTCGGCTGTACCTGCCGATCCAGGCGGTTCCCAAGCTCGTCATCAACGCCTTCCTCGCCGCCGAGGACAAGAACTTCTACGAGCATGGCGGCATCGACTTCACCGGCATGGCGCGCGCTGCCGTGGTCTACGCCCAGAACTTCGGCTCGAATCGCCGCCCGCAGGGTGCCTCGACGATCACGCAGCAGGTCGCCAAGAACTTCCTGCTGACCAACGAGGTGTCGTTCGCCCGCAAGATCAAGGAAGCGCTGCTGGCGATGCGCATCGAGCGCACCTACTCGAAGGACAAGATTCTCGAGCTCTATCTCAACGAGATCTATCTCGGCTCCGGCGCCTACGGCATCGCCGCGGCGTCGCTGGTCTATTTCGACAAGTCGGTCAACGAGCTGACGGTGGCCGAGGCCGCCTATCTGGCGGCTCTGCCGAAGATGCCGGGCAGCCTGCATCCGATCCGGAATCGCGACCGCGCCATCGAGCGCCGCAACTACGTCGTCGATCGTCTGCTTGAGAACGGCTGGATCAAGCAGGCCGACGCCGACAAGGCGCGCAAGGACCCGCTGACGATCGCGAGCCGCAACACCGGCGCCCACATCTTTGCAGGTGAATATTTCGCCGAGGAAGTGCGCCGTGACATCTTCGAGCGTTATGGCGAGAAGAAGCTCTACGAGGGCGGCCTGTCCGTCCGGACGACGCTCGATCCGAAGATCCAGGTCATGGCGCGCAAGGCCATGGTCGCCGGACTCGTGAGGTACGACCAGGAGCAGGGCTATCGCGGGCCTGTCTCCAAGCTCGATACTTCGGGCGACTGGGGCGTGAAGCTCGCGGACATCAAATCGCTCTCGGACATCTCACCGTGGCGGATGGCCGTGGTACTCGAGACCAGCGATCAGTCTGCCCGCATCGGCTTCCAGCCGCCGCGCGAGCTCGGCGGCGCCGTCAGCAAGGAGCGCCAGACTGGCCTGATCACGCTCGACGGCGTGAAATGGGCGCGGGCTGCGACGGCCAATGGCCGTGGCAAGGTGCCGACGTCGGTCGCCCAGGTGCTGCAGCCGGGCGACGTGATCTATGCGGATCCGCTGTACAAGGAAGGCAATCCGGTCGAAGGCCAGTATCGCCTCGAGCAACTGCCCGAAGTGTCCGGCGCGATGGTCGCCATGGATCCGAATACGGGCCGTGTGCTCGCGATGGTCGGCGGCTTCTCCTTCGACCAGAGCCAGTTCAACCGCGCAACGCAGGCCTACCGGCAGCCCGGATCGTCATTTAAGCCGATCGTCTATTCGTCAGCGCTCGACAACGGCTATACGCCGTCGACCCAGGTCGTCGACGCACCGATCGAGATCGACCAGGGGCAGGGTGGCCAGGTCTGGCGCCCCGAAAACTTTACCAACGGCAAGTATCTCGGGCCCACGACCTTGCGCAACGCGCTGCGCCTGTCGCTGAACACGGTGACCGTGCGTCTCGCGCAGGACGTCGGCATGCCGCTGATTTCCGAGTATGCCAAACGGTTCGGAGTCTATGACGAACTGCCGAATTACCTGTCCTACGCACTCGGTGCGGGCGAAACCACGGCCATGCGCATGGTCACGGCCTATTCGATGATGGCCAATGGCGGCCGCCGGGTGAAGCCGACGTTGATCGACCGGATCCAGGATCGCTACGGCCACACCATCTTCAAGCATGATGCCCGCGAGTGCCGCGGCTGCGACGCGCCGGACGGCTGGAAGAACCAGAGCGAGCCGCAACTGGTCGACCGCCGCGAGCAGGTGCTGGATTCGATGACCGCCTATCAGATCACCTCGATGCTCGAGGGTGTGGTGCAGGCGGGTACCGCAACCGTGCTCAGGGAGGTCGGCAAGCCGATCGCCGGCAAGACCGGCACCACCAACGAGGCCAAGGACGCATGGTTCGTCGGCTTCTCGCCGGACCTCGCCGTCGCGATCTACATGGGTTACGACAAGCCGCGGCCGCTCGGTAAGGGTAATGCTGCGACCGGCGGTCATCTGGCCGCGCCGATCGCAAAAGATTTCATGAAGCTCGCGCTGGCCGACAAGCCGGCCACGCCCTTCAAGATCCCGGCCGGCATCAAGCTGGTGCGTGTCGACGCCAAGACCGGCATGCGGGCGAGCCCGGGCGACGGCGGCCGTACCATCATGGAGGCGTTCAAGCCTGGTACGGCGCCGCCGGACAACTACTCGGTCATCGGTGTCGCCGACGCCGATGGACGTGTGATGCCGTCGCAGGGCGGCGGCCAGCTTGATGCGGGCAGCTTCATCATCCGTCCGGGTACCGGGAGCCTCTACTAGGCCGGCGAAACAGTGCTGGTGCGGTGCAGAGCGATTGCGCTTTGCGCCGAGCGCCGTTACATCCCCCAGTGAGAGATGATGCCGCGGCGCTTCGAGCCGTGGCCTGAAGAGAGCGACATGCGCGCCGAAATCGAGAAAATCGTAGAAGAGATCAAGCAGTCGGTCGGGCTGCTGAGGAGGCATCTTTGACGTCGAGACATCGACGGCAAGGCTCGCTGAGCTGAACAAGCTCGCCGAAGATCCCAATCTCTGGAACGACCCCCAAAAAGCTCAGCGGCTGATGCAGGAGCGGACCTCGCTGGAGGATTCGCTGACAGGCATTGGCAAGGTCGAGCGTGAGCTCAGCGACAACATCGAGATGATCGAGCTCGGCGAGGCCGAGAACGATCCGGGGGTCGTCACTGAAGCCGAGAATGCGCTCAAGGAGCTGAAGAGGGAGGTCGCGCGGCGCGAGCTCGAGGCGCTGCTGTCCGGCGAGGCCGACAAGTTCGACACCTATCTCGAGGTCCATGCCGGCGCTGGCGGCACCGAGAGCCAGGACTGGGCGCAGATGCTGCTGCGCATGTACACGCGCTGGGCCGAGACCCACGGCTTCAAGGTCGAGTATCTCGAAGAATCGCTGGGTGAAGAAGCCGGCATCAAGTCCGCGACCATCCAGATCTCCGGCCATAACGCCTATGGCTGGCTGAAGACGGAAGCCGGCGTGCATCGCCTGGTCCGAATCTCGCCGTTCGATTCGAATGCGCGGCGGCACACCTCGTTCTCTTCGGTGCAGATCTTCCCGGTCATCGACGACAGCATCAAGATCGACATCAAGGAGTCCGATGTCCGGGTCGACACGATGCGGTCGGGCGGCGCCGGCGGCCAGCACGTCAACAAGACCGAATCGGCGGTGCGGCTGACGCACATCCCGACCGGCGTTGCCGTGGTCTGTCAGGCCGGTCGCTCACAGCACAAGAACCGCGCTCAGGCCTGGGACATGCTGCGCGCGCGGCTCTACGAGATCGAGCTCAAGAAGCGCGAGGAGAAGGCGGCAGCCGATCAGGCAGCCAAGACCGAGATCGGCTGGGGTCACCAGATCCGTTCCTACGTGCTGCAGCCGTATCAGATGGTGAAGGATCTGCGCACCGGCGTGCAGACGTCCGACACCGCCGGCGTGCTCGACGGCGATCTCGACGAGTTCATGGCAGCGACCCTGGCGCAGCGCGCGTTCGGCACGACGCCAGGCGCTGCGATCGAGGACGTCGATTGAGCGTGGTGCGCGTTGCCTTCATCGGGCTCGGGCGCATGGGCCATGGCATGGCCGGTCGTTATCTCGACGCAGGCTATTCCGTCGCAGTCTGGAATCGCAGCCGGGCGAAGGCGGAGGATCTGATCGCGCGCGGCGCGCGCTGGTCGACCTCGCCAGCTGATGCGGCAATCGATGCCGATGCGGTCGTTACGATGGTGGCTGATGACGACGCCTCGCGCGCGGTGTGGCTCGGGCCGGATGGCGCCGCGGCCACCATGCGGGTCGGCACGATCGCGATCGAATGCTCGACCGTCTCGCGCGACCATGCGTTGCGCCTGTCGCGCGAGCTGGATGCGCGCGGCGTGACCTATCTCGACTGCCCGGTGACCGGGCTGCCCGACGCGGCCGCGAGCGGCAAGCTGACCTTGCTGGTCGGCGCCGACGCCGCCGATCTCGACCGCGCGCGGCCGTATCTGGCGCCGATCGGCTCGACCATTCGCCATTTCGGGCCCGTGGGCGCCGGGACAGTCTACAAGCTGATCAACAACCTGCTTGGCGCGATGCAGATCGCAGGTCTCGCCGAAGGCCTTGCGATCGCCGAGCAGGCCGGCCTCGACATGGGGCTCGTGCTGGAGGCGATCCAGGGCGGCGTCGCGGCGAGCCCGCAGGTTCTGCGCCACGCGCCGCGCATGATCGCGCGCAACTTTGCCGATGCCAGCTTCACGGCGGCGCTCCGTCACAAGGATGCAGCCTATGCGCTGCAGCTCGCCGAGGAGCTGCTTGGTGAGCGTCCCATCATGGCCCAGGCAGCCGTCGATGCCTATGCGCGGGCGAAGGCGGCGATGCCGGATGAGGACGAAGGCCGCATGATCGAGCTGGTCTCGCGGCCAAGAGATACGTGGTAGAGCGCGACGTCTGCGCCGACGGAAAGCGGGTGGACCTTGCTCCGCTTCATCTGCAACGTTCACGCGGACATTGAACAGCGGTTTGCGGTGATGACATCCCCGAACGACAGGATGGACACGCGGGATTGGTCGCTGCTTGGGCTGCTGTCGCTGCTCTGGAGCGGATCTTTCATCTTCAACGGCCTTGCCTTGAAGGAATTGCCGCCGCTGACGCTGGTGCTGCTGCGCATCGTGTTGGCGGCCGCGATCCTGCTGCCGCTGTTGCGACTGCGCGGGCTCGGCTTTCCCAAGGGGTTTGCCGGCTGGCGACCGTTCTTTGCCGTGGCGCTGTTCAACAATGTCGTGCCGTTCTGCCTGATCGTGATCGGCCAGACGTTCATCACCTCGGGCCTTGCCGCCGTCCTCAATGCGACGACGCCGCTGTTCACGATCGTGGTGATGGCAGCCGCGGGAGAGGAAAGGCTGTCGGCCCGGCGGGCAGCGGGTCTGGTTGTAGGCTTCATCGGCGTCGTGATCCTGCGAGGTGGGCCGGGGCTCGACGGCTCGGGAGGCGGCTACGGCATTCTGTTCGGTCTCGGCGCGTCCCTCAGCTACGGTATCGCCGCGCTGCTGGTGCGCCGCCATCTCGCCCATTCGCCGCCGCTTGCGACCGCCACCTTCCAGCTCTCGGCTTCCAGCGTGATGATGCTGGCCATCGCCGCTGTCGTCGACCAGCCATGGCGTCTTCCAATTCCCGGACTGCAGACCTGGCTCGCGGTCATCGGGCTTGCGGTGCTGTCGACGGCCTTCGCCTATATCGTGTTCTTCCAAATCCTGCGCCGCTCCGGTGCAACCAACGTGACGCTGGTGACGTTGTTGATCCCGTTGACGACCATCCTGCTCGGGTCGCTGGTGCTCGGCGAAAGCATCTCGTTGCGGGAGATCGGCGGTGCGCTGGTGATCGGGAGTGCGCTGCTGGTGATCGATGGTCGCATCTTCAGCGTCATTCGTCCTTCGCCGCGACCGTCCTGCTGAACCGCTCGCGCACGATCACTTCGTGCCGAACATCCGATCGCCAGCATCGCCGAGACCGGGCACGATGTAGGCGTGGTCGTTCAGCTTCTCGTCGATCGCGGCGGTCCAGATCGGAATGTCCGGATGCTCCTTCTCGAATTGCGCGATGCCCTCAGGTGCCGCCAGCAGGCAGACGAAGCGGATGTCGCGGGCGCCGCGCGCCTTCAGCAGCTCGGCCGCCGCGCAGGCCGAATTGCCGGTCGCCAGCATCGGGTCCATCAGGATCACGGTGCGGTCGGTCAGGTCCTGCGGCGCCTTGAAATAGTACTCGACGGCCTGCAGCGTCTTCGGGTCACGGTACAGGCCGATATGGGCGATGCGCGCGGACGGCATCAGCGCCAGCATGCCGTCGAGGAAGCCGACGCCGGCGCGCAGGATCGGCGCAAGCGTCAGCTTCTTGCCGGCGATCTTCGGCGCCTTCATCGGCGCGATCGGCGTTTCGATGTCGACCAGCTCGAGCGGCAGGTCGCGCGTGACCTCGTAGGCCAGCAGCATGCCGATCTCGTTCAACAGCTCACGGAAGCCCTTGGTCGAGCGGTCACGCTCGCGCATCAGCGAGAGCTTGTGCTGGACCAGCGGGTGATCGACGACGTGAACGTTCGTGTTTGCCATGCTTCAAGTCCAGCGGGATCGGAGATTCTGTGGAAGATGGATGCGCGCCGGCCTCATGGCAGCACCTCGCGGCGATCGGCGAGCATGGCCTCGGCCTCGTTGCGGCGCTCCGACAACAGCCCGGCGCTGGCGTCCTGGATCAGGTTGAGCAGAACCTGCGCATCGCTGAGCCTCGGCACCGTCACATAGTCGGCGCCGGCGTCGTAGAGATCATTGACGTCCGCGAGCAGGTCGGCGGTGGCGACGATCTTGGCCGTGGCATTGATGCTGCGGACGTGCCGCACCAGCTTCTCGTTGTTGGCGCCCTTGAGCAGCGAATCCGGGATGCTCAGGATGATCAGCTCGGCCTGGCCGACCCCCGCATGAACCAGCGTGTCGACATTGCTGATGTCGCCATAAGTCACCTGGATGCCGCGATCGGACAGGGTGCGAAACACCACCGGATTGAAATCGACCACGCCGATCTGCTCCAGCAGCGCCGGCTGGCTGCGCTCGATTTCGCTGAGGAGGGCGCTGGCGGTGCGGAAGAATCCGAGCAGCACGATCGGACGCCCGGCGCCGTGTCCGCCCTCGTGGCCGGCCTCGCCATCCTTGCTTGCATCGAGGTCGCGCAGACCGATCCGCTTGAGCAGCGGGATGCTTCGCCGCGCGATCGGATCGGAGCGGACGATGACGAAGGTCGAGAGCACCGCGAGCAGCACGAAGGCAAAGGACGCCGCGCTCGACGTGCCGTTCTTGAGGTGACCGGCGGCGGCTCCGGTCTGGATCACCACCAGCGAGAATTCGCTGATCTGGGCCAGGTTGAGCGCCGGCAGCAGGCTGGCGCGCAGGCCCTGCCGCATCATGTACAGCGGCGTGAACGTGGTGAGCAGCCGGCTCGCCACCGTGAACAGCGCGATCACCAGCGCCAGCCCGACAACGGACATCGTCGGGATCGGGATGGTCATGCCGAGCGCGACGAAGAACAGCGTGATGAAGAAATCGCGCAACGTCGTGACCTTGGCGGTGACGTCGAGCGCATAGGGGAAGGTCGATAGCGAGACGCCCGCGACCAGCGAGCCCATCTCGCGTGACAGGTGCAGCCTTTCTGCGATCTCGCCGATCAGGAAGCACCAGGCCAGCGCGCCGAGCAGGATCAGCTCCGGGGTACGCGCGATGCGATGGAACACCGGCGGCAAGACGTAGCGGCTGAGGAGCAGGGCGATCGCGACCAGCGTGCCGGCGCGGGCGAACGACAGCAGGATCACGCTGACATGGAGGTCGTCGAGGCTCGGCTGTACCGCCAGGAACAGGATCGCGAACACGTCCTGCAGCACGAGCACGCCGAGCGTGATGCGGCCGGGAAGGGTGTCGAGCTCGCGCTTCTCGTACAGCACCTTGACGATGATGACGGTCGAGGACAGCGCGCAGGCGACGCAGAGATAGAGTGCGTCGTAGCTCTCGGCGCCCATCCGCATGCCGATCGCGACGAAGAACAGGATGCCGAGCGCGGCGCCGCCGAGCAGCTGGACGCCGCCCGCGATGAGAATCACCGGGCCGGCGCGGATGATCTTCTTGAGGTCGATCTCGAGCCCGATCATGAACAGCATGAAGATCAGGCCGAGCTCCGAGATCACGGAAATCGACTCCTGGGACTTGACCCAGCCGGTGCCGAAGGGGCCAATGGCGAAGCCCGCGACCAGATAAGCGAGAATCGAGGGCTGGCGCCATTTATGCGCTGCCAGTCCAAGCACCCACGCAAACAGGATGCAGAGCGTGATGTCGCCGATCAGTTCATGCATGAAGCAACCCCCGGGGCGGCAACTTATGTCGTGCCGCCGCGCAAGGAAACCCGCAATCTGTCACATCCGGACCGGCGCATTCGCGCTGCTGCTCATCGCAGCTGCTGCGGTCGGCGCGGCGCAGGCCGCGGACGACGTGACCGCCGCTTTCGCGAGCTCGCTGACGCCAGTTCCGGCGGAGCCCGTCACGGTCACGGGCGCCGTCTATGTCCCCGTCTATTCCAGCGTCGCGATGACCCCGGGCCGGGTCCAGGCCGATTTCTCGGTGACGCTGAGCATCCACAACGCCTCCGAGCAGCGGCCGCTGATCGTCCGGCGCATCAACTATTACGATACGGCCGGCACGCTGGTGGAGGCGCATCTGCGCGAGCCCGTCGCCTTGAGGCCGTTCGCGACCGTCGAGGTCTTCGTGCCCATCAAGGACACCCGCGGTGGCACGGGCGCCAATTTCGTCATCGACTGGGCCGCGACCGGTGAGATCGCCGAGCCCGTCGTCGAGGCGCTGATGGTCGGCGGCATCGGCGCCGGCCATTACGCCTTCATCAGTCAGGGCCGCCCGATCCGGCTGACCGGGCGGTGAGCGCGGGGCGGCTCAGGCCGCCCGCACGTTGCTGAGGAATTTGTTGACCTCCTGCCGCAGCCGGTCGCTCTCCTGCGACAGCGACTGTGCCGCCGACAGCACGTTGCCCGAAGCAGAGCCGGTCTGCGAGGCGCCGCGCTGGACGTCGACGATGTTGGTATTGACCTCGGTGGTGCCGCGCGACGCCTCCTGGATGTTGCGCGAGATCTCCTGCGTCGCCGCGCCCTGCTGCTCGACGGCGGCGGCGATGGTCGAGGAGATTTCCGACAGCCGCTCGATCGTCGTGCTGATCTCCCGGATCGCCGACACCGATTCCTGCGTCGCCGCCTGGATGCCCGAGATCTGCTGGGCGATCTCACCGGTGGCCTTCGAGGTCTGCTCGGCGAGCGCCTTGACCTCGGACGCGACTACGGCGAAGCCGCGGCCGGCATCGCCGGCGCGCGCCGCCTCGATGGTGGCGTTCAGCGCCAGCAGGTTGGTCTGGCCGGCGATGGTGTTGATCAGCTCGACCACGTCGCCGATCCTCGCAGCTGCCTTCGAGAGCTCGTTGACGCGGTCGTTGGTGGTGCGCGCCTGATCGACGGCGCCGTTGGCGATGCGCGCCGATTCCTGCACCTGGCGGCTGATCTCGGTCACCGACGAAGTCAGTTCCTCGGTGGCCGAGGCGACCGACTGCACGTTCGTCGCGGCCTGCTCGGACGCGGCGGCCACGGTAGTGGCGAGCTCCTGCGAGCGCGTCGCGTTCGAGGTCAGCGTGCCGGCGGACGTCTCGAGCTGTGACGACGCCGAAGATACCGTCTGCACGATGCCGCCGATCGCGCTTTCGAATTCGCTGGCGAGCTTGTTCATTCCGGCCTTGCGCTTGACCTCGGCCGAGCGCTGCACAGCCTTCACTTCCTCGCTGTTGAAGCGGACGATCGCCTGCACGGTCTGCAGGTTGCGCAGCGCCTCGCCGAGCTCGTCGTCGCGCTCCACCGGGATGCGGTTGTCGAGCTTGCCCTGGCTGATGTTCTGCATCGCGTCGTTGAGCACCTTGAGCGGCCGCAGCACCGCGCGGATGCTCTGCAGGCTGAACGTAGCGCCGATTCCGATACCCGCCAGGATCATCACAGAAATGATCGCGAGCACCACCAGATATTGTCTCTCGGCCTCCTCGTAGAGCGTCTTGCCTTCCTTCACCTGGATCTGAACGAGCTTGTCGAGCTCGTGCTTGGCGGCCTCGAACAGATCATGCCCCTTGGTGGCGATATGCTGGCTCGCCTCGTCGAACTTGCCCTGCTCGAGCAGAGCCAATCCTGGCCTGATGCCTTCCTCCAGATAGGCCTTGCGCCTGATCGCGAAGGCATCGGCGACGATCTTCTCCTCCGGCGTCAGGTAGCTCGCCATGTAGTCGGCCCACACCTTGGTGATCCTGGCGCTGTTTCCGTCCACCAGCGCCCTGATGCCGTCGATCGGTTTTCCGGCCTTGCCGTTCGCCGCCGCGGACTGTTGCGACGACATGTTCTGCAAGGTGCGATCGTTGATCTCGAGCAATTGCGCCAGTGGAATCGTGCGATCCTCGTACAGCGACTTCATGGCGACGTTGGTGGAGCGGGTCGATAGCAGGCCGGCCGCGCCGATGATCAGCATGAATACGCCCAGCACCGCGGCCAAGGTCGTCAGGCGCGCCCTGAGTGTACCCGTGAACAGCGACAGGCGGTCGAACACCGAGCGGCGGCGGATGACGCCCGCGCTGATCGCGTAGCCCTGCGCCTTGTTCTGATTCAGCAGCCCGTAGACCTTCTCGGCCTCGGCGCGCTGCTCGGCCGGCAGCTTGGTGCGGATGGAGGTGTAGCCCGTGATCTCGCCATTCTCGCGGATCGCCGACGCGGTCGCCTGCACCCAGTAGAAGTCACCGTTCTTGCGGCGGTTCTTGACGGCGCCGGCCCACGGCTTGCCTTGCTTCAGCGTGTCCCAGAGGTTGGCGAATGCGGCCTCCGGCATGTCGGGATGACGGATGATGTTGTGCGGCTGGCCCGTCAGCTCGTCCGGCGTAAAGCCCGCGGCGTCGACGAACTGGTCGTTGAAATAGGTCAGCTTGCCCTTGAGATCGGTGCGCGAGACGATCAGCGTCTCGTCGGTGATCGGGTATTCGTTGGACGTGACGGGTAGATTCTTGCGCACGGATATGAACTCCAGCTGCCCAGTCGTATTCGGTGTCGGAATGCCAACCTTGGAACTAACAAGAGGCCCCAATCCGTTAAAGGTTGCGTAAAAGATGGGCACCGTAGGACTACGCGTTGTGCATTGCAGTGGGGCGGGAGCTGGGCACCGCCTCAAACAACCAGCAATTGATACCGCATGCGAAATGCCTCGTGACGCATAAGCGTCCGAGCTTTGGGCAGCGAGCCCTCGAAACGAGGGCGCAGGGAATGCCGGGTGAAGGCCTCACCCATGGCCCGCCTGCGAAAAAAATGCAGGCGGCAGGTACCACAGGCAAAGCCGTAGCCGGCATTCCCTGCGCAATGGCTTTAACAACTTATACGCGATCTCCCCGGGGACCGGGCTTTCTTGCCCCCGTCATCCGCGCCGTGACTCTATCGGCACCGGCACGAACTTAGCGCCAGCATCGGGGCGCCAGGACCACGCGACTTCGTCGTCCGCGAGCGGCCATGCCCGTCGTGCATCGCAGCCCACGTCCACCGCAGCCCGCCCCAACGTCCGTGACGACGCGTACGCCCCTCGCAACGAGGCGGGATGGGGAGATCATACATGATTTCTGGAAAAAAGAAACAACAAAAATAGCGTGGGGGTATTCGGCTAAAGGGATGATGCCGAGCATGGGCCCGTTCAGCCGAATGATGGCGTTTCGGCGAACATGGTGCTAAGAGCGAACCGAGCATCCTGCTGGCGGAGCCGTCGTCTCCGTGTTCGCCGCGAACAGGACGGAGCTACGCATGAGCACCGGAATCAGCCGAGGCGTGTTTTGGGCAGGCGGTTTCGTGGCCGCGCTCGCGGCGGGCGCTGCCGCGATCGTGCTGGCGCCTGGTATCGATCTCCACCTTTCGATCTTCCAGCGTGAGCCGTCGGCCGCAAGCCCGACGGATGCTGCAGCACCGCGAGCGGCGTCTGCCCCAGCGGCTCCGGGCCGCGCGGTGGTGGAGCAGGAGCCGGCAGAGCCGGGCGGCGCGAAGCAAGCTGCGGCCGCGCTGGCGACTGCCCGGCAACAGGCTAGCGGTCTGGCAGCGCTGTTGGCGCCGGTCGCGCCAGCCGCTCTCGACAGCGACGAGCCGTCGTTCGACGTGGTCAGCGTGGAGCCCTCGGGGGAGACCGTGGTCGCAGGCCGGGCCGCGCCCGGCGCGACCGTCGAACTGCTGCGCAACGGCGAGCCGCATGCGCAAACGGTTGCCGATCGATCGGGACAATTCTCCATGGTTCCGCCTCCCTTGCCGGCTGGAGCGTTCGACCTGACCCTGCGGTCACGGCAGCTCGACGGCCGCGAGGTGTCATCCAAGCAGAGCGTGGCCGTCGTGGTCGACGCCCGAAAGCAACCGCCTACGGTCGCGTTGATCGCGCCGGACCAGCCGACCCGCGTGCTGTCGAAGCCTGAGGGGGCGACGCCTCAGGCCGTGGCGATAGAGGCCGTGGACTTCGAGCCGAACGGAAATCTGCGCGTCAGTGGACGGGCCCGGCCCGGCGCGACGGTGCGGCTCTATCTCAACGATCGCCTGGTCAGCTCGGCCATTGCCGGTGCTGACGGTCGTCTCGCGGCGACCATCAAGGACGCCGCCTGGGGCAGCAAGGACCGGTTGCGGCTCGACGAGGTGGATGCCAAGTCGGGCACGGTTCAGGCCCGCGCGGAAGTGCCTTTGAATGTACCGGAGACGCTGACCACGGCCTCGCTGCCCGCGGCCGCCGGCCAGGGGAGCGCAGCCGCTCCCGCGAGCGCAAGCGCTCCAGGCGCGCGCACGCAGCTTGCGGCGGCATCGCCGGCCGACCTCAAGGACATGGCGGCATCACCCGCCCGCGGCGGTGGCGCCAGGACGATCACCGTGTCGCGCGGCGACAGTCTGTGGCACATCAGCCGGCGCCTGCTCGGCGAGGGCACGCGCTATGCGGTCATCTACCGTGCCAACCGCGAGCAGATCCGCCGGCCCGATCTGATCTATCCCGGCCAAGTGTTCGTGCTGCCGGCCAAGCGCTAGGCGGGGCTGAACTGACCGCTCGCGCAGATCCATGATTGAACCATCGCTGTCATCGTCCGCGAAGGCGGACGATCCAGTACGCCGAGACGTCGCGGTTCGCATCTTCTGCCGCGGAATACTGGATGCTCCGCTTTCGCGGAGCATGGCGAGGGTGGAGACGGCCAGACTTCCACCGCCCATCAATTGCCGGCTCTCAGGAAACGGTGTCTAGGCGAGCGGCTCATGAGCCAGCTCCCCCAGCCGTTCGACGCTGCGCTCGATGCGTGCGTCCCAGTCGTGGCTGCAGCTCAGCCGCAGGCAGTTGCGATAATCTGATGTCGCCGTGAACAGGCTGCCGGGCACGAAGCAGATGCGTTCGCGGATGGCGTGGTGATAAAGTGCGTCGGAATTGAAATCCGCGGGCAGCTCCAGCCAGAGCACGAAGCCGCCTCTGGGGTCGGTCATCCGCGTCTCCTTGGGGAAGCTGCGGTCGACAGTGCGGCGCATGCGGTCCATGTTGGCGGCGAACACCTTGCGGATGCGCCGCAGATGGGCGTCGTAGCCGCCGGAGCCGAGGAAATCCGCCATCGCCTTCTGCGGCAAGGCCGCGCCGCTCAGCGACAGCGCGAACTTCGCGGCAAGGATCTGATCGTGGCGGCGGTTGGAGGCGAGCCAGCCGATGCGATAGCCCGGCGCGATGGTCTTCGAGAACGAGCTGCACAGGATGATGTCGGCCTTCGGGGCGATCGCGGCGAATGGGCGCGGCCGGTCGTCGCCGAAGCTGATGTCGCCGTAGATGTCGTCCTCGATCAGCGGCACGCCGTGGCGCGTGAGCACGCGGATGATGGCGGCCTTGCTGGCATCGTCGGTGCGCGTGCCCAGCGGATTGTTGAAGCTCGAGGCGAGCAGGCAGGCGGCGACGCGGCGCGCGCCGAGCGCCTTGTCGAGCGCGGCGACGTCGACGCCACGGGTCGGATCGGTCGGCAGCTCCAGCGCGCGCAGGCCGCGGGCTTCGAGCACCTGGAGCAGGCCGAAATAGGTCGGGGATTCGATCGCGACCGCATCGCCCGGCCGGGTGGTGACGCTCAAGGCGATGTTCAGCGCCTCGGTGCAGCCGTTGGTGATGAGGACGCCATCGGGCGGCACGGCGTGGCCGAGGCGCAGTGCGCGCGCGGAGATCTGCGCGCGCAGCTCGGCATCGCCATGCGGATCGGCGTAGATGTTGTAGTGGCGGCCATGGACGCGGGCGCAGCGGGCGAGATGACGGTCGAGCCGCTCGGCGGCGAGCAGGCCGGCGCTCGGGAGGGCGCAGCCCAGCGGCGCATAGGTCGGGTCGCCGGCAAAGGCGAGCACGCTGAAGACGGGACTGGAGACGGCCACCACCGGGTTGGCGCGCTGCGGCGGCTGCGACGCGGTCGGCAGCGCGCGTTGCCGGTGGCTCCGCTGCGTGACGTAGAAGCCGGATTTCGGCCGGGCTTCGAGCACGCCGCGATCTTCCAGCAGGCGATAGGCCTGCACCGCCGTGGTCAGACTGACGCCGTGCTGGGCGGCGAAGGCGCGCACCGAGGGCGCGCGCATGCCCGGACGCAGGACGTTGTCGTCGACCAGCGCCGTGAGGTGGCCGGCGAGGGCTTCGTAGAGCGGCGAAGACGGGGTGCGCTGGTCCATACAGATCATCCAATCGCAAATCTGTACTGGTGGCAATCGGGCGTCTCTGTATCTGTCATCCCCAGTCCCCCGGGCGGTAGCTTGAGCGCATCACTCGGAGCTCAGCCATGCCGCACGTGCCCAGCCGTTTCCCGTACAACGACATCATCAGCTTGACCTCGCAGCCGGTCCGCTACGATCTCGCCGAGAGCATCGGCCCGGATCTTGGGCTTGACGAGCTGCTCGCGGACGGGCTCGGCGACGCGCTGACGGATGTTGTGCTGAGCTATGGTCCGACCGAAGGCCACCTCGAGCTGCGCGAGCTGATCGCCGCGCGACATGGTGTCGGCGCTGACGACGTCATCACCACCGTCGGCGCCATGCAGGCGCTGTTCCTGACGGCCTTCGTTCTCAGCGCGCCCGGCGCGGAGGTCGTGATCGGACGTCCTGCGTTTCCCAACGCGCGCAACGTGCTTGCGTCGGTGGGCCTGCGCGTTCTCGACCTGCCGCTGCATTTCGATGACGGCTATCGTCTCGATGTCGGCCGCCTGCGCTCGTTGCTGACGGCGCGGACGCGGCTGGTCAGCCTGGCCTCGCCGCAGAATCCGTCCGGCGTGGCGCTGTCCGATGCCGAGCTGCGCGAGGTGCTCGCGGCGATGGACGAGATCTGCCCCGATGCGTTCCTGCTGGTCGACGAGACCTATCGCGACGCCGTGCATGGCGAGGCGGAGCCGCGTCCGAGCGTCGTCGCGCTGGATCGGCGCATCATCAGCTGCGCGTCGTTCTCGAAATGCCATGGCGCGCCGGGCATCCGCACCGGATGGGTGATCACGCGGGACGAGGCGCTGCGCGCACAGCTCGTGCTCGGCAAGTTCAACACCACGATATCGAACTCGGTCGTCGATGAGGCGATCGCGCGATCGATCCTGCGGAATCTCGACGGGATCATGGGCGAGCGGCGCCGTCATCTTGCCGAGGGTCTGGCGCGCACCGCCGGCTTCGTTGCCGCCCATGCCCGCCTGCTCGAATGGATCAGGCCGGATGCGGGCGCGCTGTGCTGCATCAGGCTCAGGCGCGAGATGTTCGAGGACGCGGCGGTGGCGCGCTTTCATCGCGAGCTGGCCGAGCGCGAGACTCGCGTCGGTCCGGGATCGTGGTTCGGCGACGAGGCGCGGGTATTCCGTCTCGGCTTTGGCGTGCTCGCGTTGCCCGAACTCGACGAGGCGCTGCGGCGCGTCTCACAGGCGCTGAAATAGGCGTCCGTTATGGCGGTCGATCAGCCGTCATTGCGAGCGAAGCGAAGCAATCCAGGGCTGCGAGTGCGACTCTGGATTGCTTCGTCGCTTCGCTCCTCGCAATGACGGTGCCCCAAGATGACCTTTCGCCAAGCGGCGGGCCTCTTCTCAGTTGGATCGGTCACTCCCCAGTTTCGGTTATCGAAACCGACCCCCTGACCTCGCGCATTTGCGTTACGATGGCTGCACGCATTGTCTCACGAGGTGTCCATGCACGATCTCACCCGCTGCGTTCAGCATCCTGCCGTGTCGCATGACGGCTTCACGTCGCTGGCCGTTCCCACCTATCGCGCCTCGACCATCGTCTATGACGATCCGCAGGACTTTGCCGGGCGCGCCGCGCGCGGCCTCGACGGCTACACCTATGGCCTGCACGGCACGCCGACGACACGGACGCTGGAAGCGCAGATCACCGCGCTGCATGGCGGCGAGCGCACGGTGCTGGTGCCGTCCGGACAGGCCGCGGTCGCGATCACGATGCTCGCCGTGCTCAAGCCCGGCGACACCGTGCTGATCCCCGATCACGTCTATCCGCCGGTGCGGCATCTGTGCGCCAATTATCTCGCCTCGCGCGGCATCGCGCATCGCGTCTATGATCCGCTGATCGGCGCCGGGATCGCCGATCTCATCGACGCCAGCACCAAGCTGGTCTGGCTGGAGTCGCCGGGCTCGGGCACGATGGAGGTGCAGGACGTGCCGGCGATCGCGCGGGCCGCGCGGGCGCGGGGCGTGCTCACCGGTTGCGACAACACCTGGGCGAGCCCGCTGCTGTTCAAGCCGCTGGCGCATGGCGTCGATTTCGCAGTGGAGGCGCTGACCAAATATGTCGGCGGTCATTCCGACCTGCTGCTCGGCTCGATCACGGTTGGGGATCTCGGCCTGCGCAAAGCGCTGAAGGAGGTGCTCGGCGTGCTCGGCATCGGCGTCTCGCCGGACGAGGCGGCGCTGGCGCTGCGCGGCATCGAGACGATGGGCGTGCGCATGGCGCATTCCGGCCGGGTCGCGCGCGAGTTCGCCGAGCGCCTGCAGGCCGCGCCGGCGGTCGCGCGCGTGCTGCATCCGGCGCTGCCGTCCTGTCCCGGCCACGAGATCTTCGCGCGCGACTTCAAGGCCGCGAGCACGGTGTTCAGCCTGGTGATCAAGCCGGAGTTCACGGCGCGAATTAATCCGGCGCTCGGCCATGTCCGCCTGTTCGCGATCGGCGCCTCCTGGGGCGGCACCCACAGCCTGATCGCGCCGATGGATGTGGTCGCCGACCGCACGGTGCGGCCGTGGAATGCCGCGGAAGGATTGGTGCGGCTCAGCATCGGACTCGAGGAGCCGGGCGAACTGTGGGACGACCTGTCGCGCTTTCTGGATGCGCTGGTGGCGGGCTGATCAGCCAGCGCTCAACCTGATCCCCGCGCGCAAGAATTTCTGCGGGTCGACGGCTTCGCCGTCGATGCGGGTCTCGTAGTGCAGATGCGGGCCGGTCGAGCGGCCGGTCGAGCCGACCTCGCCGATGATGTCGCCGATCTTCACCTGCTGGCCGATCTTGACGTTGATCTCGGAGAGATGGCCGTAGCGGGTGGAGAGGCCGTTGCCGTGATCGACCTCGACCATGCGGCCATAGCCGCCGGCCCAGCCGGCATTGACCACCTTGCCGTTCGCGGTCACGCGAACCGGATCGCCGGTGGCAGCACGGAAGTCGAGCCCGGTATGCATCGCGGGACGGCCGAGGAACGGATCCGAGCGCACGCCGAAGCCGGAGGTGAACTCGACCTCGCCGATGACCGGCTTGCGATAGGGTACCAGCGACAGCGCGCGGTTCATCTTCTCGACCTGGGCGCGGGTGATGCTGATGCGGTAGAGCTGACGCTCGAACGGACCAGATTCGGCGCCGAGCTTGACCGGCACGAACGGGCCGCCCATGCCGCCCTTCGGCGCGGCCGCCTCGATCTGACCCATGTCGAGGCCGAGGTCGGTGATGACGCCGCGCATCCGCCGCAGCTTCGATTCCAGCGTCTCCTCGGCCGAGGACAGCATCGCGATCTGCCGCGCCTCGACCTGGTCGAGCGAGCGCGTCAGCCGCGTCAGCACGCTGTCGACGCCGGCGAGCTTGGTCGATGGGTTCGGCTGCGCATTCGCCATCACGGGGCTGCGCGATTCGAGCCGGGCCTCGCGATCCGGCGGCGCGGTGAAGATCACGGTGTCGCTGATCGGCGACGGTTTTGGCGCGGACGGCGCCGACTCGGTTGCCGCAGGTCCGCGCGCCGGCAGACGGATCGAGCCGGTCACGTCGGGCATGCTACCCAGCGCGGTGGCGCGGCCCTCGAGCGCGGTCTGGCGCTTCAGAATCTGGTCGAGCTTCTGGTCGAACTGTTCCTGGTCGAGCAGCTGGCGGCTGGTGGCGCGGTCGACCTTGGCGCGCAGCTCGGCGATGCGGTCCTCATAGGCGTATTGCATCTCGGCCTGGCGCGCGATCAGCCGAGTCAGCACATCGTCGCGGAAGGCGAAATAGGTCGCGGTCGCCGCCGACCAGAGGCCGAGCAGGCTGACGGTGCCGACCACGATCCAGAACACCACGGGGCCGATGCGAACCTGCTTGCCGGCATGGACCAGCGTGTAGTCGCTCTGCGATGCGGCCGCGACCTGCGCCGGATGGCTGACGGGTGCACGCCGATGGTGGTGGGCGTGCCCGCGATCATGAGGATGGTGCTGGGGATATTCGGCGTGATGGCCGGAACGATACGACATCGGCACTCCCGCGCCGGCCGGAGATCGTCATTCCAGCGGCGTCATTTACGGGAGCGATTTGACCCCTGCATGGTTAATTTTCCGCCAACGCCGTCAGGCGCATTCTCAGAGCGCGCGCGTCGCCGCCAGCACCGCATCGGCGTGGCCGTCGACCTTGACGTTGCGCCACACCTTGGCGACGCGGCCGTCGGCGCCGATCAGGATGGTGCTTCGGATGATGCCGAGAAACTTGCGGCCATAGAGCGACTTCTCGCCCCAGGCGCCGTAGGCCTCCAGCATCTCGTGCGTCTCGTCCGAGATCAGGGGCACGGCGAGATCGTGCTTGTCGCGGAAATTGTCCTGTGCCTTGACCGAATCGGCGGAGACGCCGAGCACGGCGGCGCCGGCGGTGGCGAAGTCCTTCGACAGGCGGGTGAAGTCGATCGCCTCCTTGGTGCAGCCGGGCGTATTGGCCTTGGGATAGAAGAACAGCACGAGCTTCCGGCCGGCATAGTCGGCCAGCGAAACGGTTCCGCCGCCATCGCGCGGCAGCTTGAAGGCGGGCGCCTTGGCGCCCTCGGCGAGGCCCGTTCCGGCCGCAGCCGGCGTCGCGGGCTTGGCCTTCGCCGCCCCGGTTTTGGTGGGCGCGGCTTTGGTCGTCGCGGCTTTGGTCGTCGCGGTCTTGGCGGAGGTCGTCTTGGCGGCTTTCGTCAATGCCGGTTTGGCCGTCTTCTTGGTCGCCTTCTTGGCCGCGGTGGCGAGCCGGTTCCCGTCAATCGCCCCGTAGGACGCCGGGTTGGAGGATTTCTTTTGTGATTCCTTTGACATACGCCTTCCTTTCGTCGCTTTCGGCGGCTCAAAAATGAAAGTATCTCGGTTCTTGTCCGGTGTCCCGGGATCGATCTGGCATCCGTGCTTCGCGGTGCGCAGGGGATCACGCCTCTTGCGATGAAGGGAAGATCATGGCTACCAGCAGGCGTGAGCACCAGCGCAGTCGAGCACAGTGCAATGACGACTCTCGTACCGTCCGGATCAGACGCTCCACCAAAAATTTCGTCCGGCGGTGGAGCGGCGCCGGTCCGCTGGCGCGAGCAGGTGGGCAAACCTGACGGCGGTGGGGTATGGTGACGGGGATTTCGCGCGTCGTCCGCGCCGCCGGCTTACCGCCGGCAGGCGTGTTGACAGCTCCCGCCGAAGCGTGACGGGATCATTGGGGGATCGGGCCCTGCCGGCAGTGAGCACGCGCGCTGCGTGAACGGGCGGGGCTACACCGGCGACCAACCTGGCCGAGGCCAGATTGGCACGAAATGTTTCGGACACGAGGGGCCGGCACCGAGAGGCAATGGCAAGACAGACATCACCCCACCGGCCCCATCTGCAAACGGACACCCAGGGCCAACAGTGGGATGAGGCCGACTGGGATGTGGCCGACCAGTACGAGGCCGCCGCCGAGCCCGACGAGAGGGCCGGGCAGCGCGGCCGCCGCCTGTTGTCGCGGTCCGATTCGGGCGAGAGCACCGGTCGATTCGGCGGATCGCGCCCGCGTGTGCCGGGCGGCCGCATGGTCAAGCGGGTCGTCGTCACCTTAGCATCGCTGATGCTGCTCGTGGGGCTCGGCTTCGCCGGCCTGTGGCTGCGGCTGGGTGCGGGCCCGATCAGCCTCGATCTGGCGACGCCGTGGCTCGCGGCGGCGATCGAGGACAATATCGGCCACGGCAACACTGTCGAGGTCGGCGGCACCCAGATCGAGCGCGCCGGCCGGATCCGGATCGCGGTCCGGATCCGCGACATCATCGTGCGCGATCAGGATCACGCCATCGTCGCCAGCGCGCCAAAGGCCGAGGTGCGGCTGTCCGGCGCTGCGCTGCTGATGGGCCAGCTGCGCGCCGAGAGCCTCAAGCTGGTCGACGCCGAGCTCGCGATCCGCATCACGCCGGACGGCACCGTCACCGTATCGACGGGTGAGACCAACAAGCCGCTGGCGACGGGCGTCGCCTCCAAGCGCGACGCCGGCCTGCCGCCGACATTCCCGCGGCCGGGACAGGCCGCGCCACCGCCCAATGCGCCGGGACCGCAGGCCGGCTCGCAGCCGTCAGCACCGACCACCTCGACTTTGCCTGCGACTGCCGCGCCGGCCGCGCCCCAGAACGGCCTGCTGGCCGGCCTCGACTGGCTCGACAGCCTCAGCCTGACCGGGCTCGATGGCCAGAACCTGAACGAGATCGGGTTGAAGAACGGCGTGCTGGTCGTCGACGACCAGCAGCGCGGCAACAAATGGACGTTCGAGAACATCAGCCTCAGCCTGCGCCGGCCGTCCGGCGGCGGGGTGGCGCTGAGCCTCGGCGAAGAGGGCGCCAAGCCGTGGCAGCTGCGCATTCTGGTCGGGCCGCAGGCCAACGGCGTGCGCACGGTCGACATCAAGGCTGACAAGGTCTCCACCAGCAACATCCTGCTGGCGATGCGCCTCAAGGATCTCACCTACATGGCGGACCTGCCCATGAGCGGCGAGATCAAGGGCGAGCTCGCGCGCGACGGGCTGCCGACCTATCTGCGCGGCAAGATCAACATCGGCGCGGGCAAGATCATCGACACCGATACGCCCGACTATCCGATGGCGATCGACTCCGCCGAGATCAGCATGGAATGGGACGCCGGGCGCCGCGTGCTGGTCGCGCCGTTGAAGGTGATCTCGGGCGCCAACCGCGTCACGCTCAACGCCAATATCGAGCCGCCGAACGACACCGCAAACGACTGGCGGCTGGGTCTCAACGGCGGCACCATTCTGCTCGGCGCCATCGAAAACGAGCCGCCGCTGATCTTCAACCGCATCTCGATCAACTTCCGCTTCGACACCGAGGGCAAGCGCGTGCTGCTGACGCAGGCCGAGGTGTCCAACGGCGAGATCGGCGTCGCCGGCACCGGCAGCGTCGAGTATGCCGGCGAGCCGCGGCTGAAGCTCGGCTTCGCGGCGACGCCGATGCCCGCGCTGGCGATGAAGCGGATCTGGCCGGCGCTGATCGTGCCGGAGGTGCGGGCCTGGATCATCGAGCGCATCGAACGCGGCTCGGTGCAGCGGATCGATGTCGCGGTCAACTCGCCGACGCGCAACCTGCCGCGCAAGGGGCCGCCGATTCCCGACGATGGTCTCGACGTCAACATCGTCGCCACCAATGTCACCGTGCATCCGGTCGACGGCCTGCCGTCGGTGCGCGATGCCGACGTGAAGGCGCATGTCACCGGCCGCACCGCGACGGTGACGATCGGGCAGGGCGTCGCGGATACTCCGGCCGGACGCAAGCTCAACTTCTCCGACGTCGTGTTCGAAGTGCCGGACATGGCGCCAAAGCCGTCGCCGTCGCGGGTACGCATGCGCGTCGAAGGTCAGGTCGCCGCTGCCGCCGAGATCCTCGCCTCCGACCGGCTCAACGATCTGTCGTCGATGCCGATCGATCCCAACCAGACCAAGGGAACGTTCCAGGCCAGCGTCAATCTCGCGATGCCGGTCAAGGGCGAACTGACCAAGGCCGACACCAGTTACGCGGTCACGGCCGATCTCAACGGCTTTGCCGCCGACAAGCTGGTGATGAACCAGAAGCTCGAGGCCAACACGCTCAAGATCGTGGCCAACACCGCCGGCTATCAGGTGAAGGGCGACGTCAAGATCAACGGCCAGCCGGCCACGCTCGACTATCGCAAGCCGACCGAGGGCGACGCCGACATCAAGATGCAGGCGATCCTCGACGATGCCAGCCGGGCCCGGCTCGGCATGGATCTGGGCACCGCGATCACCGGCAACGTGCCGCTCAAGCTCAATGGCAAGATTGCGGGCTCCAGCGATCGCGACAGCCGCATCGGCGTCGAGGCCGATCTGACCCAGCTCAAGCTCGACAACCTGCTGCCGGGCTGGGTGAAGAATCCGGGCAAATCGGGGAAGGCTACCTTCAACGTTGTCGCCAAGCAGCAATCGACACGCTTCGAGGACATCAGCATCGAAGGCGGCGGCGTCTCCATCAAGGGCTCGCTGGAAGTCGACCAGAACGGCGACCTGATGAACGCCAACTTTCCGATCTATTCGCCGTCGGAAGGCGACAAGACGCAGCTCAAGGCCGAGCGCGGCCAGGACGGCGTGTTGAAGCTGTCGATGCGTGGCGACGTGTTCGACGGCCGCGGCTTCCTGAAGTCGGCGATCTCGGGCACCAACAAGGACGCCGACAAGAACAAGGCGCGCTCGAACCTCGACTTCGACGCCGAGGTCAAGCTCGGCGCCGTCGCCGGCTTCAACGGCGAGGCGCTGCGCAGCGTCGACGTCAAGCTCTCCAGGCGCGGCGGTGCCTTCAAGAGCTTCAATCTCAGCGGAAAGGTCGGCCGCGACACGCCGGTGACGGCCGACCTGCGCATCGGCCGCGAGGCGCCCAGCGCCGATCCGCGGGCACGCCGCCAGGGCCGCGAGGTGATCTATCTGGTGACCAATGATGCCGGCGCGCTGCTGCGGTTCGCCGACACCTATTCCAAGATGGCAGGCGGCGAGCTGGAGCTTGCGATGGAACCGCCGACGGCCGACACCAGCCCCAAGGAGGGCCTGGCGATCGTTCGCAACTTCACCGTCAGGGGTGAGCAGGCGCTGGACCGCGCTGCCTCAGGCGCCGCACAGGGCGCCTCGCAAGGCATCGCCTTCACCATGCTGCGCGCGGAGTTCACGCGGCAGAACGGGCTGCTCTCGATCCGCGACGGCGTGGTCAAGGGACCGACGCTCGGCCTGACCATCGAAGGCAGCATCGACTACAACGTCAACCAGGTCCGGGCTTCGGGCACGATCGTGCCGTTGTACGGGCTGAACAACATGTTCAACCAGATCCCGATCGTCGGCCTGTTCCTTGGCGGCAGCAATGAGGGGCTGTTCGGCGTGACCTACGAGGTCGTCGGCACGCCGAGCCAGCCGGTGGTGCGCATCAATCCGATCTCGGCGATGCTGCCGGGCGTCACGCGCAAGATCATGGACTTCAACACCGGCAGGCAGCAATACCCGCCGGCGGAGCTGCCGCCGAACAATTGACGCTGCTGGCCGCGTCAGCGTTTGGCGACGCCATTGTGGCGGATCGAAGCGGTCAGGCGGCTCTGACGCCCGCAAGGAAGGTGTCGACCTCGCGGGAGAGCTGCTCGGCCTGCTTGGAGAGGTTGCCGGCGGCGATCAGCACGTGGCCGGCGGCGCTTCCGGTCTCATTGGCCGCCGTCGAGACGCCGCCGATGTTGGCGGTGACCTCGCGGGTGGCCTGCGCCGTCTGGGTGACGTTGCGCGCGATCTCCGCCGTGGCGGTTCCCTGCTCCTCGATCGCCGATCCGATCGTCGCGGCGATCGCCGACACCTCCTCGATGGTCAGGGTGATGCCGTCGAGCGCGCCGACCGCTTCCCTGGTCGCGTTCTGGATCTGGGCGATGCGGTCGCCGATCTCCTGCGTGGCCTGCGCGGTCTGGCTGGCCAGGCTCTTCACCTCCGCTGCGACTACGGCGAAGCCGCGGCCGGCTTCGCCGGCGCGCGCGGCCTCGATCGTGGCGTTGAGCGCCAGCAGGTTGGTCTGGCCCGCGATGCTGGAGATCAGCTCGGCAACGTGCTCGATCTGCTTGGCGCCGTCGGCCAGTGCGCGAACGATCCCGTCGGTGTGGCGCGCGCTTTCGACGGCGCGTCCGGTGACCTCGGCGGATTGGGCGACCTGACGGCTGATCTCGGTGATCGACGAGGTCAGCTCCTCCGCAGCGGTGGCGACCGTCTGCACGCGCGAGCTCGCTTCCGTCGCCGCGGAGCTGACGGCGGTGGCGCGCGCATTGGTGCTCTCTGCCGTGCCGGTCATCGATTTTGCCGTCGCCTCGAGCTCTCCGGCGCCGGACGCCATCAGGGCGACGAGCTGGCCGACGGAGGCATCGAAGCGGTCGGCCATCGCAATCAGCGCGTCGCGCTTGTCCGCTTCGCTACGCTGCTTGGATGCGGCCTGCTCCTGCTCCAGCATGCGCGCGGTGATCGCCGTCTTGCGCAGCACCTCCAAGGTCTCGGCCATGCGGCCGATCTCGTCGCCACGCTCGGTCTCGGCTACCGGCTGCTCGAGCCGCCCGCCGGCGATGTCCTGCATACGATCCTTCAGCCGATGCAGCCCGCCGACCACGTTGTGCGAGATGAGGAAGGACAGGAGGCCGAGCAGCACGAGCAGCGCCGCGCCGATCCCCGCGAGCCGCATCAGCAGTGCATAGACATCCGCCTCGATGTCGTCGACATAGAGCCCGTAGCTCATGACGATGTTCCACGGCGCGAAGCTGCGGACGAAGACGACCTTCCTGAGCGGCTCGGTCTGGCCGGGCCGGGGATAGAGATAGGACGTCGTGCTGCCTTCGGGTTTCTGCTGTGCAGCCTTGATCTGCGCATCGGCGATCATGACGCCGTTGGCGTCCTTGGTGCCGAGGATCTTGCCTTCCAGCTTCTCGTTGGCGGCGTTCAGAAGAAGCGCCGAATCGGACGCGTTGTAGGCGATCGGATATCCCTGGCCGTTGTTGAACGTCATCCGACGCGCAAGATAGCGGAACTTGTTCTTGGCCTCGTCCACCGACATCTTTCCTGCCGCGACCTCCGTCTGCAGCGTCTCCGCGAGGCCGTAGACGAGGTCGACCGCCGTATGCATCTGGGTGATGCGGTCCTCTAGCATGCGCGCGCGGCTGAGCCAACCGGAGACGGCCACGATCGCGATCACCGTTGCGATCGCAAGGATCACCATGCTTGCAAGCTTGGTGCGGAACTTCATGCGGCTGAGCAGTGTCACGGCGTCCTCTTCGTTGTTGTTGCCGGAACAACTATCATCAAGCTGCTTACTAATCATGAATGCGGCTCTGTCGAGCCGAGTCCACTATGTGGACTGACGCGGCAATCAGGCGCGTCCCAGCACATCGTGCGCGGATGGCCCGACCGCAACTACGTGCGGAGGGCAGGAACCACGAGGAACGGGATCATGCCGATGACGACGCTCACAAGCGCGAGCAGAATGACGGCATCGTAGCCGTGGGTGAGATCGTGGATGACGCCGCCGCTCCACGATCCCAGCGCGGATCCGAGCCCGCTGCCGATCGTGATGGTGCCGTAGATGGTGCCGAGCCGCTTGCCGCGGAAGATCTTCATCGCGGTGGCCGACAGGAGCGGTCCGCGCGAGCCGATCATGCTGCCGAAGCAGACGACGAAGCCGGTGAGCAGGAAGATGTTCGGCGAGAATTGCAACGCCCACAGCATCAGGATTCCTGCGATCGATACGGCGTAGGAGAACAGCACCGACGGCCGCCGGCCGATCAACCCATCGAGGGCCGAGACGCCGAGCATGCCGAACAGCAGCACCACGCCCGAGAAGCCCCAGGCGGTGGCGGCCTGCAGCGGCGCGAAGCCGGCGTCGATCAGATAGGCGACGACCTGCGGCGCGATCGCATACATGCCAACGGCGGTGAAGAAGAAAGTCGAGAACAACGCCCAGAAGGCGTGATGACGTAGCGCCCGCGACAAGGTCCAGGCATCGTCGGCGAGCTCGTCGGCGACGGGCCTGGTGATGTGGGGCGCGCCGGCGGCAAACAGCCGCCAGGGCAGCAGCGCCAGCGGCACCAGCAGAATGAAGGCGGCGGCGCCGAACGCCTGATATGTGCTGCGCCACCCGATCGCGTCGATCAGCAGTTGTGAGCCCGGCAGCAGGATCAGCACGCCGGCGCCGGTGGCGGAATAGATCATCGCCATCGCGGTCGGCAGCTTCTTGCCGAACCAGCGGCCCAGCAGGATCGAGTTGGGGACGTTGCCGATCAGCGCGATGCCGATGCCGACGCACAGGCCGATGCTGATCTGGAATTGCCACAGCGCCTGCGCGTGCGCGGCGGCCGTGAAGGCTGAACCAAGCAGCAGGAGGCCGAGCGCATAGACGGCGCGTGGTCCGGAGTGGTCGAACAGCCGCCCGATCAGCGGAGCGGCGAGGCCGCCGGCGAGCGCCGTCAGCGAATAGATCGAGACGACCTCGGAACGATCCCAGCCGAAGCTGTCGGAGATCGGCTTGAGAAAGACGGTGAAGCTTTCTCCCAGCCCGCGGCCGATCACCGACAGCGCAAAGCAGAGACCCAGCACCACGAACGCCATGCGCACTCGTGGTGGAGCTGTCGGGGTTTCCTCGGCTTGCGCAGGCTCTCGCGGCGCGCTGCTCGTCATGCCGTCAGGGAGCGCCTTTCGGCCTTCCCTGACAAGCAGGCAAAAACGAATGCGGCTATGCAGGCTTGACCAGCACGTGGCGCTTCTTGCCCAGCGACAGCTTGATCACGCCCTCGCTGGTCAGTGCAGCCGGCGTCAGCGCCATCTTCTCGTCGGTGACCGCAACGTCGTTGACGCGCAGGCCACCGCCCTTGATCTGTCGCCGCGCCTCGCCGTTGGAAGCCACGAGGCCGGCCTTGACGAAGGCGTTGAGCACGCCAAGGCCAGCGTCGAGCTCGGCCTGCGGCACCTCGACCGTCGGCAGGTTCTCGGCGATGGCGCCTTCCTCGAAGGTGCGGCGGGCGGTCTCGGCAGCGGTGCGCGCCGCCTCTTCGCCATGCAGCAAGGTGGTGGCCGCATCGGCCAGTGCCTTCTTGGCCTCGTTGATCTCGGCGCCCTGCAGTGCAGCGAGCTTCTCGATTTCGGACAGCGGCAGCGTGGTGAACAGCTTGAGGAACTTGACGACGTCGGCGTCCTCGGTGTTGCGCCAGTACTGCCAGAAATCATACGGGCTGCATTGGTCGGCATTGAGCCAGATCGCGCCCTGCGCGGTCTTGCCCATCTTGGCGCCGGACGCGGTGGTCAAGAGCGGCGTGGTCAGCGCGAACAGCTGCTCGGTGCCCATGCGGCGGCCGAGCTCGACGCCGTTGACGATGTTGCCCCACTGATCGGAGCCGCCCATCTGCAGCCGGCAGCCGGTGCGCCGCGCCAGCTCGACGAAGTCGTAGGCCTGGCAGACCATGTAGTTGAACTCGATGAAGCTCATCTCCTGCTCGCGCTCGAGCCGCAGCTTGACCGAGTCCATGGTCAGCATGCGGTTGACCGAGAAGTGCCGGCCGATGTCGCGCAGCATCTCGATCCATTTCAGCTGCGTCAGCCATTCGGCATTGTCGAGCATGATGGCGTCGGTGGCGCCATCGCCGTAGCGCAGCACCTTGGCAAACACGCCGCGGATCGACGCCTTGTTGGCCTCGATCTCCTCGACCGTGCGCATCGCGCGGGTCTCGTCCTTGCCGGAGGGATCGCCGACCATCGTCGTACCGCCGCCCATCAGGGTGATCGGCTTGTTCCCGGTCTGCTGCAGCCAGTACAGCATCATCATGGTCAGGAAGTTGCCGATGTGCAGCGAGCGTGCGGTGCAGTCGTAGCCGACATAGGCGGTCGCCTGGCCCTTGGCGGCGAGGGCATCCAGCCCCTCGAAATCCGAACACTGATGAATGAACCCGCGGCTCTGCAGCACGTTCAGGAAATCAGACTTGAAGCCAGTCATTGTCGGCGACTCTGAGCATTTGTTTACGGTATTGACCGCTTGTCGCGGGGACGTGCGGGAGGCACATGCCACGGATACGGGCGTTGTGGCATTATAAGATGCGCCGGGCTTGTACAAGCATGTGCACGGCCTGGGCGGGACCTCAAATCGGCCGTACTTGGCAAGCAGGGCAGGGTTTTTAGGTTCGACTGCAATGATTCTGACCGCACTTGGCCTCATGAGTGGCACCTCGCTCGACGGGGTGGACGTGGCCCTGATCGAGACCGATGGGCGGCAGATCAAGAGCCTCGGTCCCTCGGGCTACCGGGCCTATAGCGCCGCGGAGCGCAGCCTGCTGCGCGAGGCGCTCGCCGATGCGGTGCAGATCGAGCGGCGCGATGCGCGCCCCGGACGGGTGCGCGACGCCGAGCGCGTCGTGACGGTGGCGCATGCCGAGGCGGTCGCCGCGTTCCTGGCGCAGCACCGGCTCAAGCCCGAGGACATCGATATCATCGGCTTTCATGGCCAGACCGTGCTGCACCGCCCCGAACGCCGCCTGACCGTGCAGATCGGCGACGCGGCCGCGCTCGCCAAGTCCGTCCATATCCCGGTGATGCACGATTTCCGCGCTGCCGACGTCGATTTCGGCGGGCAGGGCGCGCCGTTCGTGCCGGTCTATCACCGCGCCCTGGCGCAATCGCTGTCGCGCGCGGGGCCGATCGCCGTCGTCAATATCGGCGGCGTCTCCAACATCACCTATATCGACGGCGACGACGTGCTGATCGCCTGCGACACCGGTCCCGGTAATGCGCTGCTCGACGACTTCATGCACCGGACCACGGGACAGGCATTCGATCAGGATGGCCGCGTGGCGGAGCAGGGCAACCCGGACGAGGCCTGGATCACCAGCGCGCTGGAAATGCCCTTTTTCGCGCTGCCGCCGCCGAAATCTCTCGACCGCAACGATTTTTCCGCGCTGAAGCTGGGCGATGTGAAGCCGGCGGACGGGGCCGCGACCCTGACGGCGTTCACGGCCGCAGCGATTGCCCGCATCATCCCGCTGCTGCCGAAGCCACCGGCGAGCTGGATCGTCTGCGGCGGCGGCGCCCGCAACCATACCATGATGCGGATGCTGCGCGAGCGTGTCGCGCCGGCGAGCGTCGAATCGGCCGATGCGCTGGGCTGGTCGGCGGACGCCATCGAGGCCCAGGCGTTCGGCTTCCTGGCCGTCCGCGGCATGAAGGGCCTGCCGCTGAGCTATCCCACCACCACCGGCGTGCCGTTTCCGATGACCGGCGGGGTGATTGCGCGCCCTTGATTCATGCAATTGCATTAACCTTGACAGTTCGATGCGTATGCATCTAGTTTGATGCATCTGCATCAAACTGCCGAGGATGTCATGGCGCCTGTCCTGAAGCTGATCAGCCACAAGCTCTGCCCCTTTGTGCAACGCGCCGTCATTGCGCTCACCGAGAAGGGCGTCGCATTCGAGCGGATCGACATCGATCTCGCCAACAAGCCCGACTGGTTCTTGAAGATCTCGCCGCTCGGCAAGGTGCCGGTGCTGGTGGTACCCTTGGGCCAGGGCGAAGTCGCGCTGTTCGAGAGCAACGTGATCTGCGAGTACATCGAGGACACGCAGCCGGCTGTGAGGCTGCATCCCGAGGACGCGCTGGTCCGCGCGCAGCATCGGGCCTGGATGGAGTTCGGCTCTGCGATCCTCGGCGATCTCTGGGGCCTGGAGACGACGCAGGATGCCGCATCGTTCGCCGCCAAGCGCGAGGCGCTGACGGCGAAGTTTGCTCGCGTCGAGGATGCGCTGGGCGAGGGGCCGTATTTTGCCGGCGCGCGTTTCAGCCTGGTCGACGCCGTGTTCGCGCCGATCTTCCGCTACTTCGATGTGTTCGATGCGTACGGTGATCTCGGCATCTTTGCGTCCACGCCGAAGGTTCGGGCGTGGCGCGATCAACTCGCGCAGCGGCCGAGCGTGAGGACGGCGGTCAGCGCCGACTATCCGCAGCTGCTGCGCGCGTTCCTCGCGCGGCACGATGCGTATTTGTTGAAGCAGGCGGCGTAGGGAGGCACGACGTTGTCATGGAAGGTGCCGGCTCCACTCGCAGCGTCATCGTCCGCGTAGGCGGACGATCGAGTATTCCGAGACGCCGGTGACGAACTGAGAGGCCGCGGCGTACTGGATCACCCGCCTGCGTGGGTGATGACGGCGGAGGATGTGGCGGCAGTTCGTAGTTCGTAGGGTGGGCAAAGCCGCAGGCGTGCCCACCATCGTCTCCGAGCCGCCAAATGAAGATGGTGGGCACGGCGCGTTGCGACCATCCGCGTTGACGGAGCGCGCCTTTGCCCACCCTATAGACCGAGGGCTTTGCAACGACGCGCGCGACCTCACCTCACATTGGCGAGGCGCATGTCGAGATAGGCGGTGATGGTTTCCATCAGCGGCTCGAGCTTGCCGTCGAAGAAGTGGTTGGCGCCGGGGATGACCTGCTGGTCGATCACGATGCCCTTCTGCGTCTTCAGCTTCTCGACCAGCGTATTGACGTCCTTGGGCGGCACCACCGCATCGCGCTCGCCGTGCACGATCAGGCCCGAGGACGGGCAGGGCGCCAGGAACGAGAAGTCGTAGAGGTTGGCGGGCGGCGCGATCGAGATGAAGCCCTCGACCTCCGGGCGACGCATCAGGAGCTGCATGCCGATCCAGGCGCCGAACGAGAAGCCGGCGACCCAGCAGGCGCGAGCCTCGGGGTTGATGGTCTGCGCCCAATCGAGCGCGGAGGCCGCATCGGACAGCTCGCCGGTGCCGTGATCGAACGAACCCTGGCTGCGGCCGACGCCGCGGAAATTGAAGCGCAGCACCGAGAAGCCGCGATGCGCGAAGGCATAGTAGCACTGGTACACGATCTGATGGTTCATCGTGCCGTGGAACTGCGGATGCGGATGCAGGATCATCGCGATCGGCGCGTTCTTCTGCTTCGCCGGATGGTAACGGCCTTCGAGGCGGCCGGCCGGACCGTTGAAGATGACTTCAGGCATCAGAGAATCCTTGGCAGAGCGTCGACCGACTTCGTCCGAGCTTCATCTGGCGCCTCGCCGACGAATTCCGCAGGAGAAGTGGTGATCGAGCGCCATCCGTTCGCTTGGACGGAGCAGCGCTGGCGTGACTGGAAGTTGGCCTTCTAGCATGGAGCGCGGGGCAAAAAGCAAGGATTTTCAACGCCCGGCAAGGCGGCTGCGGCAGGGATACAGACCGGGCCGCCGATACCGCGGCGGGGCGGAGCGGCCGCGGAACGTGATCCGAATGCGCCTGCAATTCGATGAAAATACTGGCGTTTTCGTCTGCAGCCCGGCCGTTCAGCGCAGCGACGCCGTGTGCTCCAGCTGCGCAACGGCGCTGCGATAGCGGCGGCTGCCCTGCACGGATTGTCCGCTGTCGAAGGTCAGGCCGAAATCGCCCGTTGGCAGGACCGAAAGCGCGGCGACCCGGGCCATGTTGACCAGCCGGCCGCGGTGGATGCGGACGAGCGCGAAGCGGGCGAGCTCGACCTCGGCGGCCGACAAGGTGCCGCGGATGAGATGCCGCCTGCCGTCGGCCATGGCATATTCAACGTAGTTGCCGGCCGCGGCCACCCACAGGATGTCGGCCGGCGAGATGCGGATGCGGCTCGGGCCGTCGCGCAGCCAGAGCGTGGCAGGGGCAGGAGGCTCGGATCGCCGTGTCGGCTCTCGGACAGCGCTCGCGCGATAGCCGTCGTACAGCCAGAGCGTGCCACCGATGAGCAGCGCCGTCATGACGTCCTTGCGGAACTCGTACACGATGGTGGCAAGGGAGAGCTGGAAGTCGTACGCGCCGCCCGCGGTCCACATCAGCAGCTTGCGCAGCGTCACCATGCCGATCATGTGAAGCGCAGAGAAGGCGACGACGGCGGCGACGGCGAGCGCGATATGACGTGCCATGGCGGCCGGGCCCAGCCGGATGGAACGAACGGTGGCGACCGGCAGCGGCGCCAGCAGGATGATGACGACAATGCTCGTCATTTCCCACAGCAACTGCTTTTCCAGATCGTAGGCCGCGCCCCGCCTGACGGCATCGTGGGCGGCGGAAAGGGCGTTGACGACGCCGATGCCGAGCGAGAGCCCGGCCATGATCGCGTAGAAGGTACGATCATTCGGACGCAGCATCGAGCCGACAAGCTTGTTCATGGCACCGGACCCGCTATCTCAATCTCGCGCCCGACGATATCACGCTGGCCGTCGCGCATCATCATGGCGCGGGCGAGCGATGGTCGTTCGTGCCCCGAGTTGATAAGAACGAGCCATGGCCGACAGGATCTATCTCGACTGGAATGCGACGACCCCGCTGCGACCGCAAGCGCGCGCGGCGATTCTCGCCGCCATGGATCTGGTCGGCAATCCCTCGTCGGTTCACGCCGAAGGCCGCAAGGCGCGGCGGCTGACGGAGGAGGCCCGCGAGGTGATCGCCCGGGGGCTCGGCACCGTCGCGCGCCGCGTGGTGTTCACCTCCGGCGGAACCGAGGCCAATGTGCTCGCCTTGAGCCCAGGCCTGCGCGCGCCGGCCGGCCCGGTCGAGCGGCTGCTGGTGTCTGCGGTCGAGCATTCCTCGGTGCTGGCCGGCGGCCGGTTCGCGCCATCAGTAGTGCAGACGATCCCGGTCGACTCCTCCGGCGTGGTCGATCTCGGCCGCCTGGAAGCCCTGCTCGTCGGCGGGCCGCCGGCGCTGGTGTCCGTCATGGCCGCCAACAATGAGACCGGGGGGCTTCAACCGGTTTCGAAAGTCGCCGAGATGGTGCACCAGGCGGGCGGCGTGCTGCACGTCGATTCGATCCAGGCATTCGGGAAAATACCCCTCGATATCAAGCAGATGGGCGCGGACCTTGTGACCATCTCTGCGCACAAGATCGGCGGACCCAAGGGGGTCGGCGCGCTGGTCCTGGGCGCCGGCGTGGAGGAGCCGATTCCGGTTCTCCGCGGTGGCGGCCAGGAGCGCGGTCGCCGGGCTGGAACCGAAAACGTGGCCGGAATTGCCGGATTTGGCGCCGCGGCCGGCGTTGCCCTGGCTTCGCGCGAGGTGGACCTGACCCGGATCACGGCGCTGCGCGACCGGCTGGAAGCGGGCCTTCGTCAGACCGCTGGCGTGACGGTATTTTCGTCCGAAACGGCGCGGCTTCCGAACACGACGCTGTTCACCGCACCGGGGCTCAAGGCCGAGACGGCCGTGATCGGCTTCGATCTCGAAGGGATCGCGGTGTCTTCCGGCTCGGCGTGTTCGTCCGGCAAGGTCCAGCCGTCCCATGTGCTGGAAGCGATGGGCGCCAGTTCCGCAGCGGCCCAGGGAGCGGTGCGCCTCAGTCTGGGCTGGTCCACCACGGAGGCGGAGGTCGATCGTTGCGTCCAGGCTTGGCGAAAGCTGTCATTGACCCTACTTAAAGGAGGCGACGAAACCGTGCTTGAGCGATTCTAAGGGCGTGATTTCGTCGAGGAAACGTCGTAAGACGGTTCCAGAAGATGTCCACCGCGGTCCTTGAAACCGCGAGCGGAGGATGGAATGCCAGCCGTACAAGAGACGGTCGACCGCGTCAGGCGGATCGACGTCGACCAATATCGCTATGGGTTCGAGACTGTCATCGAATCCGAGAAGGCTCCGAAGGGGCTTTCCGAAGACACCGTCCGCTTCATCTCGGGCAAGAAGAACGAGCCCGCCTGGATGCTCGAATGGCGCCTCGAGGCCTATCGCCGCTGGCTGACCATGACCGAGCCGACCTGGGCGCGCGTCGACTATCCCAAGATCGATTTCCAGGATCTCTACTACTACTCGGCGCCGAAGCCGAAGAAGCAGCTCTCCTCGATCGACGAGATCGATCCTGAGATACTGAAGACCTATGAGAAGCTCGGCATTCCCCTGCGCGAGGTTGCGATCCTCGAAGGCGTCGAGCCGGTGCCCGGTGCCGGCAGCCCCGAGACGCGCAAGATCGCGGTCGATGCCGTGTTCGATTCGGTGTCGGTCGCGACCACGTTCAAGGAGGAGCTGAGGAAGGCCGGCGTGATCTTCATGCCGATTTCGGAAGCCATCCGCGAGCATCCCGAGCTGGTACAGAAATATCTCGGCAGCGTGGTGCCGACCTCGGACAATTTCTATGCGACGCTGAATTCGGCGGTGTTCTCCGACGGTTCGTTCGTCTACGTGCCGCCGGGCGTGCGCTGCCCGATGGAGCTGTCGACCTACTTCCGCATCAACGAGCGCAACACCGGCCAGTTCGAGCGAACGCTGATCATCGCCGACAAGGGCGCCTACGTTTCCTATCTCGAGGGCTGCACCGCGCCGCAGCGCGACGAGAACCAGCTGCACGCGGCCGTGGTCGAGCTGGTCGCGCACGATGACGCCGAGATCAAGTACTCGACGGTGCAGAACTGGTATCCGGGCAATTCGGAAGGTGTCGGCGGCATCTACAATTTCGTCACCAAGCGTGGCGACTGCCGTGGAAACAATTCCAAGATCTCGTGGACCCAGGTCGAGACGGGATCGGCGATCACCTGGAAATATCCGAGCTGCATCCTGCGCGGCGACAATTCCCGTGGTGAATTCTATTCGATCGCGATCTCGAATGGCTATCAGCAGGTCGATAGCGGCACCAAGATGATCCATCTCGGCAAGAACACGACCAGCCGGATCATCTCCAAGGGCATCGCCGCAGGCCGCTCGCAGAACACCTATCGCGGCCTGGTGACGGCGCATCGCAAGGCGTCCAACGCGCGCAACTTCACCGCCTGCGATTCGCTGCTGATCGGCGACAAGTGCGGCGCGCACACCGTGCCCTATATCGAGGCCAAGAATTCCTCGGCCACTTTCGAGCACGAGGCGACGACGTCCAAGATCTCCGAGGACGTGCTGTTCTACTGCGTCCAGCGCGGCCTTTCGCAGGAGGAGGCGGTCGGCCTCGTCGTCAACGGCTTCGTCAAGGACGTGCTGCAGCAGCTGCCGATGGAGTTCGCGGTCGAGGCGCAGAAGCTGATCTCGATCAGCCTCGAAGGATCGGTCGGCTAAGACCACATGGGAGCGAGTCCGCGGCGCGGCCCGCTCTTGCTGACATCAACATCATCCGCCCTCGGACCCGATCGATCGGTTGCTCCAGGGCAAGCGTTGAGCGGAAACATATTATGGCACTACTCGAAATCAACAACCTGCAGGTCGGCGTCGAGGAGCGCGAGATTCTCCACGGCCTGACGCTTTCGATCGACGCCGGCAAGGTGCACGCCATCATGGGGCCGAACGGCTCCGGCAAGTCGACGCTGTCCCATGTCATCGCCGGCAAGCCGGGCTATGAGGTCACCGGCGGCGAGATCCTGTTCAAGGGCGAGGATCTCCTGGCGATGGCGCCGGACGAGCGCGCCGCCAAGGGCGTGTTCCTGGCGTTCCAGTATCCGGTCGAGATTCCAGGCGTCGCGACCATGACGTTCCTGCGCACCGCGCTCAACGCGCAGCGCAAGGCGCGCGGCGAGGAGGAGTATTCGACGCCGGATTTCCTCAGGAAGGTGCGCGAGATCTCGAAATCGCTCAGCATTCCGCAGGACATGCTCAAGCGCGGCGTCAATGTCGGCTTTTCCGGCGGCGAGAAGAAGCGCAACGAGGTGCTTCAGATGGCGCTGTTCCAGCCGTCGCTGTGCATCCTCGACGAGATGGATTCCGGTCTCGACATCGATGCCCTGCGCATCGCCGCCGACGGCGTCAACGCGCTGCGCTCGCCGGAGCGCTCGATGATCGTGATCACCCACTATCAGCGGCTGCTGAACTACATCGTGCCCGACGTCGTTCACGTGATGTCGAAGGGCCGCGTCGTGAAGAGCGGCGGCAAGGAGCTCGCGCTGGAGCTCGAGGCGTCCGGTTACGCCCAGTTCGAAGACGCGGCCTGATCGCTGCGTGAATGGATCTGTGATGAACGTAGCTTTGGTCAAGAACGACAGCGGTCCGGCGGCGAGCAGCTTGCTCTCTGCCGCTTTGGGCCGTCTGCCCGGCACCGGCAAGGTGGCTGATATCCGGCGCGAAGCCTTCGCGGCTTTCGAGCGCACCGGCCTGCCGCACCGTCGTATCGAGGAATGGAAGTACACCGATCTTCGTGTGCTGATGCGCGAGGTGCTGCCGCTGGCAGGCGCGCCGGACGCGGCGGCGCTGGCGCGGGCCAAAGCCGTGCTGGCTTCTGTTGCCGTCGACGGTGCTCGGAAGCTGGTGCTGGTCGACGGCGTGTTCGTGGCGGAGCTCTCGGATATTTCGGCCTCCGAGGATGGTGTCAAGGTTCACACGCTGCGCGAGGCGCTGCAGAGCGCCGGCAGCGAGCGGCTGCTGGAAACGACCGTCAACGATGCCATGGTCATCTTGAACGGGGCGCTTGCGACCGATGGTGTCCTGATCTCCGTGGCGGATGGTGCAAAGCTCTCGAACCCGCTGCAGATCATTCACATCGCGACAGCATCGCAAGCATCGCGTGCCAGCCGCTCGCATCTTTCGGTGGGGAACGGCGCGCAGGCGACTTTGGTCGAAAGCGCGATCGCAGCCGATGGTGCCTCAGGCTATCAGGCCAATGACGCCGTGGTCGTGTCCCTCGGTGATGACGCTGCGCTGTCCACCATTCGCCTGATGCGCGATGCCAGGGACGCCGTTAACATCACTTCAGCCAAGTACGAGGTCGGTGCGCGGTCGAAACTCAATATCTTCAACATGACAACAGGCGGCGCCGTCAGTCGTCTGCAGGGCTTCATTACTCTCAAGGGCGAAGGCAGCGAGCTGATCATCAACGGTGTCAACCTGCTGCGCGACAAGCAGCATGGCGACATGACCCTGGTTGTCGACCATGCGGTGCCCGGCTGCACCAGCCGCGAGAACTTCCGCGCCGTGCTCGACGATCGTGCCCACTCGGTATTCCAGGGCCGTATCATCGTGCGCCCCGACGCGCAGCAGACCGACGGCAAGATGATGACGCGGGCGCTGCTGTTGTCCGACGAGGCCGAGGCCGACAGCAAGCCGGAGCTCGAGATCTTCGCCGACGACGTCTCCTGCGGCCACGGCGCCACTGCCGGCGCGCTCGACGAAAGCCTGCTGTTCTATCTGCGCGCCCGCGGCCTGCCCGAGAAGCAGGCGCAGGCGCTGCTGATCCAGGCTTTCGTCGGTGAGGCGATCGAGGCGATCGAGGATGATGGCCTGCGCGAGCGCGTCATCGCCGCCGCCCAGGACTGGATGGAGGCGCGCGCATGAGCACGCATCCCGCTGTCTCAAACGGCTCCTACGACGTCGCGCGCATCCGCGAAGATTTTCCGGCGCTGGCGCTGCAGGTCTACGGCAAGTCGCTCGTCTATCTCGACAATGCGGCGTCGGCGCAGAAGCCGCGCGCCGTGCTCGACCGCATGACGCAGGCCTACACCAGCGAATACGCCAACGTGCATCGCGGCCTGCATTATCTCGCCAATGCCGCGACCGAAGCTTATGAGGGCGGCCGCGAGCGTGTCACGCGCTTCCTCAACGCGCGGCGCAGTGAAGAGATCATCTTCACCCGCAACGCGACCGAGGCGATCAACCTCGTCGCATCCTCCTGGGGCGGACCGAACATCGGTGAAGGCGACGAGATCGTGCTCTCGATCATGGAGCACCATTCCAACATCGTGCCGTGGCACTTCTTGCGCGAGCGCCAGGGCGCCGTGATCAAGTGGGCTCCGGTCGATGATGACGGCAACTTCCTGATCGACGAGTTCGAGAAGCTGCTGACGGGCAGGACCAAGCTGGTCGCGATCACGCAGATGTCGAACATGCTCGGCACGCTGGTCCCGGTGAAGGAGGTCGTGCGATCAGCGCATGCGCGCGGCATCCCTGTGCTGGTCGACGGCAGCCAGGCCGCCGTGCACCTCGCAATCGATGTCCAGGACATCGATTGCGACTTCTATGTCTTCACCGGCCACAAGCTGTACGGGCCGACCGGCATCGGCGTGCTCTACGCCAAGTACGACCACCTCGTTGCCATGCGCCCCTACAATGGCGGCGGTGAGATGATCCGCGAGGTCGCGCGCGACTGGGTCACTTATGGCGATCCGCCGCACAAATTCGAGGCCGGCACCCCGATGATTGTCGAGGCGGTCGGGCTGGGCGCCGCGATCGATTACGTCAATTCGGTCGGCAAGGAGCGCATCGCTGCGCACGAGCACGACCTGCTCACCTATGCCCAGGATCGGTTGCGCGAGATCAATTCGCTGCGGCTGATCGGCACCGCCAAGGGCAAGGGCCCGGTCATCT
Organism: Bradyrhizobium sp. SZCCHNR1098; assembly: GCF_032489375.1. Lineage (NCBI taxonomy): Bacteria > Pseudomonadati > Pseudomonadota > Alphaproteobacteria > Hyphomicrobiales > Nitrobacteraceae > Bradyrhizobium > Bradyrhizobium sp. SZCCHNR1098. The sequence continues at coordinate 220,126 of NZ_JAUEXY010000010.1, forward strand.
CGTTCGAGATGAAGGGCGCGCACGCGCACGACATCGCGACCGTGATCGATCGCCAGGGCGTCGCGGTGCGCGCGGGCACGCACTGCGTGATGCCGCTTTTGGAGAGATTCAACGTCACGGCGACCTGCAGGGCCTCGTTTGGCATGTACAATACGAGGGAAGAGGTCGATCAGCTTGCACAGGCATTGATCAAGGCGCGGGAATTGTTTGCATGACCGACACGGCCGACGTCAAAACTCAGACTGTCGAAACCCATTCGGCGCTGCCGCCGGAGGAGACCGAGCGGCTCTCCACCGAGATCATCGCGGCGCTGAAGACGGTGTTCGATCCGGAGATCCCGGCCGACATCTACGAACTCGGCCTGATCTACAAGGTCGACATCAAGGACGATCGCAGCGTCGACGTCCTGATGACGCTGACGACGCCGAACTGCCCGGCGGCCGGCGAGTTGCCGACCATGGTGGAAAACGCGATCGCCAGCGTTCCGGGGGTCGGCGTGGTCAATGTGAGCATCGTCTGGGAGCCGCAATGGACGCCGGACCGGATGAGCGACGAGGCCCGGCTCGTCCTGAACATGTGGTGAGACGAGCGGGCACGAAGTTTGAATAGTAAGGGCGGATCACATACCCCGCCGGGATGACGCCATGACCAGCACGACGAATTCGACAGCGCCTGTTGCCAAGCCCAAGCCGCGGCCCCGTCCGCAGGTGATGCGGCTCACCGATGCGGCGGCCAGGCGCATCCGTGAGCTCACTGATCGCGCCGAGTCCGAGATCATCGGATTGCGTGTCGGTGTCAAGAATGGCGGCTGCGCCGGTCAGTCCTACACGGTCGAATATGCCCATGATATCCGGCCGACCGACGAGGTCGTCGAGGACAAGGGTGTCAAGATCCTGGTCGATCCCAAGGCCGTGCTGTTCCTGCTCGGCACCGAGATGGACTATCAGGCCGACAAGATGCAGGCGCAGTTCGTGTTCAACAATCCGAACCAGATCAGCGCCTGCGGCTGCGGCGAGTCGGTTCAGCTCAAGCCGGCCGAGGTCTGATCGTCCGCTTTCAGCCAGGGCGGCACCGGAGCTGTCGCGTTCCGGACATTGACACGCGCCACCCTCTCGACCGAAAACTCCAGGCGAGCAACTGGGGCGTTGGCGAGAGCTGGTGCGATGGACCGCGAGTTTCTGATCGATCTGTTCGCCGGTTTCGGTCCGGTCACAATCCGGCGGATGTTCTCCGGCTTCGGCATCTCCGCCGACGGCATCAACTTCGCGCTTGCGCTGCGCAGCGGCCTTTATCTCCGTGCTGATGAAACCAGCTTTGCCAGGTTCGAGGAGGCCGGATCCAAGCCGTTCTCCTACGAGACCCGCGCGCGGACCATGACGGTGCGCTCGTATTGGCAAGTGCCGGCGCATCTGTTCGACGACTCCGACGAGTTCGCGATATGGGCCCGAGATGCGTTTGCAGCGGCGCAAAGAGCGGCCCTGAGCAAGCAGACCAGGAAGCGGGCGGCATCTCGCCGCGGGCGCGAGCAGGGTCCGGCACGTGGCGGGGTGCAGCCCGGTGCGACCAAGCCAGCGGCGAAAACGGCCAAGCCGGCCAAGACGCGGAAGGTCGCCAAGACGATCCGCAAAGCGCCCGCGGCAGGTCGCAAGACGCGCAGTGCGACAGCAGCGTCGGGCCGACAGAAATCCCGCACGCCATCATCGCGGACGCGTTGATGCTGCTGCCGGGGCAACGCCGGCACCGTCGCAGTCAGGCCACCCGACCTCGCGTCGTCGTCGCGTATTCGGGATCGTTCTCGCACACCACCTTGTTGCGCCCGTTGCGTTTGGCGGCATAGAGGCAGGCGTCGGCGCGTTCGATCAGCGTATCGGTATCGTCGCCGGCCCGCAGCAGCGACACGCCGACCGAGATCGTCACACGTCCCAGGATCTCCCCGGTCGACTTCTTCTTCAGCTCCTTCGCCGTCACGGCGCGGCGGATGTGATCGGCGACTGTCAGCGCGTGCTGCAGCGAGGTGTTCGGCAGCACGACGGCGAATTCCTCGCCGCCGTAGCGCGCCGCGATGTCCTGCCCCTTGATGGCGTGCTTCAGGGTCATTCCGACCAGGCGCAGCACCTGGTCTCCGGTGAGATGTCCGTAGGAATCGTTGAAGGACTTGAAATGGTCGATGTCGAACATCAGCAGCGACAGCGGCTGTTGGGTCGCTAGCCCCGATTGCACGGTCGTTTCGATCATCCGGTCGAAATATTTGCGATTGCCGAGGCCGGTGAGCGGATCGGTCAGGCTCTCGGCCCGGATCACCTCCAGGCTATGCTGCAGCCCGCTGATCTCGTCCTTCGACAGCGTCAGCCGCTCTTCGAGGATCCGGTTGGTCTCGCGCATCTGTCTGGTCGAATCGGTGAGCGCCTCGATGATGTCCACCAATTGCTCGCGGCTGGTCGCCGACGCGAGCCGCTGATCGGCGCCCGCGAGGCTCGCATCGTAGCTCGCCGTTCTGCCGAGAGCATCGGTGAGCATGTTCACCAAGTCGTCGATCTCGCCGACGACGCGCGCGCCGACCTTGTCGATGCGATCCGACGTCTTGAGCTGCGCGAGGTAGGAGTCGTACAGCTGATCGAGATCGGACTGCGACAGCTTGCCGTTGCGCGACAGCGTCTCGTTGATGATCTCGTTCAGCGGTGCGTTGTAGCCCGTCGCGTAGACGTACCAGACCTCGTAATTGCGCGGATTGGCCGAATGGCGAAGCGTTCTGATCTGGCTGAGCGCGACTTCGGCGAAGCCTATCGTGCGTTCGTGTTCGTCAAGCGCATTGACCACCACAGGTTCTCCCCAATCGCCCGCGTCGCCGTCGTCACAGCAATGAAATAAACAATGCCGGCCAAGCTAAAGGACGTTTGTGAACCAGGGGTAAATACGGCCGTAGAGTCCCGGATACGCCCAAGCCACGCATACGGGAACGTCACCTCATATGTTCAATAAGATACATATGACGCTTCTGGGAACTTGCTGAAGCGGGCTGGAGCTGTTCGCTCGGGTGTGCGCCTCGCTGATAGCTCAGCGCTGTCGTCGACTTAGGTCTCATGTCTGACGGAAGCGGCAGCTGATCTTTTTGCGGACGCGACGTTCCGGGCGACCGCATTTGGAACAGCCCGGAATCTTGCTTGCTCAGGGAAGCGGTGCCCTCACCGGGCGAAGCAGGAACGCCGGCAGATGTGAGTGATCAGCGGGCTCGTTGTCGAGGTCGCGCCGCGGCCGCCGCGCTTCATTGCGAGGCTGTTCGTTACGAGGCTGTTCCTTGCGAGCGCTCGGCGCGGCAGGCCGAGGAGAATTTGCCTGTGCGGCGCGCGGCGCTGCCGCCCGCGGCTCACGCTCGCGCGGGGCTGCATCACGCTCGCGAGGGGCCGCATCGCGCTCCCGCGCCTTGCCGCGGCTGCCGCGACGCGAGGCGTCACGCGGACGGCGCTCACGCGTGTCCTCGTCGCCCGAGGATTCCTGCACCTCGTAGTCGCCCTCGATCGTCGGAATGCCCTGTCCGATCAGCTTCTCGATGGCGACCATCGACTTCTGGTCGGCCGGGGCCACGATCGAGATTGCGGTGCCGGTCCGTCCGGCCCGGCCGGTGCGGCCGATGCGGTGAACGTAGTCGTCGGAATGATGCGGCACGTCGAAATTGAAGACGTGGCTGACTTCCGGAATGTCGAGGCCGCGTGCGGCGACGTCGGAGGCGACGAGCAAGGGCAGTTCGCCCTTGCGGAATTGATCGAGCGCGGCCGTGCGGGCCGACTGGTCCATGTCGCCGTGCAGGGCGCCGACGCTGAAGCCGTGCTTCTGCAGCGACTTGTGAACGATGGCGACGTCGCGCTTGCGGTTGCAGAAGATGATCGCGTTGTTGAGATCCTTGGCGTTCCGCAACAGCCTGCGCAGCACCTCGCGCTTCTGATGCGCCTCGCGTCCGGATGGGACCTGCAACTGGGTCACGGTGACGGCGGTCGTGGCCGGCTTGGAGACCTCGACCTTCTGCGGGTTGTGCAGGAAGGCTTCGGTGATGCGCCGGATTTCCGGCGGCATGGTTGCTGTGAAGAACAGCGTCTGGCGGGTGAAGGGGACGAGCTTGCAGATGCGCTCGATGTCCGGGATGAAGCCCATGTCGAGCATGCGATCGGCTTCGTCGATGACCAGGAGCTCGACCCCGGTGAGCAGCAATCCGCCGCGCTCGGTATGGTCGAGCAGGCGGCCCGGCGTGGCGATCAGCACGTCGACCCCGCGGGTCAGCTTGGCGTCCTGGTCGCCGAAGGAGACGCCGCCGATGAGGAGCGCGACATTGAGCTTCTGCCCGGCGCCATAGCGATCGAAATTCTCCTTGACCTGGGCGGCCAGCTCGCGGGTCGGCTCCAGGATCAGGGTGCGCGGCATTCGTGCGCGGGCGCGGCCCTTCTCGAGGATCGTGAGCATCGGCAGGACGAACGCGGCGGTCTTGCCGGTGCCGGTCTGGGCGATGCCGAGCACGTCGCGGCGCGCCAGGACGTGAGGAATCGCTTGTTCCTGAATGGGCGTGGGGGTGGTGTAACCGGTGGCCGCAACTGCAGCCAACACCTTGTCGGACAAGCCGAGATTGGAAAAAGACATCGAGCCTCTATGTCACGCGCCGATAGGCACGGGGCCTCTGTTCGACGCCGCCGTTAGGAATCGAGGGGTAAAAGGCTGTGGTCGCGCTCAACCCCGAAACGGCATGCTCTAAGGAAGCTGGGGGTTTTCTGACTAACGCCGACCCGCGGTCAATCTCTCAGGAATCGGATGCGATCCGGCCGCGCTGCTGCGGAAGATAGGGGCGAATCCTGCAAAGTCAATGGAAGAGGGGAACGAAGTACCGAAAAAGCTTAATGTTTTTGCATTATTTGCGGGCAACCTGTCGTCGAGCTGTCGTATTCGGCTGCTCCGAAGCTCTGGCCGGCCGTTGGCGGAAAGCGCTCTGGTCGAATTGTCGACGGAATTGCGGCGTGTGTTCGGCAGGGAGTTGGAGCGGCCCGCGGGCGCCTCGGAGATGAACCGGTGGCGGCGTGCCGCCGACTATCGATGGCGGCAGCCCACGCAATGAAGGCAGGGACGGACGATGAGATCGATGCGGACGTGGCTGGCGTGCGGGCTGGCGATGGCGGCGGTGGTTCTGGCGCCGGCCGCCGCGCATGCCGAGAAGCGCGTTGCGCTCGTGATCGGCAACAACGACTACCGCTACGTTCCGAAGCTGCAGAAGGCCGTCAACGACGCGCGCACGATGGGCGACACGCTGAAGCAGCTCGGCTTCAATGTCATGGTCGCGGAGAATCTCAGTCGCCAGCAGTTCAGCCAGACGCTGCTGGCGTTCGACAATTCCGTCGAGCCGGGCGACACGGCATTCTTCTTCTATGCCGGCCACGGCTTCGAGATTGCCGGTCAGAACTTCCTGCTGCCGACCGACGTGCCGGCGGCGACCGAAGGGCAGGAGGAGCTGGTGCGCGACGCCTCGATCCTCGCGGACCGCGTCATCGAGCGGCTGCAGAACAAGAAGGCGCGCACCTCGATCCTGGTGTTCGACGCCTGCCGCAACAATCCGTTCGAGCGCTCGGGCACCCGCGCGGTGGCGGGCGGGGGTGGCCTGGCCCCGATGACGCAGTTGCCCGAAGGCGTATTCTCGGTGTTCTCGGCCGGTCCGCGCCAGACCGCGCTCGATCGGCTCTCCAACGATGACGCCAATCCGAACTCGGTGTTCACGCGCACCTTCGCCAAGGAGCTGACGCAGCCCGGCGTCAATCTGGTGCAGGTCGCACAGCGCACCCGCCGTCTGGTCAGCGAACTCGCCGAGACCGTGCGGCACAAGCAGATTCCGGTCTATTTCGACCAGATGGTCGACGATGTGTTTCTCAACGGCATGGCGAAGGGCCCGGCCGCGGCCGACAAGCCGGCCGAGCCGCAGCCGAAGCTCGCGGCGCTGCCTCCCGTCTCTGCGCCACGCATCCCTCCGGGGAACGAAAGCTTGAACGCGCCGATCGCGATGTTCTCGCGCCACAATGGCGGCTGGACCGTCACGTTCTCGATCGCCGATCCGACGCTCGGTATTTCCTGGCGCATGGGTGAGGCAGGGGACTTTCGCGAGACCGGCTTCATGGACGTGCTCGATCCGCGCACGCGCAAGCGCATGCCCAATCCCTCGATCCAGCTGTCGGCGGATGCGCCCGCGGGCACCATCCAGGTCCGCTATGTCGATGCATCCGGCGAGATGCAGGGACCGTTCCCGATCCGCTTCGAGCCGGAGGCCGCGCTGGTGCGTGACCAGCGCAAGATCCTCGACATGACGGCGACGAGCTGGCTGTCGTTCCGCGAGTTCAACGGTCTCCTGGTCTACTACACGCACCTGATGTCGTATCGCTGCGCGATCCGCGAGGTCCGCATCGGCATCGACACGGCCGTGCCGGACAAGGTCCTGAACATGCCCGGCTGCGACATGCGCGATCCCATTGCGATTCCATCCAACGCCACGCCCTATTTGAAATTGCCGCCGGCGACGAAGTTCGTCTCGGTGGAGTTGACCTATCGCGACGGCAGCGTCTCCGAGATCAAGAGCTTTCGACGTTGAGGCCTCGGCTACGCCATGATCGAATAGCCGCCGTCGACGGGAATGGCTGTGCCGGTGACGAAGTCCGAGGCCGATGAGCTCAGAAACGTGGCGATGCCGGCGAAGTCGTCGATGTCGCCCCACCGTGCCGCGGGCGTGCGCGCCAGCACGCGGTCGTGCAGGCCGTCGATCTGGCTGCGCGCCGCGCGCGTCAGGTCGGTGTCGATCCAGCCCGGCAATATCGCGTTCACCTGGATGTTGTCGGGCGCCCAGGCGCAGGCACAGGCGCGCGTGTACTGCACGATTCCGCCTTTGCTGGCTGCATAGGCCGGCGCGAAGCTGGCGCCGAAGATCGACAGCATCGAGCCGATGTTGATGATCTTGCCGCCGCCGTTCGCCTTGAGGGCCGGGTAGGCGGCCTTCGAGCACAGGAAGGCGCTGGTGAGATTGGTGTCGATCACCTCCCGCCACTCCTCCAGCTCGAGCACGTGCGGCGGCTTGCGGATGCTCATGCCGGCATTGTTGATGAGGATGTCGATGCGACCGAGCTCGCCGGTCACGCGCGCGACCATGGCGGTGACGTCGTCCTTGTTGCTGACGTCGGCCGTGACGGCGATGGCGTTGACGCCGCGCGCCGCCAGATCGGCAACTGCCGCCTGCGACTTGGCTTCGTTGCGGCCGACCACGGCGATGTCAGCGCCGGCATCGGCAAGCCCGCGCGCCATTCCCAGGCCAATTCCGCCGTTGCCGCCCGTCACGATCGCAACCTTGCCCCTCAGGTCGAAACGGCCCGCCATGCCGTGTCTCCATTGTTGTTGTCGGAGATCAGCAGGTGCCCTGCCAGATCATCACCAGGCCGAGCGCACCCATGCCGACGCCGTAGCCTGCCCACTGCAGCTGGTTGATCATGAAGCTCGTCCGCGGCCATGCCACCACCCCGGTGCCCTGACCGACCCAGAGCAGGCCGATGGCGAGCAGAAGCAGGCCGCCGATCATCAGGAATTTCCGCATGGCCACTTCCTCCCTCATCGACCGCGTCACAGCATCGGAAACGCTGCTGCCGTCTTTTTTGTGAAATTTTGTGACGAGGAGGCTAGCGGCCGGCGCGGCAGATGACCAGCGGCTCCAGCCGCCAATATCCGAGCCAAAAACAAAAAGCCCCGGATCAACCGGGGCTTTTCGCAGAATTATTGAAAGACCGAGTGCGTTCGGCTCAGTACTTGACGACCGGGCCGGTCCAGTTGAAGCGGTAGACCAGCGAAGTGCTGATGGTCTGCACCCACGGCTTGAAGCTGACGGAGTCGGTCGTCACGAGGTTGCCGACGTCGGTACGGACCGCGATGTCCTTCCGGTCGTAATAGGCAGCGCGATATTCGGTCTTCATGAACCAGCCCGGCGCCGAGATGCCGAAGATGTTCAGGTTGTTCTCGACGCCGCCGCCGACGAACCAGCCATTGCGGTTGAACGAGTCGGTGTGGAAGCCGGACGCCGCGCCGGTGAGGGTGGTCAGGCCGGTGCCCGACCAGTGCGAGCCGGAGTAGCCGGCGTTGACGTAGGACAGCACGTTCGGCGCAACCAGGTAGCCGACGCGAGCGCCAGCGGCCCAGGCGGTTTCCATCTTGATCCGGCCGGTCAGGGCAGCGAACTGATCCTGCACGGTGCCACGCAGGCTGCCGAACTGGCCGTCAGCGAACACACCGAAGACCCAGGTCGGGTTGACCTGCCAGTCATAGCCCGCGCCGACGGTGCCGAACCAGCCGTCGCCGCCGACGCGCTGATCGATCGTCACCGGCACGCCGTTGAAGTTGGTGTGCGAGTCGGCATCCCAGATGCCGCCGCCGGCACCACCGAAGATGTAGAAGCCGGTCCAGCTCGGCGCCACCGGCATCATCGGAGCCTTCACATAGGGGCGAGCCGCCAGATCAGCAGCCGAAGCGGCACCCGTGATCGCAACCAGCGCAGTGGCAGCAAGCAAAAGCTTTTTCATTTTCAATTCCCCAAGATCGTCATGTCGCAGGTGCCGGGTTGCGGCGGCGATTCCCTCGCCAGATGTGCCCGAACTATAGCCGATTGGTGCCCAAAAGCTGTTGCCGGTTGACCACACCGGAGGGGAAAGTGCGGTGCGGGACGCCTTAGCTTTCTGTAAACAACTGAAACAGAAAGAGAAAAGCAGGCCCAGGCGAGCGAATGGAACCTGCAATCGAGGCGTGAAATCGGGTCAAAAGCTAGACGTCGAGCAGCTCGTCGCTGGCGAATTCGGCCTTTTCCGAAATGAAGGCGAAGCGGGCCTCTGCTTTGGTCCCCATCAGCCGCTCGACGGAGTCGGCGGTGCCGTCGCGATCCTCGGCCAGCAGAACCACGCGCAGCAGGGTGCGCTTGGCCGGATCCATGGTGGTTTCCTTGAGCTGTGCCGGCATCATCTCGCCGAGACCTTTGAAGCGGCCGATCTCGACCTTGGCGTTGGCATTGAACTCGCGCTTCAGGAGTTCGTCCCGATGGGCATCGTCGCGCGCGTAGAACGTCTTGCTGCCATGGGTGAGCCGGTAGAGCGGCGGCACGGCGAGGTAGAGATGCCCTTCGTCGATCAGCGGCCGCATCTGCCGGTAGAAGAAGGTGATCAGCAGCGAGGCGATGTGGGCGCCGTCGACGTCGGCGTCGGTCATGATGATGATGCGCTGGTAGCGCAGATCCTCTTCGCGATACGACGTGCCGGTGCCGGCGCCGATCGCCATCACGAGATCGGCGAGCTGGGCGTTGGCGGTCAGCTTGTCCTTGCCGGCCGAGGCCACGTTGAGGATCTTGCCGCGCAGCGGCAGCACGGCCTGCTTCTTGCGGTCGCGCGCCTGCTTGGCGCTGCCGCCGGCCGAATCGCCCTCGACGATGAACAGCTCGGAGCCTTCGGTGCCGGCGTCGGTGCAGTCGGCGAGCTTGCCGGGCAGGCGCAGCTTCTTGGTCGCGGTCTTGCGCGCCGTCTCCTTTTCCTGGCGGCGGCGGATGCGGTCCTCGGCGCGCTCGATGACGAAGTCGAGCAGGCGATTCGCCTGCACCGGGTTGCCGGACAGCCAGTGATCGAACGGGTCCTTGACGGCCTGCTCGACGATGCGCTGAGCCTCTGCGGTGGCGAGGCGGTCCTTGGTTTGGCCCTGGAATTCCGGCTCGCGCACGAACACCGAGAGCATGATGGCGGCGCCCGCCATGATGTCCTCGGAGGTGATGTTGGCCGAGCGCTTGCCCTGGCCGACGCGCTCGGCGTGGTCCTTCAGGCCACGCAGCAGCGCGCTGCGGATGCCGGATTCGTGCGTGCCGCCGTCGGGCGTCGGAATCGTGTTGCAATAGGAGGACAGGAATCCGTCGGCGTCCGCGGTCCAGGCGACCGCCCATTCGCAGCCGCCATGGCCACCGGTGCGGCCCGACTTGCCGGCGAAGATATCCGGATGGACCAGCGTGTCGGCATGGATCGCGGCGGCCAGATAGTCCTTCAGGCCGCCGGGGAAGTGGAAGGTCGCCTCGGGCTGAACGTCCTCGATGCCCTTCAGCAGCGACGGATCGCATTTCCAGCGGATCTCGACGCCGCCGAACAGATAGGCTTTCGAGCGCGCCATCTTGAACAGGCGCTGCGGCTTGAACGTCGCCTTGGCGCCGAAGATGGTTGGGTCGGGTTGGAAACGCACCCGTGTGCCGCGCCGGTTGGCGACCTTGCCGACCTCCTCGAGCTTGCCCTTCGGGTGGCCGCGCTCGAACACCATGCGGTAGAGCTTCTGGTTGCGGGCAACCTCAACCTCGAGCCGGGTCGACAGCGCGTTCACCACGGAGATGCCGACGCCGTGCAGGCCGCCCGAGGTCTCGTAGACCTTGGAATCGAACTTGCCGCCCGCGTGCAGGGTGCACATGATGATCTCGAGCGCCGACTTCTTCGGAAATTTGGGATGGGGATCAATCGGAATGCCGCGGCCGTTGTCGGTCACGGTGAGGAAGCCTTCGGCGTCGAGCTCGACTTCGATGAAGGTGGCGTGGCCGGCCAGCGCCTCGTCCATCGAGTTGTCGATGACCTCGGCGAACAGGTGGTGCAGCGCCTTCTCGTCGGTGCCGCCGATATACATGCCGGGGCGGCGCCGCACCGGCTCCAGGCCCTCGAGGACCTCGATGTCACGGGCAGTGTAATCGCCCTCGGCACCCGCAGAGCGGGCGGCTGGCTTGGCCGGAGCCTTGCCCTTTGCGGCGAACGCCGCCAACGGGTCCGTGACGCCCTTGGCCTTGGCTTTTGCAGCTGATTTCAACGGCTTACCCATGGAATCTGATGTTGCGTGTGCGCAAGATGGAACGAATCGTTGGGCCTGACTATGCCATGGACCGGCATAAAACAATGACCCGGGAAACAACGACGTTCACCGGCCCGCCACGTCTTGGCCGGTTCCGATCGCCGGATCGACGCTGTTCACGCGGTTCAGCCGGTTGTTGTGACTTGAAGTGGGCGGGTTCGGTGGCGTACCAGTCTGCGCCAGGGAACCGCGAAGGCCTTCAAGCACTTAAGCGCCGCGGAGCAGAAAGGCGTCGAGCAGATGGAAGATTTTGGCCGCGCGGTTGCCGACTTCGTGCGCGACCATCAGGCCTGGGCTGCTCCGATCGTCCTGCTGCTTGCCTTTGGCGAGTCCCTGGCCTTTGTCTCACTCCTGATTCCCGCCTGGGGCGCCCTGGTCGCGATCGGCGCCCTGATCGGCGCCACCGGGATCAGCTTCTGGCCGATATGGCTGGCCGGGGGCATCGGCGCCGCGCTCGGCGACTGGCTCTCCTATTGGTTCGGCTACCGCTACAAGGATCGTGTCGCCCAGATGTGGCCACTGTCGCGCTACCCGGAGATGCTTCCGCGCGGCGAGGCCTTCGTGCGCGATTGGGGCGTGCCGAGCATCTTCATCGGCCGGTTCTTCGGCCCGTTGCGTGCATCGGTGCCGCTGGCGGCGGGCATTTTCGAGATGCCCTACATGGTGTTCCAGATCGCCAACTTCGTGTCGGCGCTGGTGTGGTCGGCGGTGCTGCTGCTGTTCGGCGACATCATCGGGCGCATCATGGAATGGCTGTGGCATGCGGTCTGATGCCAGCCCTAAAAACGGGAACCGGGCCGACTTGCGAGCTTGACGCAGGAACCCGGCGGCCTTATACGCCTGCCCCCATGATCAACGCAGCGACCAACATGATCGCCGAAATGCGCCGTCGTACCCCTGCGGTACGGGCGATGATCTGCGTCTAGATCACAGCCCCTGCCGCCGGATCCGAATCCCGCGGCAGACTTTCTCCTTGCAGCGCGATTGATCAGGCGGCTCCTTCGTCCAGCAGGAGTTTCCGATGTACACGCCACCACCCTTCAAGCCCGATCGCGCCGCGAGCCTCGGCTTTGCAGACGCGCGCGGCTTCGGCACGGTGTGCGCGTCGGACGGCACCAAGCCGATCGCGTCCTCCGTGCCGTTTCATCTCGGGGCGCTCAACGACGGCACGCCGCAGGCGTTCTTCCACGTCGCCCGCGGCAATCCGCTGGCGGAGCTCGCCGACGGCGCGACGCCGTGGCTGCTCGCCGTCAACGGCGCCGATGCCTATGTGTCGGCCGACTGGTACGTCTCGCCCGATCAGGTGCCGACCTGGCTTTATCAGGCAGTACATCTGACCGGCCCGGCACGCATCCTGTCGGAGGCGGAGCTCGCAGAGCAGGTGGATGCGGTCAGTGCCAAGTTCGAGCAAAGGCTGTTGCCGAAAACGCCGTGGACCTCGGACAAGATGAGCGCTGGCCGGCTGGAGGCGATGCGCAAGGCGATCATCGGCATCGTGATGACGATCGACCAGGTCGAAGGCAGTTTCAAGCTCAACCAGCACAAGTCCGAAGCCGACTATGCGGCGGTCGCAACCCGGCTCGGCGAGCGGCCCGACATCGGCTCGCAACAGATATCGTCTCTCATGCGGCAGGCGCGGCCCCAGGCCTTTGCCGGCGAAACCCACCCCTCAAGGAGCGTGTCATGACCGTGATCGATAGCAACTTGCCGAAAGCTCACACCGCCTCCGGGGTTGCGGCGCGCGCCGTGTTCGTCGACGGCGGCTCGGGCACGACCGGCTTGGGAATCGCCGAGCGGCTCCGGCACCAGCCGGACATCGTCGTGAAGACGATCGCCGAGGACAAGCGCAAGGATCCAGCGGCCAAGCGGGCGCTGATGGCGGAGGTCGATCTCGTCATCCTCTGCCTGCCGGATGATGCGGCCAAGGAGACGGTGGCGCTGATCGACGGCATGGGAAATGCCGCGCCGAAGGTGCTGGACGCGTCGACCGCGTATCGGGTCGCGCCGGACTGGGCCTATGGCTTCCCTGAACTGGCCGCCGACCAGGCCGACAAGATCCGGAATGCACGGAAGGTCTCCAATCCCGGCTGCTATCCCACCGGCGGCATCGCGCTGCTGCGGCCGCTGGTCGATGCCGGCCTGCTGCCGCAGGACTATCCCGTCACGGTGAACGCGGTGAGCGGCTATTCCGGCGGCGGCAAGACGATGATCGCGGCCTTTGAGAATGGTACCGCGCCGAACTTCGAGCTGTACGGCCTCAGCCTCGAGCACAAGCATCTGCCCGAACTGCAGCTCTATTCGCGGCTGACCCGGCGGCCGATCTTCATTCCCTCGGTCGGCAACTACCGGCAGGGCATGCTGGTCTCCGTGCCGCTGCAGCTCGACACGCTGCCGGGCAAGCCGTCTGGCTCAGACCTGCAGGCCGCCCTGGCGGAGCACTATGCCGGCAGCAAATACGTTTCGGTGATGCCGCTCGATGGTGCGGCGGCCAAGAGCGGCCGGCTGGAGCCGGAGGCGCTCAACGAGACCAACAAGCTCGAGCTCTACGTCTTCGCCAGCGACAAGCATCACCAGGCCTTGCTGGTGGCGCGGCTCGACAATCTCGGCAAGGGCGCGTCGGGCGCGGCCGTGCAGAACATGCGGCTGATGCTCGGGCTGCCCGATCTCGGCAGCTGAGATCGATCTGGATCATCCGGTCGCGGAAGCGCCCGGCACGATCGGCAACATCATGCGACGGCCGGCGTTCCGCCGGCCGCGCTGTGCAACGACGCACGCTGAGGAATGGGCAGACCCATGACCCCCACCGATCTGAATGCGCTGGCCGTCACCGTGAGCGATGTGCGAGCCGCCGCGGCGACCATCCACGGCGCCGTACTCGCGACCGCCTGCAACCAGAGCCGGACGCTCGGCGAGATCTGCGGATGCAACATCTGGCTGAAATTCGAGAACCTGCAGTTCACGTCCTCGTTCAAGGAGCGCGGCGCGCTGAACCGGCTGAATGCGCTGTCCGCCGAGCAGCGCGAACGCGGCGTGATCGCGATGTCGGCCGGCAACCACGCGCAGGGCGTCGCTTACAACGCGCGGCGTCTCGGCATTCCCGCGACCATCGTGATGCCGGTGGGCACGCCGATGGTGAAGGTGGAGAACACCAGGCGGCACGGCGCCGAGGTCGTGATTTCCGGCGCCACCTTGGAGGAGGCGGGCGCGTTCGCCAGGGAGCATGGCGCGGCTCTCGGCATGACCATGATCCATCCTTACGACGATCCGCTGATCATCGCGGGGCAGGGCACGGTGGCGCTGGAGATGCTCGCGGTGGTCCCCGAGCTCGATACGCTCGTGGTGCCGATCGGCGGCGGCGGGCTGATCTCCGGCATGGCAGTCGCGGCGCGCGCGATCAAGCCGGGCTTGCGCATCGTCGGCGTTCAGGCCGAGCTCTATCCGTCGATGTACAACGCCATCCGCGGCAGTCAGCTGCCGATGCGCGGCGACACGCTCGCCGAGGGCATCGCGGTGAAATCGCCGGGCCGGATCACGACCGAGATCATCCGCCATCTCGTCGACGACATCCTGCTCGTCACCGAACCGCAGATCGAGCGGGCGCTCGCCACCCTGATCTCGATCGAGAAGACGGTCGTCGAAGGCGCCGGCGCGGCCGGTCTCGCTGCCGTGCTTGCGCACCCCGCGCAGTTTGCCGGATGCAATGTCGGGCTTGTGCTGAGCGGCGGCAACATCGACACCCGGCTGATCGCCTCGGTCCTCACCCGCGAACTGGCGCGCGAGGGGCGGCTGACGCAGCTGTCGATCGACATCGTCGATCGTCCCGGACAGCTTGCTGCCGTCTCCACATTGCTGGCGGACGCAGGCGCCAACATCATCGAGGTGTCGCACCAGCGCACGTTCTCCGACCTGCCGGCGAAGGCGACCTTGCTGGAGCTGGTGATCGAGACGCGCGACCAGGGGCATCTCAACGACGTGATGGCAAAACTGGTGGCCGCCGATTTCAAGGCGCGCTGCACCTGAGCGTCAGGCGATCTCCAGCAGATCCTTCGCGGTGCGGCAGACGTCCGCTCCGCATTTTCCAGGCGAAAGGCGCGTGCGGCTGCCCGCCGATTCTTGCTCAGCCCAATTAGCAATCTCTCTGTCTGCTCGTGAAGCTGTTCGCAAATGCGAACACGTTTGAGGTTTGCTCGGTCAGAATTTCAGTTGCGTACCTCAAAAAATGAGGACAGGATTACCGCAACAAAAAAGACGGTTGGGAGGATTTCTGATGAGACTGCTCGCGAAGCTGGGACTCGCCGCTGCCGCATGCCTGCTCTGGGCCAACGCCGCGAGCGCCGATACGACCGTGAAATGGCTGCATATCGAGGTCAATCCGGCCCAGGTGAAGATCTGGGAGGAGGTGGTCCGCGCCTATGAGGCGTCGCATCCGGGCGTCAAGATCGAGATGCAGTTCCTCGAGAACGAGGCCTACAAGGCCAAGCTGCCGACTATCCTGCAATCCAAGGACCGGCCGAACATCATCTACAGCTGGGCTGGCGGTGTCCTGAAGGCGCAGATCGAGGCTGGCGTGCTCGAGGACATCACTGAGCAGGTGAAAGGCTACAGCGACAGCGTGACTCCGGCGGCGCTCGCGGCATTCACCGACAGCGGCCACGTCTACGGCTTGCCGATCTCGCTGTCGCAGGTCGGCTTCGTCTGCAACAAGGAGCTGATGGCCAAGGCGAAGGTCGATCCCACGGCGATCAAGAGCTGGAACGATCTGCTGAGCGCCGTGAAGACGTTGAAGGCGGCCGGCGTGACCCCGATCGTGGTCGGCGGCGCCGACAAATGGCCGCTGCATTTCTACTGGACGCATCTTGCGGTGCGGATCGGCGGTAAGCCGGCATTCGACGCGGCGCTGCGTGGCGAGAATGGCGGCTTTGCCGGCGACACCTTCGTCAAATCAGGCGAGCTGTTCAAGCAGCTCGTCGATTTGCAGCCGTTCCAGAACGGCTTTCTTGGCTTCAAGAATCCGCAGGCGGTCGGTTATTTCGGCGATGGCAAGGCGGCGATGACGCTGGCGATCAGCTCGGTCTACAATCTCCAGCGCGCGCTCGCTGCCGATAAGGTCGGGTTGAGCGAGGACAAGATCTGCTGGTTCGATTTTCCCACCGTGGCCGGCGGCAAGGGCGCGCCGACTGATACGCTCGGCGGCATCACCGGCTGGCTGGTCACCAAGGGCTCGCCGAAGGAAGCGGTCGATTTCCTGAAGTACTTCATCTCGAAAGATGTGCAGACACGGCTGGCGGCAGGGAATTTCGTCATCCCGGTGGTGCAGGGCGCGGAGGCAGGCCTCAACAACTCCTTCATGAAGCTGATCGCCGCCAATCTGGCGAAATCGAACTATCACCAGAACTTTTATGACCAGAGCCTCGGCCCCTCGGTCGGTCGCGTCGTCAACGACGTCTCCGCGGAGATCGCGGGTGGCAGCATGAGCCCGCAGGACGCCGCCAAGGCGATCGAGGCGGCGCGGAAGCAGGGCAACTGACGTGGCAAGGCCATTCGCGGGCTCGCCGGCGATGGATGTGTCGCCGGCATCGCTCTCGTCACGCGCGGTGCGTGGCCCGAGCTGGGACGGCCGCTTCACCGTCCTGATCCTGTTCCTGCCGCCGGCGCTGCTGCTGTTCACGCTGTTCGTGGTGCTGCCGATCGGCGAGGCCGCCTGGTACTCGGGCTTCAATTGGAATGGGTTTGGCAGGCCGACCAACTGGATCGGCTTTGACAACTATCGCTTCGTGCTGGAGACACGGGCGTTCTGGCTCGCGCTTCGCAACAATGGTCTGATCGTCGCGGTCTCGCTTTGTGTCCAGCTACCGCTTGCGCTGACGCTGGCCTTGATGCTTGCGGAGCGGTTCCGCGGCGCAGTGGCGCTGCGGATGCTGTTCTTCATGCCCTATATCCTCGCCGAGATCGCGACCGGGCTGATCTTCAGCTTCGTCTATGACGGCGATTACGGCCTGGTCGCCTCGATCTGGCGCAGCTTTGGCGCCGACCCGCCGCATCTCCTGGCCTCGACCGACACGGCGATGCTGGCAGTGCTGATCGTGATCGTCTGGAAGTATTTCGGCTTCCACATGATGCTGTTCATCGCCGCGCTCCAGAGCATCGACAAGAGCCTGATCGAGGCCGCCCGGATCGACGGTGCGACGCGGTCGCAGAGCCTGCGCCACGTCGTCATTCCCTTGCTCCATCCGACGATCCGGCTCTCGGTGTTCTTCGCCATTGTCGGCTCGCTGCAGCTGTTCGACCTGGTCATGCCGCTGACGCGCGGAGGGCCCGCCGACTCCTCGAATACGATGGTGAGCTTTCTCTACAACAACGGCATCTCCCGCATGCGGGTCGGCTACGGCAGCGCCATCGGCGTCATCCTGTTCGTGATCTGCGTGACCTTTGCCTTCACCTACAAACGATGGTTCATGCGCGATGAATAGTGCCGAGGCCACCAGGGCGCCGTTCGATCCTGCCGTGCTGTTCAAGGCAGCGTTCCTCGCCATCGTCGCCATCTTCGTGCTGGTGCCGCTGCTTGCGACGCTGCTCGGTGGCTTCAAGTCGCTCGGGGAGCTGCGCGTCAACCCGTTCGGCCTGCCACAGCATTGGGAGTGGCAGAACTATGCCGACATCCTGTTCTCCGGGCGCTACTGGCAGCTGCTGCGCAATTCGCTGATCATCTCGACGCTGACGGTCGTCCTGACTCTTATCGTCGCCTCGATGGCGGCCTTCACCTTTGCCCATGTCCGATTCTACGGCAGCTCGATGCTCTTGAGCTATTTGACGCTCGGTCTGCTGTTTCCGGCGGCGACCGCGGTGTTGCCGCTGTTCATCAAGGTGCGCGATCTCGGGCTGCTCGACACCTATTTCGGCGTCGCACTGCCGCAGGTCGCCTTCAGCCTCGCCATGAGCGTGCTGCTGCTGCGCCGCTTCTTCAAGGACATCCCCTACGAGCTGCTCGAGGCCGCGCTGGTCGACGGCTGCAGCTATATAAAATTCTTCCGCTACGTGACGTTGCCATTGTCGCGCCCGATCCTGGCGACGGTCGGCACCATCACCTTCGTCAACAGCTGGAACGCCTATCTGCTGCCGCTCGTGATGCTCAACACCGATGCGCTGTATCCATGGCCGCTCGGCATCATGGTCTATCAGGGCGAGTATTCGTCCGAGTGGCACCTGATCCTCGCCTTCATCACCCTGACCATCCTGCCCACCATCATTCTGTTCCTCCTGGCGCAGAAGCACATCGTTGCTGGCCTGACATCGGGCGCGGTCAAGGGATGAACGGGACCTCACGGAGACCACAATGAGAAAAGTCGGCATCGGCATCATCGGCTGCGGCAACATCAGCACCGCCTATCTGAAGGCGGCCGAGCGCTTCCCCGTTCTGGACATCAAGGCGCTCGCCGACATGCGCAGCGACGCAGCCGAGCGACAGGGCGCAGCCTTCGGCCTGCCGGCGATGCGGGTCGATCAATTGCTGAAGCGCGATGACGTCGAGATCGTCATCAATCTCACCGTGCCGCTCGCCCATACCGACGTCAGTCTCGCCGTGCTGAATGCCGGCAAGCACGTGCATTCCGAGAAGCCGCTCGGAATCGACGTCGCGGAAGCCCGCAAGGTGATCGAGCTTGCCGCGCAGAAGAATCTGCGGGTCGGCTGCGCGCCCGACACGTTCCTTGGCGGCGGCCACCAGACCGCGCGCAAGCTGATCGACGACGGCGCGATCGGCACGCCTGTCGCGGGCAGCGCGTTCTTCGGCTGTCCCGGCCATGAGCGCTGGCATCCGGCGCCGGGCTTCTATTACCTGCGCGGCGGCGGGCCGATGCTCGACATGGGCCCGTACTACATCACCGATCTCGTGCAACTGCTCGGCCCGGTCGTGAGCGTCATGGGCTCCACGGCGCGCCCGCGATCAGAGCGCCTTGTCACCAGCCAACCGATGAACGGCACACTGATCCCGGTCGAGGTCGCGACCCACGTCGCGGGCACGCTGGAGTTCGAGAGCGGGGCGGTGGTCTCGGTCACGATGAGCTTCGACGTTCCGAAGCACCGGCACGCGCCCATCGAGATCTATGGCGCCGAGGGTAGCATGCTGGTGCCGGACCCCAACCGCTTCGGTGGAGAGGTCCAGGTCGCCAAGACCGGCGGCGACTGGCAGACGATGCCGTTGACGCATGGTCACGTCGACGGCGAGTTCCGCTCCATCGGCGTGGCCGATATGGCGACCGCGATCCTGAACGACCGGCCGCATCGGGCTAGCGGTGCGCTCGCCTTCCACGTGCTGGAGGTCATGGAGGCGTTCCAGACCTCCGCAAACGAAGGCCGGCGGGTCAGGATCGAGAGCCGCGTGGAGCGGCCGGCGATGTTGCCTGTTGGACGCGACACCGGACAGATCGACTGAGGACAGAGACATGCGCAAGGCAATGATTGTATGGGGCGGCTGGCCAGGACATGACCCCGATCTGTGCGCCTCGATGATCCGCGGCTGGCTGAAGGCGGAAGGCTTCGAGGTGCGGATCGAGACCACGACGGCCGCGTTCGCAGATCCTGCGATCCACGATCTGTCGCTAATCATTCCAATCTACACGATGTCCAAGATCGAGAAGGCGGAAGCGCTCAATCTCTGCGCGGCGGTGCGCAGCGGAGTCGGGCTCGCCGGCCATCATGGCGGCATGTGCGATGCCTTCCGCGATTCGGTCGACTACCAGTTCCTGTGCGGCGGGCAATGGGTCGCCCATCCCGGCAACATCATCGACTATCGGGTCGACTTGACCAGGCCGGACGATCCCATCATGAAGGGCCTGACAAGTTTCGAGCACCGTTCCGAGCAGTATTACATGCACGTCGATCCGGCCAACGAGGTGTTGGCGACCACGACCTTCACCGGCGAGCACGCCCCATGGATCGAGGGGGTGGTGATGCCGGTGGTCTGGAAGAAGCGTTACGGCGCGGGCAGGGTATTCTATTCTTCGCTCGGCCACCGCGCCTACGAGCTCGACGTGCCGGAGATCCGGACGTTGATGACCCGCGGCATGCTATGGGCGGCGCGCGAGTGACGGCTGACGCGAACCCGTTACCGGTCCGGGCCACGCTGGAGGACGTCGCGCGGACGGCGGGCGTGTCGCTCGCCACCGTCGACCGCGTCATCAACCGGCGCGAGGGCGTGCGTGCCAAGACCGTTGCCCGGGTGGAGGCCGCTGTTGCCAAGCTGGGTTATCGCGCCGACGTCGCAGCGGCACGGCTCGCGCGCGGCCAGAGCTTCCGCTTTGCCTTCGTGCTGCCGACCGGCGGCAACAGCTTCATGACCATCCTGACCGAGCAGGTCCAGCGCACGGCAGAGTGGCTGGCCGGTCAGCGCGGCTTCATCGATATCCTCCACGTCGACGTGTTCGATCCTGACGTGCTGGCCGGTGCGCTGGAGAACCTGTCGCCGGCCTATCAGGGCGTTGCGGTCATCGCGCTGGATCACCCCAGAGTGCGCGCCGCGATCGACGAGCTCACCGCGCGCGGCGTCGCGGTGGTGACCCTGGTCTCGGATGCCCCGAGCTCGCGCCGCCTGCACTATGTCGGCATCGACAACCCTGCCGCGGGACGGACGGCGGCCACGCTGATGGGGCGCTACCTCGGCGGCCGCGAGGGGACGGTTGCCGTGATCGCGGGATCATTGTCGTTGCGCGATCATGCCGAGCGGCAATTCGGCTTTCACCAGATCCTGTCCAGCGAGTACCCGAACCTGCTCGCGCTTCCGGCCATCGAGGGCCGCGATGAGAGCGAGCGCACGCAGGAGCTGACCGCCGCGCTGCTCGCCCGCCATCCGGATCTGCGCGGCATCTACTGCTGCGGCGCCGGCAACCGTGGCATCGCCGACGCGCTCGAGGCATCCGGCCGCGCCCGGGATGTGGTCTGGATCACCCATGAGCTGACCCAGCACACGCGGCGGTTCCTGGTCCGCGGAACGCTGGACGCCATCATCAACCAGGACCCCGGCCACGAGGCGCGCTCGGCGGCGCGCATTCTGCTCGCGCACTGCTCGGGGGAGCCGATCAGTCCAGACCAGGAGCGCATCCGCATCGATATCTTTCTGCGGGACAATCTGCCCTAGCAGATCGGCCTAGAGCCAGCCGAAGATGGCGAGCGCCAGGATGGCCTGGGCGATGAAGCCGACCACGAACGCCAGCGTCCGGAACACGGGCAGGCCGATCGCGTAGACGATGACGTGGGCCACCCGCGACCAGAAATAGACGGCGCAGGCGAGCACGGTCCATTTGGTCGAATAGTCGATCGCGTTGAGGATCAGCACCAGCGGCGCGAAGATCACGAGGTTCTCGACCGCATTGTCGTGCGCGAACATCAGCCGCGTTGCCCACGGCGCGTGCGGCTTGTCGTTGCGGGAGGGGTTGGCCATCGCGCCCGTGAGGCCGCGGACCTGGCAGCGGTTCAGGATGTAGGGAACCCACAGCAGGCCGGTCAGAATGACCGTGAGCGTCAGCCAGAACAGTTCGCGCGTCATCGAGATCCCCTCAACTGATTCCCGTCCCGTCCCGGCGGGACGGAGCGGTTATAGTCAATCGCGGCGGATCACGCTATGCGCGGACGCGGACATAGGAGCCCGGCGCATCCTCGAGCGGTGGATAGGCCTCGCTGCCGACGCCGCGCGCGGGAACCTCTTCCGGATCGAGCTGGCTCAGCCATTCGCGCCAGTCCGGCCACCAGGAGCCCTTGTGCTCCTGCGCGCCCTTGATCCAGTCCTTCAGCGAGATGTCGTGGATCTGGTCGTTGGTCCAGTACTGATACTTGCCGGAGGAGGGCGGGTTGACGACGCCGGCGATGTGGCCGGAGCCCGACAGCACGTACTTCACCGGCCCGCCGAAGAATTGCGAGCCGTACAGCACGGAGTCGGCCGGCGCGATGTGGTCCTCGCGGGTGGCGAGGTTGTAGACCGGCACCTTCACCTTGGAGAGATCCAGCAGCGTGTTATCCAGCACCATCGTGCCCTGCGTCAGCCGGTTCTCCAGATAGCAGTTGCGCAGGTAGTAGGAATGGTTCGCCGCCGACATCCGCGTGGCGTCCGAGTTCCAGTGCAGCAGGTCGAACGCCTGCGGCGCCTGGCCTTTCAGGTAATTGTTGACGACATAGGACCAGATCAGGTCGTTCGAACGCAGCATGTTGAAGGCCATCGCCATCTTGCTGCCCTCGAGCACGCCCGACGCCTGCATGTCGCGCTCCAGCGCCGAGATCTGGGTCTCGTCGACGAACACCAGCAGATCGCCGGCATGGGTGAAGTCGACCTGTGCGGCAAGGAACGTCGCCGAGGTCACGCGCTGGCGGCGCTTGTCGGCGAGCCAGGCGAGCGTGGTCGCGAGCATGGTGCCGCCGACACAGTAGCCGAGCGTGTGCACCTTCATCTCGCCCGTCACCTTCTCGATGACGTCCATCGCGGTGAGCGGGCCTTCCTTCATGTAGTCATCCCAGGTCTTGGTCCCAAGCTTTTTGTCGGGATTGACCCAGGAGATCACGAACACCGTGAGGCCCTGATCGACGCACCATTTGATGAAGGATTTCTCGGGGCGCAGATCGAGGATGTAGAACTTGTTGATCCAGGGCGGCACGATCAGCAGCGGCGTGCGCAGCACGTTCTCGGTCGTCGGCGCGTACTGGATCAACTGCATCATCTCGTTCTGGAAGATCACCTTGCCCGGCGTCGTCGCCATGTTGACGCCGACCTCGAGATTGCCCGGGTCGGACTGGCGGATCTTCAGCGAGCCCTTGCCGGCTTCGATGTCCTCCGCGAGCATCTGCATGCCGCGCACCAGATTGTCGCCGCTCGACGCCACCGTCTGCCGCAGCACCTCCGGATTGGTCAGGACGAAATTCGAGGGCGCCAGCGCATTGATGATCTGGTTGACGTAGAACTCGGCCTTCTTGCGCGTGTGCGGATCGAGGCCTTCGGCATTGTGGACCAGGTCCTGGGCCCACTGCGTCGTCAGCAGATAGGCCTGCATCACGAAATCGAAGAACTGGTTCGACTTCCATTCCGGATCGGCGAAGCGCTTGTCGCGCGGGGAGGGCGAAATGGCCGGGGGTGCGTCTTCGCCGGCGAGACGGCGCGAGGCCGAGCCCCACAAATCGAGATAGCCCTTGGCGATCTTGGTCTGGATGTCGCTGGCGCGCTCCTTGTCCGACAGCCAGTAGTCGGCGACGGCGGTGAAGGATTTGACGACCTCGGTCAATTCGGTCGGTGGCCGGTCCTGAACTTCGCCTGTCTCGCGCGGCTTCAGATAGGCCGAGAGCGCCTTGCCGCTGCTTTCCATGGCTTTCGCGATGTTCATCGCGAACGCTTCCGCATCGAATGTTTTTTCTGGATTGCTGCTGTTCTGAACGTCGGTCATGGCTCAATCACACTATCGCGTCGGGACCGTCTCGTCACCGCGCGAGATCAATAATCCGCGAGTTTGCGACAAATTCGATTTCTGATTGTTGCGTTGCGAAAAAATCTCTCGCTTCCGACATGTTGATCACGTAGCTGGATGAAATTCCTGTTCAAGCCGGTAACGTTTCGAGTGACAATTGGTTGTACTGCGGCAAAATGCGCCGCGCCGCGGTCGGACTGGGCACCGCTGACTGGAAGTTGGGGACCGAGGGACGTGCGCGTGGGGACGCAGGGGCGAGGCTGGAGGTCGGGACGGCGCGCCCTTGTTGCGGGGCTCGTTGTGTTCGGCGCGCTCGCGCTTGCCGGGTGCTCCAGTCCAATCGCGGACATGCCGTCGCTCGACGCGGATGCGGTCGCCCGACCCAAGGAGCCGGGCGGGTATCTGCCCGTCAACGACGTGCCGCGCGACCGCGATGCGCCGATCATTTCGCCGCAGGAGCGCGCCAAGATCGAAAAGGAGCTGCTCGCGGCGCGTGACCGCCAGGCTTCGGCGGGCACCACCACCAGGCCCAAATGATCGGCCAGGTGACCAAGGGCTGGGAGATCGGCCGCTCTGAGCGGCGTAATTGTCTGGCGTGGCGCGGCGGCCATGATAAAACACCGCCATCAACACCTCCGCGTGTCGTTGCCAGCCAAGCCGCGAGCCCGTGCTAAACTCCTGATCCAGCACCGGTTTCAATGCATGGCCCGCGTCGCCGCAGCGCCAGCTCTGCTGGCGAATCCGCCCCCGGTTGCCGGAGCCGAGAGACCCATGGAAGATTTCTATCGCATCCGCCGTCTGCCGCCTTACGTGTTCGAGCAGGTCAACCGGGCCAAGGCGGCCGCGCGGAACGCCGGGGCCGACATCATCGATCTCGGCATGGGCAATCCGGATCTGCCGGCGCCGCCGCACGTGCTGGAGAAGCTCAAGGAGACCCTCGGCAAGCCGCGGACCGACCGCTACTCGGCGTCGCGCGGCATCGTCGGCTTGCGCCGGGCGCAGGCGGCCTATTACGACCGCCGTTTCGGGGTGAAGCTCAATCCCGACACCCAGATCGTGGCGACGCTCGGCTCCAAGGAAGGCTTTGCCAACGTGGCGCAGGCGATCACCGCGCCGGGCGACGTCATTCTCTGTCCCAATCCGAGCTATCCGATCCACGCCTTCGGGTTCCTGATGGCGGGCGGCGTGATCCGCTCGGTGCCTTCGGAGCCGACGCCGCAGTTCTTCGAGGCGGCCGAGCGCGCGATCATTCATTCGATTCCGAAGCCGCTGGCGCTGATCGTCTGCTATCCGAGCAACCCGACCGCCTATGTCGCGAGCCTCGATTTCTATCGCGACCTCGTCGCATTCGCGAAGAAGCACGAGATCCTCATCCTGTCGGACCTCGCTTATGCCGAGGTGTATTTCGACGACAAGAACCCGCCGCCGTCGGTGCTGCAGGTGCCTGGCGCGATGGATGTCGCGGTCGAGTTCACCTCGATGTCGAAGACCTATTCGATGGCCGGCTGGCGCATGGGCTTTGCCGTCGGCAACGAGCGCATCATCGCAGCGCTCGCCCGCGTGAAATCGTATCTCGACTACGGCGCGTTCACCCCGGTGCAGGTCGCGGCCACGGCTGCCCTGAACGGTCCCGACGACTGCATCCGCGAGATGCGCGACGTCTATCGCAAGCGCCGCGACACGCTGGTCGAGGCGTTCGGCCGGGCCGGCTGGGAGATCCCGTCGCCTGAGGCCTCGATGTTCGCCTGGGCGCCTTTGCCGGAGAAGTTCAAGAGCCTCGGCAGCATGCAGTTCGCGACGCTCATGGTCGAGAAGTCCGGCGTGGCGGTGTCGCCGGGCGTCGGCTTCGGCGAGCATGGCGAGGGCTATGTCCGCATCGCGATGGTCGAGAACGAGCAGCGCATCCGGCAGGCCGCGCGCGGCGTCCGCCGCTTCCTTGAAAGCGGGATCGAAACGTTGCACAACGTCGTTCCCATCGCCAACCGGCGTTGAACCCTCCCGTATTTTCCTTTCGACAGGTTCTTTGATTCCATGGTCGCACCCCTGAGAGTGGGCATCGCGGGCCTCGGCACCGTGGGTGTCGAGGTCGTTCGTCTCATCGAGCGTCAGGGGCGCGTGCTCACCGAGCGGACGGGACGCCCGGTGAAGGTCGTTGCCGTGACGGCGCGGTCGAAGGCCAAGAAGCGCGGCATCGATCTGTCCGGGATCAAATGGGCCAAGGATCCGATCGCACTGGCTGGTGATCCCGAAATCGACTGCCTGGTCGAGCTGATGGGGGGCGCGGGTGATCCCGCGCTGTCGGCGATCGACACCGCGCTCAAGGCCGGCAAGTCGGTGGTGACCGCCAACAAGGCACTGATTGCGAAGCATGGCCTGAAGCTCGCCAGGGCGGCCGAGAAGCATGGTGGCGCGCTGAACTTCGAAGCGGCCGTCGGTGCCGCCATTCCGGTGATCAAGACCCTGCGCGAGGGGCTTGCCGGCACCGGCATCAACCGCGTCTATGGAATCCTGAATGGCACCTGCAACTACATCCTGACGCGGATGGAGCAGGAGGGGCTGTCGTTCGACGAGTGCCTCAAGGATGCCCAGCGCCTGGGCTATGCCGAGGCTGACCCGTCGTTCGACATCCACGGCCATGACACCGCACAGAAGCTTGCGATTCTGGCGAGCCTCGCCTTCGGCACCCAGGTGGCGCAGAACTCCGTCTATGTCGAAGGCATCTCCTCGATCGCGCCGGAGGACCTGCGCGCGGCCGCTGAGCTCGGCTACCGCGTCAAGCTGCTTGGCGTTGCCGTGCGCACCGCCAAGGGCATCGAGCAGCGGGTGCATCCGACGATGGTGCCGAAATCCTCCTCGATCGCCCAGGTCATGGGCGTGACCAACGCGGTCACGATCGACGGCGACGGTATCCCGCCGATCACGCTGGTCGGTCCGGGGGCAGGGGGCGCCGCCACGGCCTCCGCGGTCGTCGCCGACATCGCCGATGTCGCGCGCGGTATCCGCGCGGCGCCGTTCGGACGGCCGGTCGACAGGCTGCAGGCGACCGAGAAGGCGCCGATGGAGCGGCACGAGGGCGGCTACTACATCCGCTTGATGGCGCGCGACCATGCCGGCACGGCAGCGACCATCGCGACCCGGCTCGCCGAGCAGAAGATCTCGATCGAATCGATCGTGCAGCGCCATCCCAACGGCAGCGAGCCGGCGAAGACCGCCGGCAAGTCCGCGCCGGTCCCGGTGATCCTGATCACCTACGCGACCCACGAGGACGCCGTGCATCGCGCGCTCCAGGCGGTGCAGCGCGACAAGGTCATCAGCGGCAAGCCCCAGGTGATCCGGATCGAGAAGAACTAGCGCATGATGCACAGGGAACCGCTTGTCCCTGCTCAAACAAACGCGTGGCGTTTGGTATAGGTTCATGCTCAAACCAGGAGAGTAGACAGGCGGGGAACGGCCATTCGTGCCGACCGCCTGACCCGGCTGCCGCCCAGGGGGGCGGCGTGCGAGCGGTAGATTTTGATGGCGGATGTCCGCCGTGACGTCTTGAGGAGTTGACCGATGTCGACGCAGATTTCTGTCCCGCAACAATTGCTGCTCGAGCGCATCCTGACGCTGGAGCTGGTGCGCGTGACCGAACGGGCGGCGGTATCGGCGGCGCGGCTGCGCGGCCACGGCCAGGAGAAGCCGGCCGACCAGGCCGCCGTGGATGCGATGCGCCGCGAGCTCAACAAGCTGCCGATCGAAGGCACGGTCGTGATCGGGGAGGGTGAGCGCGACGAGGCGCCGATGCTCTATATCGGCGAGAAGGTCGGCCTCAATGCCGGCCCCAGGGTCGACATCGCGGTCGACCCGCTCGAGGGCACCACCCTGTGCGCCAAGAACATGCCCGGCGCGATCGCGACCATGGCGATGGCCGATGGCGGCACGCTCCTCCATGCTCCCGACGTCTACATGCAGAAGATCGCGGTCGGCCCGGGCTACGCCAAGGGCGTGGTCGACATCGACGCGACGCCTGCCGACAACGTCCGCCGGCTCGCCAAGGCCAAGGGCGTCGAGCCGGGCGCAATCACGGTGCTGGTGCTGGACCGCCCGCGCCATGCTGACATCATTCAGGGCGTGCGCTCGACCGGCGCTGCGGTACGCCTGATCACTGACGGCGACGTCGCCGGCGTGATCCACTGCGCCGATCCCGACAACACCGGTGTCGACATGTATCTCGGCACCGGCGGCGCGCCGGAGGGCGTGCTGGCCGCGGTGGCGCTGCGCTGCATCGGCGGCCAGATGCAGTGCCGCCTGATCCTCGACACCGAGGAGAAGCGCGAGCGCGCCCACAAGATGGGCGTCGGTGATCCCAAGATGATCTACGGCATCGAGGACATGGCCCGCGGCGACTGTCTGTTCGCGGCCACCGGCGTCACCACCGGCTCGCTGCTCTCCGGCGTCAAGTTCCGCAAGGACGGCGTCATCGAGACCGAGACCGTCGTGATGCGCTCGGTCACCGGCACGGTGCGCTACATCCGCGCCGAGCACCGCCAGCTGGCGAAATTCCACCTCGACTGATCCAGCGCAGTCGTTCCGGGGCACGCGGAGCGTGAACCCGGAATCTCGAGACCGTGGCGCGAGATTCCGGGTCTGCGCGCTGTGCGCGCATCCCGGAATGACGAAATTGGAGAGCGGCTCAGCATGTCCGATCTGTCCATGGTCAAGGCGCTGGTGTTCGACGTGTTCGGCACTGTCGTCGACTGGCGCACCAGCCTGATCAACGACTTTACCGCGTGGTCGAAGACCCGCGGCATCCAGGGTGACTGGACCGCGCTGGTCGATGGCTGGCGCGGGCTCTATGTCGGCTCGATGGACGAGGTCCGGAGGCATCCGGAGCGCGGCTACGTCATCCTCGACGTGCTGCACCGGCGCTCGCTGGAGACGCTGGTCGCGCAGCTCGGCATCACCGGCCTCACCGAAGCCGATCTCGATCATCTCACCCGCGGCTGGCACCGGCTGCATCCGTGGCCCGACAGTGTCGCCGGGCTGACCCGGTTGAAGTCCAAATACATCATCGCGCCGCTCTCCAACGGCAATGTCGCGCTGCTCACCAACATGGCGAAGTTTGCCGGGCTTCCTTGGGATCTCGTCCTGTCGGCCGAGCTGTTCGCGCACTACAAGCCCGATCCCGAGACCTATCTCGGTGCCGCACGTCTCCTTGGTCTTTCGCCCGCTGAGGTCATGATGGTCGCCGCGCACAACAATGATCTCGAGGCGGCGCAACGCTACGGCCTCAAGACCGCCTTCGTCGCTCGCCCCACCGAATACGGCCCGCTGCAGAGCCGCGACTTCGAGGCCACCGGCGCCTGGGACATCGTTGCCGATGATTTCGGCGGCATCGCCGACCGGCTCGGCTGCTGATCCTCCTGCCTCACGCACCCGACACGATCACGCCGTACCAGCCGAGACCCTTGTAGGTCTCGTAGCCGGGCGTCGCGTGGAACGCGACCATGCGCCCGGAGATGTCCTGATAGAAGCCGCTGCGTTTGCCATCGAGCTTCAGCGACACCCGCTCGCTGAGAATGCCCTGGCCGTCCGAGGACGCGATGACGCGCAGATTCGAATCCACCAGCAGCACGCGCGCCTTGTCGCTTTCGCTGACGCGGACGCCCTGCACGATCGCGCGCGCCTGAGCCTCCCAGTCGAAATGAATGGCGAGCACGCCGAGCGGCTTGCCATGGGCCTTGCCGTCCTCGCGGACCGAGGCGCAATAGGTCGCGACCTGGGCGTTGCCGAGCAGCGGCTGGCACTCGACGTCGCCGGCGACGTAGTCGTCGCCCGACCGCAGTCCGCGCGCCTCGCGAAACCATTTGGTGTCGGCGACGCTCTGGCCGACGACGTTGAAGCGGTCGGCGCGGCCGTTGGCGATCACCTTGCCGCTCGGATCGCACAGCCACAGATCGAGATAGACGGTGTAGGCCGACAGAATCACCGCGAGCCGATCGGAGACATGGGCGACGCGTGCGGCGTCTGGGTCCGCCGCGCAATCGACCACGGCCGAATCGGTCGCCCACCAGCGCACGTCGCAGGTCCGCTCGTAGAGATTGCGGTCGATCAGCTCGATCGCATTCAGCGCCAGATCGACCATGCGCTCGCCGCGCGCCCGCTCGGTCATGCGTTCGATCGAGCTCTTCAGATTGCCGGTGCGGGTCGTGAGCTGGCCTTCCAGCTCGCGCGCGATGGTCTCGACGAGCTGTCCGACGGCGCGGACCTCCTGGGCCACCACGGCGAAGCCCGCGCCCTGGGCGCCGACCCGCGAGCTCTCGATCAGCGCGTTCAGCGCCAGCATCTTCATCTGGTTGGTGATCTGCTGGATCGACTTGGTCTTCTCGCAGGCGATCTGATTGACCTCGCCGGTGAGCCGGGCGATCAGCGCCGAGACGTCGGTCTCGTCATCCTTGGGAGTCGTTTGTGCCGGAGCGGCGGAGGGCTGCGTCTTCAACTCGGGCGCGGTCAGCATCGGCAATGAACTCCATGTTGCCGCGCCTCCTGGTCGGCACGAAGAGGGCGGACAAATCGGATGTAATAATTGATTGAAATGTTACGGAGTTCGCCTAACGGCTGTTTAATGCACTCCATTGAACGCAGCTCGAATTTTAGGCAACCAGCCGTATATGGGCGGCATTTCCCTGATTTCCTGTGAGTTCCGCCAAGTTCTGGGACGATTCTGGTGGGTTTCATGGATGGAACCTGCTGAGGCAGGCCAGTTGCTGTAGATTCGACGGCGTCCGTTTCGAATCGCTGCGCTGCAAGCGAGGCCCCGCGCGTCATGGCACCATCCGCCCTTGCACTGCCCCTGAGCGCCCCGCAGGCGTTCCTGGGCGTGCGGCTGTCGCTGACCAACAAATTGTGGCGCGACCGGCTGGATGCGCGCGGCGCGGCGCGCGCGCTTGCGATGGTGCAGCGCTATCAACTGCCGGAGATGCTGGCCCGGGTTCTGGCGGGGCGTGAGGTCGAGCTCGATCAAGTCAACGACTTCCTCGATCCCACCATCCGCAAGCTGATGCCGGATCCGTTCACGGTGACGCAGATGGAGGCGGCGGCCGAGCGCATTGCCGACGCCGCGGTCAAGGGCGAGAAGGTCGCGATCTTCGGCGACTACGATGTCGACGGCGCAACCTCGGCGGCGCTGCTCGCCTGGCACCTGCGCCATTGCGGGCTCGATCCGCTGATCCACATTCCCGACCGCATCTTCGAAGGCTACGGCCCGAACGTCGACGCCATCCGCGCGCTCGCGGCCAAGGGCGCGACGCTGCTCGTGACGGTCGACTGCGGCACCACCAGCCTCGAGCCGCTGGCGGAGGCGCGGCGGCTCGGCATGTCCGTGGTGGTGATCGATCACCATCAATGCGGCGAGGACCTGCCCGAGGTTAACGCTCTGGTGAATCCGAACCGGCCCGACGATCTCTCCGGCCTCGGCTATCTCGCCGCGGTCGGCCTGACGCTGGTCACGCTGGTTGCGGTCAATCGCGAGCTGCGCGGCCGCGGCTTCTGGAGCAGCACGCGCCCGGAGCCGGATCTGCTCAGCATGCTGCATCACGTCGCGCTCGGCACCGTCGCCGACGTCGCGCCGCTGATCGCGCTCAACCGCGCGTTCGTCGCCAAGGGCCTGATCGCGATGCGCCGGCGCGACCATGTTGGGCACACCGCGCTGATGGATGTCGCCCGGCTCAACGGTCCGCCCGAAGCCTGGCATCTCGGCTTCATGCTGGGACCGCGCATCAATGCCGGCGGGCGCATCGGCCGCGCCGATCTCGGCGTGCGGCTGCTGTTGGAAAGCGACGTCTCCGAAGCCGCGCGCATCGCGGCCGAGCTCGACCGCCTCAACAGCGAGCGCCGCGTCATCGAGCAGCAGGCCGAAGCGCAGGCCGAGGCCGAGGCGCTGGCCTCGCTCGGCCTGGAGGACAAGGGCGCCGTCATCGTGACGGCGTCCGAAGGCTGGCATCCGGGCGTCGTGGGTCTCGTCGCCTCGCGGCTGAAGGAAAAGTTTGCCCGTCCGGCGTTTGCGATCGCGCTCGAGCCCGGCGGCATCGGCACCGGGTCGGGCCGTTCGATTCCCGGAGTCGATCTCGGCAAGGCCGTCCGCCATGCCGTGGAGCAGGGCATCCTGATGAAGGGCGGCGGGCACGCGATGGCCGCCGGCGTCACCTTGCGCAAGGAGCGGTTGGCCGAGTTTCGCGCCTTTCTCGAAAGCGCGCTCGCCGCCGACGTCGCCGACGCACGGCACGTCAACGAGATCCTGATCGACGGCGCCATCAGCGCGCGCGCCGCGACGCCGGAGCTGGTCGCGACCCTCAATCGCGCCGGTCCGTTCGGCAGCGGCAATCCCGAGCCGATCGTGGCGCTGCCATCGCATCAACTGGTCTATGCCGACGAGGTCGGGCAGGCGCATCTGAAGTTGCGCTTCAAGTCCGGTGACGGCGCCATGGTGAACGCCATCGCATTCCGCTCGGTTGGCCAGAAGCTCGGCAACGCGCTGGTTCAGCATCGCGGCCAGATCCTGCACGTCGCCGGCACGCTCACCGTCGACCGCTACCAGGGAGTCGAGCGCGTGCAACTGCGCGTGCTCGATGTCGCCGTGCCGGATCATGGACCGGCGATGATCAGGTAGCGGCCCCAACACCGCGCGGAGGCAGGGACGACAGCGGAGTGCGGGGGGCCGTCGCGTGATTACAGGGCAAGTCTTTGTAATCCCGCCGCGCATCTGCGCTCGAGTGATGCTGGATCAAGACCCTCATCAGAGAAGAGAGGGCGCAGGGAATGCCGGGTGAAGGCCTCACCCATGGCCCGCCTGCAAACAAAAAGCAGGCGGCAGTCACCACAGGCAAAGCCGTTTCAACCGGCATTCCCTGCGCGGAGGTCTTAACGCTTATACGCGATCTCCCCGGTGTTCGGCTTGATAGCTGTGGTCTTCCAGGAGGTTGTCCATCCGGTCTGAACCGAGGAAGCTGAGGTTGCGAAGCTTCAGTGTTCCAAGGAGAGACCAGATGGACGTCCACAAGAATGCGCCTATGACACCGAAAGGTCGAGAGACGATGGTGCGGAGTGTCGTTGAGGGTGGGCTGAGCTATGCTGAAGCTGCTTACCAGTACAATACGACGCCGAAGACCGTAGCCAAATGGGTGAAGCGGTTCCGCGAGGAAGGTGTCGAGGGATTGCTCGATCGCTCCTCCAGACCGCACTCATCGCCAGGCCAAACCACTGCTGCCACATGTACCGCTATCGAGGCTTTGCGCCGTCAGCGCCACACGGGCAAGCAGATTGCGGCTGAGGTTAAGGTGTCGCCGGCCACGGTCAGCCGCGTTCTGCGACGACTGGGGTTGAACCGAATCCGTGATCTGGAGCCGATCGAACCCGTGCGTCGCTATGAGCACGCTGCGCCGGGCGAGATGATCCATATCGATATCAAAAAGCTCGGCCGTTTCGCGCAAAGCGGCCATCGCGTCACCGGCAATCGGAACGGCTATAGTCATTGTCGCGGACTTGGCTGGGAGTACATGCATGTCTGCATCGATGACCACTCCCGTGTCGCCTTTTCACAGCTCAAGCCTGATCAGACCGCCGAGAGTGCTGTTGCGTTTCTCAAGGCCGCTGTCGCTCACTACAAGAGCTTGGGCGTTACCGTCACCCGCGTCATGACCGACAACGGTGGCTGCTATATCGGCTTCGATTTCGATAAGGCCTGCCGCGATATTGGTCTCAAGCATATCCGCACCAAGCCCTACACGCCCAGAACCAATGGCAAGGCTGAGCGCTTTATCCAGACAGCGCTCCGGGAGTGGGCCTATGCACACACCTATCCCACTTCCGATCAGCGCGCCGCGCAACTGCCCATCTGGCTGCACCAGTATAATTGGCACCGGCCTCACGGCGGCATAAACTCCCAGCCGCCTATCAGCAGACTCGGTTTAACCGAGGACAACCTCCTGAGGCTCCACAGATAGCCACCGTCGTCTCCGGGATCATCATCACCCAAAGACTTGGCGCCAGCATCGGGGCGCCAGGACCACGCGATTTCACGTCCGCAACCTGCCGTTCGTCCGCGCACATCGAGCACGCTGCGACACGATCGCGGCCACCGCATCCCATCCTCCAAGTTCGTGACGATCGCGAAGCGCCCCTCTCATGAGGACGGGACCGTCATATAATTTCCGATTTTCATAAGAATAGCAAGCGAAATCTTGCGCCTCCCAAAGCGGTTTCGGTCATCCGACTGACATCGGTGCGAGACATGACGTTCGCTTGCTGTGGCGTTGAGGAGCACGCGGCGACGGGACGTCGGTGTTGCAACCTGCCGCTCGTTCTTGCCAATTTGCCATCTTGGCGCACTGAGTCATCTTCGCGACGAGGGCGGCTGTCCGACAATGTGGGTGTTCGATGCAATATCTGTCTGGTGTCTTCGTGGTGCTGTTGCTGTGCTTGCCGTGGGCGCATGCCGAACCGGGCCTGCACTGGCAGACAGCAAACCCCAGCGAAAAGCCTTGGACCGCGGCGATTTCGCAGGAGGTTCAGCAGTTCGCCGACGCGCAGAAGCCGACGGCGATCATGGTGGTCAGAGACGACGAGATCATTGCGTCGTCGGGTGACATCGGCGCCAAGGTCAATATCCGGTCCGAGCGCAAAAGCCTCATCAGCGCCCTGTACGGCTTGGCGGTCGAGGAGGGCCGGATCAACCTCGACAGCACCCTTGCCGAACTTGCGATTGACGATCGTCCCGACGCCCTGTCGCCGACCGAGAAGACCGCGACGGTTCGCCAATTGTTGATGGCTCGTTCCGGCGTCTATCATCTCGCGGCCTACGAGACGCCGCGGATGAAGGACCTCCGGCCTGCCCGCGGAAGCCATCCGCCTGGCAGCTTCTGGTACTACAACAATTGGGATTTCAATGCGCTCGGCACGATCTATCGGCAATCCCTGGGCGACGTGTTCAAAAGCTTCGAGACGCGGATCGCGCGGCCGCTCGGCATGGAGGATTTTTCGACGAAGGATGGTCACTACCAGAAGGAGGACTCGTCCTCTCATCCCGCCTACGTGTTTCACATGAGCGCACGCGACCTCGCGCGGTTCGGCGTGCTCTATCTCAACGGCGGACGCTGGAACGGGACCCAGCTGATCCCGGCTCATTGGGTGACGGAATCGACGACGCGGCTGTCGGATACCGAGCAGCCTGAACGCGGCTATGGCTATCTCTGGTGGACGTACACGAAGGGCAGTCCGGGCGTCAGCGCCTTCTTGGCCAATGGCTATGGTGGGCAATTGGTCGTCGTCGTTCCGTCGAAGCGCCTGGTGCTGGTCGAGCTGGTCGATCTCGCCGTCAACCCGCATGGCGTCCGAACCCAGCGCGTCCTCGATCTCGTGAGCAGGATCAGCGCGTCGGTGCCGTGAGGAGCATGCGATGGCGATCGCGCTCGATCTGAGATCGGATCACGTCTCAGCAGGTGAGATCGAGCGTCCGTGGGATCGGGTCGCAGCGCGCGACACAGGGCTCCTCGACAACCGCGACAGCTCAGCGCCAGGACGGCTTCGGCAGATGATCGGGACTGAATTTCGGCGTCGGCCGGGGCGTTTGCGGAGGTGCGGCGTCGTCGGACGCCGAGAACAGCAGCAGCGCCTCGAACGGCACGTCGGGAGCTTCCGCGGCATAGCCGGAGCACGTGACGGGCGTGCCTCTGCAGCACCCTTCGAGGCTGAGCGTCAGCTCGTCGGGGCCGAACAGCGACGGCTGTCCCGGCGCGTGACGCTTCGTCTTGATGATGGCGGTAAACCGATCGCCATGCGTCTCGTAGCTGCCGGCATAGCTCAGCACGGTATCGCCGCCGCAGACCTTGCCGCCCACCAGCTCGACGATGCCGGTTCCCTGGCCTTTGGGGGTCCTGAACCAGGCCGAATAGGTGCCTTCCTTCATCATCTGCCGCAGATCCCATCGTTGGGTCGTCCGCATCGTTGTGCGAGGCAAATTAAGAGA
Source organism: Bradyrhizobium sp. SZCCHNR1098 (assembly GCF_032489375.1). Classification (NCBI taxonomy): domain Bacteria; kingdom Pseudomonadati; phylum Pseudomonadota; class Alphaproteobacteria; order Hyphomicrobiales; family Nitrobacteraceae; genus Bradyrhizobium; species Bradyrhizobium sp. SZCCHNR1098. The sequence continues at coordinate 255,478 of NZ_JAUEXY010000010.1, forward strand.
AGGTGAAAACAACCGTCAGAACAGGCCTGGAACCCAAATTTGTTCGTGTACGAACGGAGGGAGCGTCAGCGGCCGGTCTCCGCACACCCAGCCAGCCGTGCCGCGACTCGCGGAGTGCCTGGTTGCGCATCCCGTGGTCTTGCCATTCGTCTCAAGAAAATCATTCGGCTGGATGTCGGCCCGCGTATAAGGGCGCGTATAAGGGAATGAGAACTGGGCCAACTTTGAGGACTATCCGATGCCGTCCGAACCTCGCTCGCCGCGTCTTGCCGTTCTGATCGATGCCGACAATGCCTCGGCCAAGATCGTGGACGGGCTGTTCGAGGAGATCGCCAAGATCGGCGAGGCGAGCGTGCGCCGGATCTATGGCGACTTCTCCAGCCCGCGCTCCAGGCCCTGGGCCGACACGCTCGCCAGACACGCCATCGTGCCGCAGCAGCAGTTCGCCTACACCACGGGAAAGAACGCCTCCGACATCACGCTGGTGATCGACGCGATGGACCTGCTGCACAGCGGACGGTTCGACGGCTTCTGCCTGGTGTCCTCGGACAGCGACTTCACCCGGCTCGCGGCGCGCATCCGCGAGCAGGGCATCGACGTGTTCGGCTTCGGCGAGCAGAAGACGCCGGAGAGCTTTCGGCAGGCCTGCCGCCGGTTCATCTACACCGAGAATTTGCGCAGCGACGCCGCGACCAGCAAGGACGCCGATACGGCTGCGGCACCCAAATCTCTTTTGCCCATCACCGCGGCGACGCCGATGATCAAGAACGTCATCACGCAGATGGAGAGCGAGGACGGCTGGGTCGCGCTCGGCGAGGTCGGCAAGCAGCTCTCCAACCTGGTCTCCGACTTCGATCCGCGCACCTATGGCTGCCGCAAGCTGAGCGATCTCGTGCGCAAGACCGGCGCGTTCGAGATCGAGGAGCAGCCGAAAGGCGGCTCGGTGCGCATCCGCGTCAGGGCGTCGAGCGCGTCGCAGCCCAAGGCGAAGGCGCCGAGGGGACACCGCGAGGCGGCGGCCAAGGCGTGACGCAAGCTGAGCGTCGCCGTTGCTCGCAACATGACGGACACGTAGGGTGAGCAAAGCAGCCGCCGAAGGCGGCAGCGTGCCCACCGTCGGGCGGCGTGCTCAGCGGTGAGGTGGTGGGCACGGCGCCACTACCAGCTCTCCGGTGGCGAGAGCACGGCCGCGCCTTTGCCGACCCTACATTTCTTCGCTGCTAGCCGCCCTGCCTGAGCTTCGCCAGCACCTTCAAGCCGCCATAGCCGTCGGCCGGCTGGAGGCCGGCCTTGGCCTGGAAGTCGCGGATCGCCTTCATGGTGTCGTTGCCGACGCGGCCGTCGGTGCCGCCGGTGTCGAAGCCGGCGGCCGTCAGGCGCTTCTGCATCTCCTGCACCTCGGCAAGCGTCAGCGCGCGCTCGGAGCCGGGGAAGGGCTGCAGGAACGGCGGGGCGCCCAGGATGCGGTCGCCGAGATGGCAGATCGCGAGCGCGTAGCTCATCGCCGGATTGTAGGACTTCACCGAATAGAAGTTCGGGCCGAGCAGAAAGGCGGGGCCGCCCGCGACCGGAATCCAGAGCTGCGCGGTGGCATTGGGCTGTGGGAATGGCTGGCCGTCGGCGCGGGTGATGCCGGCTGCCTGCCAGGCCGCGTAGCTGCGGCTGCCCGACATGTTGCCGGACGCGCGCACCTCGTAGCCCCAATGCTCGCCGCGGTGATACTTGCCGCGGTTGACGAGATAGCGCGCGGTCGAGCCGAGCGCGTCGTCCGGCTTGCCGAACGGGTTGATCTTGCCGTCGCCGTCATAGTCGAAGCCGACATTGAGCCACACTTCAGGCATCCATTGCGTGTGGCCCATCGCGCCAGCCCAGGAGCCGCGCATCTCCTCCGGCGTGCTCCAGCCGCGGTCGACGATTTTCAACGCGTTGGTGAGCTCGGTCTCCCAATAGGCCTTGCGGCGTGGCTCATTCCAGGCGAGCGCGGCGAGCGCCGGAAACACCGGGCGCATGTGATTCTGCTGCACCAGGGGATCGCCGAACGCGGACTCGACGCCCCATAGTGCGAGCAGCGTGCCGCGCTCGACGCCAAAGTCCTTCTCGATGCGCGCGAACAGCGACTCGTTCTTCTGCAGCGCGATCTTGCCGTTGATGACGCGCCAGTCGGAGACGCGACGGTTGATGTACTGCCAGAGCTGCTCCTTGAACTCCGGCTGGTTGCGCAACTCCTTGAACACGGTCATGTCGGGCTCGAGCCGCGCCATGACCCGGGTCCAGGTGGCCGGCGAGATGCCCTTGGCGAGCGCGCGGGCACGAAAGCCGTCGCGCCAGGCCTCGAACTCGGCCGGGGCAGCCGCTGCCGGCAGGGCGGGGCCGAGCAGCGCGGCGGCACCGATGCCGGAGCGGAGCAGGGCGCGGCGGGTCATCGTATCGGGCTGTGAATCGGACTGAGTCATGGAGGGCAGTCTACCCGCTGATGCGGGCCGGCGGCAAAGCCCGGAACGGGCGGAACTTTCACGCTTGGTGGAGCTCGGCGGCGATGCGGGCCAGCCAACGGCGGATGGTCGCGAGGTCCCGCTTGCTCAGGTCGCCGGCGAGTCGCCGCTCCAGCGCGCTGGCGCGGCGCCGGGCCTTGGCGAGCAGAGCGAGGCCGTGCCGGGTCAGGGTCCATTGCAGCGCCCGGCCGTGCACGGGATGCGGCGCTTTCTGGATGGCACCGTCGCGTTCGAGATTGCCGATGATGACGTTGACGGTCTGCGGCGTCAGCAGCGCGACGCGGGCGAGGTCGGCGCCGGACAGCCCGGGATAGGCTTTCAGCATCGTCAGCACCACGAATTGCGGATGGGTCAGGCCGGTGGCGATGAGCGCGCGGTCGAGCGACAGCCGCGCCGCGGCCTGTGCCTGGCGCAGCAAATAGGCGAGGTAGCCGTCCTCGCCGCGCTTGCCCTCGCCGGGCGATGGCGGGCGGGCCGCTGTCTTCGGCCGACGCGCGGGGCCGGCCTTTGCGGGGGCTGCCTTTCGCGACGCTCGCGAGGTCGTCAATTCCGGTGCCTTGCGCATATCATCAGAGCCCTGATAAGTTATCAGATATCTGATAACATGAGAGACAGACCATGTCACATGCGCGCAGCGAGTACACCACGTTCCGGAGCCAGGCGCCGGAGCTGTACGATGCCATCCTTGCGGTGAGTCAGCAGGCGGCCAAGGCCGGCCTCGACAAGCAACTGCTCGAGCTCGTCAAGATCAGGGCGTCGCAGATCAACGGTTGCGCGTTCTGCGTGCAGCATCACGTGCTGCTGGCCGAGAAGCTCGGCGTCTCCGCCGACAAGATCAATCTCGTCGTGGTATGGCGCGAGGCGCCGCAATTCTCGGCACGCGAGCGCGCGGCGCTGGCCTTCACCGAGGCGTTGACCACGCTGCAGGGCGGCGTCAGCGACGAGGTCTATGCGCAGGCCCGGGCGGAATTCTCGGAAACGGAGCTGGTGTTCCTGACGTCGGCGATCGGCGTGATCAATCTCTGGAATCGCTACGGCGTCGCGTTCCGCTGGACGCCGGCGGAGCGGCCGGCGCGGGCGGCGTCCTGAGTTGCCTGGAACCGCGGCACGGCCCGGCGGGTTATGCGCGGGAGGCAGAGGAGGCGCGCATGACCGGGACGGACGAACCGCTCAAGCCGGAGGATTTTCCGCTGGAAGCCGACAAGGAGCGCGTGCAGCGCCAGGACGGCAAGCCGATCGCCACGACCAAGAACAAGGCGATGGCGCAAGAGATTGCGGACCGCCTCAATGCCGAGGAGCATCGTCGCGAAGAGGACAAGTGGTCGGCGTGACTGTTGACTGTCTCCCCGTCTCGTATCTCGCTGAGAGTTGAGACAGATGCCGCTTGCAATCAGCTCGAACGAATAAGCGCGCGTGCCAGGCTCAAAACGGATTCGCCGGCTGCGCCGGCTTGGGGCCTTCCGGCTTCGGCTCGACCGCGAGGCTGGGGCCGGTCGGCATCACGCGCGCGCCGGCGGCGCGGGCGACCTGGCCGGTTGTCGAATGCCGTGCCGCCTCGGCGGACTTGATCTCCGGCGGATGCCAGCGGTCGCGCACCAGCATTGTCAGCGCCCCCACGCAGAGCAGCGCAATCGCGGCTGAAACGAGCGCCGGTCCGGCTCTGCGATGCGGGTTGGCTGTCATCATCTGCGATCCTCCGTGGCCAGACAACCCGGAGCGGTCGGCTCCGGTTCCGGGCCCGCCGGTGATCAGTTCCGGTCGCGCGCGGCGGCGGCGTCGGCCGCAGGTCCGAGCGGCGACGATCCGAGTGCCCCGGTGGTCGCCGGCGGCGACGCGGCGATCTCCTCCAGCCCGACCTCGCGGCCGCGGCCGCCGATCAGGCGCTCATAGGCTGTAATCAGCGTCACGTAGGGATTGACCCAGATCCAGCCATCGCGCGTGAACAGCTGGACGTCGAAATGCAGATGGCGCGTGGTGCCGTTGGGATGGTCGAGATAGTTCGAGACCACGCCGATCGGCTCGCCCTCGCGGAGGCTGCGGCCATTGAGCAGGCCGTCGGCATCCATCGCCGCGGGATTCATGTGCATGTAGCGGAAGCGGACGTGCTCGGTGCCGCTGTTGACCTGCACCGTCACGGCCTGCTGCCGGGTCGAGCGGATCACGACGCCGTCGCGCACGGCGAGCACGCGCTGCCGCCACGGGTTGCAGCCGTCGGCGCCGTCGCGGCGCACCGGGCAGGCGCCCGGCCTGAGATCCTGGCCCTGATGGCCGAAGCCGCTGGCGCACTGGCCGACGTTGAAGCTGCGCGCCTCGCAGAAATTGTCGCGCCAGGGATACTGGCTCCACGGCTGGTCGAATTTGTCGCTCGCGCGCCGGCGGCCGAACGACTGTGAATGCACATAGGCCGGCGCATCAAGAGGGTAGCGGATCTGGGAATAGACGGTGCGGTCGGCCCGCCCGCCCTGGCCGCGTCCGCCGCTGTTGGCGACGATGTCGCCAACAGGCCGATAGGTGAAATCGGCATCCAGCGTGACCGGGCGCTCGGCGGCGAGCGGCGCGATCTCCGGCGGGATGCGCGACGGCTGCCCGCCGGCGATGCGCAGTGCCTTGAGGAAGCGCTCGGCGATGGGATTGGCCTCGCGGCAGGCGAGCCGCCGCGGTCGCGGCGCGCTGTCGAGGCACTGGATCGAGACCACATAGGGCACGCCGAAGCGCGTGAAGGCGTAGCGGACATAGCCCTCGCGAATGAAGCGGCGCAGATCGGGATATTGCGCTGACAGCGCCTTGACGGCTTCGCCCTTGCCGCCGGCGGGATCGGCGACATCGTAGGTGAGGAGTGATCCGGTGATCTGGATCTCGACCGGTTTTGCGAAGACGCGCCACGGCAGGCCGGAGGTCACCTCCGGCGGCAGCGAGAACACCGCGTCGTAGCCGGACGGGCCGGCATCGAACAGGTCGGTCTGGAAGTCGGCCTGATAGCGCGGCAGGCCGCGCGCCGCGATGGCGGCGCTGCGGCGCGCAGCAAGATAGGACGTGGCGTCGAACGGCAGCAAAACGGGGACCGGACTGCGTCCGATCCCCGTGAAGATGGTCGAGGTCACGCCGTTGAGCTGGACCAGCGCGGGCCTGCGCCGCGCATCACCGGCCGAAACGCTGCTCCGGTACGCGGACAGAGCGAAGTCGGCGGCGACCTCAGGCGCCGCGTTGAGTTCGGAGCGGAGCTGGTCCAGCGCCGCGCGCCAGTCGGCGCGGTTGATGGTGAGGGCGGGCGGAGCAAAGTCATCGGCCGCGCGCGTCGTGGACGGCGCGGCCAGCGTGATGATCGCCGCCAGGGCGGCGATGAGTGTGATGACCCGTGCCCCCAAATCCCCCCGCGCCCCCCGGCGTCAGATCCTCGAGATGTCTCAGTCCTTGGCGCGCTCGCAGTAGGAGCCGTCCTCGGTCATGACGACGATGCGGGTGCCGACCGTGATGTGCGCCGGCACGCCGGTGCGAACGCCGTTGGAGAGCACCGCCGGCTTGTAGGACGACGACGCGGTCTGGCCCTTGGTGACCGGCTCGGTCTCGACGACCTCGAGCGTGACCCGCTGGGGCAGCGTGATCGCCACCGGGACCACGTCGTGCATCGACAGCTTGACCGTCATGTTCTCCTGGAGATAGGCGGCCTGGTTGCCGACCACGTCCTTCGGCACCTGGACCTGGTCGTAGGTCTCCGGGTTCATGAAGTGGAAGCCGTCGGCATCCTCGTAAAGATACGTGAAGTTGCGCTCCTCGATCGTCGCCTTCTCGACCTGGTCGGTGGTCTTGAAGCGCTCGGAGATCTTCACGCCGTCGCTGATTCGGCGCATTTCGATCTGGCTGACCGGAGTGCCCTTGCCGGGATGGATGTTCTCGGCGGTCACGACGACATAGAGCTTTCCATCTTGCTCAATGACGTTACCCTTGCGAATAGAGCTGGCGATGACTTTCAAAGCTGTTTTCCTGACACTGAAAAAGGGGCGCCGGACTGGGCCGGGGCGCCACGCGACGCGGAATGCGGTTTCGGGCGGCAACATACTGATTTTGTCCGGGGTTGCCAGTCTTTTGCGGCCCGAACGGGCGATCCCCTGATGTCCCGGGAGCCCGCGCCTTCGCCCTGGTGGTCGCCGCAGCGGCACGCCGACATCAGGCCGTTCCTGCTCGCCCGGGCCGCCATCATCCGCGCGCTGCGGGCCTGGTTCGACGAGCAGGGCTTTATTGAGGTGGAGACCGGCATCCTGCAGGTGTCGCCGGGCAACGAGACCCATCTGCACGCGCCGGGCACCGACCTGACGAGGCCGGACGGAACCCGCCATCGGCGGTATTTCCGAACGTCGCCGGAATTCGCCTGCAAGAAGCTGCTGGCGGCCGGCGAGCGGCGGATCTTCGAGTTTGCCCGCGTGTTCCGCGACCGCGAGCGCGGCGACCTGCATCTGCCGGAATTCACGATGCTGGAATGGTATCGGGCGGAGGCACCCTACGATGCGATCATGGCCGACACGGTCGTGGTGATCGCGCACGCGGCCCAGGCGACCGGAATCCGGCAGTTCGCCTTTCGCGGCCGCAGCGCCGATCCCTTCGCAGAGCCCGAGCTGCTGACGGTTGCCGGCGCGTTCGAGCGCCATGCAGGCATCGACCTGCTGGCGACCATCCGCGACGGCGCGGGCGACCGTGCGGCGCTGGCGCAGGCCGCCGCTGGCAAGATCCGGATCAGCGACGACGACACCTGGTCTGACCTGTTCAGCAAGGTGCTGGTCGAGCATGTCGAGCCGCATCTCGGGCAGGGACGTCTCACCGTGCTATATGAATATCCGGCGCCGGAGGCCGCGCTGGCGCGGGTGGCGGCGGACCAGCGCGTTGCCGAACGGTTCGAGGTCTACGCCTGCGGCGTCGAGCTCGCCAATGGCTTTGGCGAGCTCACCGACGCCGCCGAGCAGCGCCGCCGCTTCGAGCAGGAGATGGCCGAGAAGGAGCGGCGCTATGGCGAGCGCTATCCGCTCGACGAGGACTTCCTCGCCGCCGTGGCCGCGATGCCGCAGGCGAGCGGTGTGGCGCTTGGCTTCGACCGCCTGGTGATGCTGGCGGCCGGCGCCACGAGGATCGACCAGGTGGTATGGACGCCGCCGGCAGGTGAGCGATGAACAGGGTCGAACGTCCGACGACATTGCGCAGCGCCGAGGATCTCGTCGCGCAGGGATTGGCTGACGCGGCGGACCAGCCGGCGCTGGCGCGCGTGGCGCAGCGCTATGCGGTGGCGGTGACGACGCATCTCGCCGACCTGATCGACGCTGACGATCCGAATGATCCGATCGCGCGCCAGTTCGTGCCCAGCATGGACGAGCTGAAGGCGGCGCCCGGCGAGCGTGGCGATCCGATCGGCGACGACGCGCATGCGCCGGTGCCCGGCATCGTGCACCGCTATCCCGATCGCGTGCTGCTCAAGCTCGTGCATGTCTGCGCGGTGTATTGCCGTTTCTGTTTCCGCCGCGAGATGGTCGGGCCCGGCAAGGACAACGCGCTGTCGGAGGAGGCCTATCGCGCGGCGCTGGACTACATCCGCGCACATGACGAGGTCTGGGAGGTGATCCTCACCGGCGGCGATCCGCTGATGCTGTCGCCGCGGCGGCTGAAGGAGATCATGGCCGATCTCGCCGGCGTCGATCACGTCAGGATCATCCGTATCCACACCCGTTTGCCGGTCGCCGATCCCCAGCGCATCACGCCGGCGCTGGTCGAGGCGCTGAAGGTGCCGGGCGCCGCGACCTGGGTCGCGCTGCACGCCAATCATCCGCGCGAGCTCAGCCCTGCGGTTCAGGCGGCCTGCGCGCGGCTGATCGATGCCGGCATTCCCATGGTCAGCCAGTCGGTGCTGCTGCGCGGCGTCAATGACGATGCGGCGACCCTGGAGGCGCTGATGCGCGCCTTCGTCGAGATTCGCATCAAGCCGTATTACCTGCACCATGGCGACCTCGCGCCGGGCACGGCGCATCTGCGGACCACGCTGGCGCAAGGTCAGGCCCTGATCCGAACGCTGCGCGGCCGGGTGTCCGGCCTGTGCCAGCCCGACTACGTGCTCGACATTCCCGGCGGCTACGGCAAGGCGCCGGTGGGGCCGCAATACCTCACTGCCGATGAAACTGTTGAGCAGGATCATGCGGCAGGTGCGCAAACGCGCTATCGTGTGATTGACTATTGCGGCGAGGCGCACCTCTATCCGCCCGCCGCGGGATGAAGTGTCCTGCCGATTCCGCTGACACGGAGGAGCAACATGAAGAGACTTGCGATCGCGATGGGGCTCCTGATGGTCGTGACTGATGGCATCGCGCTGGCGCAGAGCGGCAGCGGCTCCTCCGCCGGCACCGGATCGAAGAGCGGCATGCCGCCGCAGGCGCCGGTCGGTCACCGCCAGGTCCGCCCGAGCGATTTGCCCAAGGCCGAGCAGGCCGAAGAAAATTCATTCAGCGGCATGACCAAGGAAGACCGCGAGCTCGATCGCAAGATCAAGGGCATCTGCCGCGGCTGCTGAGCGCGACCTGCGGCGCGCCCGACGCGCGCCGCTCATCGGTCGTGAGTGCTACGCCGAGCGCTCACGCGGCGAGTTGCGATGCGCCGCACGCCGGGCGGCGACGGCTTCGGCGAGCTGCTCCAGCACCTCCACCGTCGTGTCCCAGCCGATACAGCCGTCGGTGATGCTCTGGCCGTAGGTCAGCGCCACGCCCGGCTTCACGTCCTGCCGACCCGCCACGAGATGGCTCTCGATCATCACGCCCATGATGCGCTGCTCGCCTGCGGCAAGCTGGCGTCCGACGTCGGCGGCGACCAGCGGCTGGTTCTCCGGCTTCTTGCTCGAATTGGCGTGGCTGGTGTCGATCATCAGCCGCGCCGGCAGTCCGGACTTGATCAGCTCGGCCGAGGCCTGCTCGACATGGGCGGCGTCGTAATTGGGGCCGCTGCCGCCGCGCAGGATGATGTGGCAGTCCTCGTTACCGGTGGTCGCCGCGATGCCCGAGCGGCCGCCCTTGGTCACCGCCATGAAATGATGCGGATGAGCGGCCGATTTCACCGCGTCGGCGGCGATGCGGATGTTGCCGTCGGTGCCGTTCTTGAAGCCGACCGGGCACGACAGGCCTGAGGCCAGCTCGCGGTGGATCTGGCTCTCGGTGGTGCGCGCGCCGATCGCGGCCCAGGCCACGAGGTCCGCGATGTATTGCGGCGTCGTCATGTCGAGGAATTCGCATCCCGCCGGCAGGCCGAGATTGTTGACGGCGGACAGCACGCTGCGCGCGAGCCGCAGGCCCTTGTTGATGTCGAAGGAATTGTCCAGGCCGGGATCGTTGATCAGGCCTTTCCAGCCAACGGTGGTGCGCGGCTTCTCGAAATAGACCCGCATCACGATTTCGAGGCGGTCGGCGAGGCGCTCGCGCAAGGTGGCGAGGCGGCCGGCGTAGTCGATCGCCGCGTCGGGATCGTGGATGGAGCAGGGGCCGACGATGACCAGCAGGCGGTCGTCGCTGCCGGTCAGGATGGCGTGGATCGCGTTGCGCGCCGCCATCACCACACGGGTCGCGGTGAGGGTGCGGGGGATTTCACCCATCACCTCCGCCGGCAGGCTCAATTCCTTGATTTCCTTGATACGAAGATCGTCTGTGGTGCTCAGCATGGCGGGCTCCTGGGTGTCTTGATGGGCACCTGCCGGCAACAAAAAAGCCGCCAGGTTCTGGCGGCTCGTTCGGATATCTTGCTGCAATGTGTCAGATTGAGCGCGATCCTCCCGCCGCCAGCGAGCTGTCGTAGCTAAAGTACCAATAGAAGCTGGTGGCGGCGTTGATCATGGCCATCCTATAGCGGCCGCGCGGCCGCTTGTCATCCCGAAAATCGAGCCCCCCGGCGTCAGCCGTTGCGCGCGGCGAGCGCCATGCCGATCATCGACAGCCCGCCGAACAGCAGGTTGATGCCGACCAGCAGACCGATCGCCCACAACGCTGTGCCCGGCAGCCCGGAAATGATGATGCCGGCGATCGCGATGTCGACCACGCCCGAGATTGCCAGCCACGACCAGCGCCCGGACAGCTCGCGGCGGTGCTCCAGCGCATACATGATGGTGGCGACGCCCTCGGCGAGGAAATAGACGCCGATCACGATGGTCAGCGTTACCGTCCCTTGAACCGGCTGCGCCACCAGAATGATTCCGGCGATGATGGCGAGAACCGCCGACAACAGCGACCACCAGAAGCCCGGCATGCCGCGGGCCCAGAAGGTGAGCGCGAGCCCCGTGATGCCCGAGATCAGGAACATCCAGCCGAGGAAGATCGTTACCGCAAGGCTTGCCAGCGGGGTGAGGATCATCGCAAGCAGGCCGAGTACGGCGAGGAGGATGCCCTCGATCAGGAAGGCCTTCCAATGCGTGCGCACGGCTGCGCCCATTTGCGACCTCATGCGCTCGAGCTCGGGCGGAATCGTATCCTGCGGAAGGGTCATGATCGTCACTCCGGGCAAGGTCACGGGCTGGATGCCGCGTCCGCCTCCCACGCAGATGGTGAGGAACGACGGCCGGGACAAGCGCGTGATGCGCGTTTCGTTGCTCTGATGGCGCGGCGGGGCCGGGATTATGCCGTCGTCCGCATCCGGTTGCGGCCGAAAACATAGATCGTCGTCGTGACAATCAGAAGGGCCATGCCGACGATGATCGCGGTGAGGCCCAGCGGAACCAGAACGCCGGCGACGTTGCGGTCGGGGTTGAGCAGCCAATGCCGAATCGAGGTCAGCACGAATCCCAGCCCGACGAAGCCGGCGGCGCCGCCGAGCAGCAGCAGCGCCCACATCCTGCGCAGCTGGCTCAGTCTTGCCCGCGCCACCTCGGTGCGGGGCGTGTGGTGATGGGCGACCCGGCGCACCAGCCGTACGGCGAGGCCGATCGAGGAGAACCCGATCAGCACGCTGACGCCGCCGAGCCAGAGGCGCGCGGCGGTGTCGAGCGTCGACGCCCGCTGCAGCAACAGCAATGGATAGTCGAAGGCCGCATGCAGCATCACGGGAGCGGCCAGCACCAGCGCCCAGCTCGACAGCCGTGCCCCTTCGCGATTGTGGCGGTTGGCGCCGAGCGCCGTACTGGTGCGGGCGATCGCGAGATAGGCACCGGCAATGATGCCGAGCGCGCCGTGAAACGGCACGGTGAGCACGCTGCGCAGCACCGCCAACGAGCGCCACATCTCGGCATGCTGGACGAGGTAAGCGAGATTTTCATAGGCAGCAAAGCCGAGGCCTACGGCCGCGCCATAGAACACCGTGTCCATGGCGTTGCCGACCTGCCGGCGCCGCGACCATAGCGCGGCGATCACCGCGACCTTGGCGAGCTCTTCCGGCAAGGCGACGCCGAACAGGGCCCGGACCGCCTGGGCGATCCAGGGATTCTCCAATGTCAGCCCGACATGCTGGAACGGCATCCTGACAATGCCGAGCAGCAGCACGCTGGCTGCCCCGAGCAGGAAGGCGGTCCAGATCTTGAGCGGGGGGCCTGAATTGTCACCGGCGGCGACCACCAGCCAGAGGATCAGCAGCGCGGGAGCGATCGCCGCGGTGCCGATCACGGTCGCGAGGGCTTCGAGCAGGTTCATTTGCGATGGCAAGTAAGCCATGGTCTCCGATCATCCAATGCGGCGGAGCCGAACCGGCCCTCCACCGCCCGCGCGGGGGTGGATTTGACATCGGTCCGTGGCCGCACGGCAAGATCTACATGTCGGCAGAATGAGCCGCCCTTCAAGGGAAAGAACCGCGCCCTGGTGCTCGATTGGGGAGAGACCGTTGCAGGGCCGAGTGCAGCCGCGGTCGGCTGCCGCCCGGCTGGCCTCAACGGGGCCGGGAGGTTCTCGGCGCCGTCGCCTCGCCGCCGCGCACCGGGGCCTCCTGGCGCGGCTCGACCGGGGTCCAGGCGTCGGTGCGGGAGGTGGTTGGCGCCTGGGCGGTCGTCGGCGTTTCCACGCAGCTCAAGCGTGGCGTCGGGTCGGCCACACGCCGGCATTCCAGACCTTCAGCGAGAGCGGCCTGACTGATCGCGCACGCAACCAGAACAATCGAAAGAACTCTCATGGTGCCCCTCGGAGCAGGCGTGGCTCGCCCGTGATGCAGGCTCGACTCGGTCGTGCCGTTCGATGATGCCCAGCTTGGTCGCAAAAGCGTGCAAATATTTGACCATTCCCGCCGTCATTCAAAAGATTCTTCCGAAATTCACGTGTGCATTCCATGAGTTGCAAGCGATGCGAGCGTTTTCCGCTGATGCAAATGCGAAGCCGTTCGCTCCGTTGCGGCGCCAAGGCTCGGCGGCTGGCGCCGAACCGCTATTTGCCCCCAGCTTGCTCGGCATGGGCGGCCGGGCGGGCTTGATGTGGCGAAGGGATCATGGTCGGTTGCCGCGATGAATTCGCCGCCTTGGTCAGCTTCCGACAGAGCCCGTGGTCCACGCTATCGCCGTGGCTGGGTCGACGACGCCGTGGCGGCCATCGAGGCCGACCAGTGCCGGACCGCCGACACGCACTTGATCCGGCTGATCGTGCCCGCGCTCGCGGGCATCGACATCTACCTGAAGGACGAGTCGACCCATCCGACCGGGAGCCTCAAGCATCGGCTGGCCCGATCGCTGTTTCTCTATGCGTTGTGCAACGGCCACATCCGCGAAGGCACGCCCGTGGTCGAGGCCTCCTCCGGGTCGACAGCGGTATCGGAAGCCTATTTCGCGCAGATGATCGGCGTGCCGTTCTACGCGGTAATGCCGCGCACCACCTCGGCGGAGAAGATCGCCGCGATCACGCATTACGGCGGCAACTGCCATCTCATCGATGACGGCCGGTTTCTCTATGCCGAGGCGGCTGCGCTCGCGAGCCGGCTCGGCGGCCATTACATGGACCAGTTCACGTTCGCCGAACGTGCCACCGATTGGCGCGGCAACAACAACATCGCCGAGTCGATCTTCAACCAGCTGCAGGGCGAGCGCTGCCCGCTGCCGGAATGGATCGTGATGGGCGCGGGCACCGGCGGCACGTCGGCGACGATCGGCCGCTATCTGCGCTACCGCCGCCACCCGACGCGGCTGTGCGTCGCCGATGTCGAGCATTCCGCGTTCTTTGACGCCTTCTGCAACGGCGACAGCGCCCGGACGTGCGAACGGCCGTCGCTGATCGAGGGCGTCGGCCGTCCGCGCTGCGAGCCATCCTTCGTGCCGGGGGTCGTGGATCGCATGATGAAGGTGCCGGATGCCGCCTCCGTCGCGGCGATGAACGTGCTGACGCGGCGGCTGCGCCGGCCGGTCGGCGGCTCGACCGGGACCAATTTCCTGGCGCTGTGCCGGCTGGCGGCCGAGATGCGGCAGGATGGACAGAGCGGCTCACTGGTCACGCTGATCTGCGATTCCGGGGAGCGCTATCGCCAAACCTATTACGAGCCGCAATGGCTCTCCGCGCGCGGTCTCGACCCCGCGCCGTACGAGGCAGCTCTGTCTGCCTTCCTCGACACCGGTGCGCCGCTGCGGCTCGAGGTTGCCGATGCGGAGAACCCGCTGCGCGCCTGAACGCCTCCCGGGGGGCGTCGCGGACCGCGGCGAGCGGCATCCGGATGCCCGGCATCGTGCGCGATCCCTGATCTGGATCAACGAAGGACGCGCCGGATTGCGCTTTGGTCCGACCCCGAACAGGCCTCCAAGGGCGCGCCGGAACGCAGGTTCGGGACGCGGGCAGGGGAAGGACGGATCAGGTGATGAACTACGACAGCTATTTCGAGCGTGCCCTCGACCAGTTGCACCAGGAACGGCGCTATCGCGTCTTCGCCGATCTGGAGCGCCTCGCCGGCCGTTTCCCCCGCGCAATCTGGCATTCGCCGGAGGGGCCGAAGGACGTCGTGATCTGGTGCTCCAATGACTATCTCGGCATGGGCCAGCATCCGAAGGTGATCGGCGCCATGGTCGATGTCGCCGCGCGCATGGGCACCGGCGCCGGCGGCACCCGCAACATCGCCGGCACCAACCATCCGCTGATCGAGCTCGAGCGCGAGCTTGCCGATCTCCACGGCAAGGAAGCGGCGCTGGTGTTCACCTCGGGCTACGTCTCCAACGAGACCGGCATCTCGACCATCGCAAAACTGCTGCCGAACTGCCTGCTGCTGTCGGACGCGCTCAACCACAATTCGATGATCGAGGGTGTCCGCAAGGCCGGGAGCGAGAAGCAGGTCTGGCGGCATAACGACCTCGCCCATCTCGAGGAGCTGCTGCGGGCGGCCGATCCCGACCGGCCCAAGCTGATCGTCTGCGAGAGCCTGTATTCGATGGATGGGGATGTCGCGCCCTTGCACCGGATCTGCGATCTCGCCGAGCGTTATGGCGCGCTCACTTACGTCGACGAGGTCCATGCGGTCGGCATGTACGGCCCGCGCGGCGGCGGCATCGCCGAGCGCGACGGCGCGATGGCCCGCATCGACATCCTCGAAGGCACGCTCGCCAAGGCCTATGGCTGCCTCGGCGGCTACATCGCCGCCAATGCCAATCTGATCGACGCCGTCCGCTCCTATGCGCCGGGCTTCATCTTCACCACCGCCTTGCCGCCGCCGGTCTGCGCCGCCGCGACCGCCGCGATCCGCCACCTCAAGACCTCGCAGTGGGAGCGTGACCGGCACCAGGATCGGGCGGCCCGACTCAAGGCCGTGCTGAACGCCGCCGGGCTGCCGGTCATGCCGTCCGACACGCACATCGTGCCGGTGCATGTCGGCGATCCCGAGAAGTGCAAGACGGCGTCCGACCTGCTCTTGTCCGAGCACGGCATCTACATCCAGCCGATCAACTATCCGACCGTGCCGCGCGGCCTGGAGCGGCTGCGGATCACGCCATCGCCCTACCATGATGACGGCCTGATCGACGCCCTGGCCGAGGCGCTGGTCGACGTTTGGGACCGGCTCGGCCTTGCGCGGGCGCCGCAGGCGCTGGCCGCGGAGTGAGCCCGTCCCGCTGACCTATCACATCGGCCAGTCAGTTTGATCTGCCGCAATGCCGCCCGCGCTCGCGCGGGCGTAGTCTTTTGTGTTCAGGGAAAATGCCGGTTCGGCAGGGCCCGGCCGGCGCACAGGCGAGGGCGGCCATGGCTAGGATCATCGAAGCGCTGCTGCAGGAGCACGAGAATCTCGAGAAGCTTCTGTCGGTGCTCGAGCACGAATTGGAGCTGTTTGATCACAATCGGCGGCCGGACTACGACATCCTGCAAAGCATCATCGCCTATTTCGAGGACTATCCGCAGCGCTGTCATCATCCCAAGGAGGAGATGATCTTCGACAAGCTGCGCGAGCGCGACCCTGCCGCGGCCGCAGCCTATGGCGACGTCGACGACGAGCACGAGACCGAGGCGCGGCGGCTGCGCGGCTTTGCCGACGCCGTGAACGCGGTGCTGTCGGACCAGGAGATCCTGCGCGAAAGCTTTCATGCCGCCGTGCACCAGTTCATCGACAGCCAACGCGAGCATCTGCGCAAGGAGGAGACCCTGCTGTTTCCCGCGGCGCTGCGCACCCTGAGCGCGGAGGACTGGGCCGACATCGATGCCCGCATGTCCGACCGCAAGGACCCGCTGTTCGACGGCGACGTCGCCGAGAAGTTCCACAATCTCGAGCGGACCATCCTGCGCTGGGAACAGGAGGCGGAGCAGGCGCGCGCCACCGCCGGCTGATGGCGTTTTGCCCAATTGCGCCCCGTGGCTGGTGGACTATAGTTCCAGCCGGGGCAGGCACTCTTTCGCGGAGCTGGCTATGGCCGCTTTGAACACTGGGCTCGATCCGGTCCGAGGTTCGTCGAATGCAGGGGGAGGGGCAGACGCGGCCCGGACGCCTGCGCAGGTCCCGATGGCGCAGCAGAGTGCCTTTGGCAGCCACGGCTACGACATGTATCCCCAGGAGCTCGTCCGGCTGTCGGGCTGCCAGGAGCAGGCGCTGCGCCGTGAGACGAAGCGCACCTTGCAACTGAGCTGACGGTCTTGTCCGATCTCGCCGCTCGATGGTCCTCGCGCTGCTTCATGGCCGGAACGCAAACCCGGGATCATGGTTGTAGAGCTCAGGATCGTGGTTATTCCTCCGGTATACGTGCGTTAACCTGTCATTAACCAGATCGCGCGACCCTGTTCGCATATTCCCCAGGAATGCGACGGAACCGGACGGCCGGAGCCGGCAGTCGCGACAAGAGGCCGGCGGCGTAACGCCCGCCGGCCTTTTTGCGTGGGCGGGTCAGCTGGAATTGACACCGCACCCTTGCGTCAGTTGCGCCGCGCCAGCGAGCGCAGGAACCCCTGATATTCCTCATTCAATTCCATATCGACCGCGGGCGCGAGCCTCAGCAGGACATTGGCGATGAACGCCTGGTCGTTTCGCGGCTCCTCCAGCACCTCGCGCAGCACCGGGACGTTGTCCTCGATGTGATGCAGAAAGGCGACGCCTTTCTCCGCTGTCTCGGTCCAGCGCGCCCGCGTCCATTTCGCCAGAGGATACATGATCTCGTGGACGAAGTTCGACTTGCGCGCCTTCTCGAAGAAGCGCAGTCCGGCGCTCCAATATTCCTTGGCGCGCAGTGGCGGTGGCGGCAGATCGCCCGTCAGCATCTTCTTGCCGGCCTGGCCGACGAAATCGTCGAGCGTGGTCGGTGCATCGATCGTGGCGCGAAAGTGCCACAGCGCGAACGAGCCGGGAAAATCCTTGCCCATGCCGTCGAGCAAGGCGGTCTCGACCTTGTCGACCGCGGCCTTGTCGCCCTTCAGCGACGCCGTCATCGCGAAGGCGAACAGCGCGTCGTTGCCGACCTCGTGGACGCCGCCGTTCTGCAATTGCGCCGCCGACAATGCGGGTGTCTTGCCGTCTGCAGGCACCGTGGCCTCGCCGGCGCGCTGCGCCTTGATGAAGGCGGTGATCTCGAGCCAGCCCATGAGGTTGGCGATGAAGGCGTCGGGATCGACATGCACGATGGCGAGATTGAGCGGCTCCTTGCGTGTTCTCAGCTCGGTCATGTCGGTCATGTCGCACTCCGCCGCAACTCGCCGCCGAGCGGTCTGTCGCCTTTGCGACACGTCGGCTCGTTCGACCAGATCTGCAGGGCAGGCAGCAAGAAGGGTGCCACGGTCTTGTCGGGCTCGCGGGGTACAGCGCGGTCCGCGGAACGAGTTTTGCTCGTGGTCCTTCGATTGCGATGGTCGCAATGGAGCATGAGGCCAGCGAATGTTCACCCGCGTCTGCAAGGCCGACACCATCGACGAAGGTGGCATGCGCCTCGTCATCGCCGACGCCCAGCTCATCATCCTTGCCTGGCCCGACAATGGCGAGCTCAAGGCGTTCCAGGGCGTCTGCCCGCACACGGCGGCGCCGATGGAGGAGGCCGGCTTCGACGGCCGCGTCCTCAGTTGCCCCGTGCACAATTGGACGTGGGATGCTTTCACCGGTACGCCGCTCCACCCGCCGGAGAGCGCGCTGGCGCAATATCCGGTCAAGGTCGAGGAGGGCGTGGTCTACATCGACACGGACGGCATCTCCCCGCTGTTTGCGGCGCGTTGAGCATGGCCGGAGGAGCGCGGAAAGACCGCCAAGGGGTGGCTTGCCCGGCCGGCGAAACGCCTCTATACGTTCGGCGCGCGGCACGGAATCACCGTCGGTGGTTCAGCCGGCCTCGCAGATCATCGCCTCAAGCGGCTGATTTGCTGAAGGTTTTACCGAAACGTGCAAGCGGCGATGGCACCAGGGCCTCGTGCCCTCTGGCATCGTGCGTATTGCTCCCTTCGTCTATCGGTTAGGACGCCACCCTTTCACGGTGGAGAGAGCGGTTCGATTCCGCTAGGGAGCGCCACTCCGCGCCGGCTTTCCTTACCCATCCCCCGATCTCGAAATCCACGGTCCGCGTCGAGATGCGGTCGGCGTGAGGTCTGCGCTCATGCACCGCAGGCGAGTACGTGGTCCGGTCAACCGTCCATTAGGGTCCTTGCCGTACTGCAGCGGGCGAAGCAGGAGCAGGATGATGGCCGCGCCCAAGAAGCGGGAAGCCCGCAAATCGATGAAGCAGCCGGCGTGGATCACGCTGGATGGCGGGTTCGCCGTGCGCCATTGCCTGGTTCAGGACATTTCCAGCGCCGGCGCCAAGCTGACCCTGCAGGACGCGGCGGCGCTGCCGGCGACCATCCGGCTCGCCTTCGCGCGCGACGCAAGAACGGGCCGCCAGTGCCAGGTGGTGTGGCGCCGCGGCGCCTCGGTCGGCGTCAAGTTCATCGGCAAGTAGACGTCGCTGTCGCATCCCTGCGGCAGACGCGCTAACAAGCGGCATGTGTCGATCTCTCATCCTGGGCGCCATCGCGGCGCTGGCCGCCGTGACCGTGGCAACCGCCGGCTCGCCGGGATCATCGCTTCTTGCGCCATCGCTTCCCGCGCCGAAGGCGGCTGGACCCAACAAGGCGGCACCCCGTTCAGGCGCCGCCAGCAACAATCCCTGCGCGTCCTACGGTGCCAACTTCGTACGCGTCGAGGGAACCAATACCTGCGTGAAGGTCGGCGGAGCCCTGCGCGTCGAGATGGGCACCTCGACCAGCCGGTGAGGTGCTCACGACAGCGGCGGCGCGATGTGGCGGATGAAGGCCGGGCGTTGCGCGATCCGTCCGTACCAGCGCGCGAGGCTCGGCAGCTCCGGCTTGACGACACCTTCAACCCCGAACCAGCGCCGGGCATAGGCCCCGAGCGCGATGTCGGCGAGCGTGAAGCGCTCGGCCTCGACATGGCTGCGCGTGACCAGATGCGTGTCGAGGATGCGCCACATCGCCGCGGCGTCGTCGGCCGCCTTCTGCAAGGCGGCCATGTCGCGCTGCTCCGGCGGCGTTCGCACCAATCCCCAGAACAGCGGACGCTCGATCGGCTGCACCGTCGACAGCGTCCAGTCCAGCCAGCGCTCCACCGCGGCGCGGTGCCGCGGCGTCGTTGGATAAAGCGGCGTGCCATCGCCATAAGCGAGGCAGAGATAGCGCATGATCGCGTTGCTCTCCCACAGCACGAAATCGCCCTCGACCAGCGTCGGGATGCGGCCGTTCGGATTCATCGCGAGATAGTCTGCTTCGTTGTTGCGGCCGAACTGCATGCCCGCGTCGATACGGTCATAAGCGACATCGAGCTCGGCGAGACGCCACAGCACCTTCTGCACGTTCACCGAATTGGGGCGGCCCCAGATCGTCAGTCTGTTGTCGGCGGACACGTCCGGCTCCTGTCTGGGCGAGCGGCATTGCTAGCGCATGTTACGCAAAAAGCCCCGCTCGAAGCGGGGCTTTTCCGTCGAACGCGTCGTTCGCAGCGATCAGTGGCCGAAGAACAGCCACAGCAGAATGATCACCGGAATCGGCACGCCCAACAACCACAGTAGAATTCCTCGACCCATCTCGGCCTCCTCGAATCCTCTCCATCAATCGGAGCGACAACGCGAGGATGGCCTCGATGTTCCGGCAGGTGGACGAGTGCGAACGGCTCACCAATGTCCGGTGTTCGGCATCGACAGCCAGGGCTCGGCCGGCGCCTTCGGCTCGCCCTTCTGCAACAGCTCGATCGAGTGCAGATCGGGCGAGCGGATGAAGGCCATGTTGCCGTCGCGCGGCGGCCGGTTGATGGTAATGCCGAGCTTCATCAGCCGGTCGCAGGTGGCGTAGATGTCGTCGACCTCATAGGCGAGATGGCCGAAGAAGCGGTCCTCGCCATAGCTCTCCTCGTCCCAATTGTAGGTGAGCTCGACCAGCGGGGCGCCGCGCGTCGGCGGCAGGCTCTTCAGCAGGTGTTCATCTTCGGGTGCGCAGAGAAACACCAGTGTGAAGCGACCCTTGTCGTTGTCGATCCGGCGCACCTCCTTGAGGCCGAGCGCATCGGAATAGAATTTGAGCGCGGCGTCGAGATTGCGCACGCGCAGCATGGTGTGGAGATAACGCATCGTTTCTTCTCTCCCTGAACTCGAAGCGGATGCTCAACGGCCGCCTGCGGACGCCGATCCATAGCAGCAATTCGTTCGCCCGTGTATCGAGCCTGATGCTGCGGCGATGCCGGCTCGCGCGGATGTGCGGTGCGCGCGGCGACGCATTCGACGGGGCTGCGCGGTGTTGCGAGAGCCTCTCCGTATGCCAGCGAATCGCTGTTTTGGTAGTGATTCGCGGCAGAGATGAACGGGCGCGATGCGACCGCATGCAGGGATTTCAGCGTGTTTCGCCTGCAATGTGAGGCCAAAATCACGCAGGACCATCGAAAATGCCTGGAAATATAGGGGAAAATGAATCGCATGCTCCGTTCGATCGCCATCGCAGCTTGACTTCTGCGCGCTCCGTTGGAATTTTGGCGCCGCTGTGGGTGCTTCGGGGCCCCTTGAAATGCAGGAGAATCCCGAAAAATCGCGGGGTGATACGCCACCAGACGACTGAAGTCCCGGCTGTGCAATGCAGCCAGAATGCCCCGACCAGTCTGCGCAGCAATGCGCTGATAGCCGCGCAGTCGTCACGTCATTCACCGGTACCAATCACAAGGAGATACGATGGCTACCCAACTTTCCAAGTCGCAGCTGATCGAGAAGATTGCGACCTCGACCGAGCTGTCCAAGCGCGACGTCAAGAACGTCATGGAGACGCTCACCGACGTCGGCCACAAGGAGCTGAAGAAGAACGGCGTGTTCCTGGTGCCGGGCTTCGCCAAGTTCGTCGTGGTCAAGAAACCCGCCGTGAAGGCGCGCAAGGGCACCAACCCCTTCACCGGCGAAGAGATGATGTTCAAGGCCAAGCCGGCCCGCAAGATCGTGCGCGCGCGCCCGGTCAAGGCCGCCAAGGATGCGGTTGCCTGATCTGACCGTCAGCCACGGTCGTGATCACGTCAGAGGCCCCCTGAGAAGGGGGCCTCTTTCGTTGCGGAATGTGTAGGCTGCGGCGGGCCTGAGTGTTGCGTTCGCCGAAGCGCCGCCGGCGCGGATCGCGAAGTCTCGCGCGGGGAAAGCGGAAAACGACAGCAGCGCCAGCGCGACGGAATATCTTCGTCGCGTGGCGCCACCCTCGAACACTGGGCCCTGAAATCCCCAGTACTGATCTGTCTCGGCGTGCCGCAGGAAGGTTCAAGGGTTTTTCCCGGGAAGATTGACCGGCCCGTGCGGCCTCCGCCCGAGCGGGCAGCGTCGTCGCGCGCGCTGGGGAAAAGCTGGGGGATATTGCGCAGCAAGCCGTTGATCCGGGAGCCAAAAGACACAGGCTGGGAGCTGTGGACAGGCGTTGGATCGATTGTGGATGAGCCTCCGGCGTGATCGCCACGCGGCTCGGCGTCAGTCGCGGTCCAGATCCGCTCCGTCTTCCGTACCGGCCGCCTCGGTCCCGGGATGACGGAACGCAAGCACGACGAAGCCGCCATAGCCGATGATGTTGAATAGAAGTTCCAGCCAGGATGCCATCGCGGACTCCCCCTAGAGGGGTGAACGCATGACTAGCGTTACCGTTCCGCCGCGCGCGGGGGCGACCAGCCTGCAACCAATTCCCCCGCATCTGCGTTGTTTGGACGCATCGGAATTGGAGGACATCGATCATGAGAAAGGCATTGGCAGTTCTGGCGACCGCGGGTGCCGTCGCCGTCACCGCATTGGCGGCACCCGCGCCGGCACAGGCGCGCGGTCTTGGTCCGGGTCTCGCATTCGGCCTCGCGGCGGGCGCGCTGACCGCCGGCGCGATCGCGGCGTCGCATCCCTATTACTATGGTCCGGGCTACGACTACTATGACTACGGCCCGCGTTACGTCTACGCGCCCGGCCCGTATGCCTATTACGGCGGACCGTACTATCATCGCTACCACCACTGGCGTCATCACTGGTAGACGTCAGTCGTGAGAAGGAGAGCCCGGATGGCGAAAGCCTCCGGGCTCTCGTTTCATCCCTGCTATTCCGCGGCCTCGCCGCGCTGCGCCTTCTTCCACGCCGAGCGGGCATATTCCTCGCGTTCGCGCGCGAACTTCTCCTGGGTCGACTTGAACCGTGCAATCCTTGCGGTGATGTCGGCGCGCTCCTTCGCGCGGCGGTCGTCCTGCGTCTCGTTCTGCCTCACGGATCCTCTCTGCTCCGGTTGCTATCCGGCGAGCCTCGCCGTGAGACGCGTGACAAACTTCCTGGCGAATCGCTGGCGCGATGTGGATGTCCGATTGAGGCGTGATTGCGGACGCACGGCCCGGCTGCAGGCGGGCCGCGCGTTTTGCCGGGGACAGACCGCGGGAGGCGAGCAGCGCCAACGTCTTCAGGTAGACACGGAACAATCCGACTCGTTTTGCTTGTAGCCGCGTCGTTCACGGCCGGTTCCGGTGGAGACGGAGTGGCACGACGACGCAGCCGGGCCGGACACGCTTGGAGGCGGGAGCCAGTTTGTCGTGCTATGAAGGGAGGACAATGATGATGCGAGGTCTCATGGTTCGGGGCAGCCGCTGATGATTGCATCCGATCTGCACGACGGGGTGAATCGCCTGGGAGACATGATCGCTGCGGCGCGTGCGATCGTGCCCTTCACCGGCGCTGGACTATCGACCGAGACGGGCATTCCGGATTTCCGTTCTCCCGGCGGTCTATGGACGCGCAACCGGCCGATCCATTTCGACGAATTCGTCGCTAGCCAGGAGGCGCGGGACGAGGCTTGGCGGCGGCGCTTCGCGATGCAGGAGACGTTTGCCGCGGCGCGGCCCGGCCGCGGCCACCTGGCGCTTTCGTCGCTCTACCGTGCGGGGAAAATTCCGGCCGTCATCACTCAGAACATCGACAACCTGCACCAGGACTCCGGTTTCGCCCAGGATCACGTCATCGAACTGCACGGCAACACCACCTACGCGCGATGCATCGGATGCGGGCAGCGCTATGAGCTCAACTGGGTGCGCGAGCGCTTCGAGGCCGATGGTGCCGCGCCGGATTGTCCCGATTGCGCGGAGCCGGTGAAGGCGGCGACGGTATCCTTTGGTCAGTCGATGCCCGAGCATGAAATGCAGCGTGCCACCGAACTCGCGCAGCACTGCGATCTGTTCGTCGCGATCGGCTCATCGCTGGTTGTGTGGCCGGCCGCGGGCTTTCCATTGATGGCAAAGCGGGCTGGCGCGCAACTCGTGATCATCAACCGGGAACCGACCGATCAGGACGACGTTGCAGACCTTGTTATCCACCACGACATCGGCGAAGTACTCGGATCGTTCGTCCGTAATTGAACGGAAATTGATGCATTTTTGTCGGCATCTCTGTTCATATGCCTCACTGAAACCGATTTTTATCTATGCGCGGCACGAGGGAATGTTATCTTTGATTCGAGAGATTCGCGTGACTCATCGTGGGTATAGGTGGTGAGCACGTGTATGAGGGCGCCGTTGCAGGGGTGGCGGCTCACAATTCATATGTGAGGTCCGGGGTTATGGGGTCGGACGGATTTGAGTCCAAGAAGCTTGGGATGCCGGTCGTTGGTGTATCGACACCAACCCGGCTCGGGGCGGAATATCAAACCGGCGTCGCGCGCGACTCGGCAATCGATGCGATGACCGGTCTTGGCGAGAACCTCGTCGAAATCAGCGGTGTCATCAAATGGTTCGACGCCTCGAAGGGATACGGTTTCATCGTTCCCGACAATGGCTGGCCGGACGTGCTGCTGCACGTCACGGTGCTCAGGCGCGACGGCTACCAGACCGCCTATGAAGGTGCTCGCCTGGTGGTGGAGTGCGTGCAGCGCTCCAAGGGCTACCAGGCGTTCCGCATCGTCTCGATGGACGAGTCGACGGCGATCCATCCGGCGCAGATGCTGCCGCCGCGCACCCATGTGACGGTGACGCCGACCAGCGGGCTGGAGCGAGCCCAGGTCAAGTGGTTCAACCGGCTGCGCGGCTTCGGCTTCGTGACCTGCGGGGAAGGCAGCCCGGACATTTTCGTCCACATGGAGACCCTGCGCCGCTACGGCATGACCGAGTTGCGCCCCGGCCAATGGGTGCTGGTCCGCTACGGGCCAGGCTCCAAGGGCATGATGGCGGCCGAGATCCACCCCGAGACGGGCTCGCCGGCATTGTCCTCGCACTGAGCGGATGCTTCCTGCGACCACGGTATTTGACGGCCCCCTGGAACGGCGCTTCCTGGGGCCGTTTTCATGTCGGCTCCGCTTCACGGACCGGGCCGCGGTCTTGCTGCGGAGGCCGCGACCGTGTAGTGACGGGTCCTCCAGGACAATGGTCCTTGAGAACATCGGGGTATAGCGCAGCCTGGTAGCGCGGCAGTTTTGGGTACTGCAGGTCGTTGGTTCGAATCCAGCTGCCCCGACCATCTCCGCAGCGGCGCGGCTTTCTCAGGCGGGGCCTGATAGCTGGCGCGATACTCACGATAGCGAGAAAGATTTCGGCCAGGCCGCCAGCGCTCAATCGGCCGAGCGACCGCGAGCGCGGCTGGGCCGATAAAAAAATTCGGATGCTCCCGCAGCGGCAAAACCCGGGAGCATCCGAAGTGTGCGGGTGAATCCGGGGAAGGAACATCCGCTGGTCGTCAGCATCCTCTGAATCGAAATCTCGCGTCTTTGCGCTAAATCAAATCAGGCGCAGGAGGCCGTTCGCGCGTCGGCCGTGCCGAGGTCGCGGCGGGCCGATCAGCGCGCCAGCTCGTCCTGCGCCAGGCGGCCGTCGATGATGTGCACGCGCCGGTGCATCTGAGCGGCGAGGTTGAGATCGTGCGTGACCGCGACGACGGTCTTGCCGCGCAGCGTGACGAGATCGCGCAGGATGCCGAACACCTGCGCGGTCGCGGCGGTGTCGAGGCTGCCGGTCGGCTCATCGGCGAGGATCACCGGCGGATCGTTGGCGAGCGCGCGCGCCACCGCAACGCGCTGACGCTGGCCGCCGGACAATTTGTCCGGCGTCTTGCGCAGATGATCGGCGAGGCCGAGCGACGCCAGCAGCTCCTCGGCGCGCTGGGTGACGGCGCGCGGCGACAGCCGGGCCAGCGCGCGCATCGGCAGCGCGACGTTCTCGGTGATCGAGAATTCCGGCAGCAGGAAATGAAACTGGAAGACGAAGCCGAGCCGCGACAGTCGCACCTCGGCGCGCTCATCCTCGTTCATGCCCGTCGTCGAGCGGCCGTCGATCAGCACGTCGCCCTGGCTCGGCAGGTCGAGCAGGCCAAGCAGGTAGAGCAGGGAGGATTTTCCCGAGCCCGACGGTCCGGTGATGGCGATGAGCTCGCGCGGACGGATCACGAGATCGATGTCGGCCACCAGCGTCACCGGCACCTCGCCGGGCAGCACCTTCGTCACTTGCCGCGCCTCGATCAGGGGCGGGCTCACGTCGCGCCCCGGATGATGTCGACCGGATGCAACCGCGCCGCGGCCCGGGCCGGAAAGTAGCCGGCGACGGCGCTGGAGATCAGCGCGACCGCGCCCGCGAGCAGATAGTGCTTCAGCGAATACAGCACGGGCAGATGATTGTAGTCGGAAAACGGCGTCTTGAACTCGAGCGAGGCGAGCCCGCGGGTAAGCAGGTAGCCGAGCGCCCAGCCGAGGGCGGCACCGGTGAGGCCGATGAACAGCGCCTCGACGATGAAGATGGCGCGGACCGTGCGGTCGCGGAAGCCGAGCGACTTGAGGATGGCGATGTCGCGGGTCTTCTCGTGGGTGATGGTCGAGATGATGTTGTAGGTGCCGAAGCTCGCGACCAGCAGGATGGCGCCGACGATGGTGTACATCAGCACGTTGCGCAGCGTGATCGCCGCCAGCAGATCCTCCTGCGCCTCCTGCCAGGAGACCGCCTTGTAGCCGGTCTGCTCGCCGATGCGCTCGCTGATAAGGCGCGCCTGCATCGGATCGTTGGTGCGGACGCGGATCTCGTTGATGATCCCGGTCTGGCGCTCCAGGATCTGCGCGGTGCGCAGCAGCACGTAGCCGGTGGTCTCGTCGGTGCCGCGGAAGCCGGAATGGAAGGTGCCGACTACGGTCGCGTTCATGCTGATGCCCTGGGCCGAGGCGAGCGTGATGTTGGAGTTCACTCGCGCGCCGATCTTGGCCGCGAGCCGGTCGCCGAGCAGGATCGCGTGCGAGGACCGGTACAGCGAATTGAGATTGCCCTGCCGCATGTGGCTCGGCAGCGTCGAGACTTGGCCCTCCGTGCGCGGATCGATGCCGATGATCGCGACCGTCAGGTTGCGGCCGGCGAAGCGCAGCACGGCCTTTGACTGCACCGACGCCGTCAGCGCGCCCGGCACCCAGCCCTGCAGCGAGGCAATGGTGGCCATCGGGTTCTTGATGCCGGGGCGGCGGACGTTCGGGGTCAACCGGTGGAATTCGGCCGCCGCATAGACCAGGTCGGCCGGCTGGCGGGTCGGCTGGCGCAGCTCGTCGGTGATCGAAATGTGCGGCAGCGCGTCGACCAGCGTGCGGATGAAGTCGTCCTGGGAGCCCTCCATCATCGCCGCCATCATCACCGAAAACGCCACGCCAGTCATGACGCCGGCGATTGCGACCAGCGTCTGCCGGGCGCGATGGCGCACATGGGTCCAGGCGATGGTCAGGACGAGGCTCATGGCGCGGACGTCTCGGGCTCGATCACGCGGATCCGCTCGCCGTCCTTGATGTCGGCGGTCGCGGGCGCCGCGACCAGCTCGCCTTCGCGGGCGCCGTCGAGGATCTCGACCGCCGCGGAGCCGCGGATGCCGATCCGCACCGCGCGCCGATGCACACGGCCGCCTTCGATCACCATGAGGCTGTTGTTGACGACGGCATTGGCCGGCGCGAGCAGCGTGTCGGCCGTCTCGCGGCTGACGATGTTGGCCTCGACGCTCATGCCGACGCGCAGCGGCGTGTTGTCGGGCAAGCCGATCCGCACGCGGAACGTCTTCGCCACGGGATCGCCCGCCGGCGTGATCTGCTTCACCGTCCCGGGCAGCGCCTGGTTGCCGAACGCATCGGCGCGCAGCAGCGCCTTCTGGCCGACCTGGACACGGGGGATGTCCTCTTCGTTGACGTCGGCGACGACCCAGAGCGGCTTCTCCAGGCCGACGCGGTAGAGGATGGTGCCGGGATCGACCATGTCGCCGACCTCGCCGTCCTCCTTGAGGACGACGCCGTCCATCGGCGCCACCAGCTTGAAGTAGTCGAGGCGCTGGGTCTGGGCCGCGATCTGGGCGCGGATGCGGGCGAGATCGCTTTCGGAGCGCTGGTACGCTTGCGAGGTGGCCGCGCCGCGCGCCAGTAGCTGCGTCTGCCGCTCGAATTCGAGGCGCTGGAATTCCTCCTGTGCGCGCAGATCGTTCAAGGTGGCCAGCGCCTCCTTGTCGTCGAGCCGCGCCAGCACGTCGCCGGCCTTGACCAGCTTGCCCTCGCAGCGGCAGCGCTCGACGATGCGGCCGCGAACCAGCGGCGTGCTCCGCGACCACGTCTCCGGCTCCACCGCGCCGGTTGCATAGACGATCTCGGCCGCCGTGCCGCGAGTGATGCGGGCGGTCGCGATGAGCGGTCCACGCATCCACCATACGGCAAACCCAGCCAGTGCGCCGAACAGCAGGATGATCGAGAGCAGGCCGCGCCACGGAAAACGACGCCGGCCGCGATCGACGGCCGGCGTGGCAGCAATGGCGTTGGATGGGTCCGGCGTCAGCATGTCCATGATCGAACGGACCCTGCGACGGGAGAAAGGCTATACTTAGCCCGCAGTGCCAGTCGCCACGCGGGGCGGAGCCATCTTGAAGTGCTGTTTGGCATAGGCGACGATCTGGCGATCGGTCGGGTGATCGGCAACCTCGACGCCGACGATGCGCTTTCCGACCGCAGGATGCTTCTCGTGCAGGTACTTGGCAAGCTCGGTCTTGGCGCTGGCCGGACCGATGATCAGGATCTCGCCGGCGTCATCGAGCGCGTGAGCGACCTCCTCGAGGAAATTCTTGTCGGGCGCCGCGTGGCCGCTGCCGATCTCGTTGGCCTTGTGGTGCAGATGCTTGGTCTGCAGGTGTGGATGCAGCGTCAGCTCGTCGGCACCGGTCAGTCCGATATGGAACACCTTGGCCTCGCTGTGATCGAGCCACACGACGGCATGGAAATGAGTCGGCATGTTCTGGTCCTTGTCAGCAAATTGCCGCGTGGCGGCCTTGTGCGTTCGCCAGGGAACGCGCACCGCGGAAGGCGGCACCCCTTGTGATGCAAACCTTAGCGAGCCCGATCGTGGCCGGCTTGATGCAGGTCAACGGACGCGCGGACCACCCCCGCGCCCCTGATGTGCGGGGTTTACTTCGGCGCAGGCGGCTTCGGCAGCGGCTTGTCCTGCCGCTTCGACCAGGAGATGTAGTAGGCCACGGTGGTCATGATCGCGATGCCCGCCGCGCTGACGAGGATCTGCGCCAGCAGCGAACCTGAGCTCAGCATCAGGGTGAAGTGGCCGATGAAGGACAGGAACACGCCGACGCAGAACACCGCCAGCGACTGTTGGCCGCAGACGACGAGGGGATCGAGCGCCTTCCACTCCAGGCCCGGCCATTCCTTCGGCACGAAACGGATGACCAAAATGACGATCACCACGAAATGCAGGAAGCGGTACGGCGCGAGATTGGTCTTGTCGTTGGGATTGAAGGCCGAATAGAGCCAGTTCGGAAACATCGATCCGAGCTCAGGGAAGCGGCCGGCCATCGTCATGACCAGTGCGAGCACCATGTAGGCGATGCAGAAATAGAGCGTGGCCGGCGCCATGATGATGCCCATCGAGCGGCGGGCGCCGCCGAGCGCGCACCATGAGCCGAACACGAACAGCACCTGCCAGCAATACGGATTGAAGTACCAGGTGCCGGCCGGGTAGGCCGCAAAATTCCAACCCATCTGCCGCGCCACGAGCCAGAGCACCATCGAGGCGATCATGGTCAGGTCGGGCTGGCGCAGCATCATCCACAGCACCGGCGGGAAGAAGCCCATCAGCACGATGTAGAGCGGCAGCACGTCGAGATTGACCGGCTTGAACTTCAGGATCAGCCCCTGGGCCAGCGTATCGCTGGCGTGGTCGACGAGGCCCGCGACGTTGAACTCGTCGATGATCTCGGAGACGCCGAAGCGCGTCGCCAGATAGCTGATGGCCACAATATAGATCACGAACAGCACGATGTGGGCGACGTAGAGCTGCCACACCCGCTTGAACAGCCGGGTGGCGCCGACGATGAAGCCGCGGTCGATCATCATGCGCGCATAGACGAACGAGGCGGTATAGCCGGAGATGAAGACGAACAGGTCGGCGGCGTCGCTGAAGCCGTAATTCCGCGTGGTGATCCAGTTCACCACATTGTCGGGGATGTGATCGAGAAAGATCGCCCAGTTGGCGATTCCGCGAAACAGGTCGAGCCGAAGGTCGCGCCCTCGCTCGGGCAGCGTGGCATTGATTTTCATGGCCGCTTCAACGCACTGTTTTGAATGGAAAACGTCGGGGGGCAGAGGCGCCGTGGCAGTCGACCGAGATTGTCACGGGACGGCAGAATGACTATACGGAGCACGATAAACGGTCATGTCCAGGATGGGAATCACCGTTCCGTGCTGAAGCTTGCCTGTAACCCATCCCGGCCGTTTCCGCCAAACGCATGACGACCGCAGCTTCCAGGGGCTCTACCAGCCATGACCGCACGCATTTTCAAGCCCGCCAAGAACGCGATGCAATCGGGCAAGGCCAAGACCCGGGACTGGCAGTTGGATTATGAGCCGGAGCAGCCGCGTTCGGTCGAGCCGCTGATGGGCTGGACGTCGTCCTCGGACATGAAGCAGCAGGTCACCTTGCGCTTCGACACCAAGGACGAGGCGATCGCCTATTGCGAACGCAAGGGCATTCCCTATGAGGTGATCGAGCCGAAGGAGCCGGTGAAGCGGCAGATCGCCTATGCCGACAATTTCTCGTTCCGCCGCGGCGAGCCTTGGACGCATTGAGGGGCCGACACGGCCATCATCCGTTCAGCAGCCCGCCGGGGATGGGCAGCGGCGCGTCCTTGGACAGGCCGAGCACCGGGAAGCTCCTGATGGACCGGACGCCGGGCAGGGCGGCGAACTGGCGGAGCTGGCGGCTCATGCCTTCGACCCCGGTCGACACGCATTTCAGCAGAAAATCCGCATCTCCCGACAGCCGCCAGCATTGCTGGACCCAGGGCAACGGTACGATCGCGGCCTCGAACGCCTCCAGCGCCGTCTGGTGCTGGCTGTCGAGCTGAATCGACACGAACGCTACCACCTCATAGCCCAGCGACCGCTCGTCGATGCTGGCGCGGATGGACTTGATCACGCCGCTATTGCGCAGCGTCCGCACGCGGCGCAGGCAGTTCGGATGCGAGATCCCCACCCGGCCGGCGAGCTCATTGATGCGGATCCGGCCGTCGGCCTGGAGCTCCGCCAGGATCCTGCGATCGATCGCGTCGAGCTCCGGGCTGCCAGCCATCGGCGCGGCCCGTTCAGCCGGTCGGGTGATCAGGCCGGCCGCCGCCGGCCTGCGCAGGCGGCATGACGCCGGAGAGGACGAGCTTCTCATGGGCCGCGATGATCGTCTCCTTGCTGAGCCGGCCGCCTGGACGGTACCAGCTGCACAGCCCGGTCAAGAGCGCGATGATGGCAAAGGTCGCGACCTGGATGTCGTCGACGTCGAACACGCCTTGCGCCACACCGTCGCTGAGGATGTCGGCCAGCCGGCGCTCATAGGCGCCGCGCAGCGCCACCACCGCCTCATAGTTGCGGGGCTCGAGACTGCGCAGCTCCGAGTTGGCGATGAAGACCTCGCGCTTTCGGGTCATGTGATAGCCGACGTGGAAGGCGACGAACGCCCTGAGACGTTCGACCGGACCCTGGGTGCCGCGCAGCGCCTGGTCGAGCTCGCGCAGGAGGTTGTTGATGTGGTCCTGGATCAGCTCCGCCAGCAGCTCCTGTTTGGTGCTGATGTGATTGTAGAGCGAGCCTGGCTGGATGCCGACCTCGGCGGCGAGCTGGCGCAGGCTCATGGCCTCATAGCCGTGCTGGAAGATCAGCCGCAGGCCGGCCTTGCGGATCGCCTCCATCGTCGTCGGACCATGCGACCCGATCGTGCGCGCCATCTCGTCCTCGCTGGACCGTCCCGGTGCCGATCGCGGCGGATCCGCCACGGTAGGGGGTCCCGTAGTGAAGTCTGAAAATTCCGTGGTCTCAAGCAAATGCTGCTCGCCCCGGACCCTACAACAATCCGCTTGAGAATAGAATTTAAAAACGTATGATCGTTTAATTCGAGAGGGACGGATGGCCGCAAACCGGGCCGCCGGCGGGCAGGGAGGACAGCATGCGGGCAAAGATGGTACACCCGGGCTCGCAGCGGCCTGGACGGCCGCGACCGCTCTGACGCGTGCTCCCACGGCTTCCCCCTCCAGCCTCGCAACGAAGACGCCGGTCATGACGCTTCATTCCACGATCGATCCATCGTCCTCCGATTTCGCCCGTAATGCCGACGCCATGCGCGGGCTGGTCGCCGACCTCAGAACAAAGCTGGCGCAGGTCGCTGAGGGCGGCGGCGAAGCCTCGCGCAACCGGCACCTGTCGCGCGGCAAGATGCTGGCGCGCCAGCGCGTCGACCTGCTGCTCGACCCCGGAACGGCGTTCCTCGAACTGTCGCCATTGGCCGCACACGGGCTCTATGGCGGCGACGTCCACTCGGCCAGCATCGTCACCGGCATCGGCCGCATTGCCGGCCGTGAATGCGTCGTCGTCGCCAACGACGCCACCATCAAGGGCGGCACCTACTACCCGATGACGGTGAAGAAGCATCTGCGTGCCCAGGACATCGCCCGGCAGAACAATCTACCCTGCGTCTACATGGTCGACTCGGGTGGTGCGTTCCTGCCGCTGCAGGACGAGATCTTCCCCGACGAGCGGCATTTCGGCCGCATCTTCTACAACCAGGCGCAGATGTCGGCGGCCGGCATTCCGCAGATCGCGATCGTGATGGGCTCGTGCACGGCGGGCGGCGCCTATGTGCCGGCGATGTCGGACGAGAGCATCATCGTGCGCAACCAGGGCACAATTTTTCTGGGCGGCCCGCCGCTGGTGAAGGCGGCAACCGGCGAGGTCGTCAGCGCCGAGGAGCTGGGCGGCGCCGACGTGCATTCACGCCAGTCGGGCGTCACCGACCACTATGCGCAGAACGACGCGCACGCGATCGGCATCGCACGGCGCATCGTCGGCACGCTGAAGCCGCCGGGCGCACGCAGCGCGCTGAACATGCGCGAGGTGCGCGAGCCGCGCTACACGGCGGAAGAGATCTACGGCGTCGTGCCGGTCGATGGCCGCAAGCCGTTCGACGTGCGCGACATCATCGCGCGGGTGGTCGACGGCTCGGAGTTCGACGAGTTCAAGAAGCTCTACGGCCAGACGCTGGTGTGCGGCTTCGCGCATATCTGGGGCCATCCGGTCGGCATCATCGCCAACAACGGCATCCTGTTCAGCGAGAGCTCGCTGAAGGGGGCGCACTTCATCGAGCTGTGCTGCCAGCGCAACATCCCGCTGGTGTTCCTGCAGAACATCACCGGCTTCATGGTCGGCAAGAAATACGAGGCCGGGGGCATCGCACGCGACGGCGCCAAGCTGGTCACGGCGGTCGCGACCGCCGCGGTGCCGAAGTTTACCGTCGTGATCGGCGGCTCCTATGGCGCCGGAAACTACGGCATGTGCGGCCGCGCCTATGCGCCGCGCTTCCTCTGGATGTGGCCGAACGCGCGCATCTCGGTAATGGGCGGCGAGCAGGCGGCGATGGTGCTGAGCCAGGTCCGCCGCGATGGCATCGAGGCCAAGGGCGAGAGCTGGCCCACGGAGGAGGAAGAGAAATTCCGTAGCCCCATCCGTGCGCAATACGAGGCCCAGGGCAATCCCTACTACGCGACGGCGCGGCTGTGGGACGACGGCGTGATCGATCCCGCCGATACCCGCCTCGTGCTCGGGCTCGGATTGTCTGCCGCCGCCAATGGCCCGGTCGAGCCGACCAGGTTCGGCCTGTTCAGGATGTGATCATGGTTCGTCCCGGATTGTATCGCCGTTTCCGCAAGCTCCTGATCGCCAACCGCGGCGAGATCGCCGTGCGCGTCATCCGCACGGCGCGCGCGATGGGGTTGAAGACCGTCGCCGTCTATTCGGAGGCCGACCGCAACGCGCTGCATGTCGCGCTCGCCGACGAAGCCGTGCTGCTCGGCCCCGCGCGTGCCCGCGACTCCTATCTCAACATCGAGCGGCTGATCGAGGCCGCCAGGCAGACCGGTGCCGAGGCCGTTCATCCCGGTTACGGCTTTCTGTCCGAAAGCGCCGAGTTCGCGCAGGCCTGTCTCGACGCGGGGCTGGTGTTCGTCGGCCCGACCGCGGCGATGATCACCGCGATGGGCTCGAAATCCGGCTCCAAGTTCCTGATGGAGCAGGCGGGCGTGCCGCTGGTGCCCGGCTATCACGGCGAGGCGCAGGACGAGGCGACGCTCGCCAATGAAGCCGCGCGGATCGGCTTCCCCGTGCTGATCAAGGCCTCCGCCGGCGGCGGCGGACGCGGCATGCGCGTGGTCCACGCGGCCGGCGATCTGAGCGATGCCGTCACCAGCGCCAAGCGCGAGGCCAAAGCGGCGTTTGGCGACGACCGTGTGCTGATCGAGAAATTCGTCCAGAACCCGCGCCACATCGAGGTGCAGATCATCGGCGACAGCCACGGCAATCTGGTGTCGCTGTTCGAGCGCGAATGCACCTTGCAGCGTCGGCACCAGAAGGTGGTCGAGGAGGCGCCGTCGCCGACGCTGACGCCGGAGCAGCGGGAGACGGTTTGCGCGGCGGCGAGGCGCGCGGCGGGCGCGGTGAACTATGTCGGCGCCGGCACCATCGAGTTCGTCTCCGACGGCCGCGACGTGTTCTTCATCGAGATGAATACACGCCTGCAGGTCGAGCATCCCGTCACCGAGTTGATCACCGGCGTCGATCTCGTCGAATGGCAGTTGCGCGTCGCCTTCGGCGAAGAGCTGCCGCTGACGCAGGACCAGATCCGGTTGCATGGTCATGCCATTGAGGCCCGCGTCTACGCGGAAAATCCCGCCAAGAACTTCATGCCCTCAGTCGGCACGATCAAGACCTGGCGGCTTCCTGCTGAAACCGGCGGCCTGCGCATCGATGCCGGCTATCGCGAGGGCGATGCGGTCTCGCCCTATTACGACGCGATGCTCGCCAAGATGATTGCCTGGGCGCCGACCCGCGAGGTCGCGATCGAGCGGCTCAACCGCGGCCTGGAGGACACCGACGTCCGCGGCATCGTCAGCAACATCCCGTTCCTGTCGGCGCTGCTGACGCATCCCGACGTCGTGGCGAACGCGATCGACACCGGTTTCATCGAGCGCCATCTGACGCATCTGACCCAGTCAGGGGCGGTGGCCGGCGACGTCGAGCTCTGTGCCGCCGTCGCGGCCATTCTCATCGACGAGCAGACCGTGGCCGTGAAGGAGCAGGGATCGCCGTGGCGCGCATCCGGTTGGATGCCGGTGGGACTGCGGCAGCGCATGTTCTCGTTCCGCCAGGGCGCCGGAGCGGAGTCGCGGACGGTGACGCTGGCCTATGGTCCGGGCGTGCAGCGCCTGTCGATCGAGGGCCGCGAGAGCTCGTTCTCGGTCACTCCGACCGACGACGGCGGCTTCGACCTTGTGCGCGACGGCGTCAAATCCCATGTGGTGGCCGTCATCGAGGGCCACGAGCTGTACCTGCGAACCCGCAACGGCCGTTTCGATCTGCATTGGATCGATCCGTTCGGCGGTGACGACGAGGAGCAGGCCGGCGAGGACAAGATCGTGGCGCCGTTGCCGGGGACCGTGGTGGCGCTGCTCGCGCAGGAAGGTGCGGTCCTGGAGAAGGGCGCGGCGATCCTGACGCTCGAAGTCATGAAGATGGAGCAGACCCTGCGGGCGCCGTTCGCAGGCCGGCTCAAGGCGATCAAGTGCAAGGTCGGCGACATCGTGCAGGAAGGCGTCGAACTGGCGGACCTCGAACCGTCCGCCTGATCCTCGAACCCGAAGAGGTCGGCATGAGCGAAAGCGTGCGCATCATCGAAATGGGCCCGCGGGACGGCCTGCAGAACGAGAAGATGCCGATCAGCGTGGCCGATCGCATCGCCTTTGTCCGTGCGCTGGTGGACGCAGGGCTGACCACGGTCGAGGTCGGCGCCTTCGTCTCGCCCAAGGCAATCCCGCAGATGGTGGGATCGGACGAGGTGATGCGCAGCGTCGCCGCGTTGCCCGGCGAATTCCACGTGCTGGTGCCGAACGTGAAGGGCTATGAGGCGGCGCGCGCTGCCGGCGCCAAGGTGATCTCGGTCTTCACCGCGGCCTCCGAGAGCTTCTCCCGCGCCAACATCAATTGCTCGATCGAAGAGTCGCTGGAGCGCTTCAAGCCGGTGATCGCCCACGCCAAGGCCGACGGCATCCGGGTGCGCGGCTACGTCTCCTGCGCGCTGGGTTGCCCCTATGAAGGCGAGATCAGGCCGCAGGCCGTCGCCGATGTCGCGAAGGCGCTGTGGGACCTCGGCTGCTACGAGATATCGCTGGGCGATACGATCGGCGTCGGCACGCCGCTCAAGGCCAGGCAGATGCTGCGCGCTGTCTGCGACGACGTGCCGGTGACGCATCTGGCGATGCATTTCCACGACACCTACGGCCAGGCGCTGGCCAATCTCTATGCGGGCATGGAGGAGGGCGTCCGCGTCATCGATGCCGCGGCCGGCGGCCTCGGCGGCTGCCCGTTCGCGCCGGGCGCGACCGGCAACGTCGCGACCGAGGACGTCGTCTACATGCTCGAAGGCATGGGCATCCGCACCGGCGTCGACATGACGAAACTGCTGGCCGCCACCAACGAAATCAGCCGGCTGCTCGGCCGGCCACCGGTCAGCCGTGTTGCAGCGGCACTGAATGCGAAGAACAGGCGAGCAGCGAATGGCTGAGGGGACGAACAGCGAGTAGGGAATAGCGAATCGGGGAAAGGCAGAATCGCCGTATTCCCTATTCGCCACTCCCTATTCGCCATTCGCCGCCGCGTCAGCGGCTCAGATCCGGCCCCATCACGAGATCCGGCAGCGCCGTCGAGATCTGCGGCACGAAGCAGAGCAGCAGCACGGCGGCCATCATCAGCAGCACGAACGGTAGCGTGCCCCAGATCACCTCCCGCAGCGGGATGTCCGGCGCGACGTTTCTGATGACGAAGATGTTGAGACCCACCGGTGGATGGATCAGGCCCATCTCCATGACGATCGTCATCACCACGCCGAACCAGATGATGTCGAAGTTCGCCGCGCGCAGCGGCGGCAGGATGATCGGCGCCGTCATCAGGATGATCGACACCGGCGGCAGGAAGAAGCCGAGCACGACCACCATCAGCAGGATCGCGGCGAGCAGCTCCCAGCGCGGCAGATGCATCGCGACGATGTATTCCGCTACCGACTGCGAGATGTGCAAGTAGCTCATCACGTAGGAGTACAAGAGCGACATGCCGATGATCAGCATCAGCATGGTCGACTCGCGCAGCGTCGCCTTCATGATCGGCGCGAGGTCGGTCGGGCTCCAGACTCGGTAGATGATCGCAATCAGCACCAGCGCCAGGATGCCGCCGAGACCTGCCGTCTCCGACGGCGTGGCCAGCCCGCCATAGAGCGCAACCATGACGCCGGTCAGCAGCAGCACGAACGGGATCACGCGGGGCAGCACGGAGAAGCGCTGCGCCATCGTGTATTCGTCCTTGATCAGGATGTCCGACCAGGTGCCCGACTTCTCATAGACCGTTTTTGCGCGCGCGTATTCCTGGCGGAAGCGAACGACGGCATAGACGCCGAACAGCGTGACCAGCAGCAATCCGGGGCCGATGCCGGCCAGGAACAGCCGTCCCAGCGATTTCTCCGCGGCGATCGCGAACAGGATCATCGTGATCGACGGCGGCAGCAGGATGCCGAGCGTGCCGCCGGCGGCGATGATGCCAGCTGCGAAGCCGCCGGAATAGCCGCGCTTGCGCATCTCGGGAATGCCGGCCGAGCCGATCGCCGAGCAGGTCGCGGGCGACGATCCCGCCATCGCCGCGAACAGCGCGCAGGCGAACACGTTGGCGACGCCCAATCCGCCGGGCACGCGATGCAGCCAGGCATGCAGCGCGGAGTAGAGATCCTGTCCGGCGCGGGAACGGCCGATCGCGGCACCCTTGAGGATGAACAGCGGGATCGACAGCAGCGTGATCGACGCCATCTCCTCGTAGACGTTCTGCGTGACGGTATCGAGCGACGCGGCCGGCATGTAGATGGCCATGAATACGACGGCGACGGCGCCGAGCGCGAACGCGATCGGCATGCCCGCGAACATCGCAAACAGGGTCGAGAGTCCGTAGGCAACTCCAATTCCGAACACGCTCATCGACGCGCTCCGGTCAGCGGGGCCACGATCTGCAGCAGCATCTGCAGGCACAGCAGGGTCATCCCGGCGGCCATCAGGCCGTAAGGAATCGCCAGCGGCGGCGACCACATCGAATTCGAGACCTGGCCATCGACCCAGGCCTCGTGTGTCAGGGTCCAGGATTTCCAGGTGAAGAAGGCACAAAACAAGAAGCTCGCGACGTCGACCAGCCAGAGCCTGATCTTGTTGGCGAGCGGCGACATCAGCCCAACGAAGGCTTCGATGCTGACGTGGCCGCGATGCTCCTGCACATAGGCCGCAGTCATGAAGGTGGCGCCGACGAGCAAGAACACGGCGGCTTCGTCCTGCCAGTAGTTGGCGGCCTTGAACAGTGCACGGCCCGCCACGCTGTAGCTCAGGATGACGCAGGCCGCGACCAGTGCGAACGCGGCCAGAACGACGATGATGCGATTGAGTAGCGAGACAACACGCTGGAGCGGCGCCAGCGGACCGCTGGCGCCGATGGCTGTCGTGGCCTCGGTATCGATAACGGGCGCGTGCATCAATCAGGCCGCGACGTCGGAGGCGAGCTTGAGGAGCTTGGCGCAGTTCGCAGACTTGCCGCCATAGTCCTTCCAGGCCGTGTCACGGGCAATGTCGCGCCATTTGTTGACGGTCTCGACATCGAGCTCCACAACCTTGGCGCCCGCCTTTTCGTAGACCTTGGCAACTTCGATGTCGTCGTCCTGCGCGCCCTTGCGCCCGAACGCCTCCATCTCCGCGCCGACCGCGAGGAGGATGTCCTGCTGGTTCTTCGGCAGCTTGTCGAACGAGGCCTTGGACATCATCAGCGGCTCGAGCATGAACCAGTACGACGCCTTGGCTCCGGAGGTGAGGGCCTTCGACACCTCTTCCAGGCGGAACGAGATCAGGCTGGTCGACGAGGTGATGCCGGCATCGCAGGCACCGGTCTGCATCGCGGTGTAGATTTCGTTCGATGGAACCGACAGCACCGAGGCGCCGGCGGTCTGCAGCACCATGTCCATCTCGCGCGAGCCGCCGCGCACCTTCATGCCCTTGGCATCGTCGGGTGTCACCAGCGGCCGCGATCGGCTGGCGACTCCGCCCGCCTGCCAGACCCAGGTCAGCAGGATGATGCCCTTGTCCGCCAGAAAATCGCTCAGCGTCTTGCCGACCGGCTCGTTCTTCCAGCGCATGCCCTGGTCGTAGGTCGTGACCAGACCCGGCATCAGCGCGATGTTGGTCTCGGGAACCTCACCGCCGGCATAGGGCATCGGATAGAGGCTGATGTCGAGCGCGCCCTTCCGCATCGCCGAGAACTGCGCCACCGTCTTGATCAGCGACGAGTTCGGATAGATTTCGGTCGCGATCTCGCCGCCGGAGCGTTTCGCAACCGCCTCCGAGAACACCCGGCAGAGCCGGTCGCGGAAATCGCCCTTGTCGATGGTGCCGCCGGGAAACTGGTGGGAGATCTTCAGCGTCGTTGCCGCGTGGGCCGTACCGGTTCCAAAACGCAGAATGGCCGGCGCAGCGAGCGCGGATGCGATGACATGACGGCGTGATAGCATGAGATTTCCCCTGGACAACTTTTGGTTGGGTTCCCGACCCCGGTTCGTTGGCGTGACTTATACCAGCCAATTTGCCGGACTTACCTCTAGCCGAACTAGACAGTTCGTTCGAGGCCAAATGCATGGGAAGCGACATAATGCTGCGGCGCACGTGCCGGCCTGTGAATCCCTTGCGCGGGTTGTACTAACATGGCTTTGCCGGGCAAAATTGTGTCGTTGATTCCAGAAGAGGGCGCATTCGAGTCAAATTTGATCGAACAATGATTCTCGTCCGCGCTCGTAACAATCGCCTTCATCGGAACGTCGATGTCCAAGAACGGCGCGTCCGTCGCCGTCGAACCCGTCATACGAAGGAGCGATCATCATGACCAATCGTAGCCGCCTCATCCTCGGAATCTCCGCTGCCGCACTCGCGTTCAACGTGGCCGTCGCGCCGACGGCATTCGCGGAGGACAAGATGAGCAAGGACGATGGGATGAAAAAGGGCGCGATGTCCCACGACGGCATGAAGAAGGACTCGATGGCGAAGGACGCCATGAAGAAGGACGATGCCATGTCCAAGGACGGGATGAAGAAGGACGACGGCATGATGAAGAAGAACTGACGCGTCTCGCACGTCATCGTGCGATGGGACGACCGTATCAGTCCCATCGCCGATGAATGAGGAATCGCAGCGATGCCGGCTGCGACGACACGCAGGTCTCGTGGTGGCAGCGTCGCTGCTTACTTCTTCTTTCCACGGGCCTTGCGCGCGGCGTAGCGCGCATCGCGCTTCGCCTTCTGCTCGGCTTCCATCTCGGCCAGACGGGCGGCTTGTTCTTCCGCCTCGCGCGCAAGCCGGGCACTCTCGGCGGCCTTGGCCTCTTCCTCGAGACGCTTCTGCTCGGCCTTGGCGGCCTCGCGCTCCAATCGCTGCTGCTCGCGGCGGGCGGCGGCGGCTTCGCGCTCCTGCCGTCGCTTCACGACTTCGGGATCGTCCGGTCCCGGCTGCGATTTGAACTTCTGCACGATGCTCTGGCGGGCCTGCTGTGCGGCCTTCTGCCGATCGGCAAATCCAGGTTCCTTGAATCCTCTCATGGAGACGTCGTCACTTCGCTAGTTGGGTGTTCGGTCAGGGTGTGGTCGGTCAGGGGCTGCACGCGCCGCCAGGCAATTCTTCCACGATGTCGTGAACACGAGCGGAGGCCGACGCGAGCCCGTGTGTATAGGATCGCATGCGTCGATGACAAATGCTTTATCGCCGCTCCTCCACATCCGACTTGCCCGGCGCTTGCATGGCGTTCGCCGGAGGCTATGTAAGCAGCCCCGTCGCTGACGCAGGTCGGCGGGCTGTGAGTCGCTTCACGCCTCGCGGCACCAGCGCACCGCCCAGGTGCGACATCCAACGGAGTTGACCGGCATGACCTCTGTTCGCCGTGGGCGCATGGCGCTCGGCCTCGCTCTCGTGGTCAGCGCATGCGTGATGACCGCGGTCCTCGCCCGCCCGAGGCCCGTTTCGGCCGGTGTGCTGGGTTCCGAATGGGAATGCGGGCAACTGTTCTGGGTGACGAGCTGCACGCGGATCGAGTCGATCTCGCCGGCATCGCGCCAGCAGCAGCAGCAACCGCACGGTGAAGCCGCTGGCCTGCGGGCCGCCTAGGGCACCGATGAGTACGCAGGGGCCGGATAACGGGCGACGCGGCGCCGTGGCGGGACTCGTGTTCGCGGCGGTCGTGGTGGCCTTCGGCTTGTGGTTGGCCCGCAGCCTGACCTCCGCAAGCCGGATGCAGGATTGTCTGATGTCGGGACGAACCAACTGCAACGTGATCGTGCCCGACCGGTGACCGCCGATCAGCTCGAACCGGATCGGCAAGACCGCGCAAGCGAGGTTGCACGATCGGAGCGGCGAATCAGGCTGCGTCTCGGTTAACCTGACGCGGCAGGCTGACTTGGCCGCAAAATAGTCGGGATTTTACCCGTTTGTCGCGCAAATTATGGTGTGTCCGGACCATACACGCCGAAGCCGGCGAGCCGGGGTCATCAGTCCGCATCGCACCCCGCCCTGCGCGGCAACCAACGCAGACGGCGGGCGATCAAAGGGGTAGGGGAGAATGACGTTGTCCAACCAGAGCACACGGTGGCTGCCCGCGATCGCAATCCTGACTGCGGTCGCGATCCCCGCCCAAGCCGGGGCGCAAACCCAGGACCAGGCTGGTCCTGGCGCCGGGCATTCGCCCCAGGTCCGCTCGCCGGGTGTCATCCGCCAAGCGCCAGCCCAGGGTGGGCAACCGGGCGGCCAGCCCCATGTCCAGATTCCGCGGCAAGCCGGCCCCATGGCCGGCCAGCCGCAGGGAGCACAGCCGGCCGCACCGCCGCGGGCTGCCGTTGCCCCCCAGGGACGTCCGCCGGGAGCCAGCCACGGCTACGCCGCAGGCCCGGGTCCGGCGGCGATCGGGCGGGGACCGGATGCGCGCTATGCGCACGGCAGGGTCGCCGTGCGCGACTATGGTGGGCAGCCTTATCGCGGCCGGATCGGCTGGGAAGGTGGCCGCTGGCGTCATGAGGTTCATAACGGCCGTCCCGGCTGGTGGTGGGACGTCGGTGGCGTCTGGTACTATTATCCCGAGCCCATGGAAGGGCCGCCGACCTACGTGTCGGAGGACTATGCTGACGATGTGGTCTATGCACCGTCGGCGGCCTACGAGGCGCCCCCGCCGGTTGTCTACGAGCCGGCGCCGCCTCCGGCCGAAGTCGATCCGGGCGCCAGCGCGCTCGGGGGCGCGATCATCGGCGGGGTGCTCGGCGGCATCCTCACCGGCAAGGCGGGCGGTGCCGCGGCGGGCGCCGTGCTCGGTGGTGCCACCGGCGCGATCGCCGGCGCGACGGCTGCGGCGCGACCAGGCTATTATCTGTCGCAGGGCAATTGCTACTATCGTTATCCGTC
Organism: Bradyrhizobium sp. SZCCHNR1098; assembly: GCF_032489375.1. Taxonomy (NCBI): domain Bacteria; kingdom Pseudomonadati; phylum Pseudomonadota; class Alphaproteobacteria; order Hyphomicrobiales; family Nitrobacteraceae; genus Bradyrhizobium; species Bradyrhizobium sp. SZCCHNR1098. The sequence continues at coordinate 297,880 of NZ_JAUEXY010000010.1, forward strand.
GGGAGAGTATGTCGCGGTCGATCCGCGCTCCTGCTACTGAGCCACTGCCGACGGGGAGCGCTGCGGTCGAGCCTGCTCGGCGGACGCGCGGTCCTGGCCGAATCTCCGCAAAGCTCCGGAGCAGGAGTGGGAGCGAATCTTGATAGACTCCGCTTCATTGTTCGAGAGGTGAGAGCTTCGGGGCCATGACCAAGGCGTCCAAGCTGGTTGCCGCCAAGGGCGGAAGGGTTCTCCTGGTCCGACGCCGGGCCGACGGACGCTGGATGTTTCCGGGCGGCCGCAAACGCGCGCAGGAAACGGCGAAGGATTGCCTGAAGCGCGAGATCAAGGAGGAGCTTCCGAAGCTCAAGCTCGGCCGCCTGCGGCTGTGGAAGGAAGTCACCGCCAAGAATAAGCGGTCGGGCCGCAAGATGAGCGACGCCATCTTCATCGCCAAGCATGCCAAAGGGCGCCTGGAGATCGGAGACAAGAAGGAGATCGACCGCGCGGTGTGGCAGAAGCCCTACGGACTCAGCCTGACGCCGACGTCGCGCTACATCCGCGACCAGCTGTTTCCACGAAAGTCGGACTGAACCATCGTATGCTGGGAACATCCCGGCCGCTTGGGCGTTATCTGCCCATGCCTTACGATAGCACAGACAGACAGCCTCGCGTCCTCACGCCGGAGGAGCGTCGGGCGCGTGACGCCACCCGCAGGGCTGATGCCGAGCAGGCCATGCGCGATCACGAGGCGGCCCAGCGGGCCTTTTACGCCAACCGCGAGCGGCTCAGGGCCGAGCGTCTCGCGCGGGAGGCCGCAACCAAGTCGGACTGATGGGAGCTCCGGTCAGCTCGCCTGGCGGCTCCGGAATGCGTTCGCCATCCGCAGGAATGCTTGATCAAGCAGTGCATACATGTCGCCGGTGATGTCGCAATCGAACATCGCGCGGCGCATGCATGTCATCCACTCGTCGCGCTCGGCGTCGCCGATCGGATACGGACGGTGCGCCGACATGATGCAGCGATGCTCGGCCCGCTCGAAATAGAGCGCCGGCCCGCCGAGCCATCCGCTGAGAAATTCGAACAGCAACTGCTTGATCGGACCAAGATCGGCGTCGTGCATCGCCCGGATGCGGCTGGCGCCGGGCTCTTGGTCCATGATGGTGTAAAAGCGCTCCGCCAGACGGCGCACGCCAGCCTCGCCGCCCACGAGCTCGTAGGGCGTCGCTTCGATCACAACTGCTTCTGCTTCGTTGGCTGAATTCGCTGCCGTCATCGCATCTCGTTTCCGCTCGTCCCTCTGCAGCCAACAAGCGGCAGAGGTATGGCGCCTTGATCTGGATCAAGCGGGAAAACGAGCGAGCGTTCGGGCTAGCGAATGCTGGCTTTGACGCGGCGCTGCCGGTCGGTGTCGGCGGCGATCTGGCGCAGCGTCTGTCGGAGCAAAGCGAGGTCGACCGGCTTGGAGAACGGCGGATAGACGTTGAGGCCGAGGATCTTGCCGGCGCGGACCGTGACGTCCCGGGTCTGATCGTCGGAGCCGCTGATGATCAGCACCGGCGTGCGGGATTTGATGTCCGCCAACAGCTGCAACACCTCCGTGCCGGAGCGCTCGCCCAGATTCAGGTCGAGCGTGATGCATTCGAAGCTGCGCCGGCGCAGCACGTTCATCGCGCCGTCGACCGAGTTCACGCCGGTCGTCGCAAAGCCCGCCTGCACGGCGATCTTGCGCAGGATCGACAGATGAACGTCGGCATCTTCGATCACGAGAAGTTCGTTGAGCATGGTCCCCGCGCGGCTGTGTGTCGGCTTCTGATGGACCGGCGGAGCTTAAGAGGGGGTTTCTGATTTCCTCGTAAACATCCAGTCCCGTAGAACAACGGGAGGATCAGCTGCACGCTATCCACCATTGCCGGCGCGGCTCAGAACGGCCGCCGGCCCGGCATCGCGTTGGAGGAGCCCGGCAGATTGGTCGTCGGCGCCGAAGCGGGCGGTGGCGAGCGGCCGCTCGATTGGCGCCAGTGCTGGACGTGCAGGAGGATCCCGGCCACCAACAGCGGCGCGACGGCGGCCACCGCCAGCAGCGGCGACAGCGGCTTGGGGGTGATCATCTCCATCGTCATCTCGCAGACCATCCAGATGGCTGCGGACGCCAGCACGAAGTCGCGGGAGGGGATGCGAAGCCAGTACAGGAAGCCGGTGATGATCGCGGCCGGCGCAATGATCGGTCCGATCATGTAGAAGTTCAGCTCGGGCGGCGTCACGGCGTCGAGGACCATCGATGCCAGCAGCCACAGACTGAGGAACATCACAGCGCCGTCGACGTATCTCATGGCCAATCTCCGCCGCGACATTTTGGCGCAATCTTTGTCCGGTTTATGGCTGTTCCGTCAAGGGCCATGGCGTCCCAGCCGATTTGCAGCCCGTTTTGGCGGATTTTCGCCCGCCATCCCGGCCGCCGACCAGCTCCTTGTTCCATTGCCGGCCCATGCTCAATCCGCCGAGAAGCCGAACGGAACCGACGACGTCCGGAAATCGTCCGGCAGGATCTCGCGCCCGATCGGCGGCGCCGAGCGTGCCGCGCATTTCGGCCGGTGGCAGACTCGGCAGGCGACGCCGATCGGCGTCGGCGCGTTGGCATCAGGCCCGTGGCCGTCGCGGGTGTAGATCAACTGGCCCGCATGCTCGGCGGCGCAGCCGACCGCAATCGCCCGCTCGACGCGGACGGCGCCGTAGGAGCCGCCGCCGGCGGTCACCGTGCGCGCGATCGAGAAGAAGCGGCGGCCGTCCGGCAGCTCCAGCCATTGCGTCACGATCTGGCGCGGCGTCTTGAAGATGCCGTGCACCGACCACAGCGGGCAGGCGCCGCCGTGGCGCGCGAACGGGAAGCCGGCGCCGTCGAGCAGCTTCGAGACGTTGCCGGCGGGATCGACGCGGATCAGGAAGAACGGAATCCGCTCGGCGCCCGGCTTCTGCAGGGTCGTGACGCGATGCGCCGTCTGCTCGAAGCTGGTGCCGAACTGCCGCGCCAGCGCCTCGAGATCATAGGCCCTCGCATCGACGGCCTTCGCGAAGATCGAATAGGGCATGATGATCGCAGCCGCCGCGTAGGCCGCGAGCGCGCGCCGCGCCAAGAGCTCGGCGGTCTTGCTCGCGAACTTGCCGTCCTCCAGCGCTGCGCCGATCTCGGTATCGAGCTCGAGATAAGCGAGCTGCCGGGCGAGCTCGAATTTCAGGCTCGCGCTGTCCAGCGAGTCCTCGATCAGCAATTGCCGCCGGTGCAGGTCGAGCCGCCGCAGCGAGCCGAGCATGACGTTCGGCGGCATGTAGCGGACCTGGAGATTGTGCCGCGCGCGAAAGCGCTCGATGAAGCCGGCCGGCCCCGCCGAGACCTGCGGGGACCCGGTCGGCGGCCCCTGGAAGATGGCCTGGGCGAGGCGCTCGGCGGCATCGTCGAGCTGGGCAAAGTTGTTGCGGCGGGCGGCGAGGAAGCGGCGGACGTCGGCAACAGGATCGTTGGCATCGAAACCGTCATTTCCCGGCCGCGGCGCTGTGCCGGCCAGCGCCGGCGCGCGCTGCTCGGCCAGCGCGAGCTGCTCCTCGCGATACGCCGTGTAGAGGCGCAGGAAGGCTTCGGTCATGCCGGGATAGCTGACCGCGAGGTCGGAAATCTCCAGCGCGGGGATGTCGATGTCGGAGAACATCGGGTCCTTCAGGACCGACTGCATCCGCGCGGTGTGATCGGCACCGCCGTCGCCGGCCAGATCGGCCAGGTCGATCTTGTAGGTCCGGGCGAGGCGCAGCAGCATGTCGGCCGTCACCGGCCTCTGGTTCCGCTCCAAAAGCGCCACGTAAGGCGCTGAGATTTCGAGGTCCGCGGCCATGTCGGCCTGGGTCAGGCCGAGCTCGCGCCTGAGGCGGCGCAGGCGCGGGCCCATGAAGATCGATCGTGCCGTGGCGGTGGTCATGGCCAAATCCCGGTCTTGTAATCTCCTTACAGCTATACACGAGATGTTTGTAAAGTGTGACAAGTTTTCCGCGCAATGTCTGGTCCGCCGTCCCAGCGTGCTTACAACAGGTCCCAGGTTGTCCTTAACCAAGGGATCACGGACATGAATTTCCAACCGCGTGGATTGAGCGATCAGGCCATCCAGGGGCCGGCGTCCTATCAGGCCGAAGTCGAGGCGGCGCGTGCGCTGCTCGAGACCCAGCCGACCTGGAACGGCGTCACCGCCGAGGCCGTGGCGCGCATGCGCCTGCAGAACCGCTTCCGGACCGGCCTCGACGTCGCCCGCTACACCGCCGCGGTGATGCGCGCCGACATGGCCGCCTATGATGAGGACAGCACCAAGTACACGCAGTCGCTGGGCTGCTGGCACGGCTTCATCGCGCAGCAGAAGCTGATCTCGATCAAGAAGCATTTCGGCAAGACCGATCGCCGCTACCTCTATCTCTCGGGCTGGATGATCGCGGCGCTGCGCTCCGAGTTCGGCCCGCTGCCGGACCAGTCGATGCACGAGAAGACCTCGGTGCCCGCGCTGATCGAGGAGCTCTACACCTTCCTGCGCCAGGCCGACTCGCGCGAGCTCAATGATCTGTTCCGCACGCTGGACGCAGCCCGCAAGGCCGGCGACAAGGCGAAGGAGACCGAGATCATCGCCAAGATCGACGGCTTCCAGACCCACGTCGTCCCTGTCATCGCCGACATCGATGCCGGCTTCGGCAATGCGGAAGCGACCTATCTGCTCGCCAAGAAGATGATCGAGGCGGGCGCCTGCGCGCTGCAGATCGAGAACCAAGTCTCCGACGAGAAGCAGTGCGGCCACCAGGACGGCAAGGTCACCGTGCCGCATGACGTCTTCCTGGCCAAGATCCGCGCCTGCCGCCACGCCTTCCTGGAGCTCGGCGTCGAGGACGGCATCATCGTCACCCGCACCGACTCGCTCGGCGCCGGCCTGACGCAGCAGATCGCCTTCTCTAGCCAGCCCGGCGATCTCGGCGACCAGTATAACAGCTTCCTCGACTGCGAGGAGGTGACGCCTGCGAACGCCCGCAACGGCGACGTCATCATCAACCGCGACGGCAAGATGCTGCGGCCGAAGCGGCTGCCCTCCAACCTCTACCAGTTCCGTCCCGGCACCGGTGAGGACCGCTGCGTGCTCGACTGCATCACCTCGCTGCAGAACGGCGCCGACCTCCTGTGGATCGAGACCGAGAAGCCGCATATCGAGCAGATCGCCAAGATGGTCGACCGCATCCGCAAGGTGATCCCGAACGCCAAACTCGCCTACAACAACTCGCCGTCGTTCAACTGGACCCTCAACTTCCGTTGGCAGGTCTATGACGCGATGAAGGAGGCGGGCCAGGACGTCAGCAGGTACAACCGCGCCGAGCTGATGAAGGCGGAGTACGACGACACTCCGCTGGCGAAGGAAGCCGACGAGCGCATCCGCACCTTCCAGGCGGATTCGGCCAAGCGCGCCGGCATCTTCCACCACCTCATCACGCTGCCGACCTACCACACGGCCGCGCTCTCGACCGACAACCTCGCCCGCGAGTACTTTGGCGAGCAGGGCATGCTGGGCTACGTCAAGAACGTCCAGCGCGCCGAGATCCGCCAGGGCATCGCCTGCGTCAAGCACCAGAACATGGCCGGCTCCGACATCGGCGACGACCACAAGGAGTACTTTGCTGGCGACAAGGCGCTGAAGGCCGGCGGCGCGCACAACACGATGAACCAGTTCGGCTGATACAGTCCTGCTGAATTGTTGAACTAACACGACCCGTCTGGAGTGGCACCGCTCCGGGCGGGTTTTGTTTTTGCGCAGGCTTTCCAAGGCGCAACTCGATACTCCCATCATAAGCGCGCTACTCGTGGTCAACGTGCAGCGGCGGCCTCGGACCCCCACCCCTCATGGTGAGGAGCGCCGCCCTTGCGGCGCGTCTCGAACCATGAGGCCACAGCGCGGGCCTCGCCCTTCGAGACGCCCGCCTGCGGCGGGCTCCTCAGGGTGAGGA
>NZ_JAUEXY010000011.1:0-288007 GCF_032489375.1 Bradyrhizobium sp. SZCCHNR1098
CCTCCCCGCCCCTCCCCCACAAGGGGGGAGGGAGTACACTGTCCGAGCGGAAACAGCGGGGCTTTCATGATCGAACGAGTCACGGCTCCCATCACACTGCCTCCGCCTGCTTGTAGGTCTTCTCGACCTCGGCCTTCAGCGTCTGCCAGATCTCGCGGTGCAGCTCGTGGAACTCGTGCTTCATGCGCACCTCGAAGATGTCGCGCGGGCGCGGCAGCGTGACGCGCCAGTCGCCGATGATGCACGAGGCGGGGCCGGCCGACATGATGACGACGCGGTCGGCGAGCGCGATTGCCTCCTCGAGATCGTGGGTCACGAACAGCACCGCCTTGCGGTCGGCATTCCAGAGATCGAGCAGCAAATTGCCCATGATCTGCCGCGTCTGCGCGTCCAGCGGCCCGAACGGCTCATCCATCAGGATGATGCGCGGATTGCGGATCAGCACCTGGGCAAGGCCGACGCGCTTGCGCTGGCCGCCCGACAGCATGTGCGGATAGCGGTTGCCGAATGCGCCAAGGCCGACCGAGGTCAGCCATTGCTGCGCCTTGGCGGCCGCATCCTTCGATGGCGTGCCCGCGACCTCCAGCCCGATCGCGACGTTCTCCAGCGCGGTCTTCCATGGGAACAGCGCATCGGCCTGGAACAGGTAGCCGGCGTCACGATTGAGGCCGGCCAGCGGCTGGCCGAAGATCCGCACGCTGCCGGCCGCCGGCTTCAGCAGGCCCGCCGCCACGTTGAGAAGGGTGGATTTGCCGCAGCCGGTCGGCCCCACGATGGCGACGAACTCGCCGTCGGCGACGCTGAGATCCGCCGTCTCGACGGCGGTGTAGGTGCGTCCGCCGGCAAGACGGAATGCCACCGTCGTTCGCTCCAGCGCGACCGCGGCGGCCGTGGGCATCGTCACGTCCAAGTTCCTCCCCCGAGAATGGCCGGGACGGCTTAGCCGCTTGCGGGGCGAAGTTCAACGCGGCGGCCGGACGTGCTAGGTGTTCTGCCTGAGCCCAAGGCCAACCGTTCCACAAGGCCGCATGCAGCGCACGCCGTTCATCGTCTATGCCAATGTCCGCAAGAGTTTCCTCGGCGCGGCAGGCGCCGTGACCGCGGTCGACGGCGTATCGCTGGAGATCGCCGAGGGTGAGTTCCTGGCAATCGTGGGCGGCTCCGGCTCGGGCAAGACCACGCTGCTGCGGCTCACCAATCGGCTGATCGAGCTGGACGGCGGCACGATCAGCATCGCCGGCGAGGACATCGCCGGCCTCGAGCCGGTCGGCCTGCGCCGCCGCATCGGCACCGTGTTCCAGAGCGGCGCGCTGTTTCCACACATGACGGTTGCCGCCAATATCGGCATCACCCCCAGGCTGCTGGGGACCCCGCCGGCCGAGATCGCCACGCGCGTCGACGAGCTGCTCGACCTCGTCCAGCTCGACCGCAAGGCGCATCGCGACCGGCTGCCGCACGCGCTATCCGGCGGCCAGCGCCAGCGTGTCGGCGTCGCCCGCGCGCTCGCGGCGCGGCCGCGCATCGTGCTGATGGACGAGCCGTTCGGCGCGCTCGATCCGCTGACGCGCGATGCGCTCGGCGGCGACTATCGCGCGCTGCACGACAAGCTCGCGCTGACCACGATCATGATCACGCATGACATCACCGAGGCGCTGCTGCTCGCCGACCGCATCGCGGTGATGCGCGGCGGACGCCTCGTCGAGGTCGGCACGCCGGCCGAGCTCGCGGCCAGCCGCGAACCCTACGTGACGGAGCTGATGACGACGCCGCGCCGACAGGCGGCGCGGCTGGTGGCGCTGCTGCCCGACAGCGGGGCGGCATGAGCGTCCTGTCGGATCCACGCTTCGCCGAGGCGCTGTCGCATCTCGCCGACTATCTCGGCAGCCATCTGCGCGTCAGCATCGCGGCGCTCGCGCTCGGTCTCGCCATCAGCTTCCCGCTCGCGCTCGTCGCGCGCAATCACCCTGCCCTGCGCAATCTGCTGCTCGGCGTCGCCAGCGTGGTGCAGACGGTGCCGGGACTGGCGCTGCTGGCGCTGTTCTATCCGCTGCTGCTGGCGCTGGCGGCACTGAGCTTGCGCTGGTTCGGCCTGTCGTTCTCGGCCTTCGGCTTCCTGCCGGCCATGCTGGCGCTGGCGCTGTATTCGATGCTGCCCGTGTTGCGCAACACCATCACCGGGCTGAACGGCGTCGACGCCAGCCTGATTGAGGCCGCCAAGGGCGTCGGCATGACCGAGCGCCAGGCGCTGACGATGGTGGAGCTGCCGCTGGCGCTGCCGGTCATCATGGCCGGCATCCGCACCGCGGCGGTGTGGGTGATCGGCACCGCGACCTTGTCGACGCCGATCGGCCAGACCTCGCTCGGCAACTACATCTTTGCCGGATTGCAGACCCAGAACTGGGTGCTGGTCGTGTTCGGCTGCGTCGCCGCCGCGGTGCTGGCGCTTGCGGTCGATCAGTTGCTAGCGCTGATCGAGCATGGCTTGCGCACGCGCAGCCGCGCCCGCGTGGGCCTCGGCACCGCGACGATCGCGCTGATGGTCGGCGCTAGCCTGCTGCCCTCGCTCGCCGGCACGTCCGCGCGCTACGTGATCGGCGCCAAGACCTTCACCGAACAATATGTGCTGTCGGCGCTGCTCAGCGAACGGCTGCAGGCGGCAGGCCTCACGGCCACATCCCGCGCCGGCCTCGGCTCCAGCGTCATCTATGGTGCGCTCAAGAGCGGCGACATCGATCTCTATGTCGAGTATTCCGGCACGCTGTGGGCGAACCAGTTCCACCACACGGAGCAGCTGCCGCGCGTCGCACTGCTCGATGCGTTGAAGCAGGATCTCGCCAAGGACAAGGTCACCCTGCTCGGCGAACTCGGCTTCGAGAACGCCTATGCGCTGGTGATGCCGCGCAAGAAGGCGGAAGCCCTCGGCATCCGCTCGATCGCCGACCTCGCGCGCCATGCCTCCGAGATGTCGATCGCCGGCGACTACGAGTTCTTCTCGCGCCCGGAATGGGCGGCCCTGCGCGACGCCTATGGTCTCGCCTTCCGCGCCCAGCGCCAGATGCAGCCGGACTTCATGTACGCGGCAGTCGCGTCCGGCGAGGTCGACGTCATCGCCGGCTACACCAGCGACGGGCTGATCGCGAAACACGACCTCGTCGTGCTCGACGATCCGAAGCAGGCGATCCCGCCTTACGACGCGATCCTGCTGCTGTCGCCGAAGCGCGCCGAGGACCGCGCATTGCAGGATGCGTTACGGCCGCTGCTCGGCCGCATCGACATCGCGACCATGCAGCAGGCCAATCTGCGCGCTTCCGGTAGTGACGCACAGTCCTCGCCGCAGGCGGTGGCGCGCTGGCTGTGGAGCAAGATCGCGAAGTAAGCCCTGCCTTCGCAGCACGTCATTGCGAGGCGCGTAGCGCCGAAGCAATCCAGAGTCCTTGCGGAGCCCTGGATTGCTTCGCTTCGCTCGCAATGACGGCGGTGGTTGGCGCTGCGACCGCCGCACCAATCAGCTGGGCACGCTCACATCCCCGGCTCGATCGGCTTCTCCACCGCGCCGCCATTCTCGGCCCAGTCCTTGAACGCGCCGACGTTGAACACCTTGTCGTAGCCGAGATCCTTCAACGTCTTGCCCGACAGCGCCGAGCGGCCGCCCGAGGCGCAATACAGGATCACGCTCTTGTCCTTGGCGAAATTCTTGTCGTGATAGGGGGAGTCCGGATCGGCGCGGAATTCGAGCATGCCGCGCGAAACGTGCACGGCGCCGGCAATCTTGCCGCTCTTCTCGACCTCCGGCGCATCGCGCACGTCGACGATGAGGGTGTTGCCCTTGGCGATCATGGCCTGCGCCTCGGCCGGCGTGATCTTCGGAACCGCGGCGTTGGCGGCTTCCAGCATCTGCTTGACTGATGTCGACATTGATTGGCCTCCCGGACGTTGAGGCGGCACCGGTAGCGGGCCTCCACCCGCGTCACAAGCCACGATCGGGCGAGCATCGCGCGTGGCCACCGCACGTCCGACATTCGTCCACATAGTAGACGAAGAATCATCACATCCACAAATATATGGACTCTCAGAAATTCCTGGATCATTCTGCGCCGCATGCCCGCACCACCACGATCCGCCCTCGCCGTCCGCAATCGCGCCCTCGAAACGATGCTGGCCGACAGCGCCGGCGACGCCGCCTTTGCCACCACGCTGGCCAAGGGCCTCATCGTGCTGGAGGCGTTCGGGACGGAATCTCCCGTGCTCGGAAACATGGACATATCGGTGCGCACCGGAATTCCGCGGCCTACGGTCGCCCGGCTGACCCACACGCTCACCGAGCTCGGCTATCTCTCCTTCGACCAGGACCTCGCGAAATATCGCCTTGGTGTCCGCGCGCTGCGGATGGCGCATCCGCTGCTCGCCGACATGCCGTTCCGGCAGCTCGCACGGCCGTTGATGCAGGATTTTGCCGCCAGCGTGCGCGGCACCGTCTCGATCGGCCTGCTCGACGGCAACGCCGTGGTTTATGTCGAGACGGCGCGCTCCGGCGATGTCGGGCCGCACGTTCCCGACATCGGCATGCCGATCACCGTGGTCGCGACCGCGATGGGACGCGCGGCGGCCGCGATCCTGCCTCCAGCCGAAGCCGCGCGCTTCGACGCGCAGCTCGCCGCCGACGATGCCAAGCAATGGGCCAGCTTCCGCACGCTCTATTTCGACGGCATCACGCAATGTGCCGAGCGCGGCTTCTGCACCTGTGTCGGCGAATACATGCCCGCGATTCACGCCGTCGCTGCGCCGCTGCATTACGCGAATAGCTCCGGCCGCGCCTTCGCGATCAATTGCGGCATTCCCGCTTTCCGGCTGCAGCCGGGTCAGCTCGAGGCCGAGATCGGTCCGCGCATCACGGCGCTCGCCGCCAGCATCCGGGCGCTCATCAACGAAGCCGAGCCCGAGATCATCAGGCGCGCGCCGGAGCCGGCGCTTGCGGCCGAAGCCGGCTGAGACAGGTGCATCACGACATGGCCGGGCCACTCCAGGGTTTGCGCGTTCTGGACATCGCGACGATCATCGCTGCACCGTTCGCGGCGACGCTGCTCGCCGACTACGGCGCCGAGGTTCTGAAGATCGAGATGCCGGGCCATGGCGACGGTGTCCGCACCTTTCCGCCGTTCAAGGACGGCAAGCCGCTGTGGTGGAAGACCGCCAACCGCAACAAGAGCCTCGCGACGCTCGACCTGCGCACGCCGGAGGGGCTCGCGCTGTTCAAGCGGCTGCTGCCGCGCTTCGACGTCCTGATCGAGAACTTCCGCCCGGGCACGCTCGACCGCTGGGGGCTGACGAAAGAGGTGCTGTGGTCGATCCAGCCGCGCCTCGTCATCCTGCGCGCCACCGCGTTCGGCCAGGACGGGCCGTACCGCGACCGTCCGGGCTTTGCCCGCATCTTCGAGGCGATGGGCGGGCTCACCTACATCACCGGCGAGGCCGAGGGCGAGCCGACCCATCCGGGCTATCCGATCGGCGATGCCATCGGCGGCGCGTTCGGCGCACTCGGCGTGCTGGCGGCGTTGTGGAAGCGGGCTGTTGATCCCGAGGCGCCGGGCGAGGAGATCGACCTGGCGCTGACGGAGGCTGTGTTCCGGCTGCTCGACGTGCTGCCGGTCGAGCACGACCAGCTCGGCTTCAGCCGCAGCCGGATCGGCAATGCCAACGGCTACTCGGCGCCGGCCGCGGTCTATCGCACCCGCGACGATCGTTGGGTGACGCTCGCCGGCTCGACCAACGCGCTCTACGCCGCCAATTGTCGCGCGATCGATCGTCCTGACCTGATCGAGGATCCGCGCTTCGCGAACAATGCCTCGCGGGTGAAGCATTCGGCCGAACTCAACGCGATCTTCGCCGCCTGGTGCGCCGCGCATGACCTGGATGATGTCGTCGCCCGCTTCACCGCGGCCAAGGGAACGATCGCGCCGATCTACGCGATCGACCAGATCGCGACTGATCCACAGGCGATCGCGCGCGAGATGATCACGCGCGTGCCCGACCGCGATTTCGGCTCGGTGGCGATGTCGAACGTCGTGCCGCGCTTTGGCAACGATCCCGCCACGCTGCGCCATGCCGCCGGCGACGTCGGCCAGGACAACCGCGAGATCTACCAGGGCTGGCTAGGACTATCAGACCAGGAGATGGACGATCTCGCCCGCAGGAAGGTGATCTGACGCGGCGCGAGCAAAGACGACAAGGCGCGGCGAAGAACGCGTCGGAGCAGCCCGGACAAGGGATGCAGCAGACAGGGAGACGCGCGATGAGACAACCGACGATGACGCGCCGCGGCCTGCTCGGTGCAGGGGCCACGCTGGCGCTGGGCTACGGCCATCGTGCACGAGCCGAGGCCGAGTGGCCGACCCGCATGGTGCGGCTGATCTGTCCCTATGGCGCCGGCGGCGCCAGCGACATCTCGCTGCGCCTTCTGGCGGCGGAGTTCGAACATCACCTCGGCCAGCAGTTCATCATCGAGAACAAGCCGGGCGCCGGCAGCCGCATCGCCAACGACCTCGTCGCCCGCGCCGCACCCGACGGCTACACCCTGCTCTACGCCGCCGCGCCCTACGTCACCGCCGAAGCGCTGTTCGGCAAGCTGACCTACGATCCGGTCAAGGACCTGCGCCCCGTGGCCGGCACGGTCGTTGCGCCGATCTTCCTGATGATCAGCGCCAACGCGCCGTTCAAGACGCTGGCCGAGCTCATCGCCTACGGCAGGTCCAAGCCCGAGGGCCTGACCTTCGCCTCGCCGGGCGCCGGCTCGCAGCCGCATCTCGCCGCCGAGCTGCTGTTCCGCGACGCCAAGGTGACCGGCCTCAACATTCCCTTCCGCGGTGACTCGATGGCCTATACCGAGCTGCTCGCCGGCCGCGTCGATGCGACGCTGACCGCGATCAGCACGGCACTGCCCTACATCCAGGCCGGCCAGTTCCGCGTGCTCGGCGTCGCCGCCACCGAGCCCAGCGCGATCTATCCGCAGGCGCCGACCCTGCGCGAGCAGGGCCTGCCGAACGTGGTGGCGTCGGGCTGGTACGGCTTCATGGCGCCGGGCGCGACGCCGCAACCGATCGTCGACCGGCTGTCGCGCGAGATTCTCGCCGATCTCGCAGCCCCCGAGGTGAAGCAGAAGCTGCTCGCCCAGGGGCTCGATCCGCAGCCGCGCGACGCTGCAGCATTCGGCCAGTTCATCGCCGACGAAACCAAGAAATGGAGCGCGGTCATCCGCGACGCCGCCATCAAGGCCGAATGAGTTTCACAAAAGATATTCAGGGAGTGGATGTGATGAGGATTGGGACCACCGCGCTGGCCGCGCTTGCTCTGCTGTCGCTCGCGGCGACCGCGCCGGCGTTGGCCGCCGAGAAGAAGTACGATACCGGCGCCAGCGACAGCGAGATCAAGGTCGGGCAGACCGTGCCGCTGAGCGGCCCGGCGTCGGCCTATGCCACCATCGGCAAGGCGCAGGCCGCCTATATGAAGATGATCAACGACCAGGGCGGCGTGAACGGCCGCAAGATCAACCTGATCCAGTATGACGACGCCTACTCGCCGCCGAAGACGGTCGAGCAGGTGCGCAAGCTGGTCGAGAGCGACGAGGTGCTCTTGACGTTCCAAATCATCGGCACCGCGCCGAACGTCGCCGTGCAGAAATATCTCAACACGAAGAAGGTGCCGCAACTGTTCGCGGCCACCGGCGCCTCGCGCTTCACCGATCCCAAGAACTTTCCTTGGACGATGGGCTTCAATCCGAGCTATGTCGTCGAAGGCCGCATCTACGGCCAGTACATCCTCAAGACCCATCCCGACGCCAAGATCGGCGTGCTCTACCAGAACGACGATCTCGGCCGCGACTATCTCGCCGGCCTGAAGGCCGGGCTGGGCGACAAGGCCGCCAAGATGATCGTGGCCGAATCGTCGTACGAGATCACCGAGCCGACGATCGATTCTCACATCCTGAAGCTGAAGGACGCCGGCGCCGATCTGCTGTTCAGTGCCTCGACGCCGAAGCAGGCGGCGCAGGCCATCAAGAAGGTCGCCGAGCTCGGCTGGAAGCCGGTCCACATCGTCGACATCAATGCCAATTCGCTGGGCGCCACCCTGAAGCCCGCCGGGCTCGAGAACGCCAAGGGTCTGATCAGCGTCGGCTACGTCAAGGACCCGCTCGAGGAGGGCTTCAAGAACGACCCCGGCGTGCAGCGCTATCTCACCTTCATGGAGAAGTACTATCCCGACGGCGACAAGGGCTCGAACTTCAACGTCTATGGCTACATCACCGCCGAGCTCCTGGTCCAGGTGCTGAAGCAGTGCGGCGACGAGCTGACGCGGGAGAACGTGCTGAAGCAGGCCACCCATCTCGACAGTGTCGAGCTCGGCATGCTGCTGCCCGGCATCAGCATCACGACCTCGCCGACGGACTATCGCGTCAACAAGCAGTTGCAGATGATCCAGTTCGACGGCGCCCACTGGCAGAACATCGGCGGCATCGTCACCGATACTGCCGCGGAGTAGCAGCGGGCGTTGCAAACACGTTGCCCGGCCGACCTTGGCGTCGGCCGGTCACAGCCCCCGGATCAGCTCGGCGTCGATCAGCATGCGGTTGAAGCGGCGCGCCTCGGCGCCGTCGCCGCAGGCGTAGAACACGCCCTTGCAGCGGAGCATGATGTCCTTCTGCTCGGCAAAGGACGGATCGAGCGGAATGCCGGCCGCCTCCAAGGTGACCAGCGGCAGATAGGCGGCGTCGATCCGATCCATCACGACCGCGCTCTGGCGCGGCTCGAAATTGACGGCATCGACGGCGTAATAGGTCTGATAATAGCGTGGATCATAGCTTTCGAGCTTCTCGCCGATGCCGGCCTCGTCGAGCTTGGGATCGAGAATGTGCGGCGAGAACTCCGGCTGGTGATCGCCGTAGCGCACGATCAGGAACGGCTGGTCGCCGAAGCGCTTCTTCAGGCTGGCGAGGAAGCGCTGATAGTCCGTCGCGCTCATCGCCTGGCGGCGCAGATACTCATCGATCGAAGGCAGATTACCGGGCGCTCGCCAGGATGGCGTCAGGTCGGGCCGGAACGTCGTCTCCCACGGGAAATGGTTGGCGGCGAGATAGACGAACATGAACAGCGGCTTTCCGCGCGGCCGGTGCTGCATCAGATCGAGCGCGGCATCGTAGAAGAAGCCGTCGGGCTCGACGCCCTTGGCGCCGAGATCGCGCGCGTCGAGGAAGCGGTCGACGCCGACCGTGGTCTGGAAGCTGCGCGCGCTCATGAAGGCGCCCTGCGCGGGATAGAGCGACACCGTGTCGTAGCCGCAATTGCGCAGCGCCAGCGGCAGGCCGCGCTCGACCCGGCCGGACGCGATCCGGGTCACGAAATAGGCGAAGCGGCCGAACGAGCGCGACGACAGGCCGGCGAGCACGTTGTACTCGGTGAACCAGCTCGGTCCGCCATTGCTCTCGGCCATGAACTGCCGCGCCTTGCCGTCGAACGACTTGAAATGGCTGCCATAGCCATCCGGCACCTTGATGCCTGGCGCCGAGCGGATGTCGAAGCTGGATTCGTCGTGGATCAGCACGATGTTCGGGCGCCGTCCGGCCGGATGACAGGAATCCGGGACGAAGGCAGCCAGACTTCGATCAGCCGTGGCGTCGGATTCCATGAAGCCGTTGGCGAGGAAGTCCGACACCGCCGTGACGCCGGAGCGGGCGAATTTCGACAGATAGCCGTCGTCATAATAGCCGCGCCAGGTCTCGTCGCGCCAGTTGAGCGAATACAGCGTGAGCGCGGCAAGGCAGGCGAGCTTGCCGGCCAGCGCCGGCAGCCGCGCGATCCGGAACGGATCCGCCCACCACAGCAGCCCCATCAGCGGCAGCACGACGGCGGCCGCCACCAGCACCGACAGCTTCAGGTTCGGGAAGATCGTGAACAGGAACGCCGCGCTGTCGTGATCGATCAGCATCACGTCGACGAAGTTCGCCGTCATCTGGACCACGGCGTGCTTGAGCTGCGACAGCAGCACCAGCACCACGACCATGGTCAGCGCCAACGCGCCGGACACCGCGGGCCGCCGCAGCAGCACCAGCCAGAAGCAGTTCAGGATGCCCCAGGCCAGCACGAAGCCGAGCCGCGAGCCGAAATCGGTCTCGGTGTGCAGCATCAGGGCCAGCGCCGCGACATGCGGCGTGGCGACGGCGGACAGCCGGACGGCCGCGGAGCGTGTTGCGCTCGCCGCGGCGAGCGTGGTGATCGGTTGGTCGTTCGGGGTCAGTGACATCAGGCGGTGAATGCAGGCGCCCTTCGCCGGCGCATGCCGACAGATCAAGGAAGCCTATCCTGTCATCCGACCGTAATGAAATCGTCACAAATCACAACAGCCCGGATTTGCACGGAGGGCGGCGAGTCGTCTCGCGCCACGACGAGAGGTGGCATCACTGCCGTCCTTCGCGTACCGATCCTCGCCCTTTTTCAATTCTGGGTGCCGGTCTCGAGCAGCCGCTCGCGCACCAGACGCACCGCGCCGCGACTCCAGGAATAATTGGCGCCGAGGCGCAATCCGCTGTCACCGGCGGCGACGAGCGCGCCACTGTCGGCCTGGCGGACACGAAAGCCGATGATGTATTCGGTGCGGCCGATCCGCCGGACGATGCCGAGCAGCGATTGCTGGGCGCCGACGGCCCGGGCCGCCCGGGCCTCGCAATCGTCGCACTCACGCACGGGCTGCCCCGGCTTGATCTCGCCGGCCGCGTCCACCAGGCGATAGCGCCCGGACTGCGCCAGCAGCTGCCGCACCGCGTCGGTCGCCTCCTGCAGCCCCTTCTGGTCGGATTCGGTCTCGCCGAGCGCCGCACCTGCGCTGGTGTCGTCGAGCTCGAACGGCAGCAGCGCCAGCCGGATCGGCTCCGGCGGCGCCAGTGCGTCACGGACCTGGCGCGAAACGAAGATCGCAGCGCGCTGCCAGGCCTCGTCGCTATCGCCGCGGAAGGTGAAGACCTTGTCGAAGACGACCCGATGGGAGGCGACGTCGATGGCCGCGGCGCGCGCCCACTGCACCAGCGTGGAGAGCTTCTGGACTCCGCCGGTGATCACGACGGTTGCGCCGGCCGCGGCCGCCATCTGCAGCCGGGCCTCCGGGGACGCATCGGTGGGACAGGACGGCGCGCAGGACGGGCTGACCGGCCGCAGCCGCGCGTCGGCGGCGACGTCGCTGCGGAGCGCGGCGATGAATGCATCCAGCCGCCGCTGATGCGCTGCGGTCTGATCGACCGGCTCGCCGGACGTGTCGAGATAGCTGAAATCGTCGACCAGCACAGCCGGGACATCGCCGGAGGCGGCGCGGACCGGACCGGCCGCGAAAGCAAGCGCGAGAACGAGACAACGGACGACGCGACGGTTCGACATGGGATCCCCCTGCAGCGATGTCTGGCGATCCAAAGCTAGACGCAGCGGCGCTACGGCCGCAGCGGCCGCGGTCCCGGCGCGGCACGGGAAATTTTCACGACGGTGACGGCGACCAGGCCGCAGCGCTTTTGGCCCAGGCGGTTCTGCCGTTAAATGCCGGCGGGCAGGGCTACCATGGACGTGCCGAAGATGTGGACCCGCTACGACCTCAAATACCGTCTGACCCTGCGCATCTCGGTGGTCTCGGCGCTCTGCTTTGGGGCGATCTGCGCCTATGTGCTGTTCGACACCGAGCGCTCGGTGCAAGCGCGCAATGAGCGGATCGCCGAGATCACGGCCAGGACGCTGCAATTGCAGCAAAGCAAGATGCATTGGGTCAACAGCCCGCCGGCCGGCTTTCCCGACCTCGATGCGGTCGCCGCCGCCGCGATGCGACCGGGCCTGTGCATCGCCTATCGCGGCGTCGACGGCGCGATCGTGCAGCGCATCTGCGGCGGCGCCGAGGCGCAGACGGACGATCCGCCCCGCGCCTTCGCGATGCTGTATCGGCGGCTGTTCGATCCGGGCCGGGAAGCGGCACGGCCGGTCAGCTTTCGCGGCGAAACGACCGGCGATGCCGTCGTCTGGGCCGATGCCGGCGTCATGACCGCGGAGGCCTGGCGCGAGCTCAGCCGGCTGCTGCCCGTGCTCGGGACGGCGCTGGCGCTGCTGTGCATTCTGGCCTACGCCGCGCTGGCCCGCGCGCTGCGCCCGACCCGGCTGATCCGCGCCGGGCTGGAGCGGATCGCGGCCCATGATCTGTCGGCACGGCTGCCGCCGTTCGACCTTGCCGAGCTGTCGGCGATCCGCGATGCCTTCAACCAGCTCGCCGAGGGGCTGGAGACAGCGCTGGCCCAGCGCAGCGAATTGACCCGGCGCCTGATTGCGCTGGAGGACGACGAGCGCCGCCACCTCGCGCGCGAGCTGCATGATGAATTCGGCCAGTCGCTGGCGGCGATCCGGGCGCTCGCGGCGTCGATCCGTCACAGCGCGGCGCAGGATTGCCCCGCTTTGGTGGGCGAATGCGACGGCATCGCGCGCACCGCGAGCGACATGATGGACCAGTTGCGCGGCGCGCTGATGCGGCTGCGCCCACCTGATGTCGACGAGCTCGGCCTCGCCGCCAGCCTCGAAGGCCTCGTGGCCGGGTGGAACAGGCGGCAGCACGGCCGCACCGCTTTCGAGATCAGCCTGTCGGGCGGCATCGACCGACTGCCCGGCATCATCGCCACCAACCTCTATCGCATCGCCCAGGAGGCGCTCACCAATGCCGTCAAGCACGCCGGAGCGACGCGCGTGCGGCTGCAGTTGACGCTTCAGGACGGGCCGGCGAGCGCGACCGTGCTCACCGTCGAAGACGACGGTCCCGCAGGTGAAGCTCCCGACAAGCCGGGCATGGGCCTGCTCGGCATGCGCGAGCGCGTCGCCTCCATGGGAGGCCAGATGAGCTTCGCGGCCACCTCCGGTGGTGGCGCGCGACTCCGCGTCGAGATTCCGGTCCCGGCCTTGCCCGATCTCTCGCGTGCGCCGACCCAGCCGGAAACGGCTTGCGCGGCATGACGGCGCCCGCCGGCACCATCCTGCTGGTCGATGACCATGCCGTGGTCCGCGAGGGCTACAGGTCGATGCTGCAGAAGCAGCCGGGGCTGCGCGTGGTCGCCGAAGCCGCCGATGGTGCCGAAGCCTACCGGCTGTTCAAAGAGGTCAGGCCCGATCTCGTCATCATGGACCTGACCATGCCGGGCGTCGGCGGCATTGAGGGCATCCGCCGCATCCGGCAATGGGATCGTAGCGCGCGCATCCTCGTCTTCACGATGCATGAGAATGCGGGCTTCGCGGTGCAGGCGATCCGCGCCGGCGCCCGCGGCTATGTCACCAAGAGCAGCCCGCCGGAGACGCTCGTGCGCGCCGTCATGGACGTGCTCGCCGGCCGCATCGCGATCAGCCCCGACATCGATCACGAGCTCGCGCTCAGCCGGCTGTCCGGCGAGCGGGCGGCCGCCGACGTCCTGTCCGCGCGCGAGTTCGAGGTGATGCAGATGCTGCTGGCCGAACGGACCACCGACGAGATCGCGTCAGCGCTGCATCTCAGCCCGAAGACGGTTGCCAACCTGCACTCGCTGATCAAGGACAAGCTCGGCGTCGCCAGCGACATCGAGCTGGTACGGCTGGCGCTGCGGCAGGGCCTGCTGACCTGAGCCCGCAGGGCTCACGTCAGCGCAGGGAATGTCAGGAGTCGTCGGTGTCGATCTGCGGCGTCGCGGCGGCTTCCGAGGCTGGCTCCGTGACGGGATCATCGATCAGGTGAAACTCGCGCCCGAGCCGGCGCTGCACGCTCATCACGGCGCGGTCGACGTCGCTGATCAGGCTATCGCCGAGAACGACGTGCGGGATCTCCCAGTTGCGGCCGCTGCGCGCGTCGAGCGCATGAACGGCCGGCACGCGTGCCGTCTCGCACCCCGGCTGCGCGCGAATCTCCTCCTCGACCAGGCGGGTCAGCTCCGCCTGGGTCTTGCCGATGGTCGTCATCGCCGGCATCAGGCCCTGATCACCGGCGTCAGGCCGAGCCGCTTGGCAATGATGCGATCGACGGTCCGCTTCGGAAGCACCCGCACGATCCATTGCCTGATAGCATCGGGCGCGATCTCGTAGCGCACCCTGGGCGCCGGCAGGGTCAAGGCGTCGGCCACTCGCGCGGCGATGGTCTCGGCCGGCAGCCCGGTCTTGCCGAGATGCAGCATGAAGCCGCGAATCTTCTGCAGCGCCGGGAAGAACGGCGAGGCCTGGTACGCCGACAGGTCGACCTCCTCGGCCTTGGCCCAGATCGGCGTCTTCACCGCCCCCGGCGCGATGACGATGACGTCGATGCCGAACAGCATCAGCTCGCGGCGCAGGCTCTCGGATAGCCCCTCGACCGCATGCTTCGAGGTCGAATACGGCGCCATCAGCGGGTTGCCATTGCGGCCCGCGACCGAGCTGATCATCACGATCCGGCCGCGCTCTCCCTTCATGGCCGGATCGGCGCCGAGCAGCGGCGCGAACGCCTGGGTCGCAATCACCGGACCGATGACGTTCACTTCCATCTGATGGCGAAACTGCTCGATCGGCAGCTCCGTCACCGGCCCCGCGACGGCGATGCCGGCATTGTTGACGAGACCGGCGAGCGTCTCGCCCTTGAGCGCCGCTCGCACCTCGCCGGCGGCCGCCTTCACCGCCGCTTCGTCGGTCACATCGAACAGCAGCGGCGTGAAGTTGGCGCCGAGCTCGCTGCGCAGACGGTCTGCATCAGCCTGCTTGCGAACGCTGCCGAACACGTGGAAGCCACGCGCGAGCAGGAGCTTCGAACAGGCGAAGCCGATGCCGGTGGACGCGCCGGTGATGACGACGGATTTCATGGCGACCTCAACGATTTGCGCGGCGATTATCGCACGGGATGCGGCACGATGCTGGCGCTGATTTTTCGCGCGAGGTCATCCCCCTTCCGAGCCCGCCCCGGAACACCGGGAGACGGCACGCAGCGCACGGCGCACGGCAAAATGGCCGCGGCAAGAATGGGATTTAAGTTTCAATGTTTGGGAGGATGACAGCTGACGTGAGATCGAGGGCAGCGAGCAAACTGGATGAAGGAAGGTCTGTGACCTTATGAGATCATTAATCTTTCCGTTTCGCTGGCCTGTCGTCGCCGCGTCTGCGGGGAGGTCTTCGCATCTCATTCCATCGCCTGTCCGGCGAATCTCCGGAAGACCGGCTCCAGCTCGTCGTCCCCCTCTACGCGTATCGCCTTAATTTTCCGTATCCGTGTTTCTCCGGGGTACTACGTCCTCCGACCCTAACGCGTTGTTATCGCCCGTGCCGAAAACTGCTCCGGCCGAGAGCCTTGCAGCGGGATCACAAGCGCGTCGCTGTCGCTCCGGCCATCCGGACAAACGAGCGCGATCGTGTCACAGCCAGAACAGCTCCCGCCTTCAGAACACTCCATCATCACCGAGCTCGAAGAGGCCGTCCGCAGCGGCTCCTCGGCGAAGCGCGTCAACACGCTGCGCCAGGTCACCAATCTGTTCCTGCATGACGGCGAACGCCTCACCGAGGACCAGATCAAGGTGTTCGACAATGTGCTGTGCATGCTGGTCTCGCGAGTGGAGACCCGCGCGCGGGCCGAGCTCTCCAAGCATCTCGCGCCGGTCGACTACGCCCCCGTCGAATTGATCCAGCAGCTCGCCCGTGACGACGAAATCTCGGTGGCCGAGAGCGTGCTGATGCACTCGAGCCGGCTGACCGAGCATACGCTGGTCGAGGTCGCGGCGACCAAGGGCCAGGATCACCTGATGGCGATCTCCAGCCGTCCGCATCTGACCGAGGCGGTGACCGACATCATCGTCGACCGCGGCGAGCGCCGGGTCATCCGCAAGCTCGCCAACAACCAGACCGCGCGCTTCTCCGATACCGGCTATTCCGGGATGATGGCGCATGCCGCGGATGACGACGAGCTGTCCGAGATCATCGGGCTGCGCGTCGACCTGCCCACCAAGCACCTGCGCGACCTCTTGCGCCGCGCCACCGAAGCCGTGCGCGCCAAGCTGATGGCCTCGGCGCCGCCGGCGTTGCGGCAGGAGATCAAGAAGATCCTCAAGGCCATCGCGGACGTCGCGCGCAGCGACGGCGGCCTGGTCGGCCGCGACTTCACACTGGCCGAAGAGGCCGTCAAGCGCATGAAGGGGCTGAACGAGCTCAACGATGCCGCCATCGCCTTCTTCGCCGAGACCCGCCGCTTCGGCGAGGTTTCCGCCGCACTCGGCCTGCTCAACAACGTGCCGACCGAGATGATGGCCAAGGTGCTCGAGGGCCCGCGCACCGACATCGTGCTGATCCCCTGCCGTGCCGCCAGGCTGGCCTGGTCGGTGGTGGCGAAGATCCTGACCCACCGGCCGATCAAGCACGCCATCGACAGCAACACCCTGAAGCTCGCCGAGCGCGACTATGCCCGGCTGTCGCTCGACACCGCCCAGCGCACGCTGCGGTTCTGGATGGTGCACAACAAGGTCGAGAAGTGAGCGGGTGCTCACAAGACGCAATCCTCATCAGCAACGACTCGCGAGCCTCCTCATACTCCGCTGTCGTCCCTCCGAACGCAGGGACGACAGCTCTGGTTGTCGCAGGCGGCCGGGCATCATCAAGCCGACCGGCCAGCGTTATCGCCAGGAGATCACCGGGCGCCGGATTGACTTTGGTGCGCCCGCACTCCTACGGTGATCGTGACGGTGCCCCTCGACCGGGGCTCAAAAGGGAATGCGGTGCCGGATGCGTCTCGCAAGAGACGTGATCGAAGGCCGCAGCTGCCCCCGCAACTGTAAGCGGCGAATCTCGCGTCATAGGCCACTGGGAAATCTCGGTCCCGGGAAGGCGACGTGGAGGTGACGACCCGCGAGCCAGGAGACCTGCCGTCAGCCGTGGTCACACGCGAGGATGCCGGTCGGGGCGTTATTGGCATCGTTTTCAGGCAGGTCTGCAAAGGGCTGCGTGAGACCTCGTTCGCGGTGACGTGCCACTGACGTCATGCCGAGGTCACTCGTGTCTCCCATTCCCCATGCCAGGCGGCATCGCGCCGTTCTGTCGTCGTTCTGCGTCCTCTCGTCATTCGCCCTGCTCGGCCCCTCGCCCACGGCAGCGCAGCAATCCGCCTCCCCCGACCTTCTGCCCCCGGTTGAGGTCGACCCGCCGCGCGAGCCGATCGCCCAGAGACCAGCCATCGCCCGCAGAACCGGCAACGCCGCGCATCAGCAGATGCCGGTGGCAAAGCCGGCCGCGCCGGCAAGAGCGCCCGTCGCTGTCAGCCCGACCGGCGTCGTCACGTCAGTGGCCCACGTCGCGAATGCGATCACCGTGGTGACCGACAAGGATATCGCCGCGCAGCAGGCCCGCACCGTGCCGGACATCCTGAGCACGGTCCCCGGATTGAACATCGTGCAGGCCGGCGGCCCGGGCGGCCAGACCAACGTCTTCATGCGCGGCACCAATGCCAACCATACCAAGCTCATCATCGACGGCATCGACGCAGGCGACGTCACCAACGGCAATGGCGCGTTCGATTTCGCGCATCTGCTCGCCGCCGACATCCAGCAGCTCGAGGTGCTGCGCGGGCCGCAGAGCGGGCTGTACGGCTCCGATGCGATCGGCGGCGTCATCTCGATGGTCACGCGCAAGGGCGACGGACCGGCGCGGGCGACCGCCTCGGTCGAGAGCGGCTCGTTCAAGACCTTCAACCAGAGCGCGGGGCTGAGCGGCTCTCAGGACAATGTCAACTACGCAGTCAACGTCGCGCATCTGCACGCCGGTGACGTTCCGGTGACCCCGTGGCAATTGCTGCCTGCGGGGCAGAAGGCCATCGGCAACGCCTACGACAACGTCACCGCCTCGTCCAAGCTCGGCGTCGATCTCAACGAGGCCTGGACGCTCAATTCGGTGGTCCGCTACACTGACGCCACCCTGCTGTTCACCGGCGACAGCGGCTTTCCCAGCTTTCCCGACGCTGCCCAGAGCAACCACACCGTCCATCAACTGGCGACGCGCGAGGAAGCCGTATGGTCGCTGCTCGGCGGCCGCATCAGGAACTATTTCGGCGTCAACTATGTGAACAACTGGTCGTCCGATCTGACGGCCGGCAATCCCGTCGCCGCGGTCGCGACCGGCGAGCGCATCAAATATGACTGGCACGCGGTGACCGAGCTCGCCCCGCGCAACAACCTGATCGTCGGCCTGGAGCAGCAGACCGAACGGCTGAAGACCACCGACCTTTCAGCCGAGAACGGCAACAAGGCCGGCTTCGTCGAGCTGCAGACCGAGTTCGCCAGACGCTGGTTCGTCGTCGCGAGCCTGCGCAACGACGTCAACGACCAGTTCGGCGGCCATGGCACCTACCGGATCGCGCCGGCGGTGATCCTGCCGGTCACCGAGACCAAGCTGAAGGCGAGCTACGGCACCGGCTTCAAGGCACCGACCTTGAGCCAGTTGCACCAGGATTTCCCGGCGTTCAACTTCTTCGCCAATCCCAACCTCCGGCCGGAGCAGAGCGCCGGCTACGATGCCGGTTTCGAGCAGCCGCTGTTCGACGATCGCGTCCGCTTCGGCGCGACCTACTTCCACAACAGCATCACCAACCTGATCAATTTCAACGCGACCTTCACCTCCTACGCCAATGTCGGCCTCGCCACCACCGAAGGCACCGAGAGCTTCGTGACGGCGTGGCTCACCGATCGGATATCGCTGCGCGCGGACTACACCTTCACCCGCGCCGTCGACGCGGCTACCGGCCAGCAATTGCTGCGCCGGCCGAAGGAGAAATGGAGCGCCACCGCCACCTGGCTGCCGATCGATGCGCTGAGCCTGTCGGCCACCTTGCTGCGGGTCGGCGACTGGCTCGATGTCAGCCGCGACGGCATGACCACCGGCCTCGTCGCACCCGGCTATGCGCTCGTGAACCTGCGCGGCGACTACGCGCTGTCCGACCAGGTCAAGGTGTTTGGCCGGATCGATAACCTGTTCAACCGTCACATCCAGAACCCGACCGGCTTCCTGGCGCCCGGCTTCGGCGTGTTCGGCGGCATCCGGCTCGCGAGTTTCGGCGTGCAGTGATGCAGACCTCCCGAAGCGGCTGACAGCCGCCTCAAAACTGGACTACAATTGCAACAACAGGAGATGTTCCATGACTCTCGACGTCCTCGCCCCCTCTGGTTCCGAGGCTCGCCTCGCGCCCGTCCCGCCGCGGCATGCAGCCGCGTTTTGTTTCGCGCTGCTGACGACCGCCTGTGCGCTGGCGAGCTTCGTGTTCGGCTGCGCGACGCCGTTTGCGGCCTTCGCCGTGATTGCGGCCGCCCTGCTTCCGCTGCGCACGGCGCTGCCGGTGATGCTCGGCGCCTGGCTGGTCAACCAGGGCATCGGCTTCGGCGCCCTGCACTATCCGGTCGATGCCAACACGCTGGCCTGGGGCGCGATGATCGGCGCCGCCGCGCTCAGCGCCACCGTTGTGGCCCGCATGGCGCTGGCGACATTGCGCACAGCACCAGCGCTGGTCGCGCTTGCCGTCGCTCTCCTCAGGGCCTACGCCGGCTACGAGCTGGTGCTGCTGGCCGCCACGCCTGCGCTCGGCGGTGCCGCGAGCTTCACCCTCCCGATCGTCGCCCGCCTCGGCCTGACGAGCGCCGCCTGGCTCGTCGGCCTGGTCGCTGTCAGCGAGATCGTCCGCCTGCTCGCGCCGCTGGCCTCACGCCGCGCGACGTCCTGAAACAGCCTAAGGACTCACCTACCAAACAAAAACGGCGGGCCTCGGCCCGCCGTTCTCAATTCTCAGCAAGTCCTGCGCGAACTCAGTTCTTGCTCTTGTCGACCAGCGCGCCCTTCTTGATCCAGGGCATCATGTCGCGCAGCCGGGCGCCGACCTCCTCGATCGGATGCTGGGCGAGCTTGGCGCGGGTCGCCTTGAACGAGGTCTGGTTGACCTTGTTCTCCAGCATCCAGTCACGTGCGAAGCGGCCGGACTGGATGTCGCCGAGCACCTTCTTCATCTCCGCCTTGGTCTCGGCCGTGACGATGCGCGGACCGGTGACGTATTCGCCATACTCGGCGGTGTTGGAGATCGAGTAGTTCATGTTGGCGATGCCGCCTTCATAGATCAGGTCGACGATCAGCTTCACCTCGTGGAGGCACTCGAAATAGGCCATCTCCGGGGCGTAGCCGGCCTCGGTCAGGGTCTCGTAGCCGGCCTTGATCAGCTCGACCAGGCCGCCGCACAGCACCGCCTGCTCGCCGAACAGGTCGGTCTCGCACTCTTCCTTGAACGTGGTCTCGATGATGCCGGCGCGGCCGCCGCCGATCGCCGAGGCATAGGACAGGCCGAGGTCATGGGCGTTGCCCGAGGAATCCTTGGCGATCGCAATCAGGCACGGCACGCCGCCGCCGCGCTGGTATTCGGAGCGGACGGTGTGGCCGGGGCCCTTCGGGGCGATCATCAGCACGTCGAGATCGGGGCGCGGGTCGAGCAGGTTGAAATGCACGTTGAGGCCGTGGGCGAACACGAGCGCGGCGCCCTGCTTCATGTTGTCGTGCAGGTGCTCGCGATAGATGTCGCCCTGCAGCTCGTCCGGGGTCAGCATCATCACCAGGTCGGCCCATTTGGCGGCCTCGGCGACTTCCATCACCTTGAAGCCGGCGCCCTCGGCCTTCTTGGCCGAAGCCGAGCCCTTGCGCAGCGCGATCGCGACGTCCTTGACGCCGGAATCCTTCAGGTTGAGCGCGTGGGCGTGGCCCTGGCTGCCGTAGCCGACGATGACGACCTTCTTGCCCTTGATCAGGTTCAGATCGGCGTCGCGATCGTAGTAGACACGCATTGTCGTTTCCTCTTTGAGATGGCCGGAATTGGCTGAAAAGTCAGACGCTTGGGTGAGGCACGGGCGGCTGCGCCCGGACGAAATCCGGCCCGTGTCTAGAGCATTTTGGGCGTGGTTGGAAACCCCGATCTCGCATGGCGGCCGCCTCCCTCATGCGTCCATGAAGACGGGATAGAGCGAGGCGAGCAGCAGCACGGCCATCAGAATGTTGAAGCCGCGCACCGCGCGTTCGGAACTCAGCAGCGGCCGCAGCGCCGTCCCGAACAGGGTCCAGGTGATGGTCGAGCCGATCGCCATCACGAAGCTGATCCCGACCTGCAGCGCGACATTGGCAGGGAAGCTGGCGATCGCGGCATAGGCGGTGATGGTGCTGATCACCATCACCCAGCCCTTGGCGTTGACCCACTGGAACAGCGCCGCGCCCCAGAACGACATCGGGCCGCGCGGCGTCGTGTCGTCATCCGGCTTGGCCGATCCGGAGAACGCGATCACCACGGCGAGATAGATCAGGTAGGCGGCGCCGAGATATTTCAGCACCTCCTGCAGCACCGGATAGGAGATGAACACCGTGGCGAGGCCGAAGCCGACGGCCCCGACCATGAAGGCGAAGCCGAAGCTGACGCCCATCATGTGCGGCACCGTGCGGCGGAAGCCATGGGTCACGCCCGACGACAGCAGCATGATGTTGTTCGGCCCTGGCGTGAACGCCATCACGAACGCGAAGGTGACGAAGGCGATGAGGAGCTGCTGGGACATTCTAATGAGTTCTCTCCGCACGACGACTCTTCACCCTCCCCTGGAGGGAGAGGGTCGATCGCGCATGCCATGCGCGATCGGGGTGGGGTGGGCCGCAGACACGGCTCCGGCGTGGAGGCATCACCCCACCCCGGCTCACATCGCAGCTTCGCGCGATGTGAGCCGACCCTCCCCCTCCAGGGGAGGGTGGCAGCGTGGCCACCTCACCGTCGTGCACAAGCATCAGCGCCTAGCCCTGCCCCGTCGGCTTCTGCAGCACATAGGTCGCGTGCATCGGCGCGTGGTAGTCGGCGGAGACGGTCACGAATCCGACCTCGGCGAGCATGCGCTCCATCACCCAGGCGAAGGTCGAGTTCTCGTCACGCATGTGGGTGATGACGCTGTCGCGAGCGAGGTCGTGGTTCTTGATGTTGAAGTCCGCCCACTGCTCGACCGAGCGCTCGGCGCCGTCGGGCATGCTGACATAGACGATGTCGCGCAGGAAGAATTGCGCGCCGGGCTTCAGCGCCGCGAAGATCCGCGCCAGCGCCACCGCCTTCCAGAAGTCCGGCAGATGGTGCAGCGTGAACTC
Source organism: Bradyrhizobium sp. SZCCHNR1098 (assembly GCF_032489375.1). NCBI lineage: Bacteria > Pseudomonadati > Pseudomonadota > Alphaproteobacteria > Hyphomicrobiales > Nitrobacteraceae > Bradyrhizobium > Bradyrhizobium sp. SZCCHNR1098. The sequence goes on from NZ_JAUEXY010000011.1 coordinate 22,161, forward strand.
GCTGGCGATCAGGTCGTAGGTCGCAGCCTCATAGGCGAACGACAGCAGCCCCGCCGAATGCATCCGCACCGCGGTACGGCGGTCGCGGCTGTAGATCCGGGTCAGCGCCAGCATCGCCGGCGAGATGTCGATGGCGTCGACCACCGCGCCCAGCAGCGCCGCCTCTGTCGCCAGCACGCCGTTGCCGCAGCCGATGTCGGCCACCCGCCAACCCGGCTTGACGCCGAGCATCGTCAGAGCGCGCGCGCGCTCGTCGGCATCATCGCCCGAGCCATAGATCGAGGCCACGGCATGGTCGAGCCCGATCCGGTTGCGTTCGTTGTAGTACCAGTCGCGCGCCAGCATGGCTCACATCCCTTCCGATCCCCGCCCGATCGCCGCAATGCCGGTCCTGGCCACTTCGACCAGGCCGAGCGGGCGCATCAGATCGATGAACTGACTGATCTTGTCGGTATTGCCTGTGATCTCGAACACGAAGCTTTCCGTGGTGGCGTCGATCACCCGGGCGCGGAACGCATCCGCCAGCCGCAGCGCCTCGACGCGCGGCTCGCCGGTGCCGCGCACCTTGACCATTGCGAGCTCGCGCTCGATCGCGCGCTTGGTCAGCGTCATGTCGACGACGCGGTAGACCGGGATCATGCGGTCGAGCTGGTGCTTGATCTGCTGGATCACCATCGGCGTGCCGGTCGTCACGATGGTGATGCGCGACAGATGCTTCTGGCTCTCGGTCTCGGAGACGGTGAGGCTCTCGATGTTGTAGCCGCGGCCCGAGAACAGGCCGATGACGCGCGCGAGCACGCCCGGCTCGTTCTGCACCAGCACCGCCAGCGTGTGCGTCTCGTTCGGATCGTGACGCTCTTCCATGAAATAGGCCGATGCTGGCTGGTTCATTGGTGTCCCCTTGTTCCCTCTGCCGTCATGCCCGCGCAGGCAGGCATCCGGTCGACGCCGGCCGTCGTGAGACTCACGATTGCCGCGGCGTACTGGATCGCCCGGTCGCGCCGGGCGATGACAGTGGTTTGTGTGGCAGGCCGGGTGCGCATCATGCAGCTCCCGCTTCGGCATGAGCGGCCGCCGGCATCACCCAGCGCCTGAACAGGTCGAGATCGATGTTGCCGCCCGTGAGCACCAGGCCGACGCGCTTGCCGGCGAGCCTGCCCTTTTCCTGCAACGCACCTGCGAGCGGTGCCGCGCCGGCGCCTTCGGCGAGATTGTGGGTGTCGGTCCAGAGAATGCGCACGGCATCGGCGATCTCGGCGTCGCTGACCTGCACGATGCGCGAGGCGCCTTTAAGAATGATCGCCAGCGCATCGGCATCGGGACTGCGGGTGGCAAGGCCGTCGGCATGCGTATCGGCGCTGTTGGTCGTCACGACGGTGCGGGCCGCAAACGACAGCGCGTAGGACGGCGCCTCGGTCGATTGCACGCCGACGATCTCGGTCTTCAGGCCCAAGAGATCACGCGCCAGGATGCAGCCGCAGATGCCCGAGCCCTGCCCGATCGAGACGTAGAGCACGTCGAGATCGGGCGCGCTGCGGAACAGCTCCAGCGCGTAGGTGGCGACGCCGCGCACGAGATCGGGATGGAACGACGGCACCATGTGCAGGCCGTCGCGCGCGGCGTGGCGGCCAGCCTCCTCGCGCGCCTCCTGGAAGTCGCTGCCGTGCTCGATCAGCTCGGCACCGAACGCCGCCATGGCGCGGTTCTTCTCGACCGAATTGCCATGCGGCACATAGATCGTCACCGGCAGGCCGTTGCGACGGCCGGCAAACGCAACGCTCTGGCCATGATTGCCGCGCGTCGCGGTGATCAGGCCGCGAACGCCGGGATGCGTGCGCTTCAGGTTGTCGACATAGACCAGCCCGCCGCGCACCTTGAAGGCGCCGGCCGGGGTGTGGTTCTCGTGCTTGACGACGACATGCGTCCCCAGCCGCTGCGCCAGCAGCGGCCACGCATGCGCCGGCGTCGCCGGCACCGCGGCCGCGACGATGGCGTGGGCGGCTTCGAGCTCGGCTAGTGTGAACACGGCCGCCTCCTGATCACAGCTGTCATGCCCGCGAAAGCGGGCATCCAGTACGCCGTCGCCGTCGTAGGACTCATGGTGGCCGCGGCGTACTGGATCGCCCGGTCCCGTCTTCGCCAAGGCTTCGACGAGGCCGCGCGTTCAGGGCGCGCCGAAGCTTTAGCGAAGGCGGCAAGCCGGGCGATGACAGCGGAGTGTTGGGTTGGCATCGCCCTCACGATCAGTCCTCACACCAGCGCCTTGCCGCCGGCGAACGCCGCGGCCGGATCGGACGCTTCCGCCGGCAGGATCATCTCGTTGTGCGCCTTGCCGGACGGAATCATCGGGAAGCAGTTCTCCAGCGCCGCGACGCGGCAGTCGAACAGCACCGGCTTCTTGACCGAGATCATCTCCTTGATCGCGCCGTCGAGATCGCCGGGCTTAGACACCTGCAGGCCGACGCCGCCATAGGCCTCTGCCAGCTTGACGAAGTCCGGCAGCGCCTCCGAGTAGGAATGCGACAGGCGGTTGCCGTGCAGCAGCTGCTGCCACTGCCGCACCATGCCCATGTACTGGTTGTTGAGGATGAAGATCTTGACCGGCAGCTCGTACTGCACGGCCGTCGACATTTCCTGCATCGTCATCTGCACCGAGGCGTCGCCGCCGATGTCGATGACCAGACTGTCGGGATGCGCGACCTGGACGCCGATCGCGGCCGGCAGGCCGTAGCCCATGGTGCCGAGACCGCCCGAGGTCATCCAGCGGTGCGGCTCCTCGAAGCCGTAGAACTGCGCCGCCCACATCTGATGCTGGCCGACCTCGGTGGTGATGTAGGTGTCGCGCCCGCGCGTCAGCTCGAACAGCCTCTGGATCGCATATTGCGGCATGATGACGTCGCGGTTCGGCTTGTAGGCGAGCGAGTTGCGCGCGCGCCAGGTGGCGATCTGCTGCCACCACGCCTTGATGTCGGGCTTCTTCGCCTCGGCCCTGAACACCTGCAGGATGTCGGCGAGCACGTCGCCGCAATCGCCGATGATCGGCACGTCGACGCGGATGTTCTTGTTGATCGAGGACGGATCGATGTCGATGTGGATCTTCTTCGAGTTCGGCGAGAACGCGTCGGTGCGGCCGGTGATGCGGTCGTCGAAGCGCGCGCCGACGCACAGCATGACGTCGCAATCATGCATCGTCATGTTGGCCTCGTAGGTGCCGTGCATGCCGAGCATGCCGAGCCAGTTGGTGCCCGACGCCGGATAGGCGCCCAGCCCCATCAGGGTCGAGGTGATCGGGAAGCCCGTCACCTCGACCAGCTCGCGCAACAGCTTCGAGGCCTCGGTCCCCGCATTGATGACGCCGCCACCGGAATAGATCACCGGCCGCTTGGCGCCGGCCAGCAGCGCCACCGCCTTGCGGATCTGCGTCGCATCGCCCTTGACGCGCGGGGCGTAGGAGATGTGCACGTCGGACTTGCGCGGCGGATGATAGGTTCCGGTCGCGAACTGCACGTCCTTCGGCACGTCGACGACAACAGGGCCGGGACGGCCGGTGGTCGCGACGTAGAACGCCTCGTGCAGCACTTTTGCGAGATCGTTGACGTTGCGGACCAGCCAATTGTGCTTGGTGCAGGGCCGGGTGATGCCGACCGTATCGCACTCCTGGAAGGCGTCGTTGCCGATCAGGTGCGTCGGCACCTGGCCGGTGATGCAGACCAGCGGGATCGAGTCCATCAGCGCGTCGGCCAGCGGGGTCACCATGTTGGTGGCGCCGGGGCCCGAGGTCACCAGCACGACGCCCGGCTTGCCGGTCGAGCGGGCATAGCCCTCGGCAGCGTGGCCGGCGCCCTGCTCGTGGCGGACCAGGATGTGCTCGACCTCGCTCTGCTGGAAGATCTCGTCATAGATCGGAAGCACCGCGCCGCCGGGATAGCCGAAGAGGTGCTGCACGCCGTGGTCGATGAGCGCGCGCACGATCATCGCGGCGCCGGTCATCTGGTTCGGATCGTGGCTCTTGTCGGTCATGGCAGGCTCCGGATCGCTTCTGTCAGCGGCTTGTCGTCTTGGTCGGTCGGGTCTAGCGGATGGTTTCGGTCAGTGGCTCGGCTGGTCGGTTCGATGGCTTCCGGGCAATAAAAAAGGGCCCTGGAAGGCCCTGCGCACCGCTCGGATCATGGATGGCCGCTAGCCATCCCCGGCGATGCGCCTGGGTACGACTACAATAAGGAGGGCAGTAATAATGTTGCGCATGGTGCCGATCGAACTTCCCAAAGGTTGCGCGAACATAGCCACGGATGCCCCGATGTCAAGGCAAAGCGAGCTCATGAACGCGGTTTTATCAGGTTAACGCGGAATTTGCCGTTCGGCGAGCGGTAATTTGGCCACCCCGGTCGTTCCGCAGGAGTGCCCGCGACGGGTCACTCCCAAGGATCGATCAGCGCAAGTCCGAGCCCGGCGAAATCTCCGACGTTACGTGTTGCGAGATCGAGACCATAGGCCGACGCGATACCGGCGATCTGCAGGTCGGCAAGCTTGTTCGGGATCTGATGCAACGGCAGCCCTCGCGACCGCGCTTGTGCAAGCAGCAGTGCTGCCGATTGAGCGGCAGCAGCGTCGAACGCGTAGACCCGGCTTCCGAAGCGGCGGATCGTCCTGCTGACAGCCTTTTGAAGACTGTCTTTCCGCCGGCCGTCATTGAGCAACGCCAGCCCGGCCGCCAATTCGACAATCGTAATGCTCGAAATTGCGGTATTCGCAAAGTTTGCATCAAGCCAACCGATCACTTGCATGGCCGGCGCTAGTTTCTGCACCTCCGAGATAACGTTGGTATCAAGCAGGATCATTCGAACTCGACAGGCCGAATGGGTGCGGACCGAAGCAATTCAAGCTCCGCATCGAGGTCGACGCCCGGTCTCGTAATGTTAAAGAGCCAAGTGCCAAACGGCTCTGCATCATCAGGCGACGATGCTTCCTCACGCGCGAGCTTTTCGAGCGTCTCCCTCAGGTCGGCTTCCAAGCTCTTGCCACGCCGTTCGGCGCGAAGCCGCAACAGCTCCTTGGTCGCATCGTCCACTTTGCGGATCAGGATGTCAGCCATCTATGCCTCCGCCATTACGATATCACGATATCAAAGCTCGCTCAACGCTGCCACCCACGCCCGCGCCTGCTCCGGCGTCATCCACCCGAACTCCGGCAGCTGATGCCGAAACCAGGTGAACTGCCGCTTGGCATAATGGCGGGTGTCGGCCTTGCCGATGACGGTCGCCTCCTCCCGCGTGATCTCTCCGCGGAGATAACGGATCAGCGCCGGCACGCCGTGCGCCTTCATGGCCGGGAGCAGCGGATCGAGCCCGCGGGCCGCCAGCTGTTCAACCTCCTCCAGCGCGCCGCGATCCAGCATCAGATCGAACCTCGCGTCGATCCGCGCATAGAGCGTCTCGCGCTCCGGCGCGATGAACAGCGCCCGATAGCTGCCCGCCGGCAGCAGCGGCGGGGTGGTCTCGGCATGCCACTCGGCCAATGGCCGACCGGTGGCTTCGATCACCTCCAGCGCGCGGGCGACGCGGGTGCGGTCGCGCACGTTCAGCCGCGCGCCCGCCGCCGGATCGCGCCGCGCCAGCTCGGCATGCAGCGCCTCGACCCCGTCGCGGTCGAGCCGCAGGCGCACCGCGTCTCGGACCTCGTCAGGGACGGGCGGGACCGCCGCCAATCCCCGTGTCAGCGCTTTGAAGTACAGCCCGGTGCCGCCGATGAAAATCGGCAGCCGCCCGGCCGCGTGCACCTCGGCAAGAACGACCGCGGCATCCCGGACATAGTGGCCGGCCGAGTAGTTCACGGCTGCGTCGACATGGCCGTAGAGCCGGTGCGGCACATCAGCCTCGTCGTCAGGTGTTGGCCGCGCCGTCAGGATTCTCAGGTCACGGTAAACCTGCATGGAATCGGCGTTGATGACGACCCCGCCCGCTTTTTGCGCAAGTTCCACCGCCAGCGCCGACTTGCCGCTGGCGGTCGGCCCTGCGATAAGCACGGCTTTGTTGATCCCTGGCAAAGTCACCTGATGTCTCTCGTCGCCACCTTCATCTGCAATCCCGCCGATCCCGCGCTTGATACCACGATCGTGGAGGCCTTCCTGGCCGTGCTGCCCTCGCCGGGCACGCCGCGCTGGCTGTTCGACGAGGTCGCGATCGACATCCCCTTCGCCCACGACGGCGAGGTCCACAAGCTCGAGGCGCGCCTGCGCGACCTGCGCGGCGACATGCCGATCGACATCGTCGTGCAGCCCGAAGCCGTCCGGCGCAAGAAGCTTTTTCTCGCCGACATGGATAGCACCATGATCGGCCAGGAATGCATCGACGAGCTCGCCGACTTCGCCGGGCTGAAGCCGCGTGTCGCCGCCATTACCGAGCGCGCCATGCGCGGCGAGATCGCGTTCGAGCCGGCGTTGCGCGAACGCGTCGCATTGCTGAAGGACCTGCCGGTGAGCGTCGTCGACGAGGTCCTGACCAAACGCATCAAGCTGACGCCGGGCGGCCGTCATCTGGTGATGACCATGCGCGCACACGGCGCCTATACCTGCCTGATCTCCGGCGGCTTCACGCTGTTCACCAGCGCCATCGCGGCCAAGATCGGCTTCCAGGAGAACCGCGCCAATGAGCTCGTCATCGATGGCGGCAAGCTCACCGGCGAGGTGCGCGAGCCGATCATCGGCCGCGACGCCAAGCTCGCCACCCTGATCGAGCTGCGCGAGTCGTTCGATCTCGACGAGATCGACACCCTGGCGGTCGGCGACGGCGCCAACGACCTCGGCATGATCGAGGCGGCCGGCCTCGGCGTCGCCTATCACGCCAAGCCCGCGGTCTCGGCCGCCGCCTCGGCCCGCATCGACCACGGCGACCTCACCGCCCTGCTCTATGCGCAAGGCTACACGCGCGATCAGTTCGTCGACTGACGAGGCCGCCGCCGTGGCGCGGATGTCAAACGACGCGTGCAAGCGAAGCGCAATACGGCGCCCTCTCCCCTTGTTGTGAGAGAGGACGCATTCATGGGCAGCCGCCAGGCCGTCATTGCGAGCGCAGCGGCGCAGCGAAGCAATCCAGAGTCGGACGCAAGGCAAGCAAAGCCGTTACGAAAAGCCTGATCAGCACATCATTAGGATTTTATTTCAATCCTATGCACTCGCACGTAACTTCATTCCAATCTCATCTCAGATCGCAGATCAGATCATTCGCCCTCCGCATCAAGGCGGGGCGCGCAGTGTCGTTTTAACCGCATCACCAATCGATGAATTGTCAAATCATGCTGCAGCGCATATAAAGCTGACAAGGCTAGGGAGTGTCCAAGGAAACGAAAGCGATTGCACGCGATGCAATCGATCATCGTCGCAAAAGGACCTCCCGATGACCATCAAGCATATCATTCCCGGCTCTCTTCTTGCCCTCGCGCTGCTGACCGGCGCGGCTGTCGCCGGTGAGCTGCCGAGCTACGAAGTCGGCGCGCTGCCGGCCACCCCGCACCAGCTTTCTGTCGTCGGTGCATCCGCCGCGCAGCAGACCATCGCCGCGGACAGCGCCGCCTCCCCGCACCAGCTCGCCGTGCTCGCCCAGCACCGTCGCAGCGCCGCTCTCGTCGCTCCGACCACCGTGGGCAGCGTTCGCAACTGAGCGACGCGAGCAACCCATCGTCACATAGGCAGCACATAGGCAGCGCGCGTCTCGCTCGGCGAGGCCGCGCTCCCTATCCGAGAAAACGCGTGGCGTCGCGCGTGGTGAAGATCCTGGACATCCGCTCCGCGGGCAGCCCAGACGCCCAGCCCGCTGCACCTTTGGGTCTTCGAGGCCAACATCGCCGCTCTCCGCTTTCATGCCCCGCTCGGCGGCCGCGTCGTCGAGACCAGTCGCACAGACATTCCGGCCGCCGGCAGCAAGACCATCCTGCGCGTGCCTTGGCCTGACATCGCGCAATTGGCCGGATCATCTTCGCGCGCGACAGGGCCTGCGGCCGAGAGCGCTCCATCGATCTATGCATGACCCCACCGTTGACCGGCATGATCCGGGCGGCCATTTTGCTTGAGCCGTTTGCATGGCGACCCGGTCAGGCCCTGCTCGCACAGGGAATGCCGGAAGCCGCTCGAGGCCGGAGATGCCGCAGTGCCCGATGAGATGTCGCAGCTGGACGAAGCCTCCTTCCATCCGATCGACCGCGCCAAGCTGCTGGAGCCTGCGCTCTCCTCCCACACTCCGCGAATCCTGCTGCTCTACGGATCGCTCCGGCAACGCTCGTTCAGCCGGCTGCTGACCGAGGAAGCGGCGCGCATTCTCGTGCGCTTCGGCGCGGAGACACGGACTTTCGATCCGCACGGCTTGCCGCTGGTCGACGACGCCGAGCCGGATCATCCGAAGGTCCGCGAGCTGCGCGACCTCGTGACCTGGTGCGAAGGCATGGTGTGGTGCTCGCCGGAGCGGCACGGCGCGATGACCGGCGTGATGAAGACCCAGATCGACTGGATCCCGCTGTCGCTCGGGGCCGTCAGGCCGACGCAGGGCAAGACATTGGCCGTGATGCAGGTCAGTGGCGGCTCGCAGTCGTTCAACGCGGTCAATCAGCTTCGGGTGCTCGGCCGCTGGATGCGGCTGATCACCATCCCGAACCAGTCATCGGTGCCGAAGGCGTTCGCGGAGTTCGACGACACCGATCGCATGAAGCCGTCGTCCTACTACGATCGCGTCGTTGACGTCATGGAAGAGCTCGTCAAGTTCACACTGCTGACGCGCGACCGGGCGGACTATCTGGTCGACCGCTATTCCGAGCGCAAGGAAAGTGCCGAGGAGCTGTCGAAGCGGGTCAACCAGCGATCGCTCTGAGCCGGCGCCTGCCGTGGAGCGGCTGCCGCCCGTTTAATTCTGAAAAAAATAAATATCTTGCTATTTTACAGAATTCATGATTGTCTAGCGCCATCCCGCCTCACTGCGGAGGGGCGTAGCGCGCGATCGTCACGACACGCGAGGCGGGGAGCGGTGGCCGCGAGAGATCGCAGCATTCTCTTCAATGAGAGTGCGGACGAACGATCGCTCGCGGACGTGAAGTCGCAGCGTCCTGACACCCCGATGCTGGTGTCACGCTCGTGACAATGCTTCGCATTGCATGGGCAATGGTGGCCAACAAGCCCGGCGCACCAGGGAGACTGCGTATAAGCGTGAAGACCGCCGCGCAGGGAATGCCGGTTGAATCGGCTTTGCCTGTGGTACCTGCCGCCTGCATTTTTTCAGCAGGCGGGCCATGGGTGAGGCCTTCACCCGGCATTCCCTGCGCCCTCTGCATTTCGAGAGGGACGAACTGATTGCAGACCTCGGGCGCGATGCGCCGCGAGACTGCAAAGCTATGTCGATTGCTGTTTGAGCCGTGAATTCGCCTTGCGAACCGTCGTCGTCCCGGACAAGCCACGGCGCGCGCCAGCGCGTCGGGGCGCCGATCCGGGACCCATACGCCGCGGCCGTCGTGACGAGCAAACGGCCAATGATCAGCCCGCCCCAAACTGCTCCCTGGGGCTATGGGTCCCGGCTCAAGGCCGGGACGACAGCGGAGTGTGGAGCTGCCGTAGGGTGGGCAAAGCAGCCGTCCGCAGGGCGGCAGCGTGCCCACCGTCGTGCCGCGAACGCAGAGCCACATGGTGGGCACGGCGCGCGAGAGAGCGTCGTACCAAGCGTAGGTCACGGTGCGCTTTTGCCCCACCCTACGCACCGTGCCCCGCGATGTGGAGGCGTGGACTCCGTGCCTATTGCAGGCTCAACGCCACGAAGCGCAGCTCGCCGTCGGCGTTGGAGACGAGCAGCAGCACCGACTTCTTGCCGTCCTTCTTGAGCTGGTCGACGCGCTTCTTGATGTCGACGCCCGAGGTCACCGCCTCCTGGGCGACCTCGACGATGACGTCGCCGGCCGACAGCCGCTTCTCGGCGGCATCGGAGGCCTGGTCGACGCCGGTGACGACGACGCCCTTGACGCTGTCCTTGATCTTGTAGCGGGCGCGCAGGTCCTTCGACAACGCGGCGAGATCGAGCCCGAGCGCCTTCTGGGTCACCGGCTTCTCGGCCGGCTCGTCCTTCTTGATCGCCGCCTGCTGCACCTTCTCGGTGTCCTCGAGCCGACCGAGCTTGACCTTGAGCGTCTGCTCCTGGCCCTTGCGGATGACGATGACGTCGACCTCCTTGCCGACGGCGGTGTCGGCGACGATGCGCGACAGGTCCTTCGGCTCCTTGATGTCATGGCCGTCGAACTTGACGACGACGTCGCCCGGCTCGATGCCAGCCGGCTTGGCCGGTCCCTTGTCGTCGACGCCGGCGACCAGGGCGCCGCGCGCCGGCTTGATGTTGAGGCTCTCCGCGATCTCGTCGGTGACGCCCTGGATGCGCACGCCGAGCCAGCCGCGGCGCAGCTCGCCGAACTGGCGCAGCTGGTCGACGACGCCGGCCACGGTCTTCGACGGCACCGCGAAGCCGATGCCGATCGAGCCGCCCGACGGCGAGATGATCAGCGTGTTGACGCCGATGACCTCGCCCTCGAGGTTGAACAGCGGGCCGCCGGAATTGCCGCGGTTGATGGCGGCGTCGGTCTGGATGTAGCTGTCATAGGGTCCCGACGAGATGTCGCGGTTCTTGGCCGAGACGATGCCGGCGGTGACGGTGCCACCGAGGCTGAACGGGTTGCCGATCGCGACCACCCAATCGCCCAGCCGCAGCTTGTCGGAGTCGCCGAACTTGACGACGGTCAGCGGCCGCGGCGGCTTGAACTTGAGCACCGCAAGGTCGGTCTTCTTGTCGACGCCGACCAGCTCGGCCTTGATCTTGGTGCCGTCGTTGAGGATCACGTTGATCTCATCGGCATCGGCAATGACGTGGTTGTTGGTGACGACAACGCCCGAGTCGTCGACGATGAAGCCCGAGCCCAGCGAGTTGGTGCGTCGCGGCGAGTTGTCGGCACCGCCCCGGCCGCCCGGACCGCCGCGGCGGTTCTTGAAGAAGTCGTCGAAGAACTCCTCGAACGGCGAGCCCGGCGGCACCTGCGGATTGGCGTTCCGCCCCTCGGACGAGCCGCCCTTGGGCTCGACAGTCTGCGAGGTCGAGATGTTGACGACGGCGTCGATCACCTTTTCGGCGACATCGGCGATCCCCTCCGGCCCCCGCGCCGAGGCCGGGGCCGGCGCGAGCGCCCAGCCCGCGGCAAGAACCGCCGCGGTCAGGATCGGGCGCAGTCGACGGCTGAAAGCAAGGGTTGCGGTCATCGGGCGGATCTCCAGAAAAGTCGGCAAATTCAACCGTTACAGTGCGCCGGAACCGGCGGGGGACGCAAGCACGCCGGATCGGACCGCAGATTCATCATTGAGGGCGACCTAATACGGCAAAATGGCGCAGCCATCGCCTCACAATGGCGTTGGCCGGCCGGCGGACCGTAGTTTGCCCCGGCCGCCCCTCGTTCGGCGAACGCGCAAACGCACAACAATCCGCCGCTCAGATCGGTCGCCGGATCACCCAGATCAGGACCAAACCGGCCACCGCGGAGCCGATGCCGACCGCGCGCAGCACGTTGTCGGGCGTGGTCATCGCGGTCTTCATGGCCCGCCGCATCCACTCCGGACTGGCCGCGAACATCAGGCCTTCGAGCACGAACAGGATACCTAATCCGATGAGGAAATCGGAAAACGCAATGGACCTCATCGGACCCGGACCTCCCGTTCGACCTTCTTGATATGTAACGGGGCGAAGCAACGGCTTCGCCCCGTCCATGTCAACTCCTATTCGCCCGGATCAACCGCCCTGGGCATCAGGCAGGTGCCATCAGGGCTTGGGCGCCGGCACCGCGACGGCCGCGGTCGAGCCGGCGGTGGACGACGTCTCCGCCGCCGGCTTCCCCGAGGGGTTGGCGAAGTAGCGGAAGAACTCCGAATCGGGCCGCAGCAGGAAGCGGGTGTCGCCGGATTTCAGGCCGTTCTCATACGCCGTCATCGAGCGATAGAAGGCGAAGAAGTCGCGGTCCTTGCTGTAGGCCTCGGCGAACAGCCGGTTGCGTTCGGCATCGCCGGCGCCGCGGGTCTGCTCCGCCTGCGAGTTGGCCTCGGCGACGATCACGGTGGCCTCGCGATCGGCCTTCGACCTGATCTCCTGGGCCTTCTGGCCGCCGAACGCCCGGAACTCCTCGGCCTCGCGCTGCCGCTCGGTCTTCATCCGGTTGTACACGGCCTGGCTGTTGGCCTCCGGCAGGTCGGCGCGGCGGATGCGGACGTCGACCACCTGGATGCCATAGGCGTCGGCCTCCTTGTCGAGCTGATCGCGGATCTTGCGCATCAGGCCCTCGCGCTCGTCGCGCACGACTTGCGTGAAGGTGACCTCGCCGAGCACGCGGCGCAACGAGGCGTTGAGCAGCGTGCCGAGCTGGACGTTGGCGGTCTGGATCGAGCCGACGCTCTGGTAGAATTGCAGCGCGTTCTTGATCTTGTAGCGCGCGAAGGCGTCGACGACGAGCCGCTTCTGGTCGAAGGCGATCACTTCCTGCGAGGGGTTCTCGAGGTCGAGGATGCGCTTGTCGATCGAGATCACGTTGTCGATGAACGGCGCCTTGAAGTTCAGGCCAGGCTCGGTGACGACGTCGACCGGCTTGCCGAACCGCACGACCAGCGCCTGCTCGGTCTGCTGCACGGTGAACAGCGAGCTGTAGCCGATGACGACGAGCACGAGCACGGCAACGAGCGCGACGATGCCTGCAACGGGGGACCTCATCGGACGCCTCCCTGCTGAGCCGCCGGCGCCGTACGGCGCGGCAGGAGATCGCCGAGCGGCAGCAGCGGCACGGGGCCGCCGGAGGCACCGCTGTCGAGCACGAGCTTCTCCGAGCCGCCGAGCACGCGCTCCATGGTCTCGAGATAGATCCGTTCGCGGGTCACGTCGGGCGCCTTCTTGTACTCGTCATAGACCTTGAGGAAGCGCGCGCTCTGGCCCTTGGCCTCGGCGATCGCCTGCTCCTTGTAGCCTTCGGCGACCTGCAGGATCTGCGCGGCGCGACCGCGCGCATCCGGCACGACCTTGTTGGCGTAGGTCTGGGCTTCGTTCTGGAGACGCTCGAGGTCGGCACGCGCCGCCTGGACGTCGCGGAACGCCTCGATCACCTGGGCCGGCGGATCGACCTTCTGCATCTGCACCTGGGTGATCTGGATGCCGGAGCCGTAGTTGTCGAGCGTCTTCTGCATCAGCTCCTGCACGTTCTGCTCGATCACGGTGCGGGCGCCGGTGAGAATCGGCTGGATGTTCGACCGGCCGATCACCTCGCGCATCGCGCTCTCGGCCACCGCCTTCACGGTGCCCTCGGGGTTCTGGATGTTGAACAGAAAGTCGGCGGCGCCCTTCGGCTTGATGCGCCAGAGAACGGTGACGTCGACGTCGACGATGTTCTCGTCGCCGGTCAGCATCAGGCTTTCCTCGGGGACATCGCGACCGCCGCGGCCGCGCCGGCCGGGATCGTCATTGGCGGTGATGCCGATGGAGATCGAGTTGACGCGCAGCGCCTTGGGCAGCAGCACGGTCTCGATCGGATAAGGCAGGTGATAGCGCAGGCCCGGCTGCTCATCGCGGACATATTTGCCGAAGCGGAGCACAACGCCGAGCTCCTCGGACTGCACGCGGTAGATGCCGGAGGCGAGCCAGATGATGATGGCGCCGAGCACGATCAGCAGGACGCCGGCGGTGCCGAAGCCGCCACCGGGGATGAACTGCTGCAGCCGGTCCTGGCCGCGCCGCAGAAGATCTTCCAGGTCGGGCGGCCTTGGACCGACCGGTTGCGGTCCCGAGCCCCAGGGCCCCTTCGGACCCTGACCCCACGGGCCTCCGCCCTGATTCTTCCACGCCATCGATCGATCTCCTCCGAGAGGCTGAGTGTGCACCAACGCCGGCCCCGACGGTCGCCGGGTTATAAGGGACGGCTCCGCCCCTTACAACGTAGCGCTCCAGCTAAGCCCGAACCGGGTTTTGTCAATGTAAACAGGGCCGGAAGCGCCGGTTTGCCGCGGCCTCAAATCCGCCACGCGGCCAAACAACGCGGCTTCATCATTAACGGACGGTCTTGAACGGCCGTCGCGCCGGTCCCGTCGACGAACGCTCACCGCCGCCGGCGATAGGTGACGTAGGAGAATTCGGCCTGATCGTCAGGCCCCGAGGCATGGCGCTCCCGCGCCACCTCCTCCCATTGCGCCGGGTCGATCGCCGGAAACACGGTATCGCCAAGCGGGCTCGCATGCACCTCGGTGATCTCCAACCGGTCGGCGATCGGCATCGTCGCAGCAAAGAGCTCGGTGCCGCCGACGACCGCGATCTCCGCGGCTGAACGCCGCAGCGCATCACCACGCGCGATGCCGAGCGCTTCATCGACGGTATGGGTCACGATCGCGCCCGGCGCGCGAAACTCGGCATCGCGGGTGACGACGATGTTGGTGCGGCCCGGCAGCGGCCGGCGCGGAAACGAGATGAAGGTCTTGCGGCCCATCACGATCGGGCGGCCCATGGTCATCGCCTTGAAGCGCTGCATGTCGCTCTTCTGCCGCCACGGGATCGCACCGGCGGCGCCGATGATGCCGTTGTCGGCGACTGCGACGATCAGCACGATCTCGATCACGGCGCCCTCTCCGCGAGCTGAGCGAGCGCCTCGCCCATGACCTTGCAGAGCTTCCAGTCGTCCATCAGCTCGGCGCCGAGCGACTTGTAGAAGGTGATCGACGGCGCGTTCCAGTCGAGCACCGACCATTGCAGCCGCGCCCAGTTGCGCTCGACGCAGGTGCGGGCGAGATGGCCGAGCAGCGCCTGGCCGATGCCGTTGCGGCGGAACGCGGGGCGGACGAACAGGTCCTCGAGATAGATGCCGGGCTTTCCGGCGAAGGTGGAGAAATTGACGAACCAGACCGCAAAGCCCGCGACCTCGCCGTTCCACTCGGCGATGTCGCAGAACAGCGTGGGATGCGCGCAGAACAGTGCCGCGGCAATGTCGGCCTCGCTCGCCACGACCTCATGCGCGAGCTTCTCGTAGTCGGCGAGCTCCCGGATCAGCGTGAACACGCTTCCGATGTCGTCAGGCCGGGCGCTGCGGATCGACAGTGGCATGCGTCAGACCGCGACCTCGGCCTTGATATGCGGATGCGGATCGTAGCCGGCGAGCGCGAAGTCCTCGTAGCGGAAGCCGAAGATGTCCTTGACGTCCGGATTGAGCGTCATGGTCGGCAGCGGACGGGGCGCGCGGGTGAGTTGCAGCCGCGCCTGCTCGATGTGGTTGGAATAGAGATGCACGTCGCCGAAGGAGTGCACGAATTCGCCGGGCTTCAATCCCGTCACCTGCGCCACCATCATCGTCAGCAGCGCGTAGGAGGCGATGTTGAAGGGCACGCCGAGGAACACGTCGGCCGAGCGCTGATAGAGCTGGCACGACAATTTGCCGTTCACGACGTAGAACTGGAACAGGCAATGACACGGCGGCAGCGCCATCTTGTCGACGTCGGCTGGATTCCAGGCGGTCACGATCAGCCGGCGCGAATCCGGATTGCGCCTGATCATGTCGATCACGCCTCCGATCTGGTCGATATGGCCGCCGTCCGGCGTCGGCCAGGAGCGCCACTGATAGCCGTAGACGGGGCCGAGATCGCCATTGGCATCGGCCCATTCGTCCCAGATGGTGACGCCGTTGTCGTGCAGATATCCGATGTTGGTGTCGCCCTTCAGGAACCACAGCAGCTCATGCACGATCGCCTTGAGCGGGAGCCGCTTGGTGGTCACGAGCGGGAAGCCGGCCGACAGGTTGAAGCGCATCTGGTGGCCGAACACCGAGAGCGTGCCGGTGCCGGTGCGGTCATGCTTCTCCGCGCCGTCGGACAGGATGCGTTCGAGCAGGTCGTGATACTGGTGCATGGTGCGCGCTGGCGGCCTTTCGCAGAAGGCGGCGAATTTAACGGCAGGAATCGCCCGGCCCTAGCCTCGACTCGGCCCGGTCGCCAATTATACCCCGAAAATTGTCGGCCGCCGCCGCAAATGACAAGGGCGGAACCGTCCGTTTCGCCCTGCCCCTTCCGCCTCGATGGTCGTCTCCCGCTAGCTCGCCGGCTTGAGCACCGCGGTTCACTTGATGATTTCCGCCTTCACCAGCGCCGCCAGCGCTTCCGGCGTGCGGTCCGCAGCACCGGGAATGACGTTATCGAACTCGAGCAGGCGCTTGCGGACGCCCTCGTCGTCGAGCGCCTGGGCCGCGGCGGCGTTGAGCTGGCCCGCGAGGTCAGCCTTCGCTTTCCACGAAAACCTCGTCGCGCTTGCGGCGCAGCGTCGGCAGCACCGCCAGCACCAGCAGTCCCGCGGCAATCGCGAGCAGCACGGCGGACAGTGGCCGCGTCAGGAACACCGACCAGTCGCCGCGCGAGATCAGCAGCGCGCGGCGCAGGTTCTCCTCCATCAGCGGCCCCAGCACCATGCCGAGCAGCAGCGGCGCCGGCTCGAAATCATGCTTGATCAGCCAGTAGCCGACCAGGCCGAACGCGCCCGCCAGGACGACGTCGACCGGCGCGTTGTTGACGGAGTAGATCCCGATCGCGCAGAAGATCACGATCGACGGGAACATCAGCCGGTACGGCACGCGCAAGAGCCGCACCCAGATGCCGACCAGCGGCAGGTTGATGATGATCAGCATGAGATTGCCGATCCACATCGAGGCGATCATGCCCCAGACCAGGTCGGGCTGCTTCTGCATCACCTGCGGGCCCGGCACGATGCCGTGGATGGTCATCGCGCCGACCATCAGCGCCATGACCGCATTCGGCGGAATGCCGAGCGTCAGCAGTGGAATGAAGGAGGTCTGGGCCGCCGCATTGTTGGCGCTCTCCGGCGCCGCGACGCCCTCGATCGCACCGCGACCAAACCGCGACGGATCTCGCGCGAGCTTCTTCTCCAGCGTATAGGCCGCGAACGAGGCGATCACCGCACCGCCGCCCGGCAGGATGCCGAGGATCGAGCCGAGCACCGTGCCGCGCAGGATCGCCGGCGTGGAGTCTTTCAGATCCTTCCGGGTCGGCATCAGGCCGGTGATCTTCTTCTGCACGAGGTCGCGGTCCATCTCCGCGCCGGCATCGAGATTGCGGATGATCTCGGCAAAGCCGAACACGCCCATCGCGACGGTGGCAAAGCCCAGGCCGTCGGCGAGCTCGGGAATATTGAAGGCCATGCGCGAGACGCCGGTCTCGATGTCCGAGCCGACCATCGACAGCAGCAGTCCGAGCACGATCATCGCGATCGCCTTCAGCACCGAGCCCTTCGCCAGCACGACTGCGAAGATCAGGCCCAGCACCATCAGCGAGAAATACTCGGCTGGGCCGAACGCCAGCGCGAGCCTGGTCAACGGCGCGCCGAGGATCGCAATCAGCACGGTGGCAACGCAGCCGGCAAAGAATGAGCCGATCGCGGCAATCGCCAGCGCCGGACCGGCACGTCCCTGCTTCGCCATCTGGAAGCCGTCGAGCGCGGTCACCACCGAGGTCGCCTCGCCAGGAATGTTGACCAGGATCGACGTGGTCGAGCCGCCATACTGCGCGCCGTAATAGATGCCGGCCAGCATGATCAGCGCGCCGACCGGCGGCAGGCCGAAGGTGATCGGCAACAGCATCGCCACCGTCGCGATGGTCCCGATGCCCGGGAGAACGCCGACCAGCGTGCCGACCAGCGCGCCGATCAGGCACATCAGCAGATTGATCGGCGACAACGCGACGGCGAAACCGTGGGCGAGATTAGCAAACAGATCCATCACGCCCTCACTGCAAAAGGAAACGCGGCAACAGCGGCATCGGCAACCCCAGCACGTAGGGGAACAGCAGCGCGCAGCCGCCGGTCAGGCAGATGCCGACGATCAGGGCCTCGCGCCAGCGCGTCTCGGGGCTGCCGATCGCCGCGATCAGGAAGCTTGCAAGCCCCGTGGCCAATAGTCCGAGCGGGCGAATGGAGACGGCAAAGGTCAAGATCGCGAGCGAGACGAACAGCGGTCCGCGCCAGTGATAGGTCGCAAGCTGCGCGCCTTCACTCACGACGCCGATCACGGCCACGGCAGCTCCGAGCCCCAGCAGCAGCAGACCGAACATCCGCGGCGCAGTTCCGGCACCGAACGAGAAGCCGCGCATGCCCTGCAGGTCGCTGGAGGCCCACAACGCGAACAGCGCGATCGCCATCAGCACGACGCCGCCGAAATAGTCCTGCGGCGCGCGTGGACGTGCCATGAATGTGAACACCGCGACCGCGATCAGCGGATAGGTGTAGATGAGAGCCAGCAGAACATCGGAAGACAGCGAGGTCTTGCCGCTTGCGGCATATTGCTGCGCCAGGCTCGGGATCGCCATTGACAAGGCCGACGCATGGGCTCCAATGACCTGCAGCGGACCGCGTCCGGATAGTGGACCTACAAGACCGGCCAAGGCGATCAGCAGTTCGATGATCTGTGGCGCGAAGGCAAGGACCAGAATGATCGATGCGCCGGTCGCGCTGCGGGCAGCCGGCATGCCCGCCGTTTCGCCCGACAATTGGCCCGTGGTCTCGGCCATGCCTCGCCCTCCCCGATCGGCCTTGATGGCCGGCACTGTTTTCGTTCGGCGGCCCGGAGCAAACCGGTCGCGCTTCTATTTTGCCTAGCGACTTTCCCTAGAGAAGGCCAGCAAAACCAAGACAGCCGCCCGCGGCGAGCAGCCAGAGCGGATTGAGTCGCGTCATAGATGCAACGACTGCGGCAAGGACCGTCAGCGCGAACGCCCGCCACGTCTGGTCGGAAGCCTGACCGAGAATCCATGCGCTCGCGGCCATCAAGCCGATCGACAGCGGCACCAGCGTCGCCTGCAGCATGGCGGGCCAGCGCGCATCCCGCGCATTCGAGAGCCAGCGGCTGACAAAATAGGAGAGCACGGCGGTGGGACCGCACATCGCGATCGTCGCGACCGCCGCACCTGCCACGCCTGCAACCGAATAGCCGATCAGGGTGACGATCAGAACGTTGGGCCCCGGCGACAATTGCGAGAGTGCGAACAGATCGGCGAACTGTTTGTCCGTCATCCAGTGCCGGGCCTCGACTGCAACACGTTGCAGTTCGGGAATCGCCGCCACTGCGCCGCCAACCGCAAACAGCGAGATCAACGCAAAGGTCCACAACAGCTGGAACAGCGGATTGTCGTCCCCGCTCATCGTGCCCACCGCGTCTTGGCATAGGTGACGGCTAGGCTGAGCGGCACGGCCACCAGCAGAGCCTCCTGAAGCGGCAGGCGCGCCAGCCCGATCGCCACGAACACGCCGGCCACGACGACGAGGCCCGCCACGTCGCTCTTCTTGAGGAGCGGCGAGATCATGCGAAACACCACCGACGCCAGCAGGCCCACGGCCACGCAGGACACGCCAGCAAGCCCCCGTCGCCACGTGTCGGCTTGTCCAAAATGACCGTAGATGGCGCCGAGAGAGGTGATCAGCAGCACCGGGGGCCCGAGCAGGCCGGCAAAGGCAGCGAGCGCGCCGGGGACACCGCGCAACCGCGCGCCGAACACCACGGAGAAATTCACGATGTTGGGTCCGGGCAAGAAATGGCAGAGCGCGAAGGTCGCGTTGAACTCCTCCGCCGTCATCCAGCGATGCTCATCGACGATTGCACGCCTGGCGAACACCAGCACGCCCCAAAGCCCGACAGCGACATTTTCGCGAATGCGAAGAAGAGCGTGCGAAGGTTGGGCGGGTGTTTGGCGATGTCGGCCGCGGGAGAGGCAACCCGCGCAACTTCGGAAGGCATGCCGCACTGTAGGAGGACAAAAACCAGAATGCCAAGGTCGAACCAGAGGGTTCCCGGCAGCCGCCCACATTTTTGTCGCGTGCCGCGGCGTTTCGGCCCTGTGCATCCGCCGGCCGGGGGCCTATATAGAACGTGCCGGCTTGCCGGCTATGGAAATAAATCGCCGTCGAAATAAACCATTCGGACCCGGGGGCGGTACCCGGCGCCTCCACCAAAGCCCATCGACAGATGGGTTTTGGCGGGGGCGAAATAGGATCGACGAGGGCGTAAAGGGCGAGCTTTTTCCCGGTATTGTTCCGCCGTTATCGGGCTACTGCAATAGTTGCCAACGACAACTTTGCTCCGGTTGCTCAGGCTGCGTAACGCAGTTTGAAAGACCACCTTAAAGTCCTAACGGGTTAAGCTCCGTTAGGCGGGGTTCGGAGGCACCTGGCAACAGAAGCCTCCACTTTCACGTTCCTCCGCTTTAACCTGTCTCTGCTTTAACCCATCTCCGCTTCAGGGCCGTGCTGTCCCCAGCTTTTTGGCGCGGCTTCGATTCATTCCTTCGTTGACCGGACTTCCGCCAGCTTCTACCCGTTCCCATATCTGGCGATCGACCGGCATGGCTGCTGACCTCAGCGCCGATGCCGGGTACGATGTGATTGACGCGAGTCGGGAATGCTGCTGCCTTGCCGGGCGCGGCCGCCCGAAGCGTCGGGCGCAGCCCTACACGACACAGGACCGATCATGGCGACGGATCATATTCGATACGATGTGCTGGCGCGCGACGCGTTGCGCGGGGTGCTGCGCCGGGTGCTGAGCGACGCTGCCGTCCATGGGCTCCCAGGTGAGCATCATTTCTTCATCACATTCGTGTCCAAGGCCGAGGGCGTGAAGCTGTCGCCGCGGCTGCTGGCGCAATATCCGGAGGAGATGACGATCATCCTGCAACACCAGTTCTGGGATCTGGTGGTTTCGGAGGATCGGTTCGAAGTCGGCCTGTCGTTCGGCGGCATCCCTGAGCGCCTCGTGGTGCCGTTCCACGCCATCAAGAGCTTCTTCGATCCGTCCGTACAATTCGGACTGCAGTTCGAGCCGTCGGAGGCGATTGCCGAGACGCCGGCTGCACCGAAACTGCCGGCCGCCCCGGCGCCGTCGGCCCTTGCCGGTCCGTTGCCTGCGACGCCGGCCGAAGCCGGCGACGACAAGCCGCTCCCGCCGGCCACGCCAGGAGAAGGCGCCGAAGTCGTGCGTCTGGACCGTTTCCGCAAGAAGTAGGCGCATTCGCCCCGCGCGGAACGACGGTCGGATCACTAGATTGAAGCATGCTCGAACCGGTCGACGCCGGTTCGCAACCAATGACGGGCATGCTTCATGGCACATTCAGCTAGTTCATCATCGCACGGATCGACGCGCACGGAGACCGACAGCTTCGGCCCGATCGAGGTCGCCGCCGACCGCTATTGGGGCGCGCAGACCGAGCGCAGCCGGCAGAATTTTCGCATCGGCCACGACCGCATGCCGATCGGCATCGTGCGCGCGCTCGCGCTCGTGAAGATGGCTGCGGCGCAGACCAATCGCGAGCTCGGCCTGCTCGAGCCGCGCATGGCGGACGCCATTGTCCAAGCGGCGCAGGAGGTCATCGACGGCAAGCTCGACGACCACTTTCCGCTGGTCGTCTGGCAGACCGGCTCGGGCACCCAGAGCAACATGAACCTCAACGAGGTGATCGCCAACCGCGCCAGCGAACTGCTCGGGGGCGAACGCGGGACCAAGAAGCCCGTACATCCGAACGATCACGTCAACATGAGCCAGTCGTCCAACGACTCCTTCCCCACCGCGATGCACATCGCCGCGGCACGGGCGATCTCGGGCCATCTGGTGCCGGCGCTGTCGGAGCTGCTGGCGGCGTTGCGCGCCAAGCAGGACGCGTTCGCGGACATCGTCAAGATCGGCCGCACCCACACCCAGGACGCCACGCCGCTCACGCTCGGCCAGGAGTTCTCCGGCTACGCCGCACAGGTCGAGAGCGCGATCGCAAGAATCGAGACGGCGGCGCGAGATCTCTTGCCGCTGGCCCAAGGCGGCACCGCCGTGGGCACCGGCCTGAACGCGGATCCGAAATTCGCGAAGCTGTTCGCCAAGCATGTTGCCGACATCACGGGCTGGCCCTTCACCAGCGCCGCCAACAAATTCGAAGCGCTCGCGTCCAACGACGCCTATGTGTACGTACATGGCGCGCTCAACGCGGCGGCCACCGGCCTGTTCAAGATCGCGAACGACATCCGCTTTCTCGGATCGGGCCCCCGCTCGGGATTGGGGGAATTGATCCTGCCGGAGAACGAGCCCGGCTCCTCGATCATGCCGGGCAAGGTGAACCCGACGCAGTGCGAAGCACTCACGATGGTGTGCTGCCAGGTGTTCGGCAATCACACGGCGATCACCATGGCCGGCAGCCAGGGGCATTTCGAACTGAACGTCTACAAGCCATTGCTCGCACATTGCATGATGCAGTCCATACAATTACTAGGTGATTCAGCGCGTTCATTCAGCGAACATTGCGTGACGGGAATTCGCGCCGACGAGAATCGGATTCGAGAGCTGATGCAGCGCTCGCTGATGCTGGTGACGGCGCTTGCGCCGAAGATCGGCTACGACAATGCGGCCAAGGTCGCCAAATCAGCGCATCAGCACGGCACGACGCTGAAAGAGGAAGCTCTAAGGCTCGGCTTCGTGTCTGAGGACGAATTCGACCGCCTCGTGCAGCCCGAGAAGATGACGCGGCCCGGACGACCCTGACGGTAGCCCCGTAGTACTACGGGGGGTGATGCAATTCTCGCCGTTAACCCCTAAAGGATACTCTCGACTACAAGTTCTGCTGCGTTTGGTGAGTAAACAAATCCCGCTCGCAACGACGCGACTGGCCCTCGAACTATCAGGGAGCGATGACGTGATTGTCTGGAGAACGCCTGGGCTCATCCGCGCAATGCGCATGCTCTCGTCACGACGTTCGATGGCTTAGATGATTGGAGCAAGCATGGGTGATGTCATCAACTTGAAACGTTTCAGAAAGCGCGTGGAGCGCGATGAAGCAGCGAAGGTCGCCGAAAGCAACCGCGCTCGCTTCGGCAGGACGAAGTCCGAACGCGCAAATGACGCGCAACGCGACAAGCGCGCGAACGAATTACTCGATCAACATCGTATCAATGGCGAGGACGCGTGATGAAGTCGCCCGTCGTAAAACGTTCAATCGTGGTTGCTGGCCACAAGACCAGCGTCAGCCTCGAAGAGGCCTTCTGGAACGGCATGAAGGAGATTTCGGGTCTCCGTAACATGACCCTGTCCGAGCTGGTCGGAGAGATCGACAACAATCGCCAGCAGGGCAACCTGTCCTCGGCGATCCGGCTGTTCGTGCTCGACCACTTCAAGAGCCGCGCCGCAGCTTCTTCCGGCCTCGAGCCGAAGGCGGCGGTGGACGCCCGGCACACGGCAGCCGCCGCGGCTCCTTGAGGCAGATCAGACGGCGGTCCGCCCGGCCTGTTTAAAATCGCTCTAAGATGCAGCGGCATTGCACATGCCGCGCTTGACCTCTTGGCACGCGATTGAAAATACAGGCTATGAGCGAAATCTGCGATACAAGGCCGCCTCAGCCGCTCGGTCTTGCCCGGCGAGGCTATACCGGAACAATCCAGCATCTGGCTGCGGGCGGCGCGAGCTCGTCCCTGCCGGACGTCGAATTGGAGAGCCGGCTGATCGAACTGGGCTTCGTCGAGGGCGCCCGGGTCGAAATTCTGCATGAGGGGATCGTCGGGCGCGATCCGATCGCCGTGCGTGTCGACAACATCACCGTCGCGGTCCGCCGGCGCGAGGCCATGGCCGTCATCGTGGCATAGGCCGCGCGGAAAGCGTCGTCATGGAAAGCCCTCTGCTGCATCTGGCCCTGGTGGGTACGCCCAACAGCGGCAAGACCTCGCTGTTCAACGCGCTGACGGGAAGCCGCCAGAAGGTCGCGAACTATCCTGGGGTCACGGTCGAGCGCAAAGAGGGCGCATTCGTCACCCCGCAGGGCCGCCAGGTCTCGCTGGTCGACCTGCCCGGCACCTATTCCTTGCGCGGTCGCAGCCCTGACGAGGAAATCACCAGGGATTTCGTGCTGGGACGTGCCACCGGCGAGGTCCTGCCCGATCTGGTGTTGTGCGTCGCCGACTCCACCAACCTCAGGTTGACGATCCGGCTGCTGCTCGAGCTCAAGAGCACCGGCCGGCCGCTGGCGCTCGTACTCAACATGTTCGACATCGCCAAGCGGCGCGGCGTCACGGTCGACGTCCCCGCCCTGTCGCTAGCTCTGGGCGTGCCGGTGGTGACGTCGATCGCCGTGCGCAAGGGCGGCACCGACGACCTGCTGCGGCTGACCGACGAGCTCCTCGCCCGGGCGGCCGCGGCCACCGGAGAGCGCGCCAACACCTGGCGTCCTCTCACGGTCCCGGAGCTGCGCGCCACCCAGCGCGAGGCCGACCGTATCATCGCGGAGACGGTCAGCTTGCCCGAGCGGCCCGATACCTGGACCGCCCGGATCGATGCCATCGCGCTGCATCCGGTCGGCGGTCTGCTGATCCTGCTGGCGATCCTGTTCGTGATGTTTCAGGGGGTGTTCGCCTGGGCCCAGCCGCTGATGCAGGTGTTGTCGGCGGCCTTCGATGCGCTCGGCCAGCTCGTTCACGACGAGCTTCCCGAAGGCCTGCTGCAGAGCTTCCTGCAGAACGGCGTGATCTCCGGCGTCGGCAGCGTCATCGTGTTCCTGCCGCAGATCATCATCATCTTCCTGTTCATCCTGCTCTTGGAAGATTTCGGCTACATGGCGCGCGCCGCATTCCTGATGGACCGCATCATGGGCGGCGCCGGGCTGCATGGCCGCGCCTTCATCCCGCTGCTCTCGAGCTTTGCCTGCGCCATTCCCGGCATCATGGCGACGCGCGTGATCGATAACCGCCGCGACCGGCTCACCACGATCCTGATCGCGCCGCTGATGACCTGCTCGGCGCGGATCCCGGTCTATACGCTGATCATCTCGGCCTTCATCCCGCCGACCAAGGTGTGGGGCCTGGTCAACCTGCAGGGCCTGGTGATGTTCGGGCTCTACGCCGCCGGGATCATCAGCGCGCTGCTGGTGTCGTTCCTGGTGAAGTTCTTCCTGATGCGCGACTACCAGCCGGCGCCGTTCATGCTGGAGCTGCCGGACTACAAGATGCCGCGGTTGCGCAGCATCGCGATCGGCGTCTACACCCGCGCCAAGATGTTCTTGCAGCGCGCCGGCACCACGATCTTCGCGATGATGGTGCTGATCTGGTTCCTGGCGTCGTTCCCGCAGCCGCCGGAGGGCGCGACCGAGCCCGCGATCAATTACAGCCTCGCGGCGATGATCGGCCAGGCGATCGCCCCTCTGCTCTCGCCGGTCGGCTTCAACTGGCAGATCGCGGTGGCGCTGGTGCCCGGCATGGCCGCCCGCGAAGTCGCAGTCGCCGCGCTCGGCACCGTCTATGCGATCGAGGGCGGCAAGGAGGCCGCCGAGCAGATCGGACAGGTGCTGGCCAGCAAATGGAGCCTCGCCACAGCGCTGGCGCTGCTCGCCTGGTACATTTTCGCCCCGCAATGCGCCTCGACGCTCGCCGTCATCCGCCGAGAAACCGGCAGCTGGCGCTGGATGGCCGTCACCTTCTTCTACATGTTCGCGCTCGCCTATGCGGCCGCGTTCGCGACCTACCACATTGCGGTCGCGATGGGCGCGGGCTGAGCCCGCGCCCTCCGCGTCAGCGCACGGCGTCGACATGCAGCGCGAAGCCGCGCGCGTCCGGCGCGCCGAGCTCGGGACGAAGCTGCATCGACGGGATCAGATAGTCGCCGTGGTTCTGCCGCCGGTACGGGGTCGGCTGATCCGTGAACAGCGTCCGCATGCGCTCGCGCAGCCGTTCGGCGATCGCGGCGAAGCCGGCATCATCGAGCCGGTTGACCCGGTGCGCCACGAACGCCGGCAGCACGTCGAAGCCGGGATAGAACAGGATGCCGTGGTTGATCGGAAACAGGAGATCGTCGATCGGCCCGTTGATGCCGCGCGCCGAATAATGCTCCTCCCAGCCGCCGGTGGTCACGACCAGCATCGCGCGCTTGCCGGCAAACACACCCTCGCCATAGCGGTTGCCCCAGCGCTTGTCGCTGTGCTCGCCGACGCCATAGGTGAAGCCGTAGGAATACACCCGGTCGACCCAGCCCTTGAGGATCGCCGGCATCGTGAACCACCACAGCGGAAACTGCAGGACCACCGCGTCGGCCCAGAGCAGCTTGTCCTGCTCGGCCCTGACGTCCTCGGTCAAGGTGTGGGTCTTGAAGGCCTCGCCAGACGCGGTGGCGACGTTCAGAGGCCCGTCCGGAGGCAAGAGCGGGAAGTCGGCGCGGTCGGTGGCCGACTTCCAGCCCATCGCGTAGAGATCTGAGACCCGGATCTCGTGGCCCTGGGCCTTGAGCTCGGCGACGGCGACCTCGCGCAGGGCGCCGTTCAGCGAGCGGGGTTCGGGATGGGCGAAGACGAGCAGCACGTTCATGGCTTGGATCCTTTGCTGGAACAGCCGGAACATAGACGCGCGCCAACTTATCCACTATATGGCATATATCGATAACATTATGCTGTTTTATGGATAAATCAGACATCAGCCTCATCAACATGCGCAGCTTCGTCCGGGTCGCCGAGCGCGGCAACCTGTCGGCCGTGGCGCGCGAGCTCGGGCTGGGCCAGTCCACCATCTCGCGTCACCTTCAGGAATTGGAGGATGCGATCGGCGTGCCGCTGCTCAGCCGCACCACCCGGCGCGTCACCCTGACCGACGAAGGCAGCCGCTACTACACGAACTGCGTCCAGATCCTGCGGCTTATCGAACAGGCCGGCGACGAGGCGCGCGGTGCGCGCGGCGCTGCCAGCGGCATCATCCGGATTTCCTGCACGGCGGCCTTCGGCATCCTGCATGTCGCGCGGCTGGTCTTCGCGTTTCAGGATCTCTATCCGGACATCGCGATCGATCTCAATTTGACCGACGAGCGCATCGACCTCGTGCGGGAGGGTGTCGACATCGCGCTGCGTCTCGCCCCGCTCACCGACAGTTCTCTGAAGCTGCGGTCGCTCGGCCACTCGCACCGGCTGCTGGTCGCTTCTCCCGACTACCTCGCGAGACGCGGCACGCCGCGCACGCCGCAGGAACTGATCGGGCATGACGGCATCCGCATGACCAACGTCGCGGGCAGCGAGTCGCTCGTCGTCATGGGACCCGATGAAGAACGCCATGAGGTGCCGTTCAGAGGCTGCTTCCGCACCAATCACGGACTCGCGGTTCGAGAGGCCGTGCTGTCCGGGCGCGGTATCGGCGGGAGCCACGCGTGGCTGGTCGACGATCTCATCGCGGCTGGCAGGCTGACGGTCATCCTGCCCGACCACCGTTTGCCATCGACTCCCCTCAACATGCTGATCGTCCCGGAGCGCGCCGGCATCGCGCGCGTGCGGCTGCTGATCGACTATCTCGCCGAGGAGATCGTCCGCCTGCCCGGCATCCGGCCCGAGCCCTGAGCTACAGCCGCGGCATCGCGTCCGGCCGCACCTCGCGGGCCTGCGCGGCCAGCCGGATCGCGGCATTGGCCGCACCGAAGCCCTGATAGTTGCGCCGCTGCACGATCTCGAAGAAGAAGCGCTCCTCGAAGATATGGGTGTAGACCTGGAAGAACTCGGCGTCGCCGTCGCGGTCGTACAGGATCTCGTTGGCACGGAGCGCTGCGATCGTCTCGGACGCAAGATCATACTTGGCTTCGAGATCGTCGTAGTAGTTATCGGGAATGTCGAGGAAGCCGGCGCCGCGGGCGCGCATCTCGGCCACGGCTGCAAAAATGTCGTCGCAGGAGAACGCGATGTGCTGGACGCCGGAACCGAAGAACTCGGAGATGAAACGCGAGGACAAGGTGCGCGTCGCCGAGGAGCCGTTGAGGATGAAGCGCAGGCTGCGATCGCCGTTGACGATCGCCTGGCTCTGCACGAGGCCTCGGGGGTCGGCGATCTCCATCTGCGGCAGCCGCGAGAAGTCGATGATCCCGGCATAGAACAGCAGCCAGGACAGCATCTCTTCATACGGCATCGACTGGGCGATGTGATCGACTGCGGCGAGACGGTCGGTGCTCTTGTCGCTGGCGACAGCTTCGAAATCGACGTCCCAGTGCCGCCCGTGCGTATCCAGGAAGTACAACAGGCTGCCGCCGACGCCGTGGATCGCCGGAATTTCCAGTTCCCCTGGCCCGACCGGCTGCGTGAAGGTGCGCGTCTTCAAGGACTGCGCCCGCGCCATGGCACGAGCGGCGCTGTCGACGTCCAGCGCCAACGCGCAGACGCCTGCCCCATGCGTGACGTAATGCGAATGCGCAAAGCTGGCCGGCTCGCAGTTGATCACCAGCTCGATTGCGCCCTGGGACCAGCGCTGCACCGCCTTGCTGCGATGACGCCCCGTCTTGCGGAAGCCAAGCTGCCCGAACAGTTTCGCCAGAGACTCCGCTTTGTCCTCGCTGACCGCGAATTCCACGAAGCCGATGCCGTGGCTCTTGACCCGAGGCTCGAAGCGCGGCTCCGGCTGGGCGGGCATCTTCCCGGCGAGATCATCCTGCAACAGCAGCAGCGAGCGCATGCCGTCGAGCGCAGTGCGCGGCGCCGAGCCGGCGCGGAACTGATCGTTGAAGATCTCCAGCG
The DNA here is from genome assembly GCF_032489375.1 of Bradyrhizobium sp. SZCCHNR1098. Lineage (NCBI taxonomy): Bacteria > Pseudomonadati > Pseudomonadota > Alphaproteobacteria > Hyphomicrobiales > Nitrobacteraceae > Bradyrhizobium > Bradyrhizobium sp. SZCCHNR1098. The sequence continues at coordinate 50,725 of NZ_JAUEXY010000011.1, forward strand.
ACAGCGGCCCCGTATAGCCGGTCGCGGCCACCGCCTCCATGAACGCCCCGACCGGCAGATCGCCTTGCCCGGGAAAGCTGCGGAAATGCCGGCTCCAGGACAGCACATCCAGTTCGAGCTTCGGCGCATCGGCGAGTTGCACCAGGAAGATCTTGTCGGCGGGAATGGAGCGAATCGCGTTGGTCGGCAGCGCCGGTGCGAGCGCATGGAAACTGTCGAGGATGACGCCGATGGCTTTGTGATCGGCGCGGCGCACGATCTCCCAGGCATCGCGATAGTCATGCACGTGACGGCCCCAGGCCAGCGCCTCGTAGCCGACGCGCAGACCCCGCTTCGCGGCGCGCTCGCCGAGCTCGTGGAAATCGGCGGCGGCGCGGTCGATGCCGCCGAGCGAGGCCGGCGACACGCTGCTGCAGATCAGCAGCAGATCCGTGCCCAGCTCCTGCATCAGGTCGAACTTGCGCTCGGCGCGGATGAAGTTGCGCGCGCGCTGCGGCTCCGGCATGCCCTCGAAATCGCGGAACGGCTGATAGGCGCAGATCGCAAGTCCGAGGTCGCGGCACATCTGCCCGATCTCGCGCGGCCGCATCCCGAACGCGACCAGATCGTTCTCGAAGATCTCGACCGTATCGAAGCCGGCGGCAGCGATCGCCTTGAGCTTCCCGTCGAGCGCGCCAGAGATGGAGACCGTTGCGATCGAGCGCTGGTTCATGCCGCCGTCTCCTCCATCGCGCCGCCCAGGAACAGTTGGCCGATGCGCGGATCGGCCAGCACGCGATCGGCCTTGTCGATGATGCGGGTACGGCCGAGCTCGAGCACGATGCCGTAGTCGGAGATCTCCAGCGCCGAGCGCGCATTCTGCTCGATCAGGAGCACCGAGACGCCGCGGTCGCGCAATTGTTTCAGCATGTCGAAGGTCTGCTGCACCATCAAGGGCGACAGGCCAATCGAGGGCTCGTCGATCAGCACCAGCTGCGGCTCGAGAAGCAGCCCGCGCGCGATCTCGAGCTGCTTCTGCTCGCCGCCCGACAGGGTCGAGGCCTGACGATCCGCCTTCTTGCGCAGCACCGGAAAGACGTCGAGCGCCGCCTCGACGCGGGCGGTCAGATCGAGATCGCGCGAAGCAGCGACGCCGCCAAGCTCGATGTTGTGACGCACCGACAGCTCACCGAAGATGTTGCGGCCCTGCGGGATGTAGCAGATGCCGGCGCCGAGCAGCGCGCGCTGGCTCAAGCCGGTGACGTCGCGGCCCTTGAAGACCACCTTGCCTTCGCGCAGCTTGAGCAGGCCGAAGATCGCCTTGAACACGGTCGACTTGCCGGCGCCGTTCGGACCGATGACGGTGGTGATCGAGCCCGCCGGCACCGAGAAGGTCGTGCCGTTGAGGATCGTCATCTTGCCGTAGCCGCCGACGAGGTTCTGGACATCGAGAATGGGATCGCTCATCGCCGGCTCCCTCAGTGTCCGAGATAGGCTTCGATCACGGCCGGGTTGGCCCTGATCTCGTCGGGTTTGCCGATCGCAAGCACCTTGCCTTCCGCCATCACCATCACGCGCGAGCACAGCGACATCACAAACTCCATGTTGTGCTCGATCACGACGAAGGTGGCGCGGCGCTCGCGATTGATCGCGATCAGCCGCTCCTTGAGGTCGCCCAGCATGGTCGGGTTGACGCCGCCTGCAGGCTCGTCGAGCAGCACCAGCCGCGGGCCGCCCATGAACGCCATGGCCGCATCGAGCAGCTTCTGCTGGCCATAGGACAAGCCACCGGCCGGCTCGTTGGCGAGGTGCTCCAGCTTGAAGAAGCCGATCATCTGATCGGCGGTCGTGGTCAGGCCGGCATCCGACGGACCGAACAGGCGCGACAGCATGCTGCCGCGATGCTCCTGTCCCGCAAGGATCAGATTGTCGCGCACCGACAGTTTCGGGAACACCTGCAGCAACTGAAACGTGCGGCTGACGCCGAGCCGGTTCAGCTCCGCCGGACGCTGTCCAGTGACGAGCTTGCCGTCGACCCTGACCTCGCCCGCGCTCGGCACCAGCTGGCCGAGAATGCAATTGAACAGGGTCGACTTGCCGCAACCATTGGGGCCGATGAGACCGAGGATCTCGCCCTCGTGCACGTCGAAGCTGACGCCATCGACTGCGGTGATGCCGCCGAAGCTCTTCTTGACGTCGCGTACGTCGAGGACTGCGGTCATCGCACTGCCTCCAGCTTGGATTGGGCCGCGGCCCGCAGCGCGGAGGCAGCCTGGGTTCGCCGTGAGCTGAGATAGCGATCGATAATGCCGAGGATGCCGGTGGGCGAGTAGATCAGCAGCAGGATGACCGCCACGGCATAGAGCATCAAATAGTAGCCCTCGGCGAAGCGCAGCCACTCCGGCAGCAGCACCGCGATCATGGCACCCAGGAACGGCCCGAGCATGAAGCCCGAGCCGCCGACGATCACCATCATCAGGAGGTCGAGCGAAAGCTGCAGGTTGAACGGCACCGGGTCGACATATTGCGTCAGCGGCGCATAGAGCACGCCGGCAATGCCGCCGAGCACCGAGCCGATCGCGAACGCCATCAGCGTGTAGCGTCGGGTGTCGATGCCGAGCGATTGCGCCCGGATCGGATTTTCGCGCAGCGCCATGAAGGCGCGGCCCCAGGGCGAGCGGATCAGCCACCACATCGCGAGCGTCACGAGGCCGAGGGAGCCGAGACAGAGATAGTAGAACGGCAGCGGCTTGCGGGTCGGGTAGCCGAAGATCTCGGGGCGCGGAATGTTGCTGATTCCGTAGATCCCGTTGGTGAGCCAGCTCTCGTTACGGAACACGAGGAACGCCAGCGTCGAAAACGCGAGCGTGACGAAGGCGAGGTAGTGATGCTGCACGCGCAGCGCCGGATAGCCGAGGAGCCAACCGACGATGAAGCAGATCACGATGACGAGGCCGAGCGCGGCAATCAGCGGCCAGCCATGCGTGGTCAGGATCGCCGCCCCATAGGCGCCAATGCCGACGAAGGCGCCCTGCGCCAGCGACACCTGCCCGGCGTAGCCAAGCGTGAGGTTCAATCCCATCGCGGCGATGGTCATCACGGCCCACTGGCTCAGGATGTACAGGCCGTAGCGGTTGAAGTTCATCGGGACGATGATCAGGCCCGCGATGATGACGAGACCGAGCGCGACGAGAAGCAGTTTGCTGTGCTTGCTCATACCGTACGCTCCTCGGCGCGTCCGAGCAGGCCCTGCGGCCGGAACAGGATGACAAGGATCAGCAGCACCATCGGAACGGCGGCGCGATACTGAGTGGAGACGTAGGCGGCAGCGAGGTTGTCGACGACGCCGATCAGGAGACCGCCGGCAATGGCGCCGCGCACCTGGTTGAAGCCGCCAACGATCGCGGCGATGAACGCCGCCTGCCCGAGCACCTCACCGCTGGAAAACTTCGCGAGATAGATCGGCGTGATCAGCAGCGAGGCCAGCGCGACCAGCACGGCATTGATCAGGAAGGTCAGGAGGATCATACGCTCGACGGGCACGCCGATGATGCGCGCCACCGTGGGGTTCTGCGCGGCCGCCTGCATCTGATGGCCGAGCGAGGTGCGGTTCAACAGCGTGGTCAATCCGACGACCGCGAGGATCGCGACTGCGAGCACGCCGAGGCTCTGCAGCGAAATCGCCCGGCCCAGGACGGTGACGTCACCTACCGGCACGATCGAAGGGAAAGGCGATGCCTCGGCGCTGAAGAACTGCTTCACCGCCTCCTTGATCCCGACCGCCAGCGCCATGGTCGCGATCGCCAGCGGCAGCACGCCATGCCGCAGCATCGGATCGACCAGCAGCATCTTGAAGGCGAGACCGAGCAGCAGTGCCGACAACAGGATGCCGACGAGAACCGCGAGCCAGAACGGCGCGCCGAGATGCATCACCGCGAGCATCAGGAAGGCCGGTAGCATCACGAACTCGCCCTGGGCGAAGTTGATGGTCTGCGAGGTCTGCCACAGCAAGGTGAAGCCGACGGCAACGAGCGCGTAGATGGCGCCGGTGGCGAGACCCGCCACGATCAGGTCGAGCAGATTGGACATCGTTTCCCCCTAAGCCTTTGGGTGACGGCGGCACTGGCATCCCCTCCGGCGCCGCCGGTCGACCGTTGTCCTCAGTTGAGCTTCGGCAGCACCTGCTTCACGACCTGCTTGCCTTCGACCACCTCGACCAGGAAGCCCTGGCGATCGATGTCGCCGTTCTGGTCGAACGTGACATCCATCAGGATATTCGGCTCGGTCGAGGTCTTGATGGTCAGGCCGTGCAGCGTGTCGGCGAAGGCCTTGGAATCCACCTTGCCCATCTTCTCGGTCGTGGCCTTGACCATGTAGATCGCGAGATAGCCCTTGAGGCCGTTGTGATCCGGCACGTAGTTGTACTTCTTCACGAAGCGGTCGCGGAACGCCTTGATGGCCTCGATCGGTGCGTCGGTGGTGAGACCGACATGGCCGCGGGCGCCGTTGGCGGCATCGCCGGCGAGCTCGATCACCTTCTGGCCGACCAGCGTGGTCTCGCCGATCAGCGGCGCGGTCACGCCCTGGCGCTTGATCTCCTTGAGGATGCGCGCGCTCTCTTCCTCGTTGACATAGATGAAGACCGCATCCGGCGCCGCCGCCTTGATCTTGCTGACGTCGGCGGCGAAGTCGGCCTGGCCGGCTTCGGTCGAGAGGTCGGCCGCGACCTTGATGCCGAGACGGTTGAACTCCTTGGTGATGACGTCGCGACCGCCGCGGCCGAAATCATTGTTGACCCAGACCACCGCGACCGACTTCGCCTTCAGCTCATCGTTGATGTACTTCGCGACCTTCGGCATCGACGATTGCTGGCCGAACGAGGTGCGGAACAGGAACTTGTTGCCGGCCTGCGTGAGCTCGGCCGCTTCGCCGCCCATGATCTGGGTGATGCCGGCCTCGGCCGCGAGCGGCGCCGTCACCTTCACCGAGCCGGAATAGCCGGGCCCGAGCAGCACGTAGGGCTCGCCATCGAGCGCCTTCTGCACCTGCGCACGCGCAACGCCGGGGTTCGACTGCGAGTCGGCATGGCTGACCTCGATCTTGCGGCCGAGGATGCCGCCCTTGGCGTTAACCTCCTCGACGGCGAGGTCGATGCCGTTCTTCCAGTTGTTGCCGACGGTCGCGCCGCCGCCGGAGAGCTCGGCGACATCGGCGATCTTGATGGGGGCGCCGGACTGCGCGTAGGCGGCTCCGGACAGCAGCGCGGCCGAGCACAGGCCAGCCAGGATGATTGATCTCACGTTGTTTCCTCCTCTGCTTTAAACGCTTGTTTGCGTTTCTTGCTTGAACGACTAGTCCGGCGCGTATTGGCCGGTTTGCTCAGGCGGCGTCAACCGCCGGATATCTCTCCGCCATGTGGTTGTCGAACGCCGCCCCCATCGCCTCGGTCGACGGTGCGAGACCGGTGAACAGCTCGAACGCGTCGGCGGCCTGGTAGATCGCAAGCTCGCGGCCGAGCAGAACGCGCGCGCCCTTGGCCTTGGCGGCTTTCAGCAGCGGCGTCCACAGCGGCGAATAGACGGCATCGGCGACCCAGAGATCGGCACGCAGCAATTGATCTGGCACCGGCGTACCGCGGTTCGGCAGCATCCCGATCGGCGTGCCGTTGACGACGCCCGCTGCCCCCTGCAGCGCCGCTTCGACGCTGTCGACCACCGTATACGCTCTGCCCGCCGGCAACAGGCTCGCGAGCTTTTCGGCACGGGCGCGCTCGGTGTCGTAGATGCGAAGGCCTGCGACGCCGAGGTTCGCAAGTGCGAAGGCGATTGCCTTGCCCACCCCGCCGGCTCCGACCAGCGCCACCGCACCCTGGTTGGTCTGCGCCGCCAGCGGCGCCACCGCGCGCTCGAAGCCGGTGGTATCGGTATTGTGGCCGATCAGCTGGCCATCGCGCACGACGACGGTATTGACGGCGCCCATAGCCGCCGCCTTCGGCGCGAGTTCGTCGAGCAGCTCGACCACAGCTTCCTTGTAGGGATAGGTCACATTGACCCCGGCAAAGCCGAGCCGGCGCACGCCTTCAAGCAGCGTCGCCAGACCCGCGCGATCGGCACCGGCCACCTCGATCAGCTGGTAATGGCAGCGGACGCCGAGCGCCGCCGCCGCGTGCTCGTGCATCGCGGGAGAAGCCGAATGCGCGATCGGCGCACCGATCAAGCCGGTCAGGAATTTGCGGGCTTTGAGCGCGGAAAGATCGGGCACGTTCGCTTTTGTCTCTTGCTGCTGTGACGTGCGAGCGTCGCACGCGCGGATTCCGATGCAGACGATAGCGCGTTCGCTCGCTAACACAATTACTCAAATATCGGCTGAACCTAACATTATGTTATTTTTTGCCGCCGCCGGATTTCGCCGGTTTGGCCGCCTGACGCCGGCCGGGCTCCAGCGCGCGCATCTCCGCGCGCAGGCAGTCGATGAAGTGTTCGGCGTAGAGCGACAGCGGCGTGCCGCGCTTGACGGCGATGTAGGTGTCGAACCGCGTGGGCTCGGCAATCTTGATCAACTCGATGCCGGGATAGCCGCCATGCGCGACCGTAAACTGGTCGATCACCGCGATGCCGAGCCCGGCCTTCACCAGCGCGCAGACCGTGGTGCCGAAGCGCGCCTTGATCGAGATGTTGTAGCTGAGTTTGTTGCGCGCGAAGATCTCCGCCATGATCCGGCCGTAGGGGTCGTTGGGATCGATGCCGATCAGCGGATAGCGCGTCATCTCGGCAGCCGAGACCTGCTTGCGGCCGGCGAGCTCGTGTCCCGGCGGCACGATGCAGAACAATTCGCCCGAGGCCAGCGGCAGGAATTCGAGCCCGGAATGATCGAGTCGGTAGCTCATCGCCACGCACTCGCCCTTGCCCAGCATCAGATAGTCGATCGCTTCCTCGATCTTGAGAATGTTGATGTCGATGCCGAGATCGGGATAGCGGCGGCGGACACGCTCGATCGCGCGCGGCACCATCACCTGGGAGATGCTGGGCACCGAGCCGACGCGCAGTTCCGACAGCGCGCCGCGGCCGATGTTGGAGATGATGTAGCTGAGATCGTCGACCTTCTCGTAGACGCTGTTGATCTGCTCGAAGATGTTCTGCGCCTCGGGGGTCGGGAAATAGCGGCCGTTCTGGCGCTGGAAGAAACGGATGCCGAGCGAACGCTCGGTGTATTTCACCAGACGGCTGACGCCCGGTGCCGACACCTTCAGCAGGCGCGCAGCGCCGTTGATGGTGCCCGTCACCATGACCGCGCGGATGACCTCGACCTGTCGCAACGTCATCATCGGCGCGGTCCCCGCACGCCGTCAGCCGGCATCATGGGCTGCCCGGCGGCGTCAGCACGACCGGCGGACGCGGCACGGGCCTGGGGCGCGGCGGCAGCGCACCCGGCGCGGGCTTGATCTCGACCGGCGGCGGCAAGGGCGCGACCTGCGGCTGGCTCGATGCCACCGGTGCCGCCGGCTGAGGCGCGGGAGCGGAGAGCGGCTGGGTCAGCGGCGGCACGACGGCGCGGGGACCGCCGAGCTTGGCGCGCGGCTCACGCCGCGGATCACGCCCGGGCAGCGGCACGTCGGCCGCGCTCGGCGCGGCCGGGCCAGCCTCGGGTGCACCGGGCAGCGACGCGGTGGACGACGGATAGGCCGGCGGCACCTCGCCGCGCGCGATCGCATCCAGACGCCGCGTTTCGCGATCGATCGCACGCACCGCGAGCCACGACGACAGCGAGGTGACGTCGACCGCGCGCGTCAGCGCCTCGGACGTGCCGATCACGAACAGCTGGATCTCGGGACGGCTGTTGGCGTTGCCGACGGTGTTCGCGCTCAGGCTGGCGCGAATGTCGGCCTGGTCGGCAGGAATGTCGAAGCCACCGGACACGACGGCGCGGGCGCCCTGCGCTTCGAGCGTGGTGGCGCCGACACGCAGCCGGCCATCGCGGATGATGAAGGGGATCTGAGCAGACGCGACCGGCAACGTCCCCGATGTCAGCACCGGCTCGATCACCTGCCGCAACTTGCCGTCGTCGCTCACCTGGCCTGCGTCGGCCGCGCGCAACGCCGCATCGAACGCCCGCGGGTCGAGATTGGGGAGCGCCGCATTGTCGAGCGTCACCGTGCCATTGCCCGAGAGCGCGTTGACCAGTGCCTGCACGCTGCGCCCTTCGGCGGCGAGCGTCATCTGCGCCGAAACCTTGCCGGTCGGCATCTTCAGGCTGTGATAGCGCAGCGCGTTGCCGTCGATGCCGGCGAGCTCGACGCGGCCGTTCAGGACGAGACCATTCGCGTTGGAGCGCGCATCGACGGTCGCGGTGACGTCGCCGCCGCCGAGCTTGCCCTTGAGGTTCTCGATGCTCAGCGACTGACCGTCGCTCTTGATGGCGCCGCCCAGCGGACGCAGATCAGTGCCGTTCAGAATGGCGCCGCTGAGGGCCTGGAACGAGACCCGCCCGCGCCATCCCTTCAAGAGACCTGCGCCGAGAGGCTCGGCCTGCTCACGCCCGGCTGCGCCGACCAGCACCGAGAACACTTGCGGCACGTCGAGCGCGTCCAGCCCGAGCTCACCATCGATCTGCTTGTCCTCGTCGAGCACCAGGGCGAGCCGGCCGCGCAGCCGCGATCCACCGACCGTGCTGTCGATGTCGTCGAGCGTCACGCGATTGTTGGAAAGACCGAGACGGCCGAACAGGCGGATGTTCTGCGCCGCCGGATCCTGCGGCTTCAATCCGAACAACGGCGACAGATTGGCGCTGCGCAGGCGCAGATTGACGTTGGCCTTGGCGGTGTCCCCCCAGGGATCGACGGAGCCTTGCGCATCGCCATCGAGCCCGGCGCCGGACAGCTTCGCATTCACCCGTAGCGGCGTGCGCCAGCTGCCGGTCACGCTGGCGTCGAACTGGGCCGGACCGTTGCCGGCCGCCGCGACGCGATCGAGCCCGAGCAGCGCCAGCACGACATTGCCCTGCTCGGCCGCGACGCGGCTCTCGATCCCAAGCTCGGTTCGATCGATCGCGTCGACCTCGAAGCTGCGCAGCGCCGCCGCCGACGGTTTGGCCGTCAGCGTCGCCGAGCCCTTGAGTTGCGGCGCATCGAGATCAAGCACCGCCTTGGCCTGGCTGCGGTCGGCATTGGCAGGATCCTTGGCGAGATCGAGCGTGAGCTTCAACCGGGCAGCACCGGCAGGCGTGCCGAGTGCATCGAAGCGCGCGGCGATCTGCGGCGCGAACGGCTGCACCAGCGCCGTGATCTCCTTGAGCGAGCCGGCCATCGAGGTCACGACCAGCCGCCCGGTCGCGTCGGCGCGATCGAAACGGCCGGAGCCCTCGCTCGTCACGCCGCCGCTCTGGCCAAACTTGATCTGGTCGATGGCGATGGTCTTGGGATCGTAGGAAAAGCGCGCGGTGAGCGGACGCAGCTCCTGGCCGCTGAGCTTGGCGCGGCCGACGTCGAGCGCCACGGTGGCCTCGGCGGGCCACTCGCCGGTGACGCCGACCAGCGACCGGGTCACGGCCATCGCCGCGTCGAGGTCGAGCCGGTCGCCCTTCAGCACCGCTTCGAAACGCGAGCCCGGCCCGGCCGACCGGTTGACGAGAGCGACGCGTCCATCGACGGAGCCGCCGTCGATATCGGCCTTGAGGCTGTCGATCGCGATCCGCTCCGGCGCCACGTTGAGGTCGCCGCGCAGCCGCAGCGGACGCTGGGTGCGGTAGCTGCTGTCGCTGCGGCCCTGCAGCCAGGCCACCAGCGTATCGGGCTCCGACGATTCGAGATCGAGCGCGCCGGTGAAGCCCGATGTCACCGAGGTCGAGATGCCGATGGTCCGGAAGGTCAGCCGCGTCGAACCGGGCGCGCGCAGATCGACCTTCTCGAGGCTCCATGCCGACGGCTCATTGTGCAAGTCGGCGGTGAAGTTCTGCACCGGGCGGCCGGAGAGCATGATCTGCTCGGTCGCGAACTGCACGTTGGCCGGCATCGGCAAGGTCGGCAGTTGTGCAATCCAGTTGCGCAGCGCCGGCAGCACCAGCGCGGGCGCAATCGCCCGCCGGTCCTTGACGTCGTCACCGCCGGCCAGGAGCTTGTCGGCATCGAGCTGGCGTGCGGACAGTGAGGCTTTCAGCACGGGGGCGGCGCCGAAACGGACGTCGCCGCTGCCTGCGAATTTCAGCGAGCGATCCTCCTGGCCGAAGCTGACCTCGATCTGGTCGAGCTTGGCCGTCGCCTGGTCGCCGACGATCTTGGTGGCGATGCGCCAAGGCGTCGCGCCGGCCTGGTTCAGCGGACGTGTCTTGGCCTGTTGGGCCTGCTTTGCGGACGGCTCCTTCGCAGACTGGGCGGGCTTGTCGTTGTCGGCGCCCTGCTCTTTCGGGGGCGACGACAGCGTCAGCGCGCCCTCGAACTTCGGCGAGCGGTTGGGAAAGCTGATGAGGCCTTCGATGTCGGCCATCACGAGACGCTCGCCCGGGTCGATGTTGAGGTGGACGCGCAGGCCGTTGGAGTCCTTGTCCTGGCTCGACGACACCCGGAACGGGTAGCGGCCGCCGCGGATCGACACGGCGCCGTCGCCGCGCAGGGAGCCAGCCAGCGAACGCACGTCGCCGGAGAAGACGATGTCGGTCAGCTCCAGCGTCGAGCGGCTGGCTGCGTCGTGCAGGGCGACGCGGCCGGTGAGATTGAGCCGGTCGATCGCGAGCGCGGCCAGATTGAAGCGGCCGGAGGCAGCCGGCAGGTCGACCAGGCCCTTGGCATCGAGGCCGAGATCGGCGGCCATGCCGCCGATGGTGAGCTCGTTCGCCCGCCATTCCCCGCGCATCAGATCGCCGAGGCTGAACTCGACGTCGAGCTTGTCGGCGCGCAGCTTGCCGAGATGGTTGGCGCCGCCGAACGTGACCTGGCGCAGCCTTAAGGTCGGCGTCGGTAACAGCCGTGCATCCAGCGCACCGGCGACCCGCACGGGCACACCGATGACCTGGCTCGCCTCGGCCTCGAACTGCGGCCGGAACTGGTTCCAGTCGACGAAGTACGGGCCGATCAGCGCAGCAAGGAGCGCAAGGATGAAGGCAATCGCCAAGCCGAGCAGGGTCGTCTGCACGGGGTCTCCCTCAAAGGACAACGCTCCGGTGTCCCAACCTTAAAACCAATGCGGCCGCGGCCCACTGGCATCGATACCGGAGCGCTGCATCATATAGGATTAAGTATGGCGAAGTCACAGCGCTGTCGGTCTTTCCGGGGGCGTTGCACAACTCCGTTAACGAAGATGGTTACCAGTGGGCCGGCAGCCGCTTGAGGCCGCGCAGCACGAAGGTCGGCCGCCATTCCGGGTTGTCCGGATCGTCCAGCTTCAGCTCCGGCAGCCGCCGCAGCAGGGTTCCGATCGCGATCTCGGCCTCGATCCGGGCAAGCTGCGCGCCCAGGCAATGATGGATGCCGCCGCCGAACGACAGCGGCTTCACGTTTGGCCTGGTGATATCGAGCTGTTCCGGATTGTCCGGATACACGGCGGGATCGCGGTTGGCCGAGCCGAGCAGGCACAGCACGCTCTCGCCCGCAGGAATCCGCCGGCCGCCGAGATCCTCGATATCCTCGAGCGCGACCCGCCCGGTGAGCTGCACCGAGGAATCGTAGCGCAGGAACTCCTCGATCGCGTTGGTGATCAGCGCCGGCCGCGCCTTCAAGAGCGCCAACTGGTCCGGATTGCGGTGCAGCGCCAGCAGGCCGTTGCCGATCAGGTTGACCGTGGTCTCGTGCCCCGCGCCGAACAGCAGGATGATGTTGGCGGTGAGCTCCTCATGGCTGAGCTTGGCGCCATCCTCCTCGGCCTGCAGCAGCTGCGTCGTCAGATCGTCGCCGGGATGTTTCCGGCGCAACTCGAACAGGTGCTGGAAATACGCCTTGGACACGGCGTTGCCGGCATTGCCCTCGGCGATCTCGGCCTTCGACAGCGGCACCGGCTCGAGCAGTCGGCCGCCCTCGCGCGAGCTCTTGTAGAACGCCTCGCGATGCTCCTCGGGAATGCCGAGCATGTCGCAGATCACGGTGACGGGCAGCTTGAACGCGAAGTCCTCGATCAGGTCCATCCGGCCCTGCGGGATCACCTGATCGAGCGTGCGGTCGACGATCTCCTGGATGCGCGGCCGCATGTCCTCGACGCGCCGCGCGGTGAACGCCTTCACGACCAGGCCGCGCAACCGGGTGTGGTCCGGCGGGTCCTGCTGCAGCATCCAATGCCGCATGCTCTGGAACACCGGCTCCTGCATGATGTCGGGACCGTAGCGCCGGATCGAACGCGCGACGAAGTCCTTGCCGAAGCGCTTGTCGCGCAGCACCAGGCTCGATTCCGCGTGCCGGCTGGCGAGGAACGCGCCGAACGGCGTCACATGCATCGGATCGTTGTCGCGCAGTTGCGCATAGAAGGGATAGGGGTCGCGGATGAACTCCGGCGACAGCGGATTGAACAGCGGCGCAGCCTTGGCGGCCTGGACATGCTCGTTCATGTGGTCCCTCCCTTGGATTGGCCGATTAGCTCACGGCCGCGCGGCGATGGCAAGTCGGCCGGATCACACATCACGCCGTGGCCCCTGCCGTCCTTAACCTGTGCAATTGGCCGGCGACGAGGCGGACCCTGCGGGGTGCCGCGATCCAGATCGCCGCCGCCGAGACGAAGGCGCCGAGGAAGGCGATCACGAAGCCCGGCGTGTAGCTCAGGGTGTAGTCATAGAGCACGCCGGTCACCCACGGCCCTGCTGCGCCGCCGCACAGCCCGATCAGCATCAGCGTTCCGAAGATGCTGCCGAAATGCGCGCCCTGGAATATTTCCAGCGCGACCGCGCCCATCACCGAGGTCAGGCCGTAACCAAGCGCGCCCTGCGTCGCCACCATGACGTAGATCAGCACGAGCGACGGCGCGGCCTTGAGCGCGATCAGCGCGGCGAAGCAGATCGCGAAGCCGAGACAGCCTAATCCCCACACCGCCTCGCGCCCCAGACGATCCGACAAATGGCCGAGCGCGATCTGGCCGGGAATCCCGAGCAGGCTGACGGCCCCGAGCGCCCACACCGCGACGCTCGAGCTGAAGCCGATCTCGAGCAGGTATTTCGTCTGGTGCACCTGCACCGCGTACCAGACATAGAGCCCGAAGAAATAGCCCAGCGCGAGCCACCAGAACCGGCCCGTGCGCAGCGCACGCGACAACGTCCAGTCGGTGCCGGCCCAGGCGGCGTCGACGATGTTGGAGACCGGCTTGGCCGCATGGGCGAGCGGCGCGGCGTCGCCGTCGGGACGCAGGCCGATCTCCTCCGGCTTCTTGCGAAGCAGCAGATTGATCGGCGCCAGCACGACCAGCACGACGATGCCCATCGCGGTGCAGGCCGTGCGCCAGTTGGTCTGCGCGATCATATGCTGCACCCACGGCAACAGCGTCATCGAGCCGATGCCGACGCCGGCAAAGGCGATGCCGATCGCCAGCCCGCGGCGGCGGATGAACCAGTTCGGCAGGAACAGGGACTGGCCGGAATAGCCGAGGCAGACGCTGCCGGCGCCGACCATCACGCCGATCGTGATGTAGAGATGCCAGGGCTGCGAGGTCAGCGGCGCCAGCAACAGGCCGCCGGCCATCAGCGCGACGCCGAGTTCCATTACGGCCCGCGGGCCGGTGCGATCCATCAGCCGTCCGATCAGCGGACTGACGATTCCGGAGGCAACGAAGCCGAACGAGAACGCGCCGGCGGTGACGCCGCGGTCCCAGCCGAATTCGGCGAGGATCGGCGGATAGAACAGCGAGAACGCCGTGCGTGCATTGACGCCGACGGCCATCGTCACGAAGGTCACGGCGACGATGACCCAGCCATAATAGAACGGCAGGCGCATTGTTGTTTCACTCCCTGGTGCATCCTTCGCATCATCTGCATGCGGAGGGGTCAAGGATTTTCTACGCCGCGCCATCCCGTGTCAGTTACCTCCGAGGTCATGTGTGCGGCGCACTATTCCCTCTGCCCAGCTGATAGGGGTAGGGAAGGCTTTTGGCCTCCCCTCCCTCCGAACCGTACGTGCGGTTCTCCCGCATACGGCTCTCCAGTCGCTGGTTTCCTCATCGGGGGTGTCTGAGTTGTTCCAGGGCTGCGTCGAAGGTGAACAGTCCTTGGCTTTTGAAGAAGGCGTTCACTTGCCTCCTTTGACGCCGTTGCCCAGCGCCGACACCATGCGCGCGGCCCAGATCGAAGCTTCCATCCACCACAAAGTCCGCGGTTGTCCGCCGGCGACGTCTCCCCCTTGCGTAGCCTTGTCGGCACTGCCGGGGTTCTCTTGCTTCATCTCCCAACCTCACACATCCAGCTTCCTGCCTCCCTTCCCTCAGGACGGTTTTGCTTCCCGCCCCTCTCGCCGTCAAAACGGACCACGGTATTATGAAGGCTCTGACTCCTGACGCCCTCACCTGAGCGTCAGGTCTCTCCGCTTACTCCGCTTTGCCTTCCCGACATTCCGACCTCAACCACGTGGACTGTCCTTCGGTCGCTTTGGTCGTCGCATCAGCGCCGAGGGTTGCTTCCAGGCTTCGCCAAGGACGAGCAGGCTCGCCACAGCTCCCCGCCGAATCAGGTTCGTGCTCCTACGGACTGCCAGTTCACCTCCGGTTGCTCTCCACCCCGCCTCACGGCGACGCAGTTACCTTCGATTATGGAGTTGCGACCAACTCCAGAGCGGACTTTCACCACTCCAACAAAGCGTCCTCACGGACGCACTCGTCCCGGCGAACGCCGGGACCCATACCGCGTGATCTCGCGAGGGATATGGCTGGCGGTCATCCGTCTCATTCACGCCGGTAGTTATGGGTCCCGGCTCAAGGCCGGGACGACACCGCGTGTGTGGCGAGCTTCGCTGGGTCATGGCTGCGCTTTCTCGCGGCGCCATCGCGCCCGAGCTGTGCTTAGCTGCTCACCCTCATCAATCAGGAGGGCGCAGGGAAGGCCGGGCGCTGGCCGCGCCCGTGGCCCGCCTGCTCAAAAAAATGCAGGCGGCAGGTACCACAGGTTTAGCCGAGATCACCCGGCCCTCCCTGCGCGATGGTCTTCACGCTTATATGCAGGCTTCCTGGCGCTCGGCTTGTTGGCCGCCATGCGCGACAACGCGTTTCACGCGTTGCGCGGTGATACCAGCGTCGAGGTATCAGAACCCTGCAACTTCACGTCCGCAAGAGCATCGTTCGTCCGCACATCGAAAAGGACATGCTGCGAGTTCTCGCGGCCACCGCTCCCCGCCTCGCGTGTCGTGACGATCGCGCGCAACGCCCCTCCGCAAGTGAGGCGGGATGCGCGAGAGGATCGCGGTGATTTGCCCGACGACACAAGCGAAATCACCTGCGACATAGTAACCCGACGGGCAGGCAACGCTCCGCCATCGCTCGTGATTAGTAGAAGACGTCAGCCAATATCGAGATTTCGGGTTCAAGGCGAGCGGCCCTCCCCCCGGAATGACGGCGGCTTGGACATTGCAGAACTAATGAGTTCAGCGGCTCACGCCGCTGCCCTCGCCTCGTCGACGCCATGGAACGCATAGACATCCATGCGCAGCACGCCGTAATTGGCGCTGTTGTGCAGGCGCTCGACGCGCCCGCCCTCGCCGGCCGCGCCCATCGCTGCGAACAGCGGCAGGAAGTGCTCGTCGGTCGGATGGTTGTCGCGCGCATGCGGAGCGAGACGGCGGTAGTCGACGAGATCGTCGACGCGGCCTTCGATCGCGGCGTTGTGCACCCAGTCGGCGAAGTCGACCACCCAGGACGGCGCGGGGTCGTCGATGTCGAGCCGGCGCTTGCGGAATTCGCCGAGATTGTGGGTGAAGCTGCCGCTGCCGATGATCAGCACGCCTTCCTCGCGCAAAGGCGCCAGCGCGCGGCCGAGTTCGAGATGATGCCTTGGACCGCGCTCGGTCTGGATCGAGAGCTGCAGCACCGGAATGTCGGCTTGCGGATACATCAGGAGCAGCGGCACCCAGGCGCCGTGATCGAGGCCGCGCGCGCGGTCGATGCCGACCGGCAGGCCGGCCGCCTGCAACCGCGCCGCCACGGCGTGCGCGAGATCGGGCGCGCCCGGCGCGGGATAGCGCAACTGATAGAGCTCGCGCGGAAAGCCGTAGAAGTCGTAGATGGTCTCGTTGACGGCGACCGCATTGACGGCGGGGATGTCGGTCTCCCAATGCGCCGAGATCACCAGGATCGCCTTCGGCCGCGGCAGACTGCCGCCGAGGCCGACGAGGAAGTCGCGGGCGGCCGAATCCGTGAGCGGCAGCATCGGCGAGCCGTGCGACAGGAAGATGCTGGGCAGGGTCATGTCATGGCTCCTCGTTCTCTAGACGGATGTTCAGCTGCCAACCCAACCCACAGCTGTCGTCCCTGCGAAAGCAGGGACCCATACCGCGTGATCGGCATTTGAGGCAGGCTGCGCGTCGACCAGCGTGCTCAACCCAAGTCCGCTTGTGGTTATGGGTCCCCGCGTTCGCGGGGACGACACTGAGATTGTCGCGGCAGTCAACCAACCATGACGATCAATGCGCGTTGCGCAACTGCCCGCCGGCAAGACCGCTGCGAAGGCTGCCCAGCGCATAGGCGCCGTCGCCGAGCAGGGCCTGGATCACCAGCGTGACGGCCCAGAACGCCGGATACTCCCAGCCGCCCTTCGGATTGTTGAAGAAGAACCCCGCGGAGCCATGGACGGTGAAGATGGCGCCGAGCAGGATCGGCACGGCGGCGAGCGCCACCCAGCGGGTGTAGACGCCGAGGATCAGCGCGATGCCGGCGAGGATCTCGGCCGTGATGACGAGGTAGGCGAGCTCGGGCGGCAGGCCGATGCTGCCGAAGAATTTTGCAGTGCCGGCCGGGCTGAACACGAACAGCTTGAGGCTGGCATGGGCCAGGAACAAGCCACCCAGCGTCAGGCGAAGCAGCAGGGCGGCGTAGGGTGCAGTGCGCGAATCGATCATCTCGGGCTCCCAATGGATAGTGCCGAGACATAGATCATTCCCTGGGAGACGATAATCTGGCCGCCAGGAAAGACAGCTCAAACCATTGAGGTGAGGTGGCAGGCGGTTCGTCGTGGACGTACCGCCTTACGCACCGACGCCACGGCGCCTCGAATGCCGACGCCCCGTTCGTCCACCGTTGCATGACGCCGACATGCCTCCGGAAACCGGGGGCACATGCCGCCGCTCCCGATCAGAACCGGTAGCTCGCGCCAACGCGGATCAGGTGGAGTTCGTTCTTGAAGTCGGCACGGTTGCCGTCGCGATTGAACAGCGTCACGTTGCCGTAGTCGGTGTAGACATATTCACCGCGTCCGACCCAGTTGCTGGTGAAGGCGTATTCGACACCGACGCCTGTCGTGAGGCCGGCCTTCACCTGATCCTCCCACACCACCTGCTCGCCGGCGTTGCGGCCCTTTTGGATATTGTTGGTCAAGTTGGCGATGCCGACACCGAGCGTGCCGAAGACCAGCAAGCGGTCGAACGCATAGCCGGCGCGCGCGCGGACCGAGCCGAACATGCCGTATTTGGCGTAGGACGAATCGTTGTCGAAGATGTCGTTGCTCTGCGACGCGGTGGACCGGCCGAGATCGACCTCGGCGCCGACCACGAAGCGATTGGCGAACTGATAATTGTAGCCGCCATAGAGGCCGAAGGCCACGCCATCAGCGCCCTCCTCGGCATGGCCGTGATTGTTGTTGCGATAGAAGTCGATGGTCCACAGCCCGTGCGCGCCCCCGGCGAATGCGCCGGCATAGAAGCCGGTCCAATTGTAGTACGGGGCATCGTAGACTGCTACGGGCCGCTGGACCCTGAAATCTCCTGCCTGCGCGACCGTGCCGGCAAGCAGGACGCCACAGGCGGCAACAGCAAGAGTGTACACTGCTTTCATCAACCCATCCTCACAAACTCAATACATGTGCAAGCGAGTGCATCCCCAGAAGGCGCTCGCGCGGGGCGGAAACTGAAAACGAAGTCGGGCACCAAGTTGACCCGCTTTGGGTCAGGAAGTGATCAAATGCGGCATTGTTCGGGACTGCACTGTGGCGCGGCAACTGATACCGGCGAGAACCCGAATTTGTTGCGACATCTTTTCACTTGCAGTGCGATGACGCGAAGGCAGCGCGACTGATTCGCGCCATCGTTATGACGGACGCCCACCCCCGCCCCCGTCCGCAAGAGTGATGATTCCCCGCACCTCACGAGTCTGCTAGCGAGACACCTCACACCCGGCGAGTGAGGCTGAATGCTGGACCGTCTGACTGGACTGGAAGTGATGTCGCGGATCGCCAGTTCTGGCAGCCTGTCGGCGGCCGCGCGTGCGCTTGGCATGTCGCCAACGATGGTCACGAAACATCTGGCAGCGCTGGAGACGCGACTCGGCACCAAGCTGTTTCACCGCACCACGCGCCGGCTGACCATCACCGAGGCCGGACGCCGCTATCTCGACCTTGCCGAGCGGGTGCTCGGCGATTTCGAGGCGGCCGAGAGCGCGATCGCGGCCGACCGGGTCGAGCCGCGCGGCCTGTTGCGGCTCAATGTCCCGCTCGCCTTCGGCACGCGCCAGATCGCGCCGCTGCTTGCAAGCTTCGCCGCGCTCTATCCCGGCGTCAGCGTCGAGCTTGGCCTCAACGACCGGCTCGTCGACCTGATCGAGGAAGGCTGGGATCTCGCGATCCGCATCGGCACGCTCAAGGACTCCAGCCTGGTGGCGCGGCGGCTCGCGCCGTGCCGGATGATGGTCTGCGCGGCGCCGTCCTATCTCGCCGCCCACGGGACGCCGCGCACCACGGCCGATCTCGCCGGCCACAACTGCCTCGGCTATACGTTGGCGGCGGCCGGCCCGTCGCGCTGGCGCATGGGCGGCAAGGCGGCCATCGACGTCACCGTGAGCGGCAATCTGCGCGCCAACAATGGCGATGCGCTGCTCGCCGCCGCCCTGGCCGGGCAAGGCGTGATCTACCAGCCGACCTTCATCGTCGGCGACGAGATCCGCGCAGGACGGCTGGTGCCGCTGACGCTCGACGTGCCGCCATCGGACCTGCTGGCGGTGCATGCCGTCTACCTGCCGGATCGCACGCCATCGGCCAAGGTGCGCGCCTTCATCGACCACCTCGCCGCGGCGTTCGCGCCCGAGCCACCTTGGGATCGCGATCTTGCGTGAGCGGACGAACAGCTCGGCCGCGATGCACTCGGAGACATCGACATGACCGAGCAACCACGCCACGACGGCAATCATCATTGGCCGATGCTCCGCTCCCTGCGAGGCTGGCGGATCAGCGCCCTGCCCGCCGATCTCGCCGCCGGGCTGACGCTGGCGGCGATCGCGATTCCCGAGCAGATGGCGACC
The DNA here is from genome assembly GCF_032489375.1 of Bradyrhizobium sp. SZCCHNR1098. Taxonomy (NCBI): domain Bacteria; kingdom Pseudomonadati; phylum Pseudomonadota; class Alphaproteobacteria; order Hyphomicrobiales; family Nitrobacteraceae; genus Bradyrhizobium; species Bradyrhizobium sp. SZCCHNR1098. Next base: position 70,095 of record NZ_JAUEXY010000011.1, read on the forward strand.
GCCAAGCTCGGCGGCTTCACGCCCGAGACCGGCTTCTTCGCCTTCATGGCGGGATCCCTGGGGTTCGCGCTGTTCGGCGCCAACCGCTTCCTGTCCTGCGGCGCCGATTCCACGATCACGCCGATCTTCGCCGGCGGCCTGGCGCTGCTCGCGACCAGCGGCACGCCCGAATACGGCAGCCTGGCCGCGGCGCTGGCGCTGCTGGTCGGGGTCATGCTGGTGCTGGCCGGCGGCTTCAGGCTCGGCGGCATCGCCAACGTGCTGTCGGTGCCGGTCACCGTGGGCTTCCTGGCCGGCATTGCCGTGCACATCATCGTCTCGCAATTGCCGGGCGTGCTCGGCCTGCCGTCACCGAGCGGGCCAACGCTGGCGCGGATCGCCACCTTGGCGGGCGAACTCGGCAAGGCCAACGCGTACACGATGCTCATCGGCTTCGGCGTGCTCGCGACCATCACGGTCTGCGAGCGGATCAGCGCCCGCATACCCGGCGCGCTGATCGCGCTCGCGGCCTCGACCTTGTTCGTGGTGTCGGCCGGGCTGAAGGGGGGCGGCGTGCCCGTCATCGGCGAGATCGCCGGCACGGTGCCGATGCCGTCCGTGCCGCTGATCGGACCGGAACAATGGGCGAAGCTGATCCCGCTCGCCTTCCTGATCGCGGTCGTGGTGATGGTGCAGACGTCGGCGACGACGCGCTCGTTCCCTTCCGATCCCGATGGTTCCGCCGATGTCGACCGCGACTTCCTCGGCGCCGGTGCCGGCAGCCTGCTCGCCGGATTGTTCGGCGCGTTTCCGGTCAATGCCAGTCCGCCGCGCACCGGCATCGTGGTCGAGACCGGCGGCCGGTCCCAGGTCGCGGGCCTGCTCGCCGCCGCGATCGTGCTGCTGCTCGTGCTGTTCGGAGCCCGACTGCTTGCGAATGTGCCGGAAGCGGCGCTCGGCGGCGTGCTGCTGTTCGTCGCACTACGCATCATCCGCGTCGCGCAGATCACAAGCGTCTATCGCGCGTCCAAGGGCGAGTTCCTGCTCATCCTGGCGACCGCGGTGGCGATCGTCGCGCTGCCAATCGAGCAGGGCGTCGCGCTCGGCATTGCGCTGTCGCTGCTGCACGGCATCTGGAGCACGACACGCGCCCACCTCATCGCCTTCCAGCGCGTGCCGGACACGACGATCTGGTGGCCGGCGCATCCGCAGATCAAGGGCGAGGATCTGTCCGACATCGCCGTGGTCGGCTTCCAGGCCCCGCTCAGCTTCCTCAATGCAGCGACGTTCCGCGCCGACATGCAGCGCCTGCTGCGCAGCCGCAAGCCGCGGCTGGTGGTGTTCGAGGCCAGCGCCATCGTCGAGATCGATTTCACCGCCGCGCAGACTCTGCGCGACGTGATCCATATCTGCAACGAGACCGGTATCGTGTTCGCGGTGGCGCGGCTGGAGTCGCTGCGGGCCCAGGAAGCCTTCGAACGGTTCGGCCTGTACGATGTGCTGCCGCGGGATCGCGTGTTCCACAGCGTCGATCACGCGCTGCAGAAGCTGCGGGCCGTTGCGTCGGATGTGCACGTTTGAGGGAAGGGTGTCCGAGAGCGCCGTGGTCAACGACGACCTCGGCGGCAGGTCGACGCTTGCGTTCCAAGCGGTGACCTCGTGATACAAACGGTTACACGTCGCGGCGACGGTCGACATACCCGCGCTAAACTCATCGGCGAGACATCCGCCTCACGATGCCCGGCCCGTCGGCCGCGGCAAAAGCAAGGGATCACCGATCATGCACAAGCTGCTTCCGCTGCTGTTGATAGTCATCTCCAGCACCGCCGCCCAGGCTCAGGACAGGAGCGCCATGCGCCAGGCCTGCGGCGACGATGTGCGTACGCTCTGTACTGGAATCATGCCGGGCGGCGGCCGCATCAAGCAATGCATGATCGAGAAGTTCGACAAGCTCTCCGACGGCTGCAGGACGGCGCTGAAGGACGCAAAGGCGCAGCAAGGCGGCAAATGATGCCGCCTGCGACGAAAGCCAGCAGGACGCGTCGCTGATCGTTCATGTTCCTTGCAGCGAATGTCTGCTAGAACACCGCACGACGGCGACCAAACTGCAGCGATGCGCCACATGATCAGCAGAGCTGCATCGCGCGATCGGTGTCATGGAGATCTCTGTGGTACCAGGAAGAGGTTTCGCGGCGTCGAGAAAATTGCGAAACCAAAACCTGTCCGACGACGTCTAAGGACTACACTGCTTCGAAACCAACGAGAGGACCGCACTGCAATGCGCAATCTGTTCACCTCCGCCCTGCTCGCCGCGACCGTCATGTTGGGCGCGTCGGCCGCGCAGGCCTTCACGCTGCCGGCCCAGCCGGCTGCTCCGGACAGCAATGTCGAGCGCGTCGCCGGCGGCTGCGGTCCCGGCTGGTTCCCGGACCGCTGGGGCCGTTGCCGGCCCGCCCCGCGCGTCTATCGCCCCTATGGCTATGGCGGCTTCGGCCCGCGCACCTGCTGGGTGCGGCCGACCCCGTGGGGACCGCGCCGCGTCTGCCGTTGATCTGAACGGAAACAAAATGCCGCCGCGTGTCAAACGCGGCGGCATTTTCTATTTGGCGAATCGTCACGCGATCCGACATCTCCCCGCAAGGAGGGAGATGTGAGCAGCGGCCCTGCACGCCGAACCAAAATCCGAAACTCAGCTCGGCTCGGATTGCCAGTCAGCGCGCCGGGATGATCTTGCCGGGATTGAAGATGTTCTGCGGATCGAGCGCCTGCTTCACCGCGCGCATCGCATCGAGCGCTTCCGGGCCGAGCTCGGACTCGAGATATTTCTGCTTGCCCTGGCCGATGCCATGCTCGCCGGTGCAGGTGCCGTCCATGGCCTGCGCGCGCTCGACGAGGCGATGCATGAACTCGTCGCCGCGCGCCATCTCATCGGCATCGTCGACATCGCACATCAAGGAGCAGTGGAAATTGCCGTCGCCGACATGGCCGACGATCGGCGAGGTCAGCTTGAGACGCGCAAGATCCTCCTCGGTCTCGGTGACGCAATCGGCGAGCCGCGAGATCGGCACGCAGACATCGGTCGCGACCACGCCGACGCCGGGCCGGATCGCCTTCACCGACCAATAGGCGTCGTGACGCGCCTGCCAGAGCTTGGTGCGGTCCTCGGGCTTGGTGGTCCAGGCGAAGTCGCCGCCGCCGCACTCGCGCGCGATCTCGGCGAAGTTCTTCGACTGCTCGGCGACCTCGGCCGCGCTGCCGTGGAATTCGAGCAGCAGAAGCGGCGTCTCCGGCAAGGTCAGCTTGGAATAGGCGTTGCACGCCCTGACCTGCGCTGCATTGAGCAGCTCGATGCGCGCCATCGGAATGCCGGTCTGGATCGCGAGGATCGTCGCCTGGCAGGCGCCGCGCACGGTCTCGAACGAGCACGACGCCGCGGCGATGGTCTCGGGAATGCCGCGCAGGCGGATGGTCATCTCGCAGATGATGCCGAGCGTGCCCTCGGCGCCGATGAACAGGTGCGTCAAATCGTAGCCGGCGGCGGACTTCTTGGCACGGGTGCCGGTCTTGATGATCTCGCCATCGCCGCGCACGACCTTCAGCGCCAGCACGTTCTCGCGGATGGTGCCGTAGCGCACGGCATTGGTGCCGGAGGCCCGCGTCGACGCCATGCCGCCGAGGGACGCGTCGGCGCCGGGATCGATCGGGAAGAACAGGCCCTGGTCGCGCAGATATTCGTTCAGGGTCTTGCGGGTGATGCCGGGCTGGATCACGCAGTCGAGATCCTCGGCGTGCACCTCCAGCACCTTGTTCATGTCGCGCATGTCGATGCAGATGCCGCCCGCCGGCGCATTGACCTGGCCCTCCAGCGAGGTGCCGGTGCCGAACGGAATGATCGGCACGCCCTTTGGCGCGCAGATGCGGACGACATCCTGGATGTCGGCGGTCTCCTGCGCCAGCACCACGCCATCCGGCGGCTGCGTCGGCAGCCAGGTCGTGGTATGGCCATGCTGCTCGCGCACCGCCTGCGAGGTGATGAGCCTGTTGCCGAAGCGGGCCGCGAGCGCGTCGAGCGCACTTTTCAGCGCCTCCGGCGCGGGCCGCTTCAAATCGTGATGGGGGATCGTCGTCGCCACTGCTTCCTCCGAAAGTTGGGCGGACCGTGACAAAGGACGATCAAGGGGTCAAGGGAGCAAACGGAAGAGCCGATGAGCGATAATGCAGTGCCCACAGCGCAAGGCGCCGGACCGTTTCTGTCGCAGGTCATGCAGATCGAGCCGCAATGGATCGACTACAACGGCCATCTCAACATGGCCTATTACAACGTGATGTTCGACCGCGCCATCGACCAGATCTGGGCCGAGCTCGGCATCGGTCCCGCCTACATGAAGGAGCGCCAGGGCTCGACCTTCACCGCCGAATGCCACGTGCGGTACCTGCGCGAGATCCATCTCGGCGATCCCGTTGTGGTCGCGGTCTGGCTGATCGCCGCCGACGAGAAGCGGCTGCACACCTTCGAGGAGCTGCGCCATGCCGAGGAAGGCTGGGTCTCCGCCACCTCGGAGAACATGTCGGTGCACATCGACATGACCAAGCGCAAGGTCGCGCCGTTTCCGCCGGACATCCAGGCCAACATCGCCCGCGTGCTGCAGGCGCATGCCACGCTACCGCGGCCCGACGGGCTCGGCCGCGCCATCGGCATGCCGAAGAGATGACGGTGACCGGCCGCCGCTACGCCGGCAGGCCGGCGTCGGACAATCCCTCGAATACCCGGGCCGAATAGGCGTCCGGCAGCGGCGGCATGCCGCGCTGGACCTCGGCCAGGGTCAGGTCCGGATAGCCGGCACGCAGCGCCTGCAGGCTGCGCAGGGCTTCCGGCCGCTCACCCGCCAGCACGTGGGACGGGCACATGGTCCGGTGCACCCACAGCGACGACGGATGCTCGCGCAGGCCGCGCTGCTGCCAGCGCGCCGCCTCCGCGTAGGTGCCGGCGGCGAAATGCGCGCAGCCGATTCCAATGAGGGCGTTGAAGGCGAGCGGGTCCTGCGGCGCGAGATCCAGCGCAATCCGAAAGCGCTCGATCGCCGACGCGGCATCGCCGCGATAGACATCGAGCCAGCCGCTGCGGCTCCAGGCCCAGGCGGCACCGCCATCCAGCGCGAGCGCCCGGCCCACCACCTGCTCGGCCTCGGCGAGCTCATCCAGCAAGGTGAGCGCATTGCCGAGCACGCACAGCACGGTCGCATCCGCAAGCTCAGTCGGCACGCGCTGCGCCAGGGCGCGACCAAGCTGCCGATCCTGCCCGGGCGCGGTGCCGAAATGATAGACCGCGCGCTGGCCGTAGGCCCAGGCCGCGAGCGCCGTGGCCAGGGCATGACGGGGATCGCGGGCGATGGCCTGATGCAGCAGCTCGAGCGCACTGCGGTTGCCGTCGGCGTCGAGCGACAGCACGCCGGGCATGGCGCGCAGCGCGAGATCCTGCGCGGTCAGATCCTCATCCGGTTTGCGCAGCGCCCGATCGATCTCGGCGCGGCGCAGGCTTTGCAGCAGCGATGCCGCCACGCGGGCGGCCAACCGTTCGTGACTGTCGGCCTCCCACCGCAGCATGACCTCGCCGCGATGCGCCCATATCAGCCCGCCGCTGTCCTGGTCGATCAGCTGCAGCAGCAGCCGGGACGCGCCATCCGCGTGGAGCGACGCGTTCATGCGGTAGCGCGCCGCGCGCGGCTGGGTCGTCACGGCAAATCCGGCGCGGGTCAGCGCCAGCGTGAGCTCGGCCGCGAGGTCGTCCGCCAGCTCGCGCACGCTCGGATCGGTGGCGATCATGGCGAAGGCGATGGTCGGCCGGTCGCGTACCGGCGCAATGGTGGTGCGCGACGCGGCGAGCTGCGCCATCAAGACCGCCTGCCGCCTCAGGGTTTCCGACGGCGTCTCGCCGTGGCAGCGACGATAGCCGGCGGCGAAGCGGCCGTAATGCGGGAAGCCGCAGCGCAGAGCGACGTCCATCACCTTCTCGCCGGCGCGCCCCTGCAGAAACTCGACACGGGCGCGCGCGTAGCCGAGCTCCTGCCGGACCATTTGCGGCGACCGGCCGATCGACCTGACGAACTGGCGCTGCAAGGTCCGTCCGGAAACGCCGGCAATCTTCGCCAGATCGGCCAGCGTCCAGCGCCGCCCGAGGTCGTCATGCATCGCTTCGAGCGCGCGGCGTACGCTGCGTGGCAAAGGCTGCCGCGCCGCCAGGGGAACCTGATCTCCGTCCATCATGCGACGACGTCCAATTGCCTATGGGTCATCGGCGGCGCTCGAAAAGTTCACGATCCGGATGGCCGTGTCGCGATCTGGATAGCGCGGCCCGAGGCCTGCCGCGTACGTCTCCACACACCAGCGCGCGCAACAGCGCTGCATTCTCCGGAGGAGACCATCATGACCGCATCAGCTGCAATTCAGGCCGGCGTGACCGCAGAGCCGGACTTCACCGCGCTCAAGGCACGCCAGCACAGCGCGTGGTCGTCCGGCGACTACGCCATCGTCGGCAACACGCTGCAGATCGTCGGCGAGGAACTCTGCGAGGCGCTTGACATCCGCGCCGGCCAGAAGGTGCTCGACGTGGCCGCCGGCAACGGCAACGTCACATTGGCTGCGGCGCGGCGCTGGTGCAACGTCGTCTCGACCGACTACGTGCCTGCCCTGCTCGACCGCGGTCGCCAGCGTGCCGCCGCCGACGGCCTGTCCGTGCAGTTCCAGGAGGCCGATGCCGAGGCGCTTCCGTTCGGCGATGGCACGTTCGACGTGGTGGTCTCGACATTCGGCGTGATGTTCACGCCCCGGCAGGAGCGCGCCGCCGCCGAGCTCACCCGGGTATGCCGCAGCGGCGGCAAGATCGGCCTGGCCAATTGGACCCCCGACGGCTTCATCGGCCAGTTGTTCAAGACGCTCGGCAAATATCTGCCACCGCCCGCCGGCGCCAAATCGCCGGCGCTGTGGGGCACCGAGGCACGCATCCGAGAGATGTTCGCCGATGCCGCCGACATTCGCTGCCATCGGCGTCATTTCGCGATGCGCTACCGCTCGCCCGAGCATTTCGTCGACGTGTTCAAGACCTACTATGGTCCGGTGCTCAAGGCCTTCGCTGCGCTTGATGGCGACCGCCAGGCCGATCTCAAGCGCGACATGCTGGCCCTGATCGGGACGCTCAATCGCGCCGAGGACGGCACGATGGTAGTGCCGTCGGAGTATCTCGAAGTGGTCATCATCAAGCGCTGAGATCGTCAGCTCTGCACCACCCAGTCCGGCAAGCGGTCGAACCAGGGCTGCGCCTGCTCGAGCTGACGGGCGAGCTGCAACAGCCTGGTCTCGTCGCCGAGCCGGCCCGTGAACTGCACGCCGAGCGGCAGGCCGTCGGCGGTCCAGTGCAGCGGCACGCTCATCGCCGGCGTGCCCGTGAGATTGGCGAGCTGCGTGAACGGGACGTATTGCAGGCTGTCGCGGGCGATCTTGTCGATCATGCCGTCGAGCACGCCCCAGCGCGTCAACAGCCCGAGCAGGCCGATGCGGTCGAGCATGTCGAGCAAGGTCTGCTCGGCGGTCGAGGGATCGCCCTGGCCGTGCCGGATCGGCGGATGCGCGAGCGTCGGCGTCAACAGCAGATCGTAGCGCAGATGGAAGCGGGCAAGCGCGCGCGCGAAGCCGTTCCATTTGAGCAGCTGCGTGGTGAGCGCGCCCGCCGAGATCGCGCCGCCGAGCGTCGACAGCACCCGCGTCAGCAGCTCGAACTCCTCGCGCTTCGCGCCCTTGCCGCGCGCATCGGCCACCAGCGCCGCGACCTGGCCGAAATAGATGTGCAGGAACGAGGTCGCGAGCGCGGCGCCGTCGATGTCAGGGGTGGCCTCCTCGACCTCGTGACCGAGGCCCTCCAGCAGCTTCACCGCGTTGTCGACCGCGAGCTTCGCTTCGGCATGCACCTCCGTCCCGATCGGCGACGCCGTCGTGTAGCCGATGCGCAGGCGGCCGGGATCGTGGGCAACCGCGTTGGCGTAGACCACGCCGGGCTCGGCGGTGAGAAAAGGATCGCCCGGCTCACTGCCCGCGATGACGTCGAGCGCGAGCGCGGTGTCGCGCACGCTGCGCGAGAGCACGCCTTCACAGGAGGCGCCGAACCAGTACTCGCCGAAGCCCGGGCCCGACGAGACCAGGCCGCGCGACGGCTTCAGCCCGAACAGGCCACAGCAGGCGGCGGGAATGCGGATCGAACCGCCGCCATCATTGCCGGCGGCCATCGGCACGACGCCCGAAGCGACGGCCGCGGCTGCGCCGCCGCTGGAGCCGCCCGGCGTGTGTGCGGGATTCCAGGGGTTGCTGACGCGGCCGAAGGCGCGGGAGTCGCTGACGCCCTTCAGCGCGAGCTCCGGCAGGTTAGTCTTGCCGAAGATCACGAGGCCGGCTTCGAGATACCGTCTGACGACCGAGGCATGCTCGCCGGCGACGAAACCGGACAGCGCCTTGCTGCCATAGGCCGTCGGAAGGCCCGCATAGTCCTGGGCGCAGTCCTTGATCAGGAACGGCACGCCCGTGAGCGGGCCGTTGGCAGGCTTGGCGAGCTGCGCACGGGCCTCGCGCTCCATCAGCCTGCAGACGGCGTTGGTCCTCGGCTGGGCCAGCTCGTGCTGCGCCAGTGCGAGCTGCAGCAGCTCCGCCGCATTGGTCTCGCCGCCCTTCACCGCGGCGGCAAGCGCCGTCGCATCGCGCCGCACATAGTCCCGGACGTTCACATTGCCCTCCCCCGTACTGCAATTCGCCGCCGTCATCGTAGCTGATTCTGGTTGCAACAGAGGCGCAGTTGCGCCGAACGCGGCATCAATCGGGCGCAACGGTGGCAATCGTGGCGGCACGATGGTCGACCCCGGTCGACCTGACGGCCGGATTGCGCAGCTTGGTCCCGAATCTAGTTAATTTGATTCAGATCATTCGTCGCGTCTCTTGTGCCGACCTAACCTTACGCATCGTTAGTTGCGTAGAGTTGACGAGAGAGCGATGGGACGCCTCGCAAGCCTGCTGAGCCGAGCGCACGGTCCGCATGAGGATGCGGCAGCCGTTCCCGTGACCACCGCCGACTACTTCATCCTGCTGTCGCGCGCGATGGAGAGCCTGCCGGATTCCTCCCCCGAGCGCCGCGCCGAAGTCTACCAGTCGGCACGCCAGGCACTGGTGACCCAGTTGCAGGCGATGGATCCGCCGGTCTCGCGCTCACGCATCAAGGCCGAGCAGCGCGCGCTCGACGATGCGGTTGATACGATCGAAACGCGCGCGCTGACGGCGCCGGACGGCGGTCCAGAACAAACGACGACGCTGGTCCCGGACGACCCGCTGCATCCCTCCTCCATTACTGCACACCCCGACATTCCGACCGCTTCCGTTTCAACAGCTCAAGATGACACCCAGGATCCCGCCATGGCTCAAAGTCAGTTTCATTCCAAGTTTGCCCCGCGCGCCGTCGAGGAGAAGCCGATGTCACGACTCGATGAAATCAACCGGGTGCTGCGCAAGCTGCAGAGCGACTCGTTCGGGGTCGAGGCCTGCGCGCTGATCTCGGAGGACGGGCTGATGATCGCGAGCGTGCTCGCGGCCGACATGGAGGAGACGCGGGTCGCCGGCATGACCGCGACCTTGCTGTCGCTCGGCGGCCGCGCCGCCATGGAGCTCGGCCGCAGCCATCTGCAGGAGGTCATCATCCGCGGCGAGTCCGGCTATGCCGTGCTGGTCAGCGCCGGCCGCGGCGCGCTGCTGCTCGCGCTCACCAACGAGAACAGCAAGCTCGGGCTCACCTTCTTCGACATGCGCGAAGCCGTCCGGTCGCTGCAGAAGGTGCTGTAGCGCACCGTCGTCCAATGAGCCGGCGCGCGGCGACGACGCAGCGTCGGCGGGAGTAGTTTCATGGCCAATACCGTCCTCTATGACGACGGCGTTCACAAGAACATCCTGCTGGAGGATTTCGGCGCCGGCGATCTCGCGGTGCAGGCGAACCAGCATCTCATCATCCACGACCGCGTCGGCATGCTGCTCGATCCTGGCGGCCACAAGGTCTATTCTAGGGTGCTCAGCGAGACCTTCAGCCAGCTCTCGGGCGGGCGGCTGAAATATCTGTTTCTGTCGCACCAGGACCCCGACATCGTCGCGGCGATCAACGGCTGGCTGATGACGACCGATGCCGACGCCTACATCTCCGAGCTATGGACCCGCTTCGTGCCGCATTTCGGCTTCGACCACATCGTCGCCCACCGGCTGAAGCCGATTCCCGACGAGGGCATGGTGTTCGACCTCGCAGGCAGCAGGCTCTACGCGCTGCCGGCGCACTTCCTGCACAGCGAGGGCAATTTCCAGCTCTACGATCCGATCTCGAAGATCCTCTACAGCGGCGACCTCGGCGCCTCGATCGGCGTCGACTACACCGTCGTGCGTGACTTCAAGGCGCATACGCGCTTCATGGAAGGCTTTCACCGGCGCTACATGGTCTCCAACCGCGTCATGAAGGCGTGGGCGCAGATGGTCAGCACGCTCGACATCGAGATCATCGCCCCGCAGCACGGCGCGCTGTTTCCGGATGCGACGATGTCGCGCCAGTTCATCGCGTGGTGCGCAGGGCTCGAATGCGGCATCGACCTGATCACGCCGAAATTCAAGGTGCCCGTGGGCTGACATGCTGGCGCCTTCCCCGAACTCCGTTCCGCCGTCGCCCGCAATGCGCGTCGATGCGTGCGCCGTGGCCGGCGAGGAGGCGCCGATCTGGCTCGCCGCGGCCTTCGCCGTCGCCGGCACCCTGATCGCCGTCATGTCCGCAGCGCTCTGGCAGCAAAGCACCGCCACGCCGCCGATCGCGACGGCCGCAATGCCGGTGACGGCCGTGCCGCAGCGCGGCGACCGCGTTGCCGACGCGGCGCCCAAGCAACGGGAGGCGCGGATCGTCGAACCGGCGCCGATCATCGCGCCGCCGACGCCGCCCGCAATCGCTCCCGTCGTGATCGCGCCACCAACTCCGCCGATCGCCCCGGCAGCGCCCCCGGAGCCCCAGGGCACGACGAAGCCCCCCGCCGAGTGCTTCGCCCCGCTGGCGGTCGGCTTCGAGCGCGGCAGCGCGCGACCGAACCCTGCCGACATGAAGCGGTCGCTGGCGATCCTGCAACGCGCGCTCGCGCGCCACGGTGAGGCGACCATCATCATCGAGGGCCATACCGACGCCAGCGGCACCGAGGATCTGAACGTGCTGCTGAGCTATTCGCGCGCCAAGGAGATCGCGGCCCAGTTGAAGCGCGAGGGGCTCTCCGCGCAGCGGATGTCGGTGCGCGCGGCCGGCGCCGGCGAGGCGCGCGGCGATGCCCAGGCGGTCGCGGGCGACCGCAAGGCCGTGCTGCGCATTGCGGGCGTCGACGATTGCAGTCAACTCACAGCGACGAAGCGACCATGACGATCTATGCCATCGTGAGCGGCCTCGGCGCCGCCATTCTGCTGCTCACCTCGGGCTATTTGTTCGGCGCCCGCCAGGGCGCGCTGTCCCGCGAGCTGTTGCGGCGGCAGGTGCAAATACAGGCGGCCAGCCTCGACCAGTTGCAAGAGCAGAGCAGCCACGACGCCATCGAGCGGGAGACCAGCCTGCGCAGCGCGATCGAGGATGTGCTGGCGCCGCTGGTCGAGCGTGAGCGTATCTCGCTGGATCTGGCGCAGCTCGCGAGCCGGCCCGGCCGGCGCCGCGAGCTGGTGCCGCTGCTCGACCGCATCGCCGAAGTCGGCCGCTTCCAGACCGTGCTGCTCACCAACGAGGAAGGCCTGCCGCTTGCGGCCAATACGACTGCCCACCGCACCGAGCAGCTTGCGGCAGCGGCGACGCGGCTTGCGCTGGTGGCGGAGAAGATCGCCGACGAGACCCACATCGCGCCGTTGTCGGTGATGCTGCGCGACGCCTCCGAGGCGACGACGCTGTGCCGGATCTTCCGCGTGCAGGACCAGACGCTCACTCTGACCGCGCTCTCCAACGATGCGCGCCTCGCCTCCGTTGCGCTCGATCCCGCGCTCGCCAAGGTGCAGGTCGCGCTGACTGCGCCGGCCTGACACCTCCCCAGAACGCAAAGGGCGCAGCACCTCTTGCGAGGCACTGCGCCCTTCGCCGACCTCATTGTCAGGGATGAGGCCGACTACACGCGGCTGCGGCCGCGGGCGAGGCCCACGACGGCCGAAACCAGAAACAGCACGATGGCGATGAAGAAGATGATCTTGGCGATCTCGATCGACGCACCAGCGATGCCGCCGAAGCCGAGGATGCCGGCGATCAATGCGATAACCAGGAAGGTGACAACCCAGCCTAACATGACACGACCTCTGTCTCTCGATTGCGGTTCAAAGCGACGCGGAGCTTGCGCCGTTGCCAGGACAATCGTGGCTCGGAACAAAGGTTCCGGGCGCGCGGGCCGCTAAAAATTCGCGATTTGCCGGAACAAACGCCCATCGAAGCTGGAGCGGCGTCCGTCTGCCCCGAATTAGGGCTGTAAAACGCCTCGGCCGGCCCCATATAGCCGTCAATCCCTGCTATGAGGGCTCCTTCCTGCAGACCTCGTGATGCCGTCGTATGATGCCATCAGAGGGACGAGACTGATTCGCTGATGACCGAGCCCAACCGCGTGAGCCCTTTTCCTGCGCCTGACCACCAGCCCGTCGCCGGCGGCATCGCCGCGCGCGCCCGCGCCGCCGCGTCCGGTGGCGCGCGCTATCTGGCGGGCCTCAATCCGGAGCAGCGCGAGGCGGTCGAAACGCTCGATGGCCCGGTGCTCGTGCTCGCCGGCGCAGGCACCGGCAAGACCCGGGTGCTGACCACGCGCATCGCGCATATCCTGAGCCAGGGCCGCGCCCGGCCGAGCGAGATTTTGTCGGTGACCTTCACCAACAAGGCCGCGCGCGAGATGAAGACGCGGCTGGCCGAGATGCTGGGACAGGCGGTCGAGGGCATGCCATGGCTCGGCACCTTCCACTCGATCTCCGGCCGCATTTTGCGCAGCCATGCCGAGCTGGTGCAGCTCAAGTCGAACTTCACCGTGCTCGACGTCGACGACCAGATCCGCCTGCTCAAGCAGTTGCTGCAGGCCGAGAACGTCGACGACAAGCGCTGGCCGGCGCGCATGCTGGCCGGGCTGATCGACGGCTGGAAGAACCGCGGCCTGGCGCCATCCCAGGTGCCCTCGGGCGAGGCCGCCGTGTTCGCCAACGGCAAGGGCGGCAAGCTCTATGCGAGCTATCAGGAACGGCTGAAGATCCTCAACGCCGCCGATTTCGGCGACCTGCTGCTGGAGAGCATCCGGCTGTTCCGCGAGAACCCGGACGTGCTGCGGCAGTACCAGAGCCGGTTCAAGTTCATCCTGGTCGACGAGTATCAGGACACCAACGTCGCGCAATATCTGTGGCTGCGCCTGCTGTCGCAGGCGCCGTCGTCCTCTGGTTCGTCATTGCCGGGCTCGACCCGGCAATCCATCGCGTCTTCGGAAGAAGATGGATCACCGGGTCACGACGCTGCGCGTCGGCCCGGTAATGACGAGACGGGTGTTGCTGCGCCCAGCCCCGCGTCTCCTCCCAAAAACATTTGCTGCGTCGGCGACGACGATCAGTCGATCTATGGCTGGCGCGGCGCCGAGGTCGACAACATCCTGCGCTTCGAGCACGACTTCCCCGGCGCCAAGGTCATTCGCCTCGAGCGCAACTACCGTTCCACGGGGCACATCCTCGCCGCCGCCTCGCATCTGATCACGCACAACGAAGGCCGGCTCGGCAAGACCTTGCACACCGAGGACGTCGAGGGCGAGAAGGTCACCGTGACGGGGGCCTGGGATTCCGAGGAGGAAGCGCGCGGCATCGGCGAGGAGATCGAGGAGCTGCAGCGCCGGGGCGAGCATCTCAACGATATCGCGATCCTGGTGCGCGCCTCCTACCAGATGCGCGAGTTCGAGGACCGCTTCGTCACGCTCGGCCTGCCCTACCGCGTCATCGGCGGCCCGCGCTTCTACGAGCGCGCCGAGATCCGCGATGCGCTGGCTTACTTGCGTGTCATCAACTCGCCGGCCGACGATCTCGCCTTCGAGCGCATCGTCAATGTGCCCAAGCGCGGGCTCGGTGACGCCACCGTGCAGATGCTGCACGACCACGCGCGCAAGCGCCGCATCCCGCTGTTCGAGGCGGCGCGCGCGGTGGTCGAGACCGACGAGCTGAAACCGAAGGCACGCGGCTCGCTGCGCGGGCTGATCCTGCAGTTCGAGCGCTGGCGCGCCCAGCGCGAGGTCACGTCGCACACCGAGCTCGCCGAGATCGTGCTCGACGAGAGCGGCTACACCGAGATGTGGCAGAAGGACCGCTCGGCCGATGCGGCCGGGCGGCTGGACAACCTCAAGGAGCTCGTCCGCTCGATGGAGGAGTTCGAGAACCTGCACGGCTTCCTCGAGCACATCTCGCTGGTGATGGACCGCGAGGGCGCCGCCGACGAGGAAGCGGTGTCGCTGATGACCTTGCACTCGGCCAAGGGGCTGGAGTTCGACAACGTGTTCCTGCCGGGCTGGGAGGAAGGTCTATTCCCGAGCCAGCGCACGCTCGACGAGCAGGGCCGCGCCGGGCTGGAAGAGGAGCGCCGCCTCGCCCATGTCGGCCTGACCCGCGCGCGGCGTCGGGCAAAAATCTATTTCGCCACCAACCGCCGCATCCACGGCACCTGGACCACCACGATCCCGTCCCGCTTTCTCGACGAACTGCCCGCGGCGAGCGTCGAGATCACCGAATCGAAGGGGGGCTCGGGCTGGGGCGGCGCTGGGGGCTACGGCCCGTCACGCTTCGATAATGTCGAGTCGTTCGGATCGAGCTATTCCACGCCGGGCTGGCAGCGCGCGCAGGCACGTCGGCCGGGCGCGGCACGCGGTTCGTCGGAGGGCGGCTTCAAGGAAGAGCCATCGCCGTTCTCAGGCCGTGATCCGTTCGGCGGTCATTTCGGCCGCGGCAAGCGCGGACCGATGACCATCGAGGGCGAGCTGGTGGCGAAATCCACCGGCACGACGTCGGAATTCACGCTCGACGACCGCGTCTTCCATCAGAAGTTCGGCTATGGCCGCGTCGTCAAGATCGACGGCAACAAGCTGACCATCGCCTTCGACAAGGCCGGCGAGAAGCACGTCGTCGACAGCTTCGTCCAGCGGGCGTGATCTGGCGCGACGGCCGCGCCGCCGGGCGGCCGTTGCCGCGCGTCGCAATCGAGCTTCACACTTCGCCGTTGTTTGGCCTTGACCATGGCAGCGTGCATCGTATGAGATGCAATCATGGTCCGAGGATACATTCTGTTGAGTGTTGCGGTCGCGCTGTGTGTGCCCTCGCTGGCGGCGGCGCAGACGATGAGCTTTGGCGACTCCGCGGGGCTGATCGCGTCCAGTTGCGGCGCTGACATCACCGCCAATTGCCGCGGCGTCAACCTCGACTCCAACCGCCTCAAGGAATGCCTCTCGCGCAACCAGGACGTGGTCTCCGCGCAGTGCAAGGCAACCTATTTCAAGGCGTTCGAGGCGATCCAGAAGCGGATCGCCGCGCGGGTCACGGTCGCCAATGCCTGCCAGCGCGAGATCGTCAAGCTGTGCGGCGGCTCCACGAAGGAGACCAGCAAATCGATCCCGTGCCTGATGACGACCAACGGTGTGAGCGCGCGGTGTCAGCAGGCGATGGGCGAAGCGGGGTATCGCTGATGCGGCGGGCAGCGAGATCACTGCTGTCAGGGCTGATCGCGGCTTCGCTGGCGGCCGCGAGCGCGCCCGTATGGTCGCAGGAGGTGAGTCGCGAGGACATCGTGCGCCAGCTCGGCCGCTTCGAAACCGCGCCCACGCTGGATCTGCCGGCGCTGAAGCAGCAGACCCAGGAGCGCTCCAGGATCCGCAGCCGCAACGAGCCACCGCCGCAGAAGCGTCCGCCGATCGCGCCGGAGCTGATGAATCTGCCGGCCTTGAACGTCGACATCCAATTCGACGTGGACACCCCGATCGTGCGTCCGGAATCATACCAAGCCGTCGGGCGGATCGCCGATGCGATGGTGTATTCCGACCTCCTGCCCTACACGTTCCTGATCGTCGGCCACGTCGAAGCCAACGGCAAGCGCGAGTCGAATGTCATCCTGAGCCAGCGCCGCGCCGACGCGATCCGCGACATCCTGGCGAACACCTTCAAGATCTCGGTCAAGCGGCTGCAATCGATCGGACTTGGCGAGGAGCAGTTGCTTGACCCGTCCAAGCCGACCGCCGCCGTCAATCAGCAGATCCAGGTCATCCCGATCGCAAAAACCGTCGAAGAGGCCGCAGCGCCGCCTCCGCCCCCTGCTCCGGCGACGCCCAGCAGGCAGGCCCCCCGCAAGCATCGCAATTGATGCAATTGGGACCTGCGCGGAGGCCATGAACCCGGAGCGCTGCCGGTGCGACTGTTGTTTCAGCAGGTTGCCGGTGCGCTCTCCGGCCGGCGCGAATGGAACCCGTTTTCAAGTCGGCGCTCTGCCCGGCGATGCCGCCGGGCCGCGATTGCCGGGTTTGTCGATGCAGCCGCTTGATGGTATAGCCCCCTCTTTGCGGCCGTCGATTGAGCGGCGGTCGATCTCATTGACGAGCGAGCCAGCCATGAACGCCATGTTCCGACGCCAGATGGTCGACTACGTCGAATATCATCGCGATCCGCGCAACGGCCTAATGCATGTGTTCGGGATCATCCTGTTGTTCCTGGGCGCCGTGCTGCCCCTGAGCTTGTGGCATTTCGACGCGCTCGGCATCCGGATCGGCCTCGGCGCCGTGCTGGCGCTGCCCGTCCTGCTCTACTGGCTGCTGCTCGATGCCGCACTCGGGGCCGGCATCCTCGCCTTCGCCGTGCTGTTCCTTGCTGCGGCCATGATGATCGCCGATCACGTCCATGGTGTCGCCTTCTGGGCGCTGTTTGCCGCGCTCATCATCTTCGGCTTCGTCTCGCAGGCCGTGGGCCACAAGGTGTTCGAGCGCAACAATCCATCTCTGCTGGATCATCCGGCGCATCTCTTTCTCGGTCCGATGTTCGTGATGGCGAAATTGTACATGGCGTTGGGTCTGCGGCCTTCGGTGGCCGACCTCATCGCGCCGAACTGGTCGCCGGATCGGCTCGCATCGGACCGGCTTCAAGGCGATCAGCACTCGCGTCCCTAAATGAAAGTCCTCGTCACCGGCGGCAGCGGTTTCATCGGCCATCACCTCGTCTCTGCGCTGACGACGCGGGGCGCCGAGGTGCGTGTGCTCGACATTCGCTGCCCCAGCCACATGATCGCTGACGTCGAGTACATCGAAGGCTCGGTGCTCGATGCGGGCCTGGTGAAGCAGGCGGTCGCCGGCGCAGATCAGGTCTATCATCTGGCCGGACTGCCCGGCATGTGGATGCCGGACCGCGAGGACTTCTTTCGCGTCAACTGCGTCGGCACCGAGACCGTGCTGGCGGCGGCGCGTGCCGGCCGGGTGCGCCGGTTCCTGCACTGCTCGACGGAATCGATCCTGTTCGACTATCCGGGCTCGACCGGCGCCGCCTCGGCGCCGACCGCACCTCCGGCCGACGCGATGCCGGGCGCCTATACGCGCTCGAAGGCGCTCGCCGAGGCTCGCGCCATGGCAGCCGCCGCGGACGGCTTCCCCGTCGTCGTGGGCACGCCGACGATGCCGATCGGCCCGCATGACAGCAACCTGACACCGCCGTCGCAGATGCTGCGCCACTTCCTGGACAGCCGGGTCCAGCTCTACCTCGACTTCATCGTCAACCTGGTCGACGTCCGCGACGTCGCGGCGGGCCTGATCCTGGCGATGGAGCGCGGCAGGGTCGGCGGCCGCTACGTGTTCGGCGGCGAGAGCCTGCGCCTCAGCCTCATCCTCGATCTGATGGCGACGATCAGCGGCCGCAAGCATGTCGCGGTCGCCGTGCCCGGCCGGCTGGCCGAGCTGTCGGCGGGCATGCTCGAGTTCGTTTCCGATCACCTCACCAAGCGCTGCCCGTCCGGCACCGCCGAGGGGGTGCGGATTGCCCGCGCGGCCTCGGATCTGTCGATCGACAGGGCCAAGCGCGAGCTCGGCTACGCCCCGCGCCCGATCGAGCCGAGCTTGCGCGAGACGATCGCCTTTCTGCTCGATTCCGAGCCGCGAAGGCGGCTCGACGACAAACAACACCCTTTTCGCACCGCGGCCGAATAGCTAAGAGCAGCCGGTCCCAGGTCTCACAACGGTTCCAAGACATGTCCGGCGATGCCAGCCCCATCTCGTCGTTTGCGTTCAGCGGATGGACCACCACTTGGCCCACCTCGCTGCTTGCCATCATCTGGCTGATCTGGCTCGCGAGCTGGGTCGGCGCCTCGTTCTGGTCGGGGCAGACCCGAAAGCATGTGACGGTGATCAAGACCAGCCGCTATCACGCGCTGATCGTGCTCGGCGGCATCCTGTTCACGCCGTGGACCTCGCGCCTGCTCGGCGAGAAGCCGTTCTGGAATCCCGGCGAGACCGGCGTCTACCTGCTGACCGTCGTGACCCTAGCCGGCATCGCCTTCACCTGGTGGGCGCGCATCCATCTCGGCCGCTTCTGGTCCAACGCGATCACCCACAAGGAAGGCCACAAGGTGATCGATACCGGCCCCTACGGCATGGTCCGTCACCCCATCTATACCGGGCTGATCCTCGGCATGATCGCCACCGGCATCGCGGTGGGCACGGTGACCGCCGTGCTCGGCGCCGTCCTGATCTCGCTCGGGATGGCCTGGAAGGCAAAGATGGAAGAGGTCTTCCTCGCTCAGGAGCTCGGGCCGGATTACGTCACCTACCGGCAGCGCGTGCCGATGATCATTCCGTTCCTGCCGCCGGGCTGAAGCGCTCAGCGCCTGACCTGGGCTTCCGACGGCAGCTGCGGCGGCTGGCTTGCCACCTGCGGCAGCAGATGGCGCGGCAGGATGATGCGCTGGCCGGGGACCAGCGGCTGGGCGGCGAGGCCGCGATTGGACTGCTGCAGAGCCCAGAGCGGAACGCGATAATTGGTGGCGATCTGGTCCAGGGTCTCGCCCGGCCGCACCGCCAGTGCAGTGCCGCTGTCCCACAACTCCACGGAGGCTCTCGGCGGCACCAAGTAGCGCAGCGGCACCGGGTCGGCCTCGGCAGTGGCCGAGGTCTGCGACAATTGGCTGATCATGGTGACCAATTGGGCGTGCACATCCTCCATCTTGTCGATGTTGATGTGCGTAACCTCGTCATGATCCTTCATGTCGAAGCTCGCATAATGACCGCGAAAACCGGGCTCGGGCTTGACGTCGCCGCCGCCGAGAATGTTGTCGGACAGGAACAGGTTGATGAAGCGCTGCACGTTGGGCGGCACGCTCTTGGTCGCATGCGCCGGATCGACGGTGACGACGAGGGCAACCGGGATGTTCTGCTCCTGCAGCGTGATCGCGATGCGGACGCTGCACAGCCCGCCCATCGAATGGCCGATCAGCACGATCGGGCCCGGCTCCTGGCGGTAGTTCTTGGCCACCTGGAGCGCGATCAGGTCGCACAGCGTGAATTCATAGACACTGGCCCGGTAGCCGGCCTGCTCGATCTTTTCGGCCAGACGGTCCATCCCGGTCGAGAACAGCGGCCCGAGCGCGCCGCGGAACAGGTACACCCGCGGCGGCGGCAGCGGCTGGCTGATCTCGGGCGGCGCGGGGGGTGCGGCGCGGATCGCCGCGGGGGTTGCTGCCGGGGATGCCTTGGCAGATCTGGTCGGCGCGGGGGCGGAAGCAGCGCCGGGCTGGGCGGCCTGCGAGATGCTCGGGGCGGCAAGTCCGGCGAGGAGAGGTGTGGTGACGAGAATCGCGAGCAATCTCCTGCCGGCAGCCGCCTTGGCTGGGCCGAGCCACCGCCTCGCGATTCGCGCCACGCTGGTCATTCGCGCTCCCGGGAAAGCTCTCAAGCTCAGATCAAGCAGGGTCATCTCCCCCCCTGCCATACCGCTTGTCGCCGCCGAATGGGAGCATTTTGGGGCGCGCGCCCGGTGGCGCGGCCGCCTATTACCGGTAACCGGTGACGTTGGCAGCCCGCTGCGGGGCGGCCATGCGGGTCGGCGGCGCCGCCGCCGGGCGGCCCCGACCGCCGAACACCACGCCGTCGATGGCACCGATCACCTTCTGCTGCATGATCTGGTTCTTTTCGATCGTGACGTGGCCGACACCGGGAACCGACTGAACGTCGACATTCTCGAGCTTGCCGCGGAAGCCGTCGTCGCGGCGGACCGGCTCACCGGCGCCGCTGGCGATGTAGAAATTGATGTAGCGCTCGGCGTTGCCGCCAACGAGCTTGGTCTTGAACACCGAGTCGAGCCCGATCGCGAGCTTCACGGGCACGCCGAGCTGGCCGAGCTTGTTGATCATGTCAGGCAGCGCCGTCGCGCCCGAGGAATGGCCCACCAGGATGATGGTCTTGATCCGGCCGGCGCGATAGGCGGCCGCCGCCTCGTCGGCGAGCGACGACCACGACACGAAATTGGCGACCGTGTTCGGAATGCCCTGCGAATCCAGCTTGGCGGCGATGTCGTCCAGCCCGAGCGAGAAGATGTTGAGCACGCCGCGCAGCAGATAGACATGCGTGCTGCTGGCGGCACTCGCGGCCGCCGGGCTCGGCGCCGCCCGCACCGATCCGGTGCCGAGCGGCAGAGCCAGCGCAACGGCCAGCGCCACCATGCCAAACCAGCGCGCCGAGAGGCTGCGCTTGCAGGTGGGTCGAACGGTGCTGGCGCGTGGCGTCATCGGTCCTTCTCCGCGGCGGAAATGTCGAGACGGCGCGACCGTACCCAAGATGCTCGCGGACGCAACATCGTCGGACATTGCGGTGCGCGTTCCTCCCCCAGACGTGGCTGCGCAGCAACACTCACCGGCGTCGGCCACGGAAAAGCCCAACAAGCGACACGATCGAGAGCGGCGCGCGCGATTGCGGTAACGCACCGCCGTTCCTATCTGAGCGCTTCGCCCGCGCCTGCGCCCCCTCCTTCGCGCAGCTCCCTGCCCTTTTCGAATCCCTCGGATCGAATTCCCTCGTGATGCCTCCCGTCATTTCCGTTACCGGCCTGTCGAAGACCTATTCCTCGGGCTTCACCTCACTCAACAATGTCGATCTCGCGATCGAGCGGGGCGAGATCTTCGCGCTGCTCGGGCCCAACGGCGCCGGCAAGACGACGCTGATCAGCATCATCTGCGGCATCGTCAATGCGTCTACGGGCAAGGTCGCGGTCGGCGGCCACGACATCAACCGCGACTATCGCGCCGCGCGGGCGCTGATCGGGCTGGTGCCGCAGGAGCTGCACACCGATTCGTTCGAGACCGTATGGGCCACGGTCAGCTTCAGCCGGGGACTGTTCGGCAAGCCCAACAACCCCGCCCTGATCGAGAAGATCCTCAAGGACCTCTCGCTCTGGGACAAGAAGGACGCCAAGATCATCACGCTGTCCGGCGGGATGAAGCGCCGCGTGATGATCGCCAAGGCGCTGTCGCATGAGCCGCAGGTGCTGTTCCTGGACGAGCCGACCGCCGGCGTCGACGTCGAGCTGCGCAAGGGCATGTGGGACGTCGTGCGCGAGCTCAAGGCCGCCGGCGTCACCATCATTCTCACCACGCACTACATCGAGGAAGCCGAGGAAATGGCCGATCGCGTCGGCGTCATCAACAAGGGCGAGATCGTCCTGGTCGAGGACAAGGCCAAGCTGATGGCAAAGCTCGGCCGGAAGCGGCTGAGCCTGCATCTGCAGCACCGGATCGAAGCCGTCCCCGAGGCGCTCGCGCCCTATGATCTCGCGCTGTCGGACGACGGCTGGCGGCTCGCCTATGACTACGATACCAAAGGCGAGCGCACCGGCATCACCAGCCTGCTCGGCGATCTCAGGACCGCCGGCATCCGCTTCGTCGATCTCGAGACCAAGCAATCATCCCTGGAAGACATCTTCGTGAGCCTGGTGCGGCAATGAATTTTCGCGCGGTCGCCGCAATCTACAAGTTCGAAATGGCACGCACCTGGCGCACGCTGCTGCAGAGCATCGTGTCGCCCGTCGTGTCGACCTCGCTCTACTTCGTCGTGTTCGGCGCCGCGATCGGCTCGCGCATCAGCCAGGTCGAGGGCGTCAGCTACGGCACCTTCATCGTGCCCGGCCTCGTGATGCTGTCGGTGCTGACCCAGAGCATCTCCAACGCCTCGTTCGGAATCTACTTCCCGAAATTCATCGGCACGATCTACGAGATCCTCTCGGCGCCGATCTCGCATTTCGAGATCGTGCTCGGCTATGTCGGCGCGGCCGCGACGAAATCCATCATTCTCGGGCTGATCATCCTCGCTACCGCCGGCCTGTTCGTACCGCTGCACATCCAGCACCCGGTGTGGATGCTGGCGTTCCTGGTGCTGACGGCCGTGACCTTCAGCCTGTTCGGGTTCATCATCGGCATCTGGGCCGACGGCTTCGAGAAGCTGCAGATGGTCCCGATGCTGGTGGTGACGCCGCTGACCTTCCTCGGCGGCAGCTTCTACTCGGTGAACATGCTGCCGCCGACATGGCATTCGATCGCGCTGCTCAACCCGGTGGTCTACCTGATCTCCGGCTTTCGCTGGAGCTTTTACGAGATCGCCGACGTCAGGGTGGAAATCAGCGTCGGCGTGACGCTGCTGTTCCTGGCGATCTGCATGGCGATCATCTGGTGGATCTTCAAGACCGGATACCGGCTCAAGCATTGAGCCGGCATCGGGGGCGGCGTTCCAGCTCAGCGGTAGCAGTGGAAGCGGCCGTAGCCATCGCGGTATCCCCGGCAGTGATAGTGCCGGTGGTAATAGGAGCGGTGTGGAATGCCGAGCACGCCCTCGACGGCGCCCACGGCTCCGCCGACACCCGCACCGACCGCGCCTCCGACGACGCCGCCGACCGGGCCGGCGATGCGGTTGCCTTCGTGGGCCCCTTCATGGGCGCCACGGATGATGCCCTGGGCATGGGCGAATTGCGGCAGCGCCAGCCAGGCCAGCGCCAGGATGACCAGCGCGAGCGCGGCGAGCAGATAGGTCAGCTTCTGCGGCGCGCGATTGTCGAGCACCGCCGTCTTGGCCTTCATCGTCAGCATTTTGAATCCTGGAAACCGCATGGAGGAATTCTTGAAACGCGGATGCGGCCAAAAAGTTGCGCGGTCGTGACGAATTGGACCGATTAGAGAGGTCCTAAGCGCCGGAATGAAAGGCCATCCGCGGGTCGCGAAAATGTCAGCGCCGATGAACGCGGGGAGCCTTTGTCCGGTCCCTGCCCGCCATTAAGGTTGAGGGTGCCCTCGGCTGGAACAAAGCCCGCAATTCCGACATAGTGCAGGCCGAGGCGATGACCTGGGCGTTGTCGAAGTCCCGTTTGAGGTCTCTCCACAGTCGAGGGCCCTGGAGGCCAGAGGTTAGATGCGTACCATCCTTTTTGCAGTTGCCGGCTTCGCCTTTCTGTCGGCCACGCCAGCTCTGGCCAAGATCGACATCACCGTCGACAAGAACAACCAGATCATGACGGTCGCCGTCGATGGCGTCGAGCGCTACCGGTGGCCGGTCTCGACCGGCATTCCCTCGCGCGAAACGCCCAATGGCTCGTTCCGCGCCTTCCGCATGGAAGCGGATCATTTTTCCAAGGAGTTCGACGACGCGCCGATGCCGCACTCAATCTTCTTCACCAAGGTCGGCCACGCCATTCACGGCACCGATTCGGAGGGCCGGCTCGGCACCCCCGCGTCTCACGGCTGCGTCCGGCTGTCGAAGGCGAATGCCACGACGCTCTACGACCTGGTGCAAAAGGACGGCGTGCTCAACACCACGGTGACCCTGACCGGCTCGGCCGAGGTGGCGCTGGCGCGCAATCCACGCCGCGGCACCGCTGTTGCCCGCCGCGACGTGCCGCAGCAGTATGACGACAGTGGCGAGCCGGTCGTGCTGACGCCGCAGCCACAGATGCTGCCGGGACGCCAGGTCGTTCCGCAGCAGCGGCCCGATGACGGCTACATCTATCCCGCCGACGGCAGCGACAACGGCGTGCGCTATCCGGCGCCGCGCGGCACGGCCCGGCGCGTCTACGACGCGCAGGCCTATCCGCAGCAGCAGCAGTACGATTACCAAAACGGCAATCCGAGCTATGCGCAGCCGCGCTATTACCAGCCGCGCTCTTATTATCAGCCGCGCGGCTACTACACCTATCAGGACTGATTGCGCATTGATCCTCGCGGCCGGGCGCTGTTACGCAGCGCATCGGCGCCTCCTCACTCGGCGTTGACCCGCTCGAGCGAGGCGGACGCGCGATCGGCGCTGGCCTGCCCGCGGGCCGTCGGCATGCGCGTGCGCCGCTGCACGAAATACTGATCGGCCAGCACGCCGATCAGGATCACCGTGCCCATCACGGCGAAATTGAGCGAGCTCGGGATGCCCAGCAGATTGACCAGGTTCTGCAGCATCTGCAGCAGGATCGTGCCGAGCACGACGCCGATGACCGAGCCCTCGCCGCCGCGCAGCGAACAGCCCCCGAGCACCGCCGCGGCGATCGCATAGAGCTCGTAGAACGAGCCGTGTACCGCCGGCGAGATCGAGCGGGTGTACATCGCGAGCAGGACCGCGGCCAGCGCTGTCAGCCCGCCGCAGATCACATAGGCCGCTATCGTGACCCGATCGGACCGGATGCCGGAGTAGCGCGCCGCCTCCTCGTTCTTGCCGACCGCGTAGAAATAACGGCCGTACACCGAGCGGTGCAGCACCAGCCAGGCGATGCCGGCCACGATGACGAGCGCCACGACGCTATGCGGCAGCGGAAAGCCGAGGACATCGGTGCGGCCGGCGGCCAGCCATTCCAGCGCCGGGAAGCTTGCGCCATAGCCGAAGCCGGCGGTGGCATCCTCGGTGTAGTAGCGCGCCGCGCCGCGGTAGATCAGCAGCCCGCACAGGGTCACCACGAAGGGCTGGATGCGCATCTTGGTGACCAGCGTGCCATGGACCAAGCCGATGGCGATGCCGCCGGCGAGGATGAGGAACAAGGCGGCGATCCAGTCGACGTCCCGGTTGACGATGAGGTCGATGAACAGCACGCCGAGCAACGCGATCACCGAGCCGACGGCGAGCTCGATGCCGCCGACGATGATGACGAAGGCCTCCGCGATCGAGAAAATGCCGAACATGCCGACCTGGTTGGCGGTATTGGAGAGGTTGCCGACCAGCAGGAAGCGCGGGTTGATGAAGGCCACGACGGCGCCGACCACCAGGATCAGGATCAGCAGGCTGAGATCTTTCTTCTGCACGGGCGCCCTCGCTCAGACGGTATGGCCGACGGCGAGCTGAAGCACGTTGTGCTCGCTGAACTCGTTGCGGGCCAGGAAGCCCGAAATCATGCCTTCATGCATCACTGCGATCCGGTCGCTCACCCCGATCACCTCCTCCATGTCACTCGAGATCATCAGGATCGCGACGCCGGAATCCGCCAGACGCCGCAGCATGTCGTAGATCTCCTGTTTGGCGCCGACATCGATGCCCCGGGTCGGCTCGTCGAAGATCAGGACCTTTGGCCGCATCGACAGCCATTTGGCGAGCACGACCTTCTGCTGGTTGCCGCCGGACAAGGTGTCGACCGAGACCTTGACGTCGGACGCCCGGATCTTGAGCCGTTCGCGCTGCCGATCGGCATTCTCGGTCTCACGCCTGATGTCGACAAGTCCAAAGCTGAGATAGGAGGCGAGATCCGGCAGCGAGATGTTCTCGGCGATCGACAGGTCGAGCAGCAGGCCGCAAGCCTTGCGGTCTTCCGGAATGAGATAGATGCCGCGATCGATCGCCGCGCGCGGCGTCGAGATGCGGATCGGCTCGCCCTCCAGGCTGATGCCCCCGGCCAGCAGCGGCTCGACGCCGAAGATGCCGCGCGCGAGCTCGGTGCGGCCGGAGCCGACGAGACCTGCAAGCCCGAGGATCTCGCCGCGCCGGAGCTGCAGGCTGACGGCCTGGTTGGGATAGGTCGCGGTCACGGCCTCCACCACGTCGAGCACGGCTTCGCCGGGCGGCGCGGCCGGCGGCACGTAGAGCGACCGCAGGTCCCGGCCGATCATCAGCCTGATCATCGCGGCAGGACTGAGCTCGTCTTGCGCAAGCGCGCCGACCATGCGGCCGTCGCGCAGCACAATGGCGCGATCGGCGCATTGCATGACTTCGTTCAGGCGATGCGTGATGAAGATGACGCTGACCCCGTCCGCCTTCAGGCCGGCGATGACCTGCATCAGCCGCTCGGTTTCCGACAGCGTCAGGCTGGAGGTCGGCTCGTCCATGATGACGCAGCGCGCGTCGAGCGACAAAGCCTTGATGATCTCGACCAGCTGGCGCTGCGCCAAGGACAGCTCGGCGAGCGGCGTATCCGGCTCGAAATCAGCGGCGAGGCGCGCGATCAGCGGACGCACCTTGGCCCGCAGCGTCTTGCGGTCGATCAGCCGCAGCGGGCCGCCATAGACCGGCTCGCGGCCGATGAAGACGTTGCCTGCGACATCGAGATTGTCGAACAGGTTCAGCTCCTGGTGGACGAAGGCGATGCCGGACGCGATCGCGTCCGCCACCGTGTAGCTGGCCCGCGCCACGCCATCGATCCGGATCGTGCCGCTGCTCGGCTCCACCACGCCGCCGAGCACGCGCATCAAGGTCGACTTGCCGGCGCCGTTCTCGCCGACCAGGGCGATCACCTCGCCGGGCGCGACCGACAGGCTGGCGTGGTCGAGCGCGACCACGCCAGGATAGGTCTTGCCGATGTCGATCAGCTCAAGGAAGGGCTCGCGCACGCCGGCCGTCGCGTCACTTCTTCAGCATCTGCTTCATCTGCGCCATGAAGTCGTCGACGTTGGACTTCTCGATCACCTTGCCGGGCACGATGATGATGCCGTTGGCCGGAACGCCGGACTTGTCGCCCTGCACGACCTTCGCCATCAGCTTCATGCCCTGATAGCCCCACTCGAACGGCTGCTGCACCACCGTGCCCTCGATCGCGCCGTCCTTCACGCCGCCGAGCGTGATCGGATCCTCGTCGAAGCCGATGACCTTGATCTTGCCGAGCTTGCCGGCCTCCTTCAGCACCTCGTAGATGCGCGGCGTGTTGTAGGAATAGAAGCCGACCAGACAACTGACGTCCGGCATCGCCGCCAGGATGTCCTCGACATTGCGCTTGGCCCGGGTCTGGTCGATCTCGTCGCCGCGTACGTCGACCAGCTCGACCTTCGATCCCTTGATGGTCGCCTTCACGCCTTCGATGCGCTCGCGGGCGTTGTCAGCCCCGAGCAGGCCGACGAAACCGACGCACTTGCCGCCATTCGGCAGCGCCTTCAGCATCAGCTTGCCGGCATCCTTGCCGAGCTCGGTATTGGAGGAGCCGATATAGGCGATGCGCTTCGATTGCGGAGCGTCGCTGTCGGTGGTGAAGAGCACCGTCTGTGCGGCAATCTTGTTGAGGTGCTCAGTCTGGTTCTTCGGATCGACGGCGCTCACCATGATTCCGGCGGCCCCGGCCGCGACGAGGTCATCCAGCATCCGCTGCTGCACGGCGGCTGCCGCCTGCTCGGGATATTTGAGCTGCAGGTTGTAATTGGGCAGCTCGCCTTGCGCCTTCTTGACGCCGGCTTCGGCGATCTTCCAGAAGTCGGACGCGCCGTTGACGACGAAGGCGAGGACCTTCTTGTCCGCGGCTCCCGCGGAGCCGAGACCGAGCGCCATCGACAACAAGGCAGACGCACCGGCAATCCAAAGACGCTTCATTGAACCCCTCCTCCCATGTGAAGCCGGCCTGCTTTGATGCGGCCGGCATTTTGTAGTCGAACGAAATCTAGTCGCGAACAATCATCTCTCGTCCGAACCGCTGGCTCCGCCCGGACGAACAGCACCTCGATCTGGACAGCGTCCGCGCGATCGTTCGCTCAGGGCGAGACGACCAGACCGGTCCCTCACCGCTCAGTTTGCGATCCAGCTCGACTGCGCGTGCGTGCCCCAACCCACCCATTCGAAGACGCGCAAAGTACCGACTTCAAATGAGGGGCGCACCTCAAGGTAGCATGGTCATGACGGGCACGCAACAGAGGCCCACGCAGAAAGCGCGTAACCACTGTGTTTTGCGATGCGGTACAGCAAAGTCGGCGATCAGACGGTCGAGAAATAGATGCGGCAATGCAACCGAGGCCCGCCACCGACGAGGCGCGCACCTCTTTGAGCGCAGACGCCATTATCACGGCGATCCGGGCCCGGCGACGTCGAACGGCGGCAGTGCCCTGTTACTCGCCGTCGCGCAGCCGCCGATACACGGCGCCGAGAATGTTCGAATAATCGTCGGTCCAGACCCGCTCGCCGTCGGTCGGCTCGGTTTCGGTCCACTTGTCCGAGGAAGCCAGCGTGCCGACGTCGGCGTCCTCGCGCGCGCTGATGACGACGTCGGTGGAGAAGATGTACTCGTCGTCGCGGCCGGAGTCCTCGTTGTAGACCCAGCTCTTCAGGTCGTTGGCGTCGGCGATGCCGACGACGACGCTCTCCAGCTCCAGATGCCGATTGGAGACGTGCATCACGACGGCGCCCTGCGGCGCCAGCTTCGCCTTGTAGATCGCCATCGCCTCCTCCGTCGCCAGATGGATCGGAATCGCATCCGAGGAATAGGCATCGACGATGATGAGATCGTAGGCGCCGTCCGGCTCCTTGGCGAAGGTCAGCCTGGCATCGCCGATGACAGGCTTGAAGTCCGGCGCGCAGTTTCTGATGTAGCTGAAATATTTCGGGTCGCTGGCGGTATCGACCATGGTCTGGTCGATCTCGAAGAATTTCCAGCTCTCGCCGGGCTCGGCTGCGCAAGTGAGCGTGCCGGCGCCGACGCCGATCACGGCGACCTTGAGCGGCGCGCCCTTGCGCTCGCGGATCGCGGTGATGGCGCGGCCGATGCCGCCGTCCTTGTGATAGTAGGTGATCGGCTCGGGCCGCCCCGTCACCTTGGAGCCGTCGGCGTTGAGATATTTCTGCGCGCCGTGGATGGTCGTGCCATGCATCAGCACGTGATAGTGCCCGTCGGAGGTCACCACGATCTTGTGCACGCCGAAGAAGCTGCGCACCGTCTCGACGCGGCCGTCATCGGCCGGATAGGCGCGGATCAGGACGAGCGCGAGCGCGGCCGTCGCGAACACCTTCCAGCGGCCACCGTTCAGCAGCAGAGCGAGCAGCACGGCGAGCACGCCCACGGCGCCCGCGACATAGACGCGGTGGTCCTCGAGATAGGTCGTGAGCTTGCCGGTCATTCCGGCGGGCACCAGCAGCGCGAGGGCAATGACCGCGAGCAGGAGCCAGTACCAGCGCGTGATCCGTGGCAAGCGCTCATTGGCCGCCGGCCGGCACAGCGCCGCGAGCGCCAGCAGGATCGGATATTCGGCAACCCATGAGAAGGTGAAGGGGGCGATCAGGCCGGCGAACAGGCCGCCGACCATGCCGCCGAACGACAGCGCGACATAGAAGCCGGTGAGATACTTGGCCGGCGGGCGCGTGCGCGCGAGCTCGCCATGGCAGGCCATGGCGATGATGAAGAAGCAGAGCTGATGGCCGCCGAGCGTGAGCGCGAGATTCTGCTCGCCGCCAAAAGCGAGCAGGACGACGACGCCGGCGATCGCAAGCGGCTGTAGCGCCAGCATCCATTTGTGCGGCAGCAACGGCCGCGACTGGAACACCAGCACCCAGGTCAACAGATAGAGCGACAGCGGCAGCACCCACAGCAAGGGCGCGGCCGCGACATCGGTGGAGATATGCGCGGTCACCGCAATCAGCAGGCCGGAGGGCACCGCGGCCAGGAAGATCCAGCGCAGACGCAGCAGCCAGCGTGGCGCCGGGGCATTGCTGTCCCCGGTGTGCAGCAGGCTCGTGACGATCACCGGCGACCGCAGCAGCAGGACGCCGCAGCCGGCGATCAGCGCGATCAGGAGGCCATAGCCGCCGGTCCAGATCAGGTTCTGCACGCGCAGGCTGAAGATCGGCTCGATCAGCAGAGGATAGGACAACAGCGCCAGGAAGCTGCCGATGTTCGACGATGCATAGAGGAAATACGGGTCGGGTGCGGCCGGATGACCTGAGCGCACGAACCACGCCTGCAGCAGCGGATTGTTGGCAGCGAGCGCGAAGAACGGCAGGCCGATCGACACGGTGAACAGGCCGAGCAGCCAAAGCCCGTAACCGGAGCTGGGCGGGTCGCCCCAGCTGCTCGCGATCGACAGCGGCAACGTCAGGATGGCGAAACCGAGCAGCAGCAGATGAATCGCGATCGGGAGCACCCGGCTGGGCAGCTGGGTGAGAAAATGCGCATAGGCATAACCCGCGAGCAGCAAGGTCTGGAAGAACACCATTGCCACCGACCACACCGCCGGCGAGCCGCCGAGCCGCGGCAGCACCATCTTGGTGAACAGCGGCTGCACCGAGAACAGCAGCAGCGCGCTGACGAAAATTGCGGCGGTATAGACGACGAGCACCAGCCGGTTGCGTGCGGCAGAGGGCTGAGCGACGGCGGCGGGCGAGGCGATTGAGGTCATGACAACTCCGGCAGCGGCGCGGCCGGCATCAGATGCCAAGACCGGACCGCGATGAGCAGACGAGACATAGCGGATCGCAGGGCGGTATGGCGAGGAGCTGAGGCAAAATGGAGTTTCCCTTGACGTCGCAGCCATCCGGCGCGACAGCACCAGCCGAGGTTCCCGGTGCGGGTCATTAAACAGGGCTTTTTGAAGCTGACATGAATGAAACCGAGGTCATCATCATCGGTGCCGGCCATAATGGCCTGACCTGTGCGGCCTACCTCGCGATGGCGGGCCTGCGCGTGCATGTGGTCGAGCGCCGCAAGGTGGTCGGCGGCGCCGCGGTCACCGAGGAGTTTCATCCGGGCTTCCGCAACTCCGTCGCGTCCTACACCGTGAGCCTGCTCAATTCGCGCGTCATCTCCGACCTGAAGCTGCAAGAGCACGGGCTGGAGATCGTCGAGCGCCGGGCGCAGAACTTCCTGCCCTCGCCCGACGGTCGCTATCTGCTGACGGGCGAGGGTCGCACGCTGGCTTCGGTTGCGCGACTGAGCCAGCGCGACGCCGACGCGATCGGCCCGTTCTCGGCACGGCTCGAGGCCATCGCGGACGTGCTGCGCAGCCTCGTGCTGCGGGCGCCACCAAACCTGGTCGCCCAGTTCGGGCTGTCGGCGATCCGCGAGGCCTTCAACGCGCTCGGCACCGCCAACACCCTGCGCGCACTGTCGCTGGAGCAGCAGCGCGATCTGCTCGACCTGTTCACGCGCTCCGCCGGCGAGATGCTCGACGAGATCTTCGAAACCGACCTGGTGAAGGCGCTGTTCGGCTTCGATGCCATCGTCGGCAACTATGCCAGCCCCTACGCCGCCGGCTCGGCCTATGTGATGCTGCATCACGCCTTCGGCGAGGTGAACGGCAAGAAGGGCGTCTGGGGCCATGCGATCGGCGGGATGGGCGCGATCACGCAGGCGATGGCCGGGCGCCTGAAAGAGCTGGGAACGCTGGTCGAGGTCGAGGCCGGCGTGCGCGAGGTGATCGTCGAGCGCGACCGCGCGGTCGGCGTCGTGCTCGAGGATGGCCGCACCATCCGCGCCCGCCATGTCGTCGCCAACGTGAACCCGAAGCTGCTCTATACGCGCCTGGTGCCGGCCGGCGCCGTGCCCGCGCCGTTCCTGAGCCGCATCAGGAACTGGCGCTGCGGTTCGGGCACGTTCCGCATGAACGTGGCGCTCGACCGGCTGCCCTCGTTCATTGCGCTCCCGGGCGACGGCGACCATCTGTCCGCCGGGATCATCCTCGGCCCGAGCCTCGGCTACATGGACCAAGCCTATCTCGACGCGCGGGCGCATGGCTGGAGCCGCGATCCCGTGGTCGAGCTGCTGATTCCCTCCACCCTCGACCCGACGCTGGCGCCCGCGGGCCAGCACGTCGCCAGCCTGTTCTGCCAGCATGTCGCGCCCGAGCTGCCGGACGGCCGTTCCTGGGACAATCATCGCGACGAGGTCGCCGACCTCATGATCGCGACCGTGGACCGTTATGCACCGGGCTTTGCGGCCAGCGTGCTCGGCCGGCAAGTGCTGTCACCGCTCGACCTCGAGCGCCAGTTCGGGCTGATCGGGGGCGACATCTTCCACGGCGCGCTGACCCTGAACCAGTTGTTCTCGGCCCGCCCCATGCTCGGTCACGCCGACTATCGCTCGCCGCTGAAAGGGCTCTACCATTGCGGCTCGGGCAGCCACCCCGGCGGCGGCGTCACCGGCGCCCCCGGCCACAATGCGGCCCAGGCGATCCTGTCCGACCATCGCGCCCTGTTCGGCTGAGGATAAGCGGTGGAAAGGCGGGTGGGCGTCCGTGTGGACAAGCTGTGGACGCGCAGTGGATGAACGATCCAATAAGCAGTGCACGGCCGTGTGGGTATGCTGTGGACCTGCTTTCGAGATTCCCCCACCCCAAAAGCAGAAAAACCGGGCGCTGAGGCCCGGTTCTTCGAGAACGCCGTGTCAGGCGGATTACTTCAGCGACGTGTTGATCGACTCGAACTTGCTGCTGAGCGAGCTGCCCAGGCCGTTGACGGCGGCAATGATGGCCAGCGAGATGCCGGCTGCGATCAGGCCGTATTCGATGGCGGTGGCGCCAGATTCATCACGCAAGAACTTCAGCAGAGTGGTCTTCATCTGAACCTCGTTTCCCAACCCAGGAACCGAGGATCATCCGGTTCCCATGACGAGAAAATTAGGCGGCCAGAACCTAAAGTTGAGATAAGGCGCTCTGTTCAAGTTGCAGAGATTCTTTGCGGGAATTGAATCACAACTTTTACGCCGCCCCGCCAGCGGCAAGATACAACCGTTGAATGTTCCAACCTGGCAGATTTCCGGTCCTATCGCTTGCGTTGGCAGACAAATCCCTTAACCACGCCGTCAAATCTCGCCAGGATCCACCTTGATGACCTCAACGACCACGCCCGCCACCCACAAGGCCAGCTTCACCGTTGCCGATGAAGCGACCGCGCGCCCGGCCGTCGACGTCCTGACCGAGGTGTTCTTCGAAGGTGATGCCGCGGTCGCGGCCTTCGAGCGGCCGGACGGCCGCTGGGACGTGACGGTTCATTTCGCCGATCCGCCGGATCAGACGCTGGTGCGGGAGCTCGTCGGCGGGGCGGCGGGCTCCGACGTAGCCCAGACCCTGGCATTCGAAGTCGTCGAGGCCAAGGACTGGGTCAAGGCCAGCCTGGACGACCTCGTCCCGGTGCCGGCCGGCCGCTTCATGGTCCATGGCAGCCATGACCGGCAGCGGGTGCCCGGCAACAAGCTCGGGATCGAGATCGAGGCGGCGCTCGCCTTCGGCACCGGTCACCACGGCACCACGCGCGGCTGCCTGCTGCTGCTCGATCACGTGCTCAAGACCCGCGCGCCGCGACGGGTGCTCGACCTCGGCACCGGCACCGGCGTGCTCGCGATTGCCGCCGCCAAGGCGACGCACCGGTCCGTGCTGGCGAGCGACATCGATGCGCCCTCGGTCATGGTGGCGCGGGAGAACGCCCGGCTCAACGGCGCAGGCCCCCTGGTCCGGGTCATCCGTGCTACCGGCTTCGCCGCCGCGGACTTTGCCCGGTGCGGCCCTTTCGACCTGGTGCTGGCGAATATCCTGGCCAACCCGCTGCGCCAGCTGGCCGCGCCGATGCAGCGCCACCTCGCGCCCGGGGCCTTCGTGATCCTGTCGGGCCTGTTGACCCCGCAGGCACGCGCCGTCTGCGCCGCCTATCGTGCCCGCGGCCTGGTTCCGGTCCGGCATCTGAGAATCGAGGGGTGGAGCAGCCTGTTGCTGCAAAAGCAGCAGTGAGGCGGATCAGCTCATGGCATGGATCGAACCTGCACGCTGGGTGCGGCAAGCTCGCGATTACGTCTTCGGCTGGCTCTGCTGGGAGGTGGAGTCGGACTGACTACGAGAGGCACGTCGAACGCGCGGCGCGACGAGACGATTGACGAGATCCGCCAGCGCACTGCGCGGCTTCTCGGCCGGTGCGGGCGCCGGTCCACTTGGCGCGGGCGCCGATAGTTTTTCGAAGGTAAAAGCAGGCATCGTGCATCCCCTCGCCGTTGAGTTGAGGCACTCCCCGGATCATGCGACCGTGGATGATCTTTACGATCGTGGTCGTCACGTCCATACGTTTCCTCGCCGCATCTCTTTCGGATGACCGGCATGCGACAGCAAATCTTTTTGCACAGGCGAATGCAAGGAGATTCTTCGTGCACTGCACTGTCTGCTGGAGGAGTATTCGTCGCCGACGCGGCAAGATCCACTTCTAAAGTATGAGACCGATGTTCGAAGCTCTGTTCCAGACGTTCGAAGAACCCGAAACCGGCGTGGCGCTGACCGCGCGGCTGGCTGCTCTCCGCGAGGAGCTGGCACGGCGCAAGCTGACCGGCTTCATCGTGCCGCGCGCCGACCAGCAGCAGAACGAGTATGTGCCACCGTCGGAGGAAAGGCTGGCGTGGCTCACCGGCTTCACCGGATCGGCCGGCCTTGCGATCGTGCTGCCGCAGGCCGCCGCGATCTTCGTCGACGGCCGCTATACGCTGCAGGCCGGCAAGCAGGTCGACGGCAAGGCCTGGACCGTGGAATCGCTGATCGAGCCGCCGCCCGAGAGTTGGCTGACGCGACACCTGCAGAGCGGTGACCGCGTCGGCTTCGATCCGTGGCTGCATACGACGGCCGCGGCCGAACGACTGGCCGCCGCCTGTGCCAAGGCCGGCGCGGAGCTGGTGCCGGTCGAGAGCAACCCGGTCGACAGCATCTGGACCGAACGCCCGCTGCCGCCGCTCGGCGCCGTATCCATCCACGGCGCCGAATTATCCGGCGAGAGCGAGGCGGACAAGCTCGGCCGGATCCGCCAGGAGATCGAGCGGCTCGGCGTCGAGGCGCTGGTGCTGTCCGATTCCCACAACGTCGCTTGGACCTTCAACATCCGCGGCGCCGACGTCTCGCACACGCCACTGCCGCTGTCCTATGCGCTGGTGCCGAAGACCGGACGTCCGACCATCTTCATCGATTCCCGCAAGCTCTCGAACCTGACACGCGATCATCTCGAGCAGAGCGCCGAGGTGGCGGAGCCGGACGTGCTGACACCGCGCCTGACCGAGCTCGCGCAATCCGGCGCAGCCATCGCGCTCGACAGCGCCACGGCAGCCGATGCCCTGACGCGCCTGATCCAGGGCGCCGGCGGCAAGGCGGTGCGCGGCGCCGATCCGGTCAGCCTGCTCAAGGCCGCCAAGAACGCGGTGGAGATCGACGGTACGCGGCGCGCCCATCAGCGCGATGCGGTCGCGCTGGTGCGCTTTCTGGCCTTCATCGATCGCGAGGCGCCGAAGGGCACGTTGACGGAGATCGATGCGGTCGAGGCGCTGGAGAGCTTTCGCCGCGACACCGGCGCGCTCAAGGACGTGTCGTTCCCGACCATCTCGGGTACCGGTCCCAACGGCGCGATCGTGCATTATCGCGTCACCCGCAAGAGCAACCGCCGCATCATGCCGGGCGATCTGCTGCTGATCGATTCCGGCGCGCAATATCAGGACGGCACCACCGACGTCACCCGCACGATCGCCGTGGGCGTGCCGACTGAGGAGATGCGCGACCGCTTCACCCGCGTGCTGCGCGGCCACCTCGCGATCGCACGTGCGATCTTCCCCGATGGCGCTACCGGCGCCCAGCTCGACACCCTGGCGCGGCAGTTCCTGTGGCAGGCCGGCATCGATTTCGAGCACGGCACCGGTCACGGCGTCGGCAGCTATCTGTCGGTGCACGAGGGACCCGCGCGCATCTCGAAGCTCGGCACGACACCGCTGAAGCGCGGCATGATCCTGTCCAACGAGCCCGGCTACTACAAGACCGACGCGTTCGGCATCCGCATCGAGAACCTCGAGCTCGTGGTGGCGAAGGACGTCGCGGACGCGGAGAAGCCGATGAACGGCTTCGAGGCGCTGACCCTGGCGCCGATCGACCGCCGCCTGATCGACGTCGCCATGCTGACCGCCGAGGAACGGGCGTGGCTCGACGCCTATCATGGCCGGGTCAGGGAAACCGTCCGTGCAGCGCTCGACGAGAACGACCAGCGCTGGCTCGATCAGGCGACTGCGCCACTGTAGCGATCCGCGCGCCCTGCTACCAACTGTCCCGCTGCCCGCATGGGCGCATGCCGAAACAGGCATTTCCGCGAAGCGGAAGGCCGCTACAGTCAGGGCGTTCACCTGATTTGAGCGGCACCATGCATGGAATGATCAGCAGACCGCCCGGGGCGGCGCCACCGCGCGCCGTCCCCTCGCGCACCGTGCTGGTCCTCCTGGTCGTCATGACCGGGCTGGCGCCGATCTCGCTTTACCTGCTGGTGCCGGCCCTGCCGCTGCTCGCGACCACGTTCGGGCGCGACGCCTCCGTCGTGCAGATGACGGTGTCGTTCTACATGGCCGGCATCGCGATCTCGCAGCTGCTGCTCGGGCCGCTCTCCGACCGCTTCGGCCGCCGCCCCGTGATGCTTGCAGGGCTCGCGCTGTCGATCGTCGCAAGCGTCAGTTGCATCTTCGCCGACACCCTGCCCCAGCTGATCGCGGCGCGCTTCTTCCAGGCGCTCGGCGGCGCCAGCGGCATGGTGATCAGCCGCGCCATCATCCGCGATCTCTATCCGCGCGAGCGCATCGGCGCGATGATCAGCCTCGTCGTCGCGGTCATGATGATCGCGCAGATGCTGTCGCCGCTGACCGGCGGCCTGATCGAGATCGCGTTCGGCTGGCACGCCATCTTCTACGTCGTCGCCGCGCTGTCGATCGTGACCGCGATCGCCGTGACCTTGACCCTGCCGGAAACGCGCCCTGCCCGCATCGAAGGCGCGAGCTTCCGCCACGACGTCGCCATGCTCGTCAGGAGCCGCGCCTTCCTCGGCTACATGCTCTGCCAGGTGCTGGCGTCGCAGATCATCTTCGCCTTCGCCGGCGGCGGGCCGTATATCGTCGAGGTGCAGATGGGCCGCTCATCGGCGGAGTATGGCGCGTGGTTTGCGACCACCGGCTTCGCCTATTTCGTCGGCAACCTGTTCTGCGTGCGCTACGCGCCGCGCCATTCGCTCGATCGGCTGATCTGGTTCGGATTGGGACTGCAGCTCACCAGTGCCGCGCTGAACTTCACGTGGAGCCTGTTCGGTTTCAACCAGGTGCCATCAGTGCTGTTCGGCACGCAGATGCTGCTGATGTTCGCCAATGCCGCCGTGATGGCGAATTCCGCAGCCGGTGCCATCAGCGTCCGGCCGGGCGCAGCCGGCACCGCTTCCGGCGCGATGGGATTCCTGCAAATGGGCGTGGGCGCGCTGACGTCGCAGCTCGGCGCCTGGCTCGGCGGCCATTTCAGCAGCACGCTGCCGCTGACATCAGCGATGCTCACCCTGTCCCTCGCCTGCGCCTGCAGCATGATCTTCCTGGTCCCGCGCACGCAGATCAAGGTGACGAAGGAGCTGATCGAGACGGCGGAAGAGGACGAAGCCGGGGTAATGTGAGGGAGGTACGTGAGCGACTGCACGACCGCGCGTCACTCTCGGCGTCATACCCGCGCAGGCGGGTATCCAGTAGGCCGAGGCGTCTCGGCCCTATGACAAATGCCTGTGGAATACTGGATCATCCGCTTTCGCGGATGATGACAACTGTTGGTGTCGCATCCAGCGTCTGTCGCAACCAACACTGCGGAGCTGCTACTCCCCGATCAGCTGCAGCCACTCGTCCTCGGTGAGCACCTGCACGCCGTGCTTTTGCGCGTCCTTCAGCTTTGAGCCTGCCCCCGGACCGGCGACGACGTAGTCCGTCTTCTTCGACACCGATCCCGACACTTTCGCACCGAGCCGCTCGGCAGTCGCCTTGGCCTCATCGCGCGTCATCTTTTCCAGCGTGCCTGTGAACACGACAGTCTTGGCGGCGATCGGCGAATTGCGCTTCGGCCTCTCCGCGTCGAGGATCTTGACCTCTTTCGTCAGCCGCTCGACGATGCCGCGGTTGTGGTCCTCGCCGAAATAGGCGGCGACGCTCTTGATCACGGTGTCGCCGATCTGGTCGAGCGCATCCATCTCCGCGATCGCCTCCTCGTCGCCATTGGCGACCTTGAGACAGGCCTCATGGAACGCCTCCCATGAGCCATAGCCCCGCGCCAGCGCCAGCGCCGTGGTCTCGCCGACATGGCGCATGCCGAGCGCAAAGATGAAGCGCTCCAGCGCGATCTCGCGCCGCGCGTCGATGGCATTGAAGAGATTGCGCACCGAGGTCTCGCCATAGCCCTCGATCTCCTCGAGCTTCAGCTTGCTGTTGCGTGCGGCCAGCGTGAAGATGTCGGCGGGCTCCTTGACCCAGCCCTGGTCGAAGAAGAATTGGATCTGCTTCTCGCCGAGACCATCGATGTCGAAAGCGCGGCGCGAGGCGAACAGCTTGAGGTGCTCGATCTTCTGGAACGGACAGGCGAACTCGCCGGTGCAGCGGGCGCGCGAGCCCTCCTCGCCGGTCGCAATCTCCTCACGCACGACGTCGGTATGCAGCGGACAAGGGCACGTCTTCGGGAAGTGGAATTCCTTGGCGTGCTCCGGCCGTTTGTCGATGAGGACGTCGACCACTTGGGGGATGACGTCGCCGGCGCGCTGGATCACGACGGTGTCGCCGATCCGGATGTCACGGCCCTCGCGCAGCACCTCGCCCTTGTTGCCGATCCCCTTGATGTAGTCCTCATTGTGCAGCGTCACGTTCTGCACGATGACGCCGCCGACACCGACCGGCTCAAGCTTGCCGACCGGCGTGAACGAGCCGGTGCGGCCGACCTGGATCTCGATGTCCTTGAGCACGGTCATGGCGCGCTCGGCCGGAAACTTGTGCGCGATGCCCCAGCGCGGCGTGCGCGACACGAATCCGAGCCGCTCCTGCCAGTCGATGCGGTCGACCTTGTAGACGACGCCGTCGATATCGTAGTCGAGCTCGGCGCGCTGCTCCTCGATGTGATGATGGAACGCGATCAGCTCCTCCACCGAGTGGCAGAGCCTCGTGAGCGGATTGGTGGTGAAGCCGCAGCGCTCGAACCATTTGATCATGCCGCTCTGCGTCTCCGCCGGCATCGCGCTCATTTCGCCCCAGGCATAGGCGAAGAAGCCGAGGGGACGCGAGGCGGTGATGGCCGGATCCTTCTGCCGCAGCGAACCTGCGGCGGAGTTGCGCGGGTTGGCGAAGATGGTGTCGCCCGCTTCCTTCTGGCGCTCGTTGAGCGCGAGGAAGGCCTGCTTGGTCATGTAGACCTCGCCGCGCACTTCGCAGATGTCGGGCAGGTTGCGGCCGTGCAGCTTGTGCGGCACGTCCTTCAGGGTGCGGATGTTGGCGGTGACATCCTCGCCCTCGGCGCCGTCACCGCGGGTCGCGGCGGTGACCAGCTCGCCGCCTTCATAGCGTAGCGACATCGACAGCCCGTCGATCTTCGGCTCGGCCGAGAAATCGATGCGATCGTCGGCAAGCTTGAGGAAGCGCGCGATGCGGCCGACGAAGTCGCGCACGTCCTCCTCGGCGAAGGCGTTGTCGAGCGACAGCATCGGCACCGCGTGCCGCACTTTCTTGAACCGGCCGGAGGGAGCCGCGCCGACCTTCTGTGACGGAGACTCGCTGCTGACGAGCTCAGGGAAACGCTTCTCGATCGCATTGAAACGGCGACGCAGCTCGTCATAAGCGGCGTCCGAGATCTTCGGCGCGTCATCCTGATAATAGAGCCTGTCGTGGGTCTCGAGCTCCAGCGCCAGCCGCTTCCATTCCACCTTGGCCTGGGCCTTGGTGAGATCGGCAACGTCGACGGGCTGCTTCGGTTTTGCTGTCTTGGGCATGCTGCGTACTGTCTGCTCGTCATGGCGGGACGGCCCGAAGGCCGCCCCGAAACGACGGTTTACACAATGCGCACGCCGGAGCCAAAAGCGTTCGGCCCGATCCCTCGGCTTATGCCGCCGCAGCCTCCAGCAGCCGGTCGGCGGCGGCACGGGCTTCGGCGGTGACCTCGGCGCCGGCCAGCATGCGGGCGATCTCCTCGCGGCGGTGCAGGGTGGCGAGCGTGTTGACCCGGGTGACGACACGCCTGCCGCGATCCAGCGCATCCTTGGAAATCAGGAGATGCTGGTCCGCCCTGGCCGCGACCTGCGGCGCATGGGTCACGGCCATCACCTGAACCCCGTGCGCGAGCCGCGCCAGCCGGGCGCCGATGGCATCGGCGACCGCGCCGCCAACGCCGGTATCGATCTCGTCGAACACCAAGGTCGGCGCCGAGCCGCGGTCGGACAGCACGACCTTGAGCGCCAGCAGGAACCGCGACAGCTCGCCGCCCGAGGCGACCTTCATCATCGGGCCCGGCCGCGTGCCCGGATTGGTCTGCACCCAGAACTCGACGCGATCGATGCCCTCCGGCCCCGGCGCTTCGGCGTCGCTGTCGACCTGGGTCATGAACTTGGCGCGTTCGAGCTTGAGCGGAGCGAGCTCGGCATGGACGGCCCGGTTCAGCTTCTCCGCCGACTTGGTCCGCGCCGCCGACAGCTTGGCCGCCGCCGCGGCATAGCGCGCATCGGCCGCCGCCGCCGCCGCTTCCAGCTTCTTCAACTGCTCGGCGCCGGCATCGATCAGGATCACATCGGCGGCATATTTGGCAGCCAAAGCAGCCAGACCGTCCACCGGCGTCGAATATTTGCGCGCGGCCGCGCGCAGCGCGAACAGCCGCTCCTCGATGCGCTCCAGCTCCAGCGGATCGAAATCGGTGGCCGCGAGCGCCACCGTCAGATGCTGATCGGCCTCCTCCAGGGCGTTGATCGCCGAATCGATCGCCTTCACCGCTGGATCGACCAGCGCGGGCGAGCTGACCGCGCGTCGCTCCAGCCGGCGGACCGCCGCAGCCAGCGCGGCAATCGGCGACTGGTTGCCGCTGACGGCATCCTGCGCGTCACGCAGATCGCCTGCGATCTTCTCGCCCTGCATCATGGCGGTGCGGCGGGCGGCGAGCTGCGTCTCCTCGCCCTCCTTTGGCGCCAGCTTCTTCAGCTCGTCCGAGGCATGCCGCAGATAATCGGCCTCGCGGGCCGCGCGCTCCATGCTCGCACGATGCTCATCGAGCGCCGTGACCGCGGTCCGGCGGGCCGCCCAGAGCGCCTCGACCGCGGCGACATCCTTCTCCAGGCCCGCAAAGGCATCCAGCAGCCGGCGGTGGGTGGCGGCATCGACCAGCGCACGTTCGTCATGCTGGCCGTGGATCTCGACCAGGGTGGCGCCGATCGCTTTCAGCGTCTGCACGCTGACCGACTGGTCGTTGATGAAGGCGCGGGTGCGGCCGTCGCCGTATTGAACGCGGCGCAGGATCATCTCGCCATCGGCATCCAGGCCGTTGGCAGCGAGGATCCTGGCGGCGGGATGATCCTTGCCGATCTCGAACACGGCCGTGACCTGCCCCTGGTCGGCGCCGTGGCGCACCAGGCTGGCGTCGCCGCGGCCGCCGAGAGCGAGAGCAAAGGCGTCGAGCAGGATCGACTTGCCGGCACCGGTCTCGCCGGTCAGCACCGCAAGTCCATGGGAAAATTCGAGATCGAGTCGTTCGATCAGGACGATGTCACGGATCGACAGTCGCGCCAGCATGGAACCGAAGTCCTTCGTAACGGGGCGGAACGCCCCTGAGCGAACGACTCGATGCTAGCAGCAAATAGAGAACAAAACAAGAATACAGAACAAAGCCAGACCGACCAGCCGATCTGGCCGACCGCTCAGCCCAGGCCCAGCTTCTTGAAGGCCCGAGAGATGTAGGAGCCCTTGTTCTCCTCGGGCTCGACGCCGCCCGACTTCACGAGATTGTAGGCGTCCTTATACCACTTGCTGTCGGGGAAATTGTGCCCGAGCACAGCCGCCGCCGTCTGGGCTTCGCCGACGATGCCGATCGTCATGTAGGCCTCGGTCAGGCGATACAGCGCTTCCTCGACGTGCCGCGTGGTCTGATACTGCGTCACCACCGCCTTGAAGCGGTTGATGGCGGCCGTGTAGTCGCGCTTCTGCATGTAATAGCGGCCGACATCCATCTCCTTGCCGGCGAGCTGGTCGCGGGCGCCCTCCATCTTGGCCTTCGCATTGGTGGCGTATTCGGAGGTCGGATATTTGCGTACCACCTCTTCGAGTGAGGCAATGGCCTTCTCGGTGCGGCCCTGATCGCGGCTGATGTCCGGGATCTGGTCGTAATGCGACGCGGCGATCAGGTATTGCGCATAGGCCGCGTCCGGGCTGCCCGGATGCAACGTCACGTAACGGGTGGCAGCGCCGATGCAGCCGTCGTAGTCGCCGGCCTGATAGGACGCGTAGGCCGACATCAGCAGCGATTTGCGGGCCCAGTCGGAATAAGGATGCTGGCGATCGACCTCCTCGAACTTCTTGGTCGCGCCTTTGACGTCCTTCTTCTCGTTCATCAGGAACAAGCCCTCATTGTAGAGCTTGTCCGCGGGCTCATCGACGAAGGTGTCGTCCTTGGCCAGGAATTTGTCCCAGAGTCCGCCGGTGCCGCAGCCGCTCAACAACGGCGCCAGCAGGATCAGCGACGCGGCGAGGCGGAGCCGGCCGATGCTTGCTGCGGGATGACGGAGGTCGCGCGTGAGACGCTGTATCGACATGCTTCTTTGGAACCCGATGCCTGTGATCTGATCTACGCCGCGCACCATGAAGGTCGCTTCATGACCGCGAAGGAAGAGCCCCGCCAGTGGCACGCATCACGCGGCCCCGGCCTCTCTAGCCGAAAACACTTCATCAACCAACCGCATAGGAAGCCAATCCGCCCGGATTAAGGCAAGATCGAGGCTGCCGCCGTGCATCATGGTTATCGCTGAAGAAGCCGCGGGAAAACCTGGAAATGCCGACAGCCCGTCCATGAGGAAGGATGCGGTCGGCAACAATCAATGACAAAAAATTCAGCGTACAAGATCTGCAGCCGAGCAAATACCGACGGCAGAATCGTGTTGCCCCATCGCGCCCCACGAGGGACGCTATCCGTTCGCTCGAGCCTCGCAGCAGGCGCTCAGGACACGTCCGGACCGTAGGCCGGGGCGACCATGCCACCGACCATGCCACCGACGGCGTCCGCGGCCACGCGGGGACGCCGCACGGTCTCGCCTTCGACGATCCGCCAGGCGGCGCGATCGGCCATCAGAGCGGTCAGGACCGCGTGGTTGAGCTTGTGACCGCCACGGACCGAACGATAGGTTCCGAGCATCGGCAGGCCGGCCAGCGCCAGATCACCGATCGCGTCCAGCACCTTGTGGCGGACGCATTCGTCCGCGTAGCGCAGACCTTCGGGATTGAGCAGACGGTCCTCGTCGAA
The DNA here is from genome assembly GCF_032489375.1 of Bradyrhizobium sp. SZCCHNR1098. Taxonomy (NCBI): domain Bacteria; kingdom Pseudomonadati; phylum Pseudomonadota; class Alphaproteobacteria; order Hyphomicrobiales; family Nitrobacteraceae; genus Bradyrhizobium; species Bradyrhizobium sp. SZCCHNR1098. The sequence continues at coordinate 113,557 of NZ_JAUEXY010000011.1, forward strand.
CACCAGCGTGTTGTCGAAGGAGGAGCCGAGCGCGAAACCGGCGCTCCACAGCCGCGACACGTCGCTCATGCAGCCGAAGGTACGGGCGCGGGCGATCTCGCGGCGGAAGCGCTCGGGATTGAGTTCGAAATGATAGGCTTGGCGGCCGATCACGGGATTGGTGAAATCGATCTCGGCTTCGACCCGGAAGCCGGAGTTGTTGGGACGCAGCTCGCCCGTCGAGGCACCCATGGTCACCTGGACCGGCTTGAGCACCTGAATGTAACGCCGTGGAGCCGACTGATTGACGATCCCGGCCTGGTCGATGGCAGCGACGAACGGCGCAGCGCTACCGTCCATGATCGGTACCTCAGGGCCGTCGACCTCGATCAGGGCGTTGTCGACACCCATGCCGCGCAGCGCGGCGAGAACATGCTCGGCGGTCGAGACCAACGGGCCGTTGCGGTCACCGAGCACCGTCGCGAGCTCGGTCGCGATCACCGAACCGAAGGAGGCCTGGACCTCGCGGTCGGCCCCATCGAGGCCGGTGCGGAGGAACACGATCCCCGCATCGATCGGCGCCGGGCCAATCGTCAGGCTGACAGGCGCACCAGAGTGGACGCCTACACCGGTGACGGTGGCTTGCGAACGAAGCGTTGTTTGCCGGCTGAATTTCATCGACGATCGCCCAAGACCCCGCCTGACCCTTCATCGGTCGCCCCTCGCGAACCGACTCACTTTCAGGCATCCCCAAGTCACGGCAGAACTTAACGAGAGCCCCAAAGAGCGCCAACTCACGCTTCTTTACGGATTGTTACCCCATCTCTGCCGTATTCGCGCCAACCCTTAACCAAACTGGAACGTGGCCTTAACCCTCCTGGTTCCCGATCTAAACACCGAAAGAATAATTAATCATTTAAAATCAGTTAGTTGAAGGGCGAACGGCGCGCGCCGGGAGGCCAAGGAAAAGGCCCGGCTCTCGCGAGCCGGGCCTGTTCAGCACCGTCAGGGCTGTAACAATTCTCAGGTTGCCTGCCGGCGGAGGAAGGCCGGGATATCCAAATGGTCGTCTCCCTGTGGCGCCGGGGACACAGGCGCTGGACGGCCATGGACGTCCAGCCCCTGCGGCGCGGGACGGCGGGCATATTCCGAGACGGGCGATTCGTGGCTCGCAACCTGCTGAGCAACGTTCCGCTGCGGCTTCCGTTCCGGCAGGGGCGGCATCTGCGGCATGGCAGGACCCGCAGTCCGTACCGGCAGCAGAGGTTCGGCGTCCTCGTCCCGGCGGCCGAGACCGACATTTGCGAGACGCTGCAGCAGCGACATCCGGGTCTTCTGCGGATGCTCGTCGCCCTCGTCGCCCCTCGCCTGACGAATCTCGGCCTGGGCCGGCATCGGCAGGTCCTCGAACTTCGGCATGCGCGGCGCGCGAACCGGAACCCGCTCGGCGGCCTGCGGAATGAAGGTCTCGGGCAAGGCCGCCGGCTCGATCGGAGCCGCGCGCTGCGCCTCGGGCTCCGGGAACAGCGACGGCTTCTGTGCAATCGGGCGCACCGTCACATCGCCATAGGACGCTGCCTGCGCCGGGGCAGCCGACGGACCGGGCTCGCTTGCCATCGCGGCCGCGACGGCGGCCAGCGTATCGCGCTCGAGATTCGGCGCCGGACGCGGCGCAGGCGCCATCGGCGCGGGTGCCGGAGCGGCGACGGCCGGAGCCTGCGACGCCTGCTGCTCGAGCTTGGCGGCGCGTTCAGCCAGGCGCTGATTGTCGGCGCGCAGGCGCGCGGTCAGATCGGCGAGGCGGCTTTCAGGAAGACCCGCAACAGCGGTCGGGGCGGCGGCAATCGGAGCGACAGCCGCCGCCGGCTGTGAGGTCGTAACGTTCCGGTTGAACTGCGCCTGCTCGATGCCGGTGGCAACCACCGACACCCGGATCAGGCCGTCCAGCGATTCGTCGAAGGTGGCGCCGACGATGATGTTGGCGTCCTGGTCGACCTCCTCGCGGATGCGGGTCGCGGCTTCGTCGACCTCGAACAGCGTGAGGTCCTTGCCGCCGGTGATCGAGATCAGGAGACCACGGGCGCCCTTCATCGAGGAATCGTCGATCAGCGGGTTCGCGATCGCGGCCTCGGCCGCGGTCAGCGCGCGCTTGTCCCCGGAGGCCTCGCCGGTGCCCATCATCGCCTTGCCCATCTCACGCATGACGGCGCGGACGTCGGCGAAGTCGAGGTTGATCAGGCCTTCCTTGACCATCAGGTCGGTGATGCAGGCGACGCCGGAATAGAGCACCTGGTCGGCCATCGCGAAGGCGTCCGCGAAGGTGGTCTTCTCGTTGGCGACCCGGAACAGGTTCTGGTTCGGGATGATCAGCAGCGTGTCGACGACCTTGTGCAGCTCCGAGATGCCCGATTCTGCGGTGCGCATACGGCGCGCGCCTTCGAAGTGGAACGGCTTGGTGACGACGCCCACGGTGAGGATGTTCATCTCGCGCGCGGTCTTGGCGATGACCGGAGCTGCACCGGTGCCGGTTCCGCCGCCCATGCCGGCGGTCACGAACACCATGTTGGCGCCCGAGAGGTGATCGCGGATCTCGTCGATCACCTCCTGTGCGGCGGCGGCGCCGACATCCGGCTGCGAGCCGGCGCCGAGGCCCTGGGTCACCTGCGTGCCCATCTGGATGATGCGCTGCGCCTTGGACATGGTCAGCGCCTGCGCGTCAGTATTGGCGACGACGAAGTCGACGCCCTGAAGGCCAGCCGTGATCATGTTGTTGACGGCGTTGCCGCCCGCGCCGCCGACCCCGAACACGGTGATCCGGGGCTTCAGCTCGTGGATATCAGGAGGGGTAATAGTGAGTGCCATGATTGCCTCTCGATCACGCGCGGGTGGGTTCGCCCCGGCCGCCGGCCGCGGTTGGTGTTGTTGGAAATCGCATGGGATGGAAACCGGTCATCAGAAGCCCTCGCGTAGCCATCGTCCGACCTTTCCGAAGTAGCCGTCGGTTCCTGTCCCGACCTGCCGCGTATGCCGCGGTTCGACATGTTCGAGGTGCGCGTATTGCGGATAGACCAGCAGCCCCGTCGGCACCGCGAAGGCGGCGTTCTTGGCCTCGTTGGGAAGACGGCCGAAGCCAAGCGGGCGGCCGACACGCACCGGGCGGTCGAGGATCCGGGTCGCAAGCTCGACCAGCCCCGTCAGCTGGGAGGCGCCTCCGCTGAGGACGACGCGCGCCTTGGGTTCTGCCGCAAAGGGCGAATCCTTCAGCCGGTCGCGGACCATTTCAAAAATCTCCTCTGCGCGGTGCCTGACGATGTTCGCGATGGTGGCGCGGGACACGATCTGCGGAACATCCCGCTCGTTGTCACCGGCCGTCGGAACAGACATCAACTCACGCGCGTCGGACCCGCCAGTCAGCACCGTGCCATATAACGTCTTGATTCGCTCGGCATCTGCAATGCACGCTGATAGTCCGCGCGCAAGATCCATGGTCACGTGGTGCCCGCCGAGCGCAAAACCGGAGGCATGGACGAAGCGGCCGCCGGAATAGATCGCGATCGTCGTGGTGCCCGCCCCCATCTCGACCACGGCAGCGCCGAGATCGGCCTCGTCGTCGGTCAGCACCGACAACCCGGCAACATACGGGCTTGCCGCCATGGCCTCGACGTTGAGATGGCAACGCTCCACCACGAGCATCAGGTTCTTGGCCACGGTGGCGTCGGTCGTGACCACGTTCATGTCGACGCCGAACTGCCGCGCCAGCATGCCGCGGGGGTCGCGGATGCCCTTCACGCCATCGAGCGTGTAGCCGACGGGCAAGGCATGCAGCACCGCGCGCCCGTCGCCGGTGGCGTGATGCATGCCGGTTGAGGTCACGCGGCTGACATCGGCCTGGGTCACGGCGCCGCCGCGAATGTCCGAGGTGGCCTCGATCAGATGGCCCATGACGCGGCCGCCGGCGACCGGCAGCAGCACGGACTCGACCCGCACCCTGGCCATGCGCTCGGCCAGCGCGACCGCCTGCCGCACGGCCTGCTCGCATTCGACGGGATCGACGACGGCCCCGGCCTTGACGCCGCGCGACTGGATCTGGCTGTAGCCGATCAGCTCGACCGTGTGGGTGCGGCCGCGCAGCGCGTCGCTCGGCGGCGCCGGCTTCAGCCGCGCGATCATGCAGGCGATCTTGCTGGTGCCGACATCGAGAGAGGCCACAAGCGCCGTGCGCTTCTGGCCCATCGGGCGCGTCTTCGGAGTCTGGCGATCGAAGCCGGTCATGCGTCACCGGCCTTCTTCTTGGACTTCTTGTCCTTGAACAGCTCGTCGTGCGCCTTCGCTGCGTCCTCGGACAGTTGCACCGTCAGGCGGTCCGGCAGCCGCAAGTCGATGGCGACGATGTCGCGTGAGAACAGCCGATCGTCCTGATCGAGCTGGGTCAGGGTGGCGAGCGCGTTGCCGACATCGTGCTCGGGCAGGCGAATGTCGAGGCCGTCCTTGGTACGCAGGTTCCAGCGCCGCTCGCCGACGAACACGGCGGCCTTGGTGACGGCGCGCACCTGCGGGTAGCGGGCGAGCAGCGCCAGGAAATCGCGGGCGCGGCTCTCGGCCCCCTTGCCGACCACCAACGGCAGCGTCAGGAAACGGCGCGAGACATATTGCTCGAGCACGGCGCCGTCATCGGCGATGACCGAGAGGCGGCCCTCCTGCTGCCAGAGCGCGAACGCCTTGCGCTCGACGACGTCGATCTGCAGCTGGTTCGGAAAGAACTTCTGCACCGTGGCGTCGGCGATCCAGGGGTTGGCCTTGAGCCTGTCGCGCACGGCGGCGGCATCGAGGAACAGCAGCGAGGAGCGGCCGGTGACGCCGCCGACGGCGAGGATCTCGTCCTGGGTGAGCTGCTTGCGGCCGTTGATCGCGACGGCCGTGATGCGGAAGCCGGCCGCATTGGCCAGGGCATTGCGGGTGTCGGACAGGGCCGCGCTGACGTCCTGGGCGTGGCCGCCCTTGACGATGCCAAGCCAGACGCTGCCGAACAAGAGCACCACGGTCGCCACGGTGCCGAGCCGGCGCGGCAGATAGCGCTCGACGAGCTCGACCACGCGCGGCGGCGCCTCACGCTCGACCATCGGCGCGAGCGCGGCCTGCATCGGCGCAAGATCTCTTCGGGTCGACCGCCGGCCCAGAGGTTGCTTCGTGTATCCCCGCGCGAAGCGGACACGCGGAAGGCGGGCCGAGACATACTCGCGCAGCAGGATTGCCGCGCCAAGGGCAGCGGCTTTCAGGTTCGCTTGAGGCCTCTGCGATCGAGCGAGGCGTCCTGCACCATCCATTGCACGAGCTCATCAAACTGTTGCGCCCGCAGATACTCGCGGACCCGCGCCTGCGCTCCCGGCCGGCCGGACACTGGTGACGTCACGACCCGGCAGCCGAGCACCACTGAGGCGCCAGCGTTAACCTTCGGACGTCCTGGTAAACAAAAAGTAAAATCGGTCCGGAGAGACGAATTTTTTCTCCGATTTATGAGGACCTTGCCTGGAATTCTTAAGCATTTTACAGGTTACAGGAACCATCGGGGGACGCCGGGCCGGGGGACCTCCGGTGCGTCTACCGCACGTTTGATCGGCGACTGCGCCCCTCGGCCAAGGCGATCTGCTGATTGAGGAAATCGACGAAGGCGATGCCCTGTGCCGCGAGCGCCTTGGGATAGAGCGAGGCCGCGGTCAGCCCGGGCAGCGTGTTGGTCTCGAGATAGACGGGGCCATTGGCCGAGACGATGAAGTCGGTCCGCGAATAGCCGCCGCAGGACAGCGCGCGATGCGCCTTGATCGCCTCCGTCTGCAGCGCGGCCGTCACCTCCGGACTGAAGCGGCCGGGACAGATCTCCTTCGTCGCCGCGGCGAGGTACTTCGCGAAATAGTCGAAGGCGCCGTCTGCGGGGAGGATCTCGATCGGCGGCAGCGCGATCAGCGATCCATCGGCCTGTTCGAGCACGCCGCAGGTCGCCTCCGTCCCGGTGACGAAGGGCTCGATCAGATACTCCTCGGTCGCGGCTGCCGCTTTGACGGCAACGAGGTCCTGGCTGGCGTTGACGAAGATCAGCCCGAAGCTCGATCCGTCCTTCACCGGCTTGGCGATCAGCCTGCCGTAGCGCGCCAGCGCCGCTTCGGCGTCATCGAGCGCGACGCCCTCGGCCGCCGTCACCCCGCCGAGCACGGCGAAGCGCTTCGCCGCGACCTTGTCGAAGGCGAGGTGCGAGGCTGCCGAGCTCGAGCCGGTGAACGGCACGCCGCGAAGCTCGCACATCAGTTGAAGCTCGCCATTCTCCGCCCGGCCACCGTGGAGACCGAGCACCAGAACCCGATCCTCGGCCCTGGCGCGATCGAGAGCCTCGACGAGCGTCCCGATCCGGGGGCCATCGGCGGTGAACGGCTCCTCGAACGGCTTCGCATGCGCGACCAGCGCCGTGCCACTCGCCTGATGCACCGTGTCGTCGGCCTCCCAGAACCAGAGGTCAGCCTCGGGCAGCGCGGCATGCAGCGCCTTGGTGCTGGCGACCGAGACGAGGCGCTCCTTGTTGGAGCCGCCGAACAAAATCGTGGTGCGCATCAATGTCTTCTCGGTTGATCTCACAACCGCAGTCGCGATTGCGCTGACGTCACTTGAGCAAGCGGGGCGATCAGCTCGCCTTGACTCCGATCCGCTTGATCTCCCACTGCAGCTCGATGCCCGAACTCGCCTTGACCCGCGCACGCACGGTCTCGCCGAGCGTCTCGATGTCCTCGGCCGTGGCATCGCCGGTGTTGATCAGGAAGTTGCAGTGCATTTCGGAAACCTGGGCGCCGCCGACCTTGAGGCCGCGGCAGCCCGCGGAATCGACCAGCTTCCAGGCGGAATGTCCGGGCGGATTCTTGAAGGTCGAGCCGCCGGTCTTCTCGCGGATCGGCTGCGCCGTCTCACGATGCGCCTGCACCTCGGCCATGCGCGCCCGGATCGCCTCCGGCGCCGACGGCGTGCCGCGGAAGCGCGCTGCCGTGAAGATCAGCGACGGATCGACGCCGCTCGCGCGATAGGTGAACTTCATCTCGGCATTGTTGAAGAGACGGGTCTCCCCGCTGCGGTCGATCGCAATCGCCTCGACCAGGATGTCCTTGGTCTCGCCGCCATTGGCGCCGGCATTCATTCGCAACGCGCCGCCGATCGTGCCGGGGATGCCGAACAGGAATTCGAGGCCGGCGAGATTGGCGGAGGCTGCGACCTCGGCCACGCGCTTATCGAGCGCAGCCGTCCCGGCCGTGACGATGTCGCCTTCCGCCCTGACCTCACCGAACGCGCGCGGCGCCAAGCGGATGACGATGCCGGGCACCCCGCCGTCGCGCACGATGAGGTTGGAGCCGACGCCAATGACGATGACCGGCAGATCGGCTGGAAGCCGCCTCAGGAAATAAGCGAGGTCGTTGGCATCGGCTGGCGTGAACAACACCTGCGCCGGACCGCCGACGCGAAACCATGTGAGCGGCGCCAAGCTCTCATTGGCCAGCAGCCGCCCGCGCAGCTCCGGCATTGCGGCTTTGAGGTCGGGGGTGATGTCGGGGAAGGTCATGCGGCCGCTCTCGCATCGTGCCCCGACATCGTCAGGGTCGGCACGCACTCTCCGTTCCCTCCCCCCTTGTGGAGGAGGAGGGTCAGGGAGGGGGGTGAGCCCCAGGCGCCGGCGCTCGTGGTACCCCCCACTCCACCTCTCCCCCACAAGGGAGGAGAGAGCAGAGTATGCCGTGGAGCTGCCAGCTCGCTCAATAATACCGCCCTCATCCCAGCGCCTTCAACTCGCCGGGCAGCGCGTAGGCCCATTGCGTGATGTTGCCGGCGCCGAGGCAGACGACGAGATCGCCCGGCTTGGCGAGTCCCTTGACGATGCCGGCGAGGTCCGCGGCCTTCGGCAGCGGCACCACGTCGCGATGGCCGTGGGCGCGCAGGCCGAGCACGAAATGGTCGCGATCGACGCCTTCGATCGGCGCCTCACCAGCCGGATAGACATCAGCGACGACGACGGCGTCGGCGTCGTTGAAGCAGGTGCAGAACTCCTCGAACAGCGACTGCAGCCTTGTGTAGCGATGCGGCTGCACCACGGCGATGATCTTGCCGTTGGTGGATTCGCGCGCCGCCTTCAGCACGGCCGCGATCTCGACCGGGTGATGGCCGTAATCGTCGATCACGGTCACGCCATTCCATTCGCCGGTGCGGGTGAAGCGGCGCTTGACGCCGCCGAAGCCGGCAATCGCCTTGCGGATGGCCTCGTCGGACAGGCCGAGCTCGCGCGCGACCGCGATCGCCGCCGTTGCGTTCGAGGCATTGTGCCGGCCTGGCATCGGCAGCGCGATGTCGGCAATCTCGTGCGTCGCGCCGCTCTTGCGATTGCGGAACACCACCTTGAAGCGGGAGCCGCCGCCCATCGGCGTCAGATCGACGAGGCGCACATCGGCCTGCGGGTTGACGCCGTAGGTGATGATCCGGCGGTCCTCGATCTTGCCGACCAGCGTTTGCACCACCGGGTGATCGATGCACATCACGGCGAAGCCGTAGAACGGCACGTTCTCGACGAAGGTGCGGAACGCCTCCTGCACGGCGTCGAAGGTCTTGAAGTGATCGAGATGCTCGGGATCGACATTGGTGACGATGGCGACATCCGCCGGCAGCTTCAGGAAGGTGCCGTCGCTCTCGTCCGCCTCGACCACCATCCACTCGCCGCCGCCGAGCCGCGCATTGGTGCCGTAGGCATTGATGATGCCGCCATTGATGACGGTGGGATCGAGCCCGCCGGCATCAAGCAGCGCCGCGACCATCGATGTCGTCGTGGTCTTGCCATGGGTGCCGGCGATCGCGACGCAGCTCTTCAGCCGCATCAACTCGGCCAGCATCTCGGCGCGGCGGACGACGGGGATGCGCTGGGCGCGCGCGGCCATCAGCTCGGGATTGTCGCGCTTGATCGCAGTGGAGACGACGACCACATCCGCGCCGGCGACGTTCTCGGCCTTGTGCCCGACGCTGACGGTGATGCCCTTCTCGCGCAGGCGTGCGACGTTCGCATTGTCCGAGGCGTCCGAACCCTGCACCGTATAGCCGAGATTGCACAGCACCTCGGCGATGCCGCTCATGCCGATGCCGCCGATCCCGACGAAGTGGATGGGTCCGATCTCGCGCGGCAGTCTCATGGGGCGTCTCGTCTCAAGGGTTCCGGGCGCCCGGCGGAGGGGCGCGACCGCGAATCATCAGCCCTTCTTGCAAGACATGACCGGCCTGGACAAGTCCGCCCCGGCCGTAAACATCGCCAAATTCGCAGGCGTCCGCCCGATTTTGGCCGATTTTGGCAGCTTCGCGGCCGCGATGGGCGAGCAGTTCCCGCCGGGGATGCCCGCTTCACAAATTGTTAAGCGCGATCCCACGCAAACCCGTCCCAACGGGATACCTGCAATTTTTGCGCGTTCACCGCGTCAGTTCGCGTGGCATGGGTAGTGCCGCGGCCGGCGTGCCGGTCGCGCATCTTTCAACTCTTGATGGAGAATCCCCGCCGATGTGCTCGCTGTGTGAACCGCAATCCCCCGTGTTGTCCCGCCGCCGGCTGCTCGGCGGCGGCGCAGTGCTGGCCGCCGCGGCGGTCGGCGCGCTTCCGGCGTTTGCGAAGGAAGCCAAGCAGACGAGCGACATCGCGACACCCCCCAACGCGATCTCGCCGGACGACGCGATGAAGCGCATCGTCGATGGCAACGCGCGCTACGTCGCCGGCAATCTCGACAACAAGGATTTCTCGGCCGGCCGCGCGGCCCGCGCCGCGGCACAGTACCCGATCGCCGCGATCGTGAGCTGCGCCGATGCACGGGTCGCGCCGGAGCTGGTGTTCGATCAGGGGCCTGGTGAGCTGTTCGTGGTCCGGGTTGCCGGCAATTTCGTCAACGACGACGGTCTCGCCAGCCTCGAATATGGCGTCAAGTTCCTCGGCACGCCTCTCGTGCTGGTGCTTGGTCACAGCGGCTGCGGCGCCATCGATGCCACGATCAAGGTGCTCAAGGACGGCACCAAGCTGCCTGGCCACCTGCCCGCCCTGATCAATGCGCTCAAACCCGGCGTCGAGGCCGCGATCGCGAAGAAGCCGCAGGACCTGCTGGCCGAGGCCACCGCGGAGAACGTGCGCAACAATGTCCGGCGCCTGTCGACCGCCAAGCCGATCGTCGGCCGCATGGTCGCCGAGGGCAAGGTGAAGATCGTCGGCGGCATCTATGACATCGGCTCCGGCCGGGTCACGATGATCTGACGCGTCAAGCTGGCCGCAGCGCGCGATCCGCACGCGCGGCTGCGGCCGCGAGCCAGCACACCTGGTGGCAGAACCAGGCCTCCACGGAAGCCACGAAATCCGGCATCAGCGTCAGATGCCGGCGCCCGTCGCCAAAGCGCAGCAGACCGCGCTCCTCCATTGTCGCCAGCAGATTGCGGATATGGGAGCGCGAGACGCCCAGCGAGGTCGCAAGCTCCGCCGTCGAAATCTCGACGGCCTCGCGCCCAGCGGCGGAACGGGCGACGAGTGTCAGCGCCAGATGGATGCCGCTGTCGTGCTCGTCGGTCCAGGCGAGATCGGGAAATCCCGTCAGGGGCCGGTTGTCGCGGCAGAGCCAGCTCGCACATTGCCGGATCGTCTCCGCGTAGAACGCGGCGTCGTCCTGCAGACGAAGGCTCAGTCCGTCGGCATGCGTCAACCGCGCGTGGCAATCCAGATGCATGGCAAGCCAGCCTCGCAGACCCTCGAGGATGACGGCGCCTGGCACCAGATAGCGGATGCGGGCGTCCCCGGGATCGCGCTCGACGGTCACCAGCGACAGACCGCGCAAAAGCGCGACGAACGCCGCCGTCTGCCGCGGACCCGGCAGCCGCATCTGCAGGCGCGTCAGGGTCGGCCGCTCGGCCGGTTTGCGCGCCGACACGTGCATCATCACGATGTGCGCAGCAATTTCCGTCGGGGCGCGCTGACCGAACAGCTTGATCATCAGGCGCTGACCGCGCAGGGGCGCAATCAGCTGATCGCAAAATCCGACGAACACGGGCACGAAGGACGGATGGCGTCGCAAACGCATCGGATGATCATCCGCCGCGATGGCGCCCTGGTCAGCGCTCCGGTTCGTCATCGCATCACCGCGCACTCGATCAACTAGAGCGCCGCCGTCCTGATCACGAGGTCGGCCAGCCGCTCGGCGGCATCGAGCCGCCCGGCCGCGCGCGCAGCCTGGGCCATCGCTGCGAGACGCGTGGGCTCGGCGGCGAGCGCCGAGATCTCGGAGGCCAGCCTGTCGGAGGTGAATTCGCTCTGCACGATCCGGATCGCGGCGTTCGCGTCCGAGAGCACGCCGGCATTGGCAAACTGGTCCTGGTCGATGGCGCCCGGCAGCGGCACCAGGATCGAAGGACGGCCGATCGCGGCGAGCTCGGCGACGGTACCGGCGCCGGAACGCGAGATCACGAGGTGATTGGCAGCAAGCCGCGCCGGCAGGTCGGTGAAGAAGGGTTGCAGGTCGGCATTGATCTTGAGCCGGTCATAGACCGCGCGCACCCGCGCCATGTCCTCCTGCCGCACCTGCTGGGTCAGCACCAGTCGGTCCCAGAGGGCCGGCTCCAGCCGCTCGATCGCGCCGGGCACGATGTCGCTCATGATGCGCGCGCCCTGGCTGCCGCCGACGACGAGCAGCCGCAACGGGCCCGAAGTCTCCGGCGCCAAATAGGGCACGGCCGCCGCTGCGAGGATGGCGGGACGCATCGGCGTGCCGACCGTGGTGGTCTTCGCCGAAAGCGCCGGATCGCGGTCGAGCGCGCCAGGCAGCGACGTCGCGATCGCCTTCACGTGCGAGGACAGGAAACGGTTGGCGCGGCCGAGCACGGCGTTGGCGTCGTGGATCAGGCTCGGCACGCCGGCGAGCCGCGCCGCGAGCAGCGGCGGCACGGTCGGATAGCCGCCGAAGCCGATCACGGCCGCGGGCTTGAGCCGCCGCATCAGGTTGAAGGCCGCGATGGTGCCGGTGCCGAGCAGCAGCGCGGTGCGGGCCAGCGCCAACGGCGAACGGCTGCGCACGGTCTCGCTCGGCACCACGTCGATCATGTCCGGGGTGAACAGGCCGCTGTATCGCAGCGCGCGCTCATCGGTGACGAGACGGACGCGATAGCCGCGCCTGATCAGCTCGACACCGAGCGCTTCAGCAGGAAACAGATGGCCGCCGGTGCCGCCGGCCGCGAGCAGAATGAGAGGCGCGGTTGAGGTCATGCGCTTGTTTACAGGCGATGTGCGGTCATTGCGAGCCAGGCAGCCTAGGCGTAATTGCGCAGCGCGCCGGCTGCGTCGCCGGCCTCGACCTCCATCCGCGGCCGCTGTCGGGTCAGCGCCAGCATCATGCCGACGCCATAGGCCAGCGACACGATCGAGGAGCCACCGTAGGAGATGAAGGGCAAGGTCATGCCCTTGGCCGGGATCAGCTGCAGGTTGACTGAGATGTTGATGGCCGCCTGGATGCCGAACAGGATCGCCAGACCCGAGGCCGCGAAGCGCGCAAAGCCGTCCTCGGTCGCATAGGCGCGCGACAGCGTGCGGATCACGATGAAGGCGAACAGCGCGACCAGCGCCAGGCACAGGATGATGCCGAACTCCTCGGCGGCGACCGCGAACACGAAATCGGTGTGGCTGTCCGGCAGGCTGCGCTTGGCGATGCCCTCGCCCGGCCCCAGCCCGAACCAGCCGCCGTTGGAGAACGCCTCCATCGCGGTGTCGACCTGGAAGGTGTCGCCCGATGCCGGGTTCATGAAGCGCTTGATGCGGCCGGCGACGTGCGGGACCAGCAGATAGGCGCCGAACAGACCAGCGGCCGCGGCGCCGGCGAGGCCCGCGACCCAGATCATGCGCATGCCGGCGATGAAGAACAGCGAGCCCCAGACCATCAGGACCAGCATGGTCTGGCCGAAATCCGGCTCCATCACCAAGAGCGACACGAGCATCATCAGCAGCACCAACGCCATCGTGGTCGCCGGCATGTCGGGCCGCCGCGCCGATTCCGAGAACAGCCAGGCGGAAACCACGACGAAGGCTGGCTTCGCGGCCTCGGACGCCTGGATGTTGACGCCGATCAGCGTGATCCAGCGCCGCGAGCCCTTCACCTCCGGCCCGATCGCGAGCGTCAGCACGATCAGCACGATGGCGACCGCGAACACCACCAGCGCGCTGCGCCGGATCTGGCGCGGCGACAGGAAGGAGACGCCGATCAGCACGATGAAGGACGGCAGCAGGAACAGGACGTGGCGGTTGAAGAAGTGAAACGGATCGAGCCCGATCCGGGTCGCGACCGGAGGGCTGGCCGCCAGCGACAGGATCACCCCGCACAGCATCAAGGCGAGGATGGCGCCGAGCAGCGGGCGGTCCACCGTCCACCACCAGTCGGACAGCGGATTGCGTTCTTCACGGGAGAGCATCGGGCGTCCACCTGAGGCCTTAAGGAATCAGACCATTGGCGCCCAGGATGGTTATTGAAGGGTTAAGGATTCCTCCGCTGTCGTCCCGGACAAGCCGTGACGCGCCAGCGCGTCGCGGCGCCGATCCGGGACCCATACGCCGCGGCCATCGTGAACGGACAAAATGCCAACGACCCGCGTGCCTCAAACCGCTTCATGGGGGTATGGGTCCCGGCGTTCGCCGGGACGACACCGGTGTGTGCTGCTGCAGATGCGCGTCGTATCGTTCAAGCGTCCGGCCTGCTGAGCAAACACCGTCATCCTCCGCGCAGAGGAGAATCCAACACACCGTACCGTCGCGATGAAGCTACGCCACCGGGTTCACGCCCGGCAGAGCCTGCACCAGCTCGCGGAAGCGCGTGCCGCGGATCTCGAAGTTGCGGAATTGGTCGAACGAAGCGCAGGCCGGCGACAGCAGGACCACGGCCTCCTTCAGGCCGGAGGCTTCAGCGTCTGCAGCCGCCTGCGCCACCGCGATCTCCAGCGTGCCGGACATCTCGTGCGCCACCTTGTCACCGAGCGTGCCGGCAAACTCCGCGGCCGCCTCGCCGATCAGATAGGCCTTGCGGATGCGCGGGAAGAAGCCCGCGAGGCTGGTGATGCCGCCGGCCTTGGGCTTGCCGCCGGCGATCCAGAAGATGTCGGCGAAGGACGACAGCGCATGCGCGGTCGCATCCGCGTTGGTGCCCTTGGAGTCATTGACGAACAGCACGTCGGCGCGGCGGCCGACCTGCTCCATGCGATGCGCGAGGCCCGGAAAGCTGCGCAGCCCTTGCTGCAGCACGTCAGCAGCGACGCCTAGCGCGAGCGCAGTCGCCGCGGCGCAGGCCGCGTTCTGCGCATTGTGCTGGCCGCGCAGCGAGCCGATGCCGCCGAGCCGCGCGATCTCGCTGCGTGCCCCGCCCGAGCTTCGCACGATCGTCTCGTGCTCGACATAGATGCCATCGGCCAGCGGGTTCTTCACCGAGATGCGCACCACGCGCTTGCCGCCCTGCTCCAGCCGGTCAGCGGTCGTGCGCGAAAACCCGTCGTCGACGCCGACGATCGCCGTTCCCTCACGCTTCACACCCGCCACCAGCCGCTCCTTCACCGCTGCGTAGTTCTCGATCGTGCCGTGGCGGTCGATGTGATCCTCGCTGACATTGATCAGGATGCCGACGGTCGGATCGAGCGACGGCGTCAGGTCGATCTGGTAGGACGACATCTCGATCACATGGACGCGGCCCATGCGCGCGGGCTCCAGCGACAGGATCGCGGTGCCGATATTGCCGCCCATCTGGGTGTCGTAGTTGGCGACGCGCATCAGGTGCGCGATCAGCGCCGTCGTGGTCGACTTGCCGTTGGTGCCGGTGATGGCGACGAACGGCGCATCCGGCGCGTGGCGCCTGCGCTCGCGGCAGAACAGCTCGATATCGCCGATCACCTCGACCCCGGCCTCGCGCGCCCTGAGCACGGTCCAATGCGGGACGGGATGGGTCAGCGGCACGCCCGGCGCCAGCACGAGTGCGGCGAAATCCGCCCATGACACGGTGCGCAGATCGGCCGTCACGAAGCCGGCCTTGGCGGCCTCCGCCAGCCGATCGGCGCCGTCATCACCTGCGACGACCTCGGCGCCACCGGCACGCAACGCATGGCACGAGGCCAGACCCGAGCCGCCGAGCCCGAACACGGCGACGGTCTTGCCGGCGAATGAAGTGACCGGGATCATCTCAGCGCAGCTTCAGGGTGGAGAGACCGACGAGCGCCAGCATCACCGAGATGATCCAGAACCGGATCACGATCTGCGGCTCGGTCCAGCCGAGCTGCTCGAAATGATGGTGGATCGGCGCCATCCTGAAGATGCGCTTGCCGGTCAGCTTGAACGACGCGACCTGCACGATCACCGACACGGCTTCCAGCACGAACAGGCCGCCGATCACCGCCAGCACGATCTCGTGCTTCACGGCGACCGCGATCGAGCCGAGCATCCCGCCGAGCGCGAGCGAGCCGGTGTCGCCCATGAAGATCGAGGCGGGCGGCGCGTTGAACCAGAGGAAGCCTAAGCCCGCGCCCAACACCGCGCCGCAGAGCACGGCGAGCTCGCCGGTGCCCGCGACGTAGTGGATCTGCAGATAGTCGGAGAACACGGCATTGCCGACGAGGTAGGCGATCAGACCGAAGCTCGCCGAGGCAATCATCACCGGCACGATCGCAAGGCCGTCGAGGCCATCGGTCAGGTTGACGGCATTGCCTGCGCCGACGATGACGAAGGCGCCAAAGATGACATAGAGCCAGCCGAACTTGAAGACGAGGTCCTTGAAGAAGGGAATCGCCAGCCCTGTCGAGGATGGATCGCGGCCGAGGCGAACCAGCGCATAACAGGCGACCAGCGCGATTGCAGCCTCGATCAGCAACCTGAGGCGGCCAGCGAAGCCCGAATGCGACTGCTTGGTGACCTTTAGATAGTCGTCATAGAAGCCGACGAAGCCGAAGCCGAGCGTGACCGCGAGCACGATCCAGACATAGGGATTGAGCGGATTGGCCCACAGCACGGTGGAGACGACGAGTCCCGAGAGGATCATCAGCCCGCCCATCGTGGGCGTGCCCTTCTTGCTGATGATATGCGATTGCGGGCCGTCGGTGCGGATCGGCTGGCCTTTGCCTTGACGCAGCCTGAGATGATCAATGATCCAGGGGCCGAACAGGAACACGAACAGCGCGCCGGTGACGACGGCGCCGCCGGTCCGGAAGGTGATGTAACGGAACACGTTCAAGAGCCCGCGAAACACCGAAAGGCTCGGAAACGTATTCGTCAGCTCGATCAACCAGTAGAACATCCAACCCGCCTATGCCGCCTCACCGAGACTAAGCCACGCCAACACGGTTGCTCGTGCGCGAATCCGGTCCAGTCTCTTTTAACCATGAACGGGGCCGGGTGCGAATCGTAGCCCGACGGGAATGATCCGTCCGGCATGACCGCTTCGGCCACCAGTGGAAAACTATCCTTCTGCCGCGCCGCGATATCGCCCGATTTCAACCGACGCCCTGCAACGCCGCGGCGAGCTTCGACACGAACTTGTTGACCCAGAAGATCTTCTTGCTGCCCTTGATGACGACGACGTCGCCCGGCGCGAGCAGCGCCGCGACCCGGCCGGGATCCAGCGTCACCGGATCCTCGTGCCAGCCGAGCCGCTTCGCTTGCGGCAGGCTGTCGAACAGGTGACGCATCAGCGGACCGACGCAATAGACGCCGTCGACCCCGGCGAGATGAGCGACCATCCCCTGATGATAGGCCGGCGCCTCGTCGCCGAGCTCAAGCATGTCGCCGATGATGGCAATGCGCCGCCCCCGCACCGGCCGTGCCTGCAGGCTGTCGAGCGCAGCCGCCATGCTGGCCGGATTGCCGTTGAAGCTGTCGTCGATCAGAACGATGTCGCCGATGGTCTGCTCGACGCCGCGGCCCGTCATGATGCCGACCTGGCCGAGCGTCGGCGCGAGCAGCGCCGGATCGAGCCCGGCCGCCGCGATGGAGGCGAGCGCCGCCAGCGCATTGTGCAGGCGATGCGGCGCCCCTGGCGTCACCGTGAAGGCGACGCGGCGACCGGCGATGTCTGCCGACACATCCCAGCTGTCGCCGCGCGAGGTGTGCGAGAGCTCGCGCACGTCAGTGCCGCCACCGAAGCGGATCACTTTGCCCGTCCATTCCGGCGCAGCGAGATCGGCCGGCAGCACGAGAACGCCGTCAGCCGGCAGCCCGCACGCGATCGAGACTTTCTCTTTCCTGATCGCTTCCAGGCTGCCGAGCTTCTCCAGGTGCACCGGCTGCACGTTGACGACGAGAGCCACCGTCGGCTGCGACAGCTCCGTCAGCCGCGCGATCTCGCCTTTTTGATTCATGCCCATCTCGACGACCCAGACCGAAGCGCCCGGATCGGCATTGCACAGCGTCAGCGGCACGCCCCAGAAATTGTTGAAGCTCGACGGGCTGGCTGACGCTCCGGGATAGGCGGCGATGAACTCCTTGGTCGAGGTCTTGCCGGCGCTGCCGGTGAGCCCGATCACCGGGCCATGAAAGCGCGCCCTTGCAGCGCGCGCGAGCGTCCACAATCCATCGATCAGCGTGTCCTGCACCACGAGCTGCGGCACGGTGATGCCGTCGATCCTGTGCGGCACGATCATCGCGACGGCGCCGGCCGCTTCGGCGTTGGCCGCAAACTCCCAGCCGTCGCGGCTGGAGGCGAAGCTCGACACGAAGCCACCGCTCGGCGTGCCGCTCAGCGCAACGAACAGGCTGCCGGGCTTCACGGCACGGCTGTCCTGCGTCACGAAATCGATCGGGCTCTCCGGATAGTCACCGGCGAGGCCGAGCGCGCGCGCCGCCTCCGCCACGGTCCACAGCGCCTTCGTCATGGTGTCCTCGATGCCAACGCGTCCGCGACCGCTTCGTGATCGCTGAAATGCAGAACATTGCTGCCGATGATCTGTCCGGTCTCGTGGCCCTTGCCGGCGATCACGAGCGCATCGCCGGGCTGCAGCTCGCCAATCGCGACCTCGATCGCCTCCGCCCGATCGCCGATCTCGCGCGCACCGGGTGCGGCGGCCAGGATCGCGGCGCGGATCGCAGCCGGATCCTCGCTGCGCGGATTGTCGTCGGTGACGATGACGCTGTCGGCCCCTTCAGCGGCGATCGCGCCCATCAAAGGGCGCTTGCCGGTGTCACGGTCGCCGCCGGCGCCGAACACGACGACGAGTTTTCGCGCAGCATAGGGCCGCAGCGCGTGCAGCGCCTTGGCAAGCGCGTCCGGCTTGTGCGCGTAGTCGATGAAGATGGGTGCACCATTGTGCTCGCCGACCAGCTCGAGCCGGCCCCTGGCGCCCTCGAGCTGCTCGAGAGATTCGAACACGGCTTGCGGATCGCTGCCGGTGCCGATCGCAAGGCCCGCCGCGACCAGCGCATTCTCGATCTGAAACGCGCCGACCAGCGGCAGGCGGACCGCATGCATGCGGCCGCAATGCTGGATCTGGAGCTGCTGAGCAAAGCCGTCGATTGCAGTGGCCACCAGCCGGATGCCCTCTCCAGCGCCGTCCCCATGCGTTCCCACCGTCATCAGGCGAAGACCGCGTGTCTGCGCCGCGGCGATGACCTTCGGCGAGCACTCATGATCAGCCGAGATCACGGCAGGGCCGCCCGGCGGCACGAGATCGCGGAACAGCCTCAGCTTGGCGTTGAGGTAGTGCGTGATATCAGGATGATAGTCCATGTGGTCGCGCGACAGGTTCGTGAACCCGCCGGCCGAGACCCTGACACCATCGAGCCTGAATTGATCGAGCCCATGCGACGAGGCCTCGAACGCCAGATGGGTGACGCCATCCTGCGTGATCTCGTCGATCTGCCGATGCAGTGCGATCGGATCCGGCGTCGTCAGCGAGCCGTAGACGGTGCGTTTGTCCGACACCAGCCCGACGGTGCCGATGCTGGCCGAACTGTGGCCGAGGCGCTGCCATATCTGGCGCGTGAAGGCGGCGACCGACGTCTTGCCGCTGGTGCCGGTGACGGCGGCAATGGTCGCCGGCTGGCGCGGATAGAACCGAGATGAAGCGAGCGCGAGCGCCCGCCGAGGGTTGGGCAGCGCGATGAATGGCACGGCCAGCTCCGTTCCAGGGCCCGCCGCGCCGGCCACGGCGACCGCGCCGGCCGAGATCGCCGCCGCGATGAAGCGGGCGCCATCGGTCTTGGTGCCGGACAGAGCAAAAAACAGGTCGCCGGGCCGCACGGCGCGGCTGTCCACCGCGAGGCCGGAGATCTCGACAGCGGCGATGCGGGCGTCGAGCGTCGCCTGATCGCCCAGGAGGTCCTGAAGTTTCATCCTGGTTCCGTGCCAGTCCTGGCCCCGCCCCGGGCGGCGGCAGCTCCAAAGCCCGCGATTCGACGACGGCTTACTGTGTCAGCCGCGATGCTGCAAGAATTTGGCGGTCGGACGGCGGCAGGTCGAAGCGGGGCTCGATTCCCAGCAGCGGCCCGATCCGGGAGATCACGGCACCAGCCGTCGGCGCGGCATTCCAGCCGGAGGTGATGAAGCCATAGGTTTCCTTCAATGACTGCGGCTCGTCCAACATGATCAGGAGCTGGTATTTTGGCTTGTCTGCCGGGATCACGGCGGTGAAGAGGGTCAGCACCTTCTTCTTGGCGTAGCGGCCGTTGATGACCTTCTCGGCGGTGCCGGTCTTGCCGCCGATGTAATAGCCCTTCACGTCGGCCTTGCGCGCGGTGCCGACCTCGGCGTTCAGACGCATCAGGTAGCGCATCTTCTCCGAGGTCTCCGGCTTGATCACGCGCTTGGCGACCTGCATCGCCTCTGCCTCGGTGCGCTTCATGAAAGTCGGCGGGATCAGATAGCCACCATTGACCAGCGCGCTGACACCCATCACGCCCTGCAGCGGCGCCACCGCCATGCCGTGACCGAACGCGATCGTGACCGTGTTCAACTCGGCCCAGCGCTTGGGCAGGATCGGCGAGGCGCTCTCCGGCAACTCGGTGCGCAACCGGTCGAACTGGCCCATCTTGCGCAGGAACGCCTTGTGCGCGTCCACGCCCTGCGCCAACGCGATCCTGGCAGCACCGACGTTGGACGAGAAGTAGAACACTTCCCGCATGTTGAGGAAGCGGCCCTTTGGTTCGTCGTCGTGAATCGTAAACTTGCCGTAGTGCAGCGGTCCGCGCGCATCCCACAGCGAGTTGAGATCATACTTGCCGCTGTCGAGCGCCATCGCCAGGGTGAAGGCCTTGAAGGTCGAACCCATTTCGTACACGCCCGTGGTCAGGCGGTTGATCCGATCGGGATCGTGCGCTTCCTTCGGGTTGTTCGGATCAAAATCCGGCAGCGAGACCATGGCGATGATCTCGCCGGTCCTGACATTGACGACGAGACCGGAAGCCGCCTTGGCCTTGAACTTGTCCTTGGCCTTGAGCAGCTCATCGCGCAGCGCGTGCTCGACGCGCAGATCGACCGAGAGCTCGATCGGGCGCTGCAGGCGATCGGTGGCGAAGCCGGCGCGATGGAGGTCGGCGAGGCCCTGATTGTCGAGCCACTTCTCCATACCGGCGATGCCCTGGTTGTCGATGTTCACCAGGCCGATCAGATGGGCGACCTCGTTGCCGGTCGGATAGACGCGCTTGTTCTCGCGCAGGAAGCCGATGCCCGGCAGGCCGAGGCGATGAATGTCCTGCTGCTGCTTCGGTGTCATCTCGCGCTTCAACCAGACGAAACCCTTGCGCGACAGCAGTCGGTCGCGGACCTCGCCCGTATCGAGATCCGGCAAGGTCGCCGTCAGAAGCTCGATCGCCTCGTCCTTGTCGATGAGACGGCGCGGCTCGGCGAACAGGCTCGGCGTCTTGACGTCGGTGGCGAGAACGGCACCGTTGCGGTCGACGATGTCGGGCCGCGCGGTGGCGATGGCGTCCTGCTGCGCGGCACGCCGCGCGCTCGGACCATCCGAGCCGATCGCGAACATCACGAGGCGGCCGCCGATGATCGCGTAGACCGCGGCAAAGGCGACGATCGCGAGGCCGACGCGCACGCGCGCCTTCGCAGTGCGATCGACATCGCGCCCATACAGCAGCGTGCGCACCAGTCGCTGCCGCCAGGGCTCCTGCGGCTTGACGTGAGGCCGACGCTGATCGCTCATTGCTGATCCTCCGGGCGACGCACCGATCCGGTCACGGGGGGCTCTTCGTTGATCGCGTCGATCGCATCGATCATCGATCCGATCGGATCCGGATTGTCCGGTCGCGCAAATCGCGGCGGCCGCTCCGGCAGATTCTTCAGGCTGTCGTATTG
Source organism: Bradyrhizobium sp. SZCCHNR1098 (assembly GCF_032489375.1). Lineage (NCBI taxonomy): Bacteria > Pseudomonadati > Pseudomonadota > Alphaproteobacteria > Hyphomicrobiales > Nitrobacteraceae > Bradyrhizobium > Bradyrhizobium sp. SZCCHNR1098. Next base: position 134,880 of record NZ_JAUEXY010000011.1, read on the forward strand.
TGTGGCGTTGAGCGGCTTCAGCGGCAGATGCCGTTCGACCAGCCCTTGCAGCCGCAGCGGCGCGTCGAGCTTGGCCCATTCCGCGCGCAACACTGCGATGGCCTCGCGCTGCTCGCGGATCTCAGCGCGCAATTGCAGCACGCGCTCGACCCGTGCCGTCGAGTCCATCTTGATGCGATAGACATAGGCCGCCGCGAAGATCAGCGAGCAGATCACGACGAGGTGCAGGAGGCGCATCGGTCACCCTCCTCGCAGGACGTCGGCCAGGCGCGGCCAGGGGGATGATGATGCCGAGGCGTGCGCCGGCGCGGCCGTGCGTTCGGCGCCGCGCAGCTTGGCGGAGCGTGCCCGGGGATTGGCTTCGGTCTCGGTCTCCGCGGCCACCACCGGCTTGCGGTTGAGCAGCTGGAAGCTGGGTGCCTCCTGGGCCACCTCGGGCCGATGGCGGGAGCCGCCGCCAGTCCTGCTGCGCTCGGCCAGGAACGTCTTGACGATGCGGTCCTCGAGCGAATGGAACGAGACGATCGCGAGGCGGCCGCCCGGCGCCAGCACGCGCTCCGCTGCCGCCAGCGCCTGTTCGAGCTCGTCCAGCTCCTCGTTGACGAGAATGCGCAACGCCTGGAACGTGCGCGTCGCCGGGTGGATGTCGCCAGGCTTCGATCTCACCACGCGCGCGACGATGTCGGCGAGCTGCCGCGTCGTCGTGATCGGCTGCTCCTTGCGCGCGGCGACGATGGCCCGCGCCACGGCGCGGGAGTGCCGCTCCTCGCCAAAGATGTAGATGACGTCGGCCAGATCGCGCTCGGCAGCGTGCGCAACGACATCGGCAGCCGTCGGCCCCGTGCCGCCCATCCGCATGTCGAGCGGGCCGTCGAACCTGAACGAGAAGCCTCGCGCGGCGGAGTCGAGCTGCATCGAGGATACGCCGACATCCATCACGACGCCGTCGACATGTGTGAGGCCTTGCGATGCACAGATGTCGGCCAATGCCGAGAAGCGGTTCTCGACCAGTGTCAGGCGACCGCCCGCTTCGGCGAGGAGACTCGCGCCGCCGGCGATTGCGGTGCTGTCGCGATCGATCCCGATCACCCGTGTTCCCGCCGTCGCCAGGATCAGGCGCGTATAGCCACCCGCGCCAAAGGTCGCATCGACATAGGTTCCGCCGGCGCGCGGCGCCAGCATCTCGACCGCTTCGGGGCCGAGCACCGGGACGTGTCGCTGGTCAGCCGTGCTCACGCGGCCGCTCCGCAAGCGCGCCGTTGCTTCAGACTGACTTTGTTCGGCAGCGAGCCCATCGCGCCTTCGATCCTCGCGCCCGTCAATTCGCCAAGCCATCTCCCGGGACGGTCGGTCATCCGTCGAGCCGTCCCCACATCAGCGGCACGATCCGGCCTTGTCGAGACCCTCGATCCGACAGCGATCGCGCGGCGCCGGAGCGCCCCGGAACCGCTTTCGATCGTGATCTGCCGTGCAGGACCTTGCATCGTGGCGGCTTGCCGTCCCGAAAGCCGGCTTGGCTCTTCACCACTCAGTAACGGCGTTTAGCGTTAACAAACAGTTGACGGTCTGTGGCGGATGTTGGGCACTTGGACCGCGAGGCGGAGCTGCCCGGTAGACCGTTCGTCCTGCACGCCGTCGCGCCGTTCGGCGGACTGGCAATCGCCATACAACGGTCCGCTCAATAGCGAGGGCTCGCATGCGATTTCGATTGCGGCTGGGACATGTAAAAGAGTAGTGCCTGCCCATATTCGGTTTGAGCCATCGCCGCCGCCGTCCGCTTCGAGTCGTTCATGCCAAATCCATCCGACAAGCCGGAATCGAAGCGTCCCCGTGCGCTGCCGATCCCCAAGGGCGTTTCCGACCTGCCGGTCTTCACGCCGGACTCGTCGATCGCCTCCGACGTGATCCCGTCGGCCAATTTCGGCGAGCGCAAGGGTGGGCGCCAGCCGGACATGATCATTCTTCATTACACCGGAATGCCGGATGTCGAAGGGGCGATCACCAAGCTTTGCACCGCCGGCAGCGAGGTGTCCGCCCATTACGTCGTGCTTGAGGACGGACGCATCGTCCAGTGCGTACCGGAGGCCTTCCGCGCTTGGCACGCGGGTCTCTCGTCCTGGGGCGGCGACGAGGACATCAATTCCTGCTCGATCGGTGTCGAGATCGTCAATCGCGGCCACGATTGGGGCTATCCGGATTTCCCACCGCGGCAAATCGCGGCGGTCATCGCGCTGTGCCGAGGCATCATGCTTCGCCGCAATGTGCCGGCGCATCGCGTGCTCGGGCATTCCGACGTGGCGCCCGCGCGCAAGAAGGATCCCGGCGAGAAATTCCCGTGGCATTCGCTGGCGAATTCGGGCGTGGGCCACTGGGTGCAGCCGGCGGCGATCACCAAGGGCGAGACGTTGAAGCTCGGCAGCATAGGCGATGACGTCAAGGGCTTGCAGAAGGCGCTCGCCAAATACGGCTATGGCGTGCCGATCACGGGCAAATTCGACGGCATCACCATGGATGTCGTCACCGCGTTCCAACGGCACTTCCGCCCCGAAAAGATCGACGGCATCGCCGACCGCTCGACCTTGTGGACGTTGCATGCGCTGCTGACGAGCCTGCCTGCCGAGGATCAGGCGCCGCGCGTCTGACACGTCAGGCCTCCACATCGAGCTCCCCCAGCCGGCGAGCATAGAGACGCCTGAGCGGCGCGAGCTGCGTGGCCCCGCTCGCCTCGCGGTAGGCGGTGCGTGCCTCGTCGCGCCGACCGAGTCGCCGCAGGAGGTCCGCCCGCACCGCCGGTAGAAGATCGTACTGCTTCAATCCGCCGCGCGCGGCCAGCGCATCGACCAGCGCCAGTGCCCGCGCCGGGCCATCGACCATCGATACGGCGGCTGCATGATTGAGCTCGATCACGGGCGATGGCGCGATCCGCAGCAGAACCTCGTAGAGCCCCACGATCTGCCGCCAATCCGTTTCAGCGTAGCTGGAGGCCTGAGCATGAAGCGCGGCAATCGCTGCCTGGACCGTATAGGGCTGCGGGAGCCCCTTCGTGCCCAGGGCCTGTTCGACCAGCCCAAGCCCTTCGGCGATCTGCTCACGATTCCACAGCGCGCGGTCCTGCTCCTCCAGCAGGACGATGTCGCCCGCCGCATTGGTACGGCCGGCGCGCCGCGCATCGTGCAGCAGCATCAACGCCAGCAGCCCCTTGATGTCGCGCGCCTCCGGCATCAAGCCAAGCAGCAGGCGACACAGCCGGATCGCCTCGCGCGCGAGATCCTCGCGAATCAGCTCGGTGCCTGAGGTCGCGAGATAGCCCTCCGTGAACACCAGATAGATCACGGTCAGGACGCCGCGCAGCCGCTCCTCGAGCGCGTCGCGTCCCGGCACCTCATAGGGAATGCCGGCGAGGCGGATCTTCTGCTTGGCGCGCACGAGGCGCTGCGCCATCGCCTCCTCACCGGCGACAAAGGCGCGGGCGACCTCGGCGGTGGTGAGGCCGCAGACCGTGCGCAGCGTCAGCGCCACCTGAACCTCCGGCGCGAACGACGGATGGCAGCAGGTGAAGATCAGCCGCAGCATGTCATCGTCGAGATCGGACGGCGCGTCGGCGTCGTCGTTGGCGGCGTCACGCTCGATCGCATGAACGATCTCCGCCTCCTTGTCGCGAAAATTGCTCCGCCGCCGGATCCGGTCGATCGCCTTGTTGCGGGCGACGTTGACCAGCCACGCCCGCGGGTTGGCGGGGGCGTCGGACCCCCGCCATTTGAGCAGCGCCGCAGCGAACGCATCCTGCAGCACGTCCTCAGCCAGATCGAAGTCACCGACGAGCCGGATCAAGGTCGCGAGTGCGCGGCCGGCCTCATCGCGGAACACCTTGTCGATCGCATCAGGCGTCATCGGTGACCTTCTCGGCAGCGAGCCGCACCGGTCTCAATGATTGTATTGCCAGACCGGCCGCACCTCGATCGAGCCGAAACGGGCGCCGGGAATACGCGCGGCAATCCCGATCGCCTCGTCGAGATTCTTGGCCTCGATCATGTAGTAGCCGCCGAGCTGCTCGCGGGTCTCGGCGAACGGACCGTCCGTGGTGAGGATCTTGCCGTCGCGCACCCGCACGGTCGTCGACGTCGAGGTCGGCTGCAGCCGGTCACCGCCCTTGTAATTGCCGCTCGAGATGATCGATTGGGTGAACGTCTGGTACTCCGCCAGCATCTTGCCTTCAGCCTCCTTCTCGATCTTCGCGTATTCGGCCTCGTTCAGGTAGATCATCAACAGATACTGCATCGGACTTGCTCCTCTCTTCGGCTGGATCGCCGACATCCAGTCGAACGGCGTCGACACGGAACGACACGCGAAGGATAATATTTTGCGCCGGCATGGCGATGGCTTGACGTGCTGGTCGAGAAGCCCCATTCAAGCTGCATCAGTCGGCCGGACGGCCGCTCCGGCAGGTGCCGAAAGGCCGCCGGGGAGGAAAGTCCGGGCTCCATCGACATGCGGTGCCGGATAACGTCCGGCGGGGGCGACCCCAGGGATAGTGCCACAGAGAACGAACCGCTTCCTCCCGCGAGGGAGGCAGTAAGGGTGAAAAGGTGCGGTAAGAGCGCACCGCGGGGCCGGCAACGGAACCGGCATGGTAAACCCCACCGGGAGCAAAACCGAATAGGGACGGCCACGCGGAGACAATCGCCAAGGCAGATGATGCCAAGGCGATGACGTCCGCGGGAGCGATGTCAGGCTCGCCGTCCGGGTAGGTTGCCCGAGGTCACGCGCAAGCGCGATCCCAGAGGAATGGCCGTCACGTATCGTCATGCGCAAGCATCACGGTGCCCTACAGAACCCGGCTTACAGGCCGGCTGATATGTTCATGAGGGGCTCGGCGCCGACAGCGCCGGGCCCCTCACCATTTTTGTTAACCAGCCGCCGAGAGCTGGCCGAACTCGGTGGCCTGGCGCTCGAACAGGCTGCGGTAGAGCCCGCCGGGTCTGCCGACCAGCGCGGCGTGGCTGCCCTGCTCGACGATGCGGCCGCGATCGAACACCAGGATGCGGTCGAGACTGCGCACGGTCGCCAGACGATGCGCGATCACGATCGCCGTCCTGCCCTTCATCAGCCGCTCCATCGCCTCCTGGATCAGCGCCTCGGATTCCGAATCGAGGCTCGAGGTCGCCTCGTCCAGGATCAGCACCCGCGCGTCCGCCAGGAACGCCCGCGCCAGCGCGACCCGCTGCCGCTCGCCGCCCGACAGCTTGACGCCGCGCTCGCCCACCAGCGTGCCGTAGCCCTTGGGCAGGCGCGTGATGAACTCATGCGCGTTGGCGAGCCGCGCCGCCTGCTCGATCTCGGCCTGGCTGGCGCCGGGCCGGCCATAGGCGATGTTCTCGGCCAGCGAGCGGTGGAACAGGATCGGCTCCTGCTGCACGATCGCGATCTGGCTGCGCAGCGAGTCCTGCTTGGCGTGCGCGATGTCCTGGCCGTCGATCATGATGCGGCCGCCGCTGACGTCGTAGAGCCGCTGCACCAGCTTGACGAAGGTCGTCTTGCCGGAGCCCGAGCGCCCGACCAGCCCGATCCGCTCGCCCGGCCGGATGTCCACCGACAGCCTGTCGTAGAGGGAGCTGCGATGGCCGCCATAGTGGAACGTCACCGCATCGAATACGATGTGCCCGCCGGTCACCGCGATCGGCTTCGCGTCCGCCGCATCGACGATGCCGATCGGCTCGCCATGGATCGCCACCAGCTCGTCCATGTCGTTGACCGCCCGCTGCAGGTTGTTGATGTGCATGCCGACGTCGCGCAGATAGGCATGGATCACATAATAGCTGGTGAGCACATAGGTGACGTCGCCCGGCGAGGCCTTGCCTGCCATCCACAGCAGCACGGCGCCGCCGATCACCGAGGAGCGCAGGCACAAGAGCACGCCGAGCTGCACCGCAGCCGTGGTGTTGTAGCGCAGCCACGTGCGATTGACCCGCCGGGACCAGCGGCTGACGACGCGCATCAGCCGACCGTCCTCACGCGCCTCGGCGCCGAACGACTTCACCACCGCGTTGCAGCTCAACGCGTCGGCCAGCGTGCCGCCGACCTTGGTGTCCCAGGCATTGGAGATGCGCGCGGCCGGGGCGATGTAGCGGGTCGAGAACACGACGGTCATCGCGACATAGAGCACTGCGCCGATCGCGATCACTCCGCCCAGAGCGCCCCAGTGCAGCCCGAGCAGCACCATCGAGCCCAGCAGCACCGAGAGCGACGGCAGCAGCGCCAGCAGGATGGTGTCGTTGTAGAGGTCGAGCGCCCACATGCCCCGGGTGATCTTGCGCACGGTCGAGCCGGCGAAGCTGTTGGCGTGCCAGTCGGTCGAGAAGCGTTGCACGCGCACGAAGGCGTCGCGCGCGACATCGGACATGATGCGCAGCGTGAACGGCACGATCAGTTGCAGGCCCGACAATCGCAGCACGATCGAGGCGAAGCCGAGGCCTACGATGGCGGCGAACGCCACCAGCGCGCTGTGCCGTGCATCGGCATTGCCTGGGCCCAGAGTAAGGGCATCGACCAGCCGGCCGGAGAACAGCGGCATGAACAGATCGGCAGCGGTGGCGCCCAACAGCGCGCACGCAATGCCGAGGGTCATGCGCGGCTGCTTCAGCCAGTGGCGGAACACGAACGGCATCACGACGCGGATGGCGGCGGGACGCTTGTCGGCCTTCAGGCCGGAGACGTCGACGGTCATGGCATCATCCGGCCGCGCTCGTCGCGCCAGGCCGGCTCCAAATAGTGCAGACGCGACGCGGCGCGCGGTCTGCGGATGAGTAATCAGGCGTTGGGAAGTTAAGCGATGGTGCTCAAAGCGAGCGGCCGAACACCAGAACAGGCATCGAGCGGGTGCATGCGATCTGCAGATGCGATGTGGTCATGCAAATCTCCCCGGTTCGAGCGACAATTCCTGCTCCATACCATCGACGGTATGATTTGGCAACCCGCGGCACGCGCAGGAGCCGCTCACGTCAATGTGCGTCGCCGCCGCCCGCCATCGGCGAACTCGGCTTCTTGAGCAGCATGACCATGAAGCTGAGCGCAATGTAGAAGCAGGTCAGCATGAAGAAGGCATCGCCATAGCCCATCACCACGGCCTGCCGGTGCACGATCTGCGAGAGCTGCTTCATCGCCATCAGCGCGGAATCGCCCATGCCCTGCAGCTTCTGCTGCAGCATGTTGAGGGTCTCGACCGCGGTCGCATTACCCCAGGTCACCCGCTCGTGCAGGCGCGAGATGTGCAGGTCGGTGCGGTCGTTGAGCACCTGGTTGATCACGGCGAGTCCGACCGCGCCGCCGAGATTGCGCATCAGGTTGAACAGGCCCGAAGCGTTCTTGACGCGGTCCGGCGCCAGAGTGCCGAGCGCGATGTTGTTGGTCGGTACCATCGCGCACATCATGCCGACGCCACGCAGCACCTGCGGCACGAACAGCTCCCAGAAATCGTAGTCGCGGGTGATCCCTGTCATCTGGTAGGAGCCGATGGCGAAGATGACGAGGCCGAAGGCGATGATCAGGCGCATGTCGATCTTCACCATCAGCCGGCCGACCACGGGCGCCATCAGGAACATGGTCACGCCCGACACGAACATCGTCTCGCCGATCATCAGCGCGCTGTAGCCGCGCACCTCGGCGAGATAGCGCGGATAGATGTAGGTCAGGCCGTAGAGGCCGATGCCGATGCAGAACTGCAGCAGGCAGCCGACCGTGAAGTTGCGGTCGCCGAACGCATAGAGGTCGACGATCGGCTCGTCGACCGTCAGCACGCGCCAGAAGAAGCACACCGCCGAGACGGCGCAGACCGCGGCGAAGATCGCCACCGACGTGTCCTGCAGCCACTCATATTGCGGCCCTTCCTCCAGCACGTATTCGAGTGAGCCGAGGAATCCGGCCATGAACAGCAGGCCCCACCAGTCGAAGCGGTCGAGCAGCTCGAAATGCGGCTCGTCGAAATCGACCAAGGCGAGCACGCCGACCGTGATGAGGATGCCCGGCGGGATGTTGACGAAGAACAGCCAATGCCAGGACATCGCGTCGGTAATGTAGCCGCCGACCGTCGGGCCGACCGTCGGCGCAAGGGTGGCGACGAGCCCGATGATCGGGCCGACGACGTTGAACTTGGAGCGCGGGAACACCGTGTAGGCCGAGGCGAACACGGTCGGGATCATGCCGGCGCCGAGAAAGCCCTGGAGCGCGCGCCATACGATCATCTGCTCGATCGAGGACGCGAAGCCGCACAGGAAGCTGGAGATGGTGAATCCCGCGGCCGAGATCGCGAACAACAGCCGCGTGCCGAGCGCGCGCGACAGAAAGCCGGACAAGGGAATCGCGATCACCTCGGCAATCAGATAGGCGGTCTGCACCCAGGACACTTCGCTGGAGCTCGCCGACAGTCCGGCCTGGATCTCGCTGAGCGACGCCGACACGATCTGGATGTCCAGGATCGACATGAACATGCCGAACACCATGATCAGGAACGCGATCAGCCGCCGCGGCGCGATGCGGTCCGACGGCGCCGCCGGTGCGCTCATGGTGGGATTGGCTGTGGTGGCGGTGGCCATGGTCTAATGAGTCCGCTGGAGTCGATGACCGCGCCGCGTCACAGGTGCGCTCCCCTCCCCCCGCGCGAAGCGGAGCTTCGCTAGGCGGGGAGGGGTCGGGGGTGGGGGTCCCCAACGGCGGTCTCGCCCGGAGACCCCCCACCCCAACCCTCCCCGCAAGGGGGGAGGGAGCTGACTTCCGATGACGCGACAGCGAATGCAATCGCGCCGGTTAGATCAACTTGCTACTTCCCCTGCACCGTCGCCGGCGCGTCGAGATCTCCGTCACTGTCGGCATCCTTGGCGCCGTCGGTGGTGTCCACCGTGACGTAGACCGACATGCCGGCGCGCAAGAGGTTCTGCCGCGCCACGTCCTTCGGCACGCGGATGCGCACCGGCAGGCGCTGCACGATCTTGGTGAAGTTGCCGGTCGCGTTGTCCGGTGGCAGCAGGGTGAACACCGAACCCGCGGCCGGCGAGATGCTGTCGACCACGCCCTTGAAGCCGCGCGCGCCGTAAGCATCGACCTTGATGGTCACCGGCTGGCCCGGACGGATACGCTTGAGCTGGGTTTCCTTGAAGTTGGCGTCGATGAACACGTCGTCGAGCGGCACGACGTTGCCGAGCCGCTGGCCGACCGCGACGAAATCGCCGGTGTTGACGAGGCGGTTGGAGAAGGTGCCGTCGACCGGCGCGCGCACGGTGGCAAATTCGAGATCGCGCTCGGCCTTGGCGAGCGAGGTCTTGAGCTCGGCGAGCTGCGCCTGGGCCTCGACCTGCTGCGCCTTCGTCACCTCGACATTGTCGCGGGCGGCGTCGAACGCGGCGCGCGCTGCGCGCACCCCGGCCATGCCCTGATCGCGCGTGGCCTCCGACTGCTCGAAGGTCGCATGCGAGGCAAAACCCTTGCTGTTCAGCGCCTGCTGGCGCTCATAGTCGAGCCCGGCGCGCTTCATCGCGGCTTCGGATGAGGTGAGATTGGCCTGCGCCTGCTCGACGGCGCTCTGCTGCGCGGCGACCTGGCGGCCGATGCGCGCGATGGTCGCCTCCTGGGTGGCGATCTTGCTGCGCGCGGCGTCGACTGCGATCTTGTAGTCGCCGTCATCGATGCGGAAGATCACGTCGCCCTTGCGGACCACCGAATTGTCCCGCGGCACGATCTCCTGGATGTGCCCGGAGACGCGCGCGCCCAGCATGGTGTTGTTGGCGCGGACATAGGAATCGTCGGTCGAAACCATGAAGCGGCCGACCAGATAATAGTGCGTGGCATAGCTGGCGGCGGCGAGCGCGAGCAGCACGCCGATGCTGGCGAGCACGCGCTTGCGCTTGCCGGATTTCGGCGCGGCGGCGGGCGCGGCTTGCGGCTTCGCTGCGGCAGGAGCGCCGGCCGGCGCGGGCCGTTCGGATGGCGCCTCGGTGCTGACGTCTGCCTTCAGCTCAGCCGGCTTGGCATCAGCCGGCTTGCGCTGCGCCATGTCGCTGGGCTGCGGCCGGACCGACTCAGCGCTCGGCTGTTTCGACGCTTCCTCGGCGTCCGGACGGCGCGCCCGTACAGCCTGATCTCTCGCAGCGGCCATCAGAGACTCCCACCCATGACAGCGGGGCCGCTCAGGCCCCGAAAATCCCGACCGAACCGTACGGTCAATCCACATCTACCATTGACCGAACCGTTCGGTCAATATACATCTTCGCTATCGCAACATATCCGCGCGGATGCCTTGGTGACGTTGGCGCCGGCCAAATCTTCGGGAACAGCCTAAACCAATGATTGAGGCGGACCACAATACCACCCAAGCAACGTCGGACGACGATTCCTCGAAGCGCCGGCAAATCCTCGAAGGCGCCCGCAAGGTGTTCATGGACATGGGCTTCGACGGCGCCAGCATGGGCGAGATCGCGCGCGTGGCCGGCGTCTCCAAGGGTACCCTCTACGTCTACTTCGCCGACAAATTCCGCCTGTTCGAGGCGATCGTCGCGGAGGAGACCGTGCATCGGGGCGCCTCGAACTTCAGCTTCGATCCCGCCCGCGACGCCGCGACCGTGCTGTACGAATTCGGCACCGCCTGGATCGCGGTCGTCTGCCGCCCCGGCGGCGGATCGGCGATCCGCACCGTGATGGCGATTGCCGAACGCATGCCGGAGGTGGGGCGGCGCTACTATGATTGCGTCATCGAGGGCACGATCGGCCGGCTCGCCGCCTATCTGCAGGCGCGCGTCGATGCCGGGGAGCTCGCCATCGACGACTGCCACCTCGCCGCATCGCAATTCCAGCTGATGTGCCAGGCCACGCTGTTCCTGCCCTTCATCTTTCAGGGAGCCCCCGCCCCCTCGCCCGACGAGGTACACAAAGTGGTGGCGAGCGCCGTCCGCATGTTCCTCGCGACCTACGGCATCAAGAGTTGAGACGCCGCTGACCGCAGCGATGCGCGCGGCGATGTCGGCACAACAGATATCGGCGCAAGACATGTCAGCCCGAGATATGCCAGCATAAGACATGCGCTCTCCTTCTCGCGGCTGGTGACGCCCGAGCTTTGCGTTCGGATCACCCTCGGATCGATCGGAGGGTGCAGGGAAGGCCGGGCGCTGGCCGCGCCCGTGGCCCGCCTGCTCAAAAAAATGCAGGCGGCAGGTACCACAGGTCTGGCCGAACACACCCGGCCCTCCCTGCGCGATGGGCTTACGATTTATACGTAGTCTCCCCGGTGTCCGGGCTTGTAGCCACCGTCGCCCGCGCAGATGCGCGAGCATCTGCTGCGAACTTGACGCCAGCATCGGGGCGCCAGGACCATACGACTTCATCGTCCTGCCGGTCGCGTTCGTCCGCTCGCGATTCCAGCGCGCTGCGCGCCGACAGGCCACCACTCCCCGCCTCCAACGCTCGTGACGACCGCGAAACGTCCCTCTTCGATCGAGCCGGGATGGCGGTAGACAACCATGAAATTCGGAAAAATGGAAGATGAAAATTTTTGCGCGAGGGACTGGACAGGGCAAATCAGCTTGATCGGGCAAACGAAATCGGATTCTGCGCGCAGCCGGCTTTAACCGCGCGCGACCGCTGCAGCAGCGGGCGACGATACCACGGCGCCGTATCCGCGGAAGAAGCCTAGCGTCCGAGAAGGGGCGCGAGCCGACCTTGCAAGCGGTTGCGGATTGGGGCAATCGAAGCTCGGCAGCCGCGCATCCTGGGCCTACCATGTCAAAGTTCTTCGCTATGGAATCCGTCAGATCTCCCTGGGGTGACTACGGCGATATTCTTTTGAACGGCCTCGTTGAAGCGACCGAGTGCGTCGGACCGCCGATCATCCGCATCTTGCGCACTGGCCCATATGTGCCGCCGATGACCCAGCCATTCGGCTTCATCATCGTCACCGACGAATTTCGACGTGACCTTGAACGCAGCCAGTTGACTGGCTTTGACTTCGAGCAGACTCAGTATGGGAAAGTCGTCCGCCTCGATTGGCAGACTTGGAGCACGGATACCAATGAGCCGATGTCGTATCCCGAGACAGGCGAACCAGAGGACTACATTTTGGGATGCTCCCACGAACCCACTCTTCTGGCGCAGATGCCTCGGTTGTGGGCTCTCGCCGTCCGGCCTACGCCCGAATTGCAGGTCCAGGGCACACATTCCTTCCGCGCAGATCGACATCCGGGCACGGACATCGCTCGTGAGCATACGCTCCATTGGGTAAGCGAGCGTATGAAGGTTTGGCTCGAACGATCGTCGGCGGCTAGATGGATTGCGTTTCGTTCGATAAGCCCACGATGAACAATGTCCGCTTCGGGACAAAATGGGATTCTGGGCGCAACAGCGACGGAATATCTGCTGTCGTGAATGCACCAGTTGACGCGTTTCAGGATTAAACCTTCCCCGCCGCTGCCAAAGTACCTGCGGCATCTCGTACCATTGTCATCACCGGCACGAGCGACGGCATTCTAGGGCGCGCGACCGCAGTAGCACGGCGTCATCGCGAGCGAAGCGACGCGATCCAGGGGCCGCGCCAAGACTCTCGATTGCCTCCGCCTGATCGGCTTGGGGACACGTCGGCGCAAGGACGCCTTGCTCCGCCGCAGCCACGGGTGACGATGCAACGGCGCCGTGCCCACCATTCTCAGCCGATGCGCCGCGGTGGGCACGGCGCGTGATGCATCGAGTGTGATCAGCAGGATTGGGGGCGCGCCTTTGCCCACCCTACTGTCCTTGCCGAGCCGCTTCTACTTCTTCCCGCTCTTCGTGGTGTGGGAATGCGAATGGCTGTGGCTGTGAGAATGCGAATGGCTGTGCGCGTGCTCATGATCCTGCGCCGCCTCGACCGGCATCATCGCGACGTGGCCGTGGCGGACGCCGCGTTCGGCGATGACGTGGTCGGCGAAGGCCTTGACCTCGCGGCGCTCGCCCTTGAGCACGGTGACCTCGAGGCAGCTCTCCTGGTCGATGTGCACGTGCAGGGTCGCCTGGGCGAGGCCGGAATGATCGTGCGCCTCCTGGGTGAGTCGCTTCGGCAGTTCGCGCGCGGCATGGTCGTAGACGTAGCTGAGCGTCGCGATGCAGTGGCGGCTGTCGCTGGCGCCGGCGTCAGCCGTCTCTAAGCCGCTGCGCAGCAGATCGCGAAACGCCTCCGAACGATTGTCGTAGCCGCGCCGGGCCATGAAGGCGTCGACCTCGGCCAGCAGATCGTCGTCGATCGTGATCGTCAGGCGCTGCATGTCCGTCTCCTCGAGCTGCGCGGCAAGCGCCTATCCACCGCATGAGTATGATGTATTCACGTTGACATCATACCGGTGTCACCTTAGCGTTCTTTAACATTCGACAGTAGGGCGATCCAAGCGAGCATGTCGCGGGCCAACGAAGGCGCGCGGCAGTTGAAGATGCATGCCCTGTGGCGAGCTCTAGGGGCGTGACGATGCGGTGGCGTGGGGCGAGTGTTGGCGTGCTGATGGCGGCATTGGCGCAGCAGGCAAACGCCCATCCGGAACGGGCCCCTGCCGAGTTGCCGACGGTCGACGTGGATGCCCCCCGACGCACGGCCAAGCCGAAGCCGCAGGTCCGGCGCGCGGCGCAGCGGCCGAAGCCGGGCACGGCCGGTGCGACTGCGCATGTGATGCCGGCCGCCACGGCCGCGGCTACACCGTCCGGCGCGCCCAATGTCGGCTCCGGCCCGGCGCGGCCGCAGGGCATGGCGAGCGAGGTCGTGATATCCGGCGAGGAGATCAACGCCCGCCCGGCTACGCGGCCGGGCGAGGTGCTGGAAGCCGTGCCCGGCCTGATCGTCACGCAGCACTCCGGCGAGGGCAAAGCCAACCAGTATTTTCTGCGCGGCTACAATCTCGACCACGGCACCGATCTCGCGCTCTTCGTCGATGACGTGCCGGTCAACATGCGCACCCATGCCCATGGCCAGGGCTATGCCGATCTCAACTGGCTGATGCCGGAGACGATCGGCCGTGTCGACGTGCGCAAGGGGCCCTACTTCGCCGACGAAGGCGACTTCGCCTCGGTCGGCAGCGTCCATATCGGCCTGGTCGACAGCGTGCCGAAGGCGATCGTGCAGATGACGGCGGGCAGTTTCGGCTATCGCCGCTTCTTCGGCATGGACTCGGTGCATGTCGGCGAAGGCCATCTGCTGATCGCCGGCGAGGCGGGCCGCTATGACGGACCGTGGACCGCGCCCGATGATGCGAAGAAGCTGAACGGCCTGATGCGGTATTCGCAGGGCACCGCGACCGACGGCTTCTCGATCACCGGCATGGCCTATGCGAACCGCTGGACCTCGACCGACCAGGTGCCGGAGCGCGCCATCACCTCCGGCCTGCTCGGCCGCTACGATGCGGTCGATCCGACCGACGGCGGCAAGACCAACCGCTTCGCGCTGTCCGGCCGCATCGCCGGCACCGACGACGCCGGCTCCTGGAAGGCCAACGCCTATGTGGTGAAGAGCCAGCTCGATCTCTACAACAATTTCACCTACGCGCTGCGCGACCCGGTCAATGGCGACCAGTTCCACCAGCACGACGACCGGCTGATGCTCGGCGCCAACGCGTCGCGCACCTTGAACGGCAGCTTTGCCGGCCAGCCGATGGAGACGACCGTCGGCATCCAGACGCGCTATGACGACATCGCGCTCGCCTTGACCAACACCCGTCAGCGGGTGCTGCTCTCCGACATCGATGCCAACAACACCGGCGTCGTTCGCGCCGACAAGGTCGGCGAAGGCAGCGTCGGGCTCTATGTCGAAAACACGGTGCGCTGGACCGACTGGCTGCGCACCACGGTCGGCTATCGCGGCGACTATTATCAGACCCACGTGTATTCGCTGACCAACGGCAACAACACCGGCGATGCCGCAGCCAGCCTCGGCAGTCCGAAGTTCAGGATGGTGATCGGGCCGTTCAACAAGACCGAGTTCTTCGTCGGCGCCGGCTATGGCATGCACAGCAACGATGCCCGCGGCGCGACCACCACGGACGATCCGAATGCGCCGGGCAACCGGATCGAGTCGTCGCCGCTGCTGGTGCGGACCAAGGGCGCCGAGGTCGGCGTGCGCACGCGCATCATTCCGGGACTCGACTCGTCGCTGAGCGTGTTCATGCTCAACCAGGATTCCGAGATCCTGTTCTCCGGCGATGCCGGCGACACCGAGGCGAGCCGGCCGAGCCGGCGCTACGGCTTCGAGCTGACCAACCATTACCGGCCGGCGTCGTGGATCGACATCGATGCCGATCTGGCGATGACGCATGCGCGTTTCGTCGGCGACAACACCGACCAGGCGGCGGTCTACACCTCGCTCGCCGGCTACCCCCAGGCACAGCTTGGCAATGCACCGGGCAACTACATCCCCAACGCGCCGTCGATGATCGCCTCGGCCGGCATCACGCTGGGCGAGAAGACCGGCTGGTTCGGCGGCCTGCGCTGGCGCTATCTCGGATCGACGCCACTGACCGAGGACAACTATTTCCGCTCGACCGCGACCAGCGTGTTCAACGGCCGCATCGGCTTCCGCGACGCCAATGGCTGGCGCATCCAGCTCGACGTGCTGAACCTGCTCAACACCAAGGCCAGCCAGATCTCCTACGGTTACGGCTCGCTGCTGCCGACCGACCAGCTCTACAAGGACTGCTATGTATCGCCGCCCGCGACGCCGGTTCCGGCGCAGGTCTGCCAGACTGGCGTGATGGACCGCGTGCTGCACCCGATCGAGCCGCTGACGTTCCGGGTGACGGTGGCGGGGACGTTTTGAGGACTTGATCGTCGTAGCGGCATGACCGTTCCGGCAGCGCGTTCAAGGCACGCTATCGCCGCGCAGGCGGTGCGCTCCCCTCCCCTTGCGGGGAGGGGTTGGGGGTTGGTATTCACGCGTCCCGCCGTTGATGAGAGCCAGCGCGCCGACAGGCACGACGCTTCGTTGCGTGTCGCGTTACGCACCCCATGAGTTCTCGACAGATGGTGGGGATCTCACCTCGTTCAGCGCGTGGGACCCCCACCCCCGACCCCTCCCCGCAAGGGGGAGGGGAGCCCACCACCGCCTGGGCAAGAGTTCGAGCCGTCGCGTGCTATAATGTGTGCCTCTCCTCGGGACCGAAACCATGTCCGACCGCACCACCCATTGGCAGAACGTCTACACCACCAAGGCCGAGACCGAGGTCAGCTGGTACCAGGACGATCCGGCGACCTCGCTGCGGCTGATCCGCGAGGCCGGCGCGACGCCGACATCGCGGATCATCGATATCGGCGGCGGCGCCTCGCGGCTGGTCGATGCGCTGCTCGCGGCCGGCTACAGCGCGCTCGCCGTGCTCGACATCTCCGATGCGGCACTGGCGACGGCACGCCGCAGGCTCGGCGCGGCGGCAGCCGGGGTCACGTGGATCGCCTCCGACGTCACCACCTGGACGCCGGACGCGCGCTACGACGTCTGGCACGACCGGGCCGCCTTCCATTTCCTCACCGCGCCTGAGGACCGCGCCGCCTACGTCGACCGCCTGCGCGCGGCGGTGGTGCCCGGCGGGGCCGTCATCATCGGCACGTTCGCGCCAGATGGTCCGGAGAGGTGCAGCGGACTGCCGGTCGTCCGCTACGACGCCCACAGCCTGGCCGCAACGCTGGGTCCTGCTTTCACGCTGGAGGACAGTTGCACCGAGGCGCATCGCACGCCATGGGACTCGACGCAGCAGTTCCAGTTCTGCCGCTTCCGCGCCGGTTAGTCAGCAGCACAGAGTCGGGCCATCCGACACGACGAGAACCTCGATGTCGGTATCCTCGCTGCGCGCGGCATCGTCCGCTCCGCCAGCGGAGGTCTCACTCTGCGGCGGCGTGCGCCAGGGAATCGGCTTCGGCGGCATCCGCTCCAGGCGCTGCGCGTCGGCGACGGCGCGGCGGGCGATCTTCAGCGAACGGCAGACCAGCACGGCCTGCTCGGCGGTGCCGACCTCGAAGCCCGCCCCAATCGCCTTGATGCGATACGATACCATCTCCGCCTCTCCCAATCCGGCAGCAACCAGAACCCCGCGCGCCTTGTTCCTGGCGACTGTGGCAGGTCTAGTGTCGGCCAATGGCGGACGGCAAAACTGGTCAACGGACTCCTAATGCGCAGCGCGTGACATCGGCGTTTCCGTTTCGCGGCGGGACAGAGTGCCTTCACGCGCGGCTGACGGCGAAAGAAATCCACAGCCGCGCACAGCGCGAAGCGAACGACAAAGGGTGAGGAGATGGTCGGGCCGGGAGATGCGACGCGCTATTCGCCATTGCCACTCAATAGTCCCGGAATTCGTCTTCCTCGTTGATCAGCTGGCCGATGCTGCGCGGCTGCTTGCGCGACGGGATCGAGCTGGTCACGTCGGGCTCGCGCTGGCCGTAGCCATAGCGCCGCTGCTGCGCGCGCGCCGCCACCGCCTCGCCGGACTGCGCGGCCGGCTGGCAGATCAGGCGGCGGCTGGCACGGCGCATCAGGTCCACATGGATGTGGTCGTAGTGATAGACGTTGGAGCCCGGCGCCAGCACGGTGGTGAACTGCTGGCAGGCGCCACCCTGGATGTCGCGCAGAAAGCCCTGCTCCTCCGGCAGGCCGATCCAGCCATCCTTGACGCTGATGCGACGGCCGTCGGCGAGCGTGAAGGCGGCGATGTCGAGCGCGTTGCCGAAGGCATGCTCGGAAATATGCGCGCTCGGATTGCCGTTCATGCCGCGGCAGGAATAGGCCGAGATCTGCTTGATCTCGACGACCTTGGTGCCGAACCAGCGCTGGGCCGCCGGCTGCACCGATTCCGCAAGCCAGCGGTCAAGCGCCGAGACGATCGGACAGGCGAGCGTCGCGGTCGGCTTCACCGCGACCGGGCCGACGGTGCCGACCGGATCGCGCGACGGTCCGAGCCGCGGTGGCGGTTCCTGCGGCGGATAGGCGGTGCGAGCGGCCGGCTGACCGCGATAGGGCGAATAGGCCGCGTCGGCCGGCTGATCGACGTCGTCCTCGCCGACCGGCGGCTCGAGCTGCAGTGGCGCGCCGGGAGGGGCGCCATAGGACGGCGATGCCGAATTCGGATAGGCCGCGCTCGACGCGGGATAGGCCGGCTGCGGCGCGGCCTGCGGCTGATAGGTCGCGGGCGGGGCGTAGCGTTGCGGCGGCTGGTTGATCGGCCAGCGCGGCTGGCCGCCGATCGCGGCCGGTGGACGCAGGCTTTCATCGGCGAAGCCATAGCTCGTGGTCGCTTCGCCGAGCGCTGCCACCTTCAGCGGATAGTCGGCGCCGCACATGCCGGGGCCGGAGATCGGATTGATGCGGACGATATCCGCGCTCTCCTTCACCGCGCCCGATTTCAGGCAGGCGATCTCGGCCTCGGCCCGCCACGGCTCGCGCTCCTGGAAGAATCCACGGCCGCAACCCGCAAGCGAGACAAGGACGATGGAGCCGACGAGATACAAACGAACTCCGCGCGTCATATGCAGAGGTTTGCGGCAATTTGCTTAAGGACCTGTCAATGCCGTCCATTTACGGCGCGCAAACCATCGTGACGTGAAAGGCAGTCCATTTACGGGGAAGCGACAACCGCGCTGTCTTTTTTGCCGATGCCGATCGGATATGTGTGGCGCGCGCTCCGCGGAACGCCTGCGTCAGAAGCGACGCGCACGTCAGGTGCGCGAGAGATACGAAACCGGGAGCCGTCCCATGAGCCCTGCCGATCGGCTGAGCATGGTGGTCACGTGTATCGTGTTTGCATTCGTCGGCGCCATCGTCGTCGGGATGATCTGATCGCTGAGATCCGATCTCGATCGATTGACGGGCGGCTGTCGGCCGGCGGCGTGCCATCGCCCACCTTCCCGCGCGGAGTTGTCGTCGTCAGACACGCATCCGTCGGCTGTGATCTCTGTCACAGATCGCGCCGGCGCCCGCGTTTAACAGGTCCCTCAGGTTCACGACGCCGTCCCGAGGGAGCTCATCCATGAAGACCGTCTTTCTGGCCGCAGCGGCCGTTCTGATCGCGAGCAGCGCCGCGCAGGCCGGCAGCTCGATCGCGTTCAATTTCGACGGACACAAGATCCGCGTCACCGTGCCGCGCAACTGCCAGTCGCTGTCCTGTCTGCAGGTGTCCGGCATCGACCTCAGCGGGCTGACATCGTCCAAGCTCGACGATGATGCGCCGGCGAGCAGCGCGCCTGCGGCCAGCGCTCCGGCCCCCGCCGCCACGGCGCCCGCTGCGCCGGTCGTGAATGCGCCTGCGCCCGTCGCCGCCGCACCAGCCGTGGCCGCGCCAGCCCCCGCAGCGCCCGCTTCCGTCGCGCCATCCACGACGGGGCAGATGCCAGTGCCGCCGGCACCGGTCGCGGCGACCGCGCCTGCTCCCCAACCTGCTCCGGCACCCGCGCCGGTCACCGTCGCCGCGGCGCCTGCCGCAGTTCAGCCCGCCCCGGCGACGGCGGCCGATCCGAACTCGCCGCTCGGGCTGTGGGCCACCGAGGGCGGCAAGGGCAACGTCGTGATCGAGCCCTGCGGCGCCAACATCTGCGGCTTTGCCGAGAAGACGCGCGAGAAGATCCTGATCAACATGAAGCCGAAGGACAGCAAATGGGTCGGCCGCATCCATGACCCGGACGGCGGCGGCAACTACGACTCCACCGTGGTGCTCAAGAACCCGAACACCTTGCGGGTCCAGGGCTGCGCCTTTGGCGGCCTGTTCTGCGGCGGCCAGACCTGGAAGCGCGTGAGCTGATCGCCGTCCCTCGACATCGGCAAACGCAAACGCCCCGCCGGGATCAGCACCGGCGGGGTTTCCTTCTCGTGGCGTGTGCTACGCCACCTTGGCGGGGATCGCCGCGGGCATCGCGATGCGCAGCGGCAGCGACAGCCGCACCCGCAGACCGCGCGGGGCGTTGGGCATCAGCGCGATACCGCCGTCATGCTTCTTCATGATCTCCTGCGCGATCGACAGCCCGAGGCCGAAGCCGCCGGCGGAGCGGGCCTGGTCGAGCTTGACGAACGGCTCCAGCGCGCGCGCCTGCAGCGCCTGCGGAATGCCCGGACCGTCGTCGGCGACCTCGATCGCGATCATGCCGTCGGCCAGGGTCGACAGGCTGACCACGACCTCGCTGCCGTGCTTGACCGCGTTCTCAACCACGTTGGTGACGGCGCGCGACAGCGCCCGCGCCCGGCCCTCGCAGACCAGCCGCGACGGTCCATCGAAGGTCACGGCGTGGCCGACATCGGCGAAGTCGCAGCAGATCGTCTCCAAGAGGCTCGACAGCTCGATCCGCGCCGGCTGCTCGGCCTTGGTGTCGTCGCGCAGATAGTCCAGCGTCTCGTCGAGCATGCGGCTGACCTGGTCGATGTCGCGCAGCATCGCGCTGCGCATCTCGACCTGAGCGATGCGCTCCGAGCGCAGCCGGAGCCGCGTCAGCGGCGTGCGCAGATCGTGGCTGATCGCGGCCAGCATGCGCGTGCGGTCGTCGAGCAGCGCGCGGATGCGCGCCTGCATCTCGTTCAGCGCCTCGGCGACCTGGGCGATCTCCCGGGGCCCGCGCCGGCTCAGCGGCTCCTGCGCTCCCGGCGAGCGGCCGAACGCCGCCGCCGCGCGCGCCATCTCCGACAGCGGCCGGATGATCGCCCGCGCCGCGTAGATCGACAGCAGCACGCCCAGGATCAGGATGAGGAACAGGAACACCGCCGTCGGCTTCAGCACCATCGACCAGAATTCGAGGCGTGGCACGTCATCGAACACCAGCGCACGCTCGCCGTCGACCTGGACGATGATCTGGGTCGGCGGCGACGCGCCATAGCCGACGCCGTGGAGCAAGGTGATGTCACGCAGCACGCTGAGCTGACGGCGGGCCAGCCGCGAGGTCCATGGCACGTCCCTGACCGGCTTGGCGAGCAGCGTGAGCGAGGTCAGCGGCACCAGCTCGACCTGGATGCCGGAGCTGCGCAGGCTCGACAGGCTGCTGTCGACGGCCACGGGGTCGTTCGCGGCGCGGACGAAGTGCACCGCCTCGGCCACGCGCGCGATGCCGTAGGCCGGCGATTCCTGCTCGTCGGGCGGATCGAGGAACAGCAGCGCCGCCGCGATCATCACGACCATGCCGAACAGCACCGACAGCGACGCCAGCGTCACGATCTGCGTGGTGAGGCCGAGGCGCGGGCACGGCTTGCTATCAGGCGTCATCGATGCTCTCGACTCTTGGCGTGAAGACGTAGCCGCCGAGGCGCACCGTCTTGATCAGGGTCCAGCTCCTGGCGCCGGGCTCGATCTTCTGGCGGATGCGGCTGATGTGAACGTCGATGCTGCGCTCGACCGGCCCGGCCTGCCCGCCATGCGCCAGCTCGATCAGTTGCTCGCGCGACAGCACCCGCCCAGCGTTGCGGCAGAACGCCAGGAGGATGTCGAACTCGGCGCTGGTCAGCGTGATCTTGACGCGGTCGGGATCGAACAGCGTGCGCGTCGCCGGCTCGATGCGCCAGCCGTCGAAAGTCATCGGTGCCTGCCGCGCCGCGATCACGGCGGGATGCAATTGCGAGCGGCGCAGCAGCGCGCGGATCCGCGCCACCAGCTCGCGCGGATTGAACGGCTTGACGACATAGTCGTCGGCGCCGAGCTCGAGACCGAGGATGCGATCGATGTCCTCGCCCTTCGCCGTCACCATGATGATTGGCACGGTCGAGATCTGGCGAAGGCGGCGACAGATGCTCATGCCGTCATCGTCCGGCAGCATCACGTCGAGCATGATGAGGTCGACCTGCTCGCGCTGCAAGAGGTCGTTCATTGCGGCCGCGGAGGACACGAAGCGCGGCGCGAAGCCGTGCTCCTGCAACAGCTCGGTGAGCAGCGCCGCAATCTCCCGGTCATCTTCGACGCAGAGAATGCGCGCAGCTGCCGGTATGTTTGCGTCTGCGGCCACGGCGGTATTGTGTGACGACATCATGCGCGGAACATGGTCGATTTGAGTCCAAAAGAACAGCCCGAAGCGAGCTCCGATCGTGGCAAAAGTAAGCTGTATTGTTAAGGCGGAAACATTTCTTCACGCGACTTAATCCTGCGAAATTGGTATCACGCCTAGGCTTTACGCATCAGACAAGCATCAACAGGGAAGTCCTGCGGCATGGCTCTTCGGCCGGCGCGGCCCTCTTCCGAACCGCGATCGTCTCAGCCACCGTGAAGCCTCTCCTGCTCGCACTCTGCCTGGCCACACCGCTGCTCGCCGGCTGCGCCGTCGGGCCCGACTACGTGAAGCCGGATTTCGGCATGCCCCAGAGCTGGAGCAGCGACCGCAACAAACCCACGCAAGCGCTGAAGCTCGCACATTGGTGGCGCAGCCTCGGCGATGTCATGCTCGATCAGCTGATCGCAGACGCCGTCAGCGGCAATCTCGACGTCGCCGCCGCCAAGGCGCGCATCCGCGAGGCGCGGGCGACGCAGCGCCAAGCCATCGGCGCACTGTTTCCCACAGTGAGCGGCACCGGCACGGCGACGGAGACCCGCAGCGCCGGCAGCTCGACGAGCGGCATCGCGATCGCTCCTACCACCTACAGCCAGTACCAGGCCGGCTTCGATTCGAGCTGGGAGCTCGATCTGTTCGGCGCCAACCGCCGCGCGGTTGAGGCCGCGGGCTATGGCGTCGACGCTGCGGAGGACGATCTGCGCGCGACCTTGCTGACGCTGATCGGCGACGTCGCCTCGAACTACATCGATGCCCGCGCCTATCAGGCGCGGGTGGCGCTGGCCCGGCGCACGGCGGCCTCGCAGCGCGAAACCGCGGCACTGACCGAGCGCAAGCAGAATGCCGGCTCGGCGTCGGCCGTCGACACCGCCAAGGCCTCCGCGCTCGCCGCCAGCACCGAAGCCACCATCCCGACCTATGAGAGCAGCTATCAGCAGGCCGTGCACCGGCTCGGCGTGCTGCTCGGCCGCGACCCGGCCGCACTGAGCCTGCGCCTGTCGCGCACTGCGGCGATCCCGGCGCCACGCCTGCCGTTGCCGAAGGGCATCCCGGCCGACGTGCTGGTGATGCGGCCGGACGTCCGCAAGGCCGAGCGGCAGCTCGCACAGTTCACCGCGAAGATCGGACAAGCGACGGCTGCGCTGTATCCGGATGTCAGCCTCAGCGGCTCGGTCTCGACCAGCGCGCTGAAGCTCGGCGATCTCGGCAAGAGCTCGACCATCGGCTGGTCGATCGGCCCCAGCGTGTCGGTGCCGATCTTCAACGGCGGCAAGCTGCAGGCGGCGGTGGAGATCGCCGAGGCGCAGCGCGACGAGTACCACGTCGCCTGGCAGAGCGCCGTGTTGAGCGCGCTCGAGGACGTCGAGAACGCCATCGTCAATCTCGCCCAGGAACGCATCCGCATCCGCAGCCTGACGGAGTCGGCGCGACGCTATGGCGAGGCTGCACGGCTGTCGCGCTCGCTCTATCAGACGGGGTCCAGCACTTTCCTCGACGTGCTCGACGCCGAGCGCTCACAATTCACGGCCGAGGACAATTTGCTCGCCAGCCGCGCGACCTTGGCGAAAAACTACGTCGCACTGGCCAAGGCTTTGGGCGGCGGTTGGACCGGCGCGATCGACAGCTCGCGGCCCGAAATCGTCGACAGCGGCACCGGGCCGCATCTCGCGCAGTCCGTCGCCCCCAAATAATCTACGATCTGAACTCCAAAAAGTGCCTCCGAAGTGATCCGATGAACGCACCCTTGTCCCACATGCCCCGAGCGGTCGCGGTCGATGACGGCCACGCGCCGGGACCGAAGCCCAAGCGGCCGCGCCGCTGGCCGCTGCTGATCGTGGGAGCGCTCGTCGTTCTGGCCGCCGCGATCGTGCTGGTCATGAGGCTGACCAGCAATCCCAACGCCAATCTCGTCACCGCACCCGTCACGACCGGCGACATCGAGCAGACCGTGCTCGCCACCGGCACGCTGAAGCCGGTCAAGCTCGTCGCGGTCGGTGCCCAGGCCTCGGGGCGCCTCGTCGCGCTCAACGTCAAGCTCGGCCAGAAAGTGAAGGCCGGCGACCTGATCGCCGAGATCGACTCGCTGACGCAGCAGAACACGCTGCGCACCAACGAGGCGAGCCTGCGGAACGTGCGGGCGCAGCGTGACGAGAAGGTCGCCACCCTGGCGCTGGCCGAGGCGAACCTGGCGCGGCAGCAGGTTACGCTGGCGCAGAAGGCGTCGTCGCGCGCCGACTATGACAGCGCCGAGGCGACCGCGAAGCAGACCCAGGCCCAGATCGCGCAGCTCGACGCGCAGATCGTCGAGGCCGAGGTGGCGATCGAGACCGCGCGCGTCAATCTCGGCTACACGAAGATCACGGCTCCGATCGACGGCACCGTGCTGTCGATCGTCACCCAGCAGGGCCAGACCGTGAATGCGGTGCAGTCGGCACCGACCATCGTCGTGCTCGGCCAGGTCGAGACGATGACTGTGCGGGTGGAGATTTCCGAGGCCGACGTGGTCAAGGTCAGGCCCGGACAGAACGTCTATTTCACCGTGCTGGGCGAGCCCGATCATCGCTACGAGGGCACGCTCGGATCGATCGAGCCGGCGCCCGAATCGATCAAGAGCGATTCGAGCTTCTCGTCGAGCACGACGACCACGTCGAGCAGCAGCTCGTCCTCGTCCACCACGTCGTCGGCGATCTACTACAACGGCGTGTTCGACATCGCCAATCCGGACGGGCGGCTGATGACCTACATGACGGCCGAGGTCCACATCCTTCTCGGCGAGGCCCGCAAGGTCCCGACCATTCCGTCGTCCGCGCTTGGCAACGCCAATCCCGACGGCAGCTACACGGTGCGCGTGCTGACCGGCGCAGGAACACTGGAGAAGCGCACCACTCACATCGGCCTCAACAACAAGATCCGGGCCGAGGTGCAGTCCGGCCTGCGCGAGGGCGAGCGGGTCGTCATCTCGACGCCCGACGAGGGGCCGAAGCGAACCGTGATGCCGCCGCCGGCCTCCTCCGGAGGTCCGTGATGGCGGAGGTGCTGATCGATCTGCAGAACGTCGGGCGGTGCTACGCCTCCGGCGAGAGTACCGTCCATGCCTTGCGCGGTGTCGACATCCAGATCGCGCGCGGCGAGATGGTCGCCATCATCGGGCAATCTGGCTCCGGCAAGTCGACGCTGATGAACATTCTGGGTTGCCTCGACCGCCCGACATCCGGCAGCTACCGGATCGCCGGCCGCGAGATGGGCTCGCTCGATCCGGACGAGCTGGCGGCGTTGCGGCGCGAGCATTTCGGCTTCATCTTCCAGCGCTACCATCTGCTGGGCGAACTCACGGCCGCTGAGAATGCCGAGGTCCCGGCCGTCTATTCCGGGCTCGGCCCCAATGCGCGGCGCCGGAAGGCGGCGGCGCTGCTGCAGCGGCTCGGCATGGGCAGCCGTACCGACCACAAGCCGGGTCAGCTCTCGGGCGGCCAGCAGCAGCGGGTCTCGATCGCCCGCGCGCTGGTCAACGATCCCGACGTGATCCTGGCCGACGAGCCGACCGGCGCGCTCGACCGCGCCAGCGGCGAGGAGGTGCTGCGCATCCTCGACGAGATCAGCGCCTCCGGGCGCACCGTCATCATCGTCACGCACGATCCGAGCGTCGCGCAGCGCGCCCGGCGCATCATCGAGATCGAGGACGGCCGCGTCATTTCCGACCGGCTCAATCCGCGGACTTCGGAACCCGCGCCAGCCGCAGCGACCGAAGACCATACCGCCGCGGCGGCGTCGTGGTGGCGCAGCCAGCTCGACCGTTTCCGCGAGGCCGCGCGGATGGCGCTGCTCGCCATGAATGCGCACCGGATGCGCGCGTTCCTCACCATGCTCGGCATCATCATCGGCGTTGCCTCGGTCGTCCTGGTGCTGGCGCTCGGCAAAGGCTCGCAGGCCAAGGTGCTGAAGGACATCAACCGGCTCGGCACCAACACGCTGGAATTCTTTCCCGGCAAGGATTTCGGCGATACGCGCTCCAGCAAGATCAGGACGCTGGTGCTCGCCGATGCCAAGGTCATGGCGCAGCAGCCCTATGTCGACGCCATCTCGCCGACGGTCTCGACCACCAGCACGTTGCGGTTCGGCGCGATCGAGGTCAGCGCCCAGATCTCCGGCGTCGGCGAGCAGTATTTCCGGGTCAAGAACACCGAGCTCGCCGAAGGCAGCTATCTCGATGCCGATACCGTGCGCTCCTACGCCCAGGACGCCGTGATCGACGACAATGCGCGCAAGGCGTTGTTTCCCGATCCCGACGTCAGTCCGCTGGGCAGCGTGGTCCTGATCGGCAAGGTGCCCTGCCGCGTCGTCGGCATCACCAAGCAGCAGCAGGCCGGCTTCGGCTCCAGTTCGACGCCGATCGTCTATCTGCCCTACACCACCGTGCAGGCGCGCTTCCTCGGCAACCAGGTGCTGCGCAGCATCAGCGTCCGCGTCGACGAGGCGACGCCGATGGCGGCGGCCGAGCGCGCCGCGACGGCGCTGCTGACGGCACGGCACAACGCCAAGGACTTCTTCGTGCTCAACACCGACGACATCCGCAAGACCGTCGAGAGCACGACGCAGGTGCTGACCCTGCTGGTGGCAGCCATCGCCGTGATCTCGCTCTTGGTCGGCGGCATCGGCGTCATGAACATCATGCTTGTGTCGGTGTCCGAGCGCGTCGGCGAGATCGGCGTGCGCATGGCGGTCGGCGCGCGGCGCAGCGACATCCTGATGCAGTTCCTGATCGAGGCCGTGCTGGTCTGCCTGCTCGGCGGCGCCCTCGGCCTTGCGCTCGCGGTCGGCTTCGGCACGGTCTTCAACGCGCTCGACGTCGGCTTCCAGCTGATCTATTCGCCGCTTGCAATGGTCGGCGCCGCCGTCACGTCGATGGCGATCGGCATCGGCTTCGGCTACATGCCCGCCCGCAGCGCCTCGCGGCTCGATCCGGCAACGGCTCTGGCAAGGGAGTAGGTCGGAAAGAATGAGCTCTACTCCTCCGGACAACAACCGGATCGATCTACTTCACCGGGCGCTTCTCCAGCTTGCGCGCGAGCGTCCGGCGATGCATGCCGAGCCTTCTTGCAGCTTCGGAGATGTTGAAGTCGGTCTCGATCAGGGTCTGGTGGATGCGCTCCCATTCCAGCGTCTTGATCGAGGTGGAGCGCTCGGCCAGGGCCACTTGCGCATTGCCCTGCGCCTTGCGGAACGCCTCCTCGATGTCGTCGGTGTTCGACGGCTTGGCCAGATAGTGGCAGGCGCCGAGCTTGATCGCCTCGACCGCCGTCGCGATGCTCGCGAAGCCGGTCAGCACCACGATCAGCATCTCCGGATCGTGCGCATGCAGCTTCTCGACGCAAACGAGGCCGGAAGCGCCGCCGAGCTTGAGATCGACGACGGCATAGCCGAACGTCTTCCTCTTGAGGATCTCGTCGACGTCCTCGAGCGAGCCGGCGACGACGGCCTCGTAGCCGCGCCGTTCGAACGAGCGCTTCAGGGTGCGTGCAAAACCGTCATCGTCCTCGACGATCAAGAGGGACAGGTCATTCGCCATCGCGCTCTCCAATGACAAGCGTCGACAACGGCAGTGACAGCCGCACGGTCGCCCCACGTCCCCGGTGGTTCCAGGCCGAAACGCTGCCGCCCAGCTTGCGGATCACGTTGACCACCAGGAACAGGCCGAGGCCGCGGCCCGGGCGGCCCTTGCTCGACTGATAGGGACGTCCGAGTTGACCTAGCATCGCCGGATCAAAGCCCGGCCCGCGATCGCTGACGCTGAGCAGCAGCTGATCACCATCTCGTTCGGCCACGAACTCCACCCACTCGCGCGAGACTTCGAACGCATTGTCGAGCACGTTGACGATCGCCTGCTTCAGCGCGACGTCGGAGACGATCGCCGGGTCCGAGCCGAACTCGTTGCGGAACATCAGATTGCGCGCCGAGCGCGCCGCGCTCCATTCGGCGACCAGCGTCGTCAGGAACGCCTTCAACGTCGTCGGCGCCGAGCCTTCACCACGCGCCTGACCGGCCGAGACCAGGATGTCGGTGACGATCGACTTGCAGCGCTGCACCGCCGCTTCCATTTCCGTGAAATCCTCCGCGAGCGCCGGATCGGCAGAGATCGCGGTCATGCGGTGCCAATCGTTCAGGATCACCGAGATCGACGCCAGCGGCGTGCCGAGCTCATGCGCGGCGCCTGAGGCGAGCAGGCCCATGCGGATGATGTGATCCTGCTCGGCAGCGTGCTGGCGCAGATCGGCAAGCTTGGCGTCGCGCTCGCGCAGGTTCCGGTTGATGCGGGTGACGAAGACGACGAGCAGCACCGCGTCGAGCATGAAGCCGACGAACATGCCGGTGATGTGCAGGGTGAAGGCATCGCTGACATGATGCTGCGGCAGTTGGAGCGGGCGGTACTCGATGGTGAGCCAGATGAAGCTGAGCACCGTCAGCGCGACCAGCGACCAGGACGAGCGCGCGTCGAGCAGCACGGCCCCCAGCGTGACCTGCAGCAGATAGAGGCACGTGAACGGATTCGACGCGCCGCCGGTGAGATAGAGCTCCGACGTTAACGCCACGACGTCGAGCATCAGGGCGATCAGCAGGTGACGATTGCCGACGTCGTCATGCGTGCGCAGCCAGATATGGCTGGCGATATTGAGCGCCACCAGCGCGCAGATGATCGCCGCCATCGGCAGCAGCGGCAGCGCAATGCCGAACCAGGTGGTCACGAAGCCGATGGTGACGATCTGACCGACCACGGCGATCCAGCGCAGCTGGATCAGCAACACCATGTTCTTGCGGTTGGTCGCGTCCTTCGTCGGCAGCGGCGCATTGATCTCGGGTGTGGCGATCGCGGCCACGGCTCCAAACGGCAGATTAGGGGCCTCGCTTCTCATGAGGCCACGTCCGATCTCCGCCGACAGAACGGCGAGCTTCGATCCCTCAAGACGCCGCCCCGCATCCACCCATGTCCTGCCGCCGCTGATCCCATTCCACATCCTGCGCCGCCGGCGCCTCGCGCTCACTCTGCCCGCGGCGGAGCCGCTGCAGCCCGGCACCGGCCAGCATGAGGGCCAATGTAAGCCAGGTCAGCGCGTAAACCAGATGGTTGTTCGGAAACGAGATCACGGTCAGTCCGCCGATCGGAAGCCCGTCGGGATTCGGGGTCGCATCGGCATCGACGAAGAATGGCGCGACGTCGGACAGACCGCGCGCCGCCGCGATCGCCGCGACGTCACGTGAATACCAGCGATTTCCGGCGGGATCGTTGTGGCGCAGGAAGCCGCCGCCGGGCTCGGAGATCCGCAGCAATCCGGTCACGCTGACCGTGCCATCCGGGTTCCCGGCGCTGCGGCTTGCGGGGTCGCGGCGATCCGCGGGCACGAAGCCGCGATTGACGAGCACGGTGCCGCCGGCGGTCTGTAGAGGCGTCAGCACCCAGTAGCCCGAACCCTCGACCGTCAGCGCCTGGACCAGCGTCTCGCGATCGTTGAGGAAGCGGCCGCTCAACGTTATCAGCTTGTACTCGTCGTCGCCGCGATTGATCGCTGGCCATGCCGCCGGGCTCGGCGCCGGCACGGGCGCGGCGTGAACGCGGCGCTCGATGCGCTTGATCAGGTCGAGCTTCCAGGCCCGCCGCTCGATCTGCCAGACGCCGAGCGCCAGCAGCATCGCGACGCACGCAACCCACGCCGCGCCGATCGCGAACCGCTGCGCGCCGGATCGCCCGCGGCGGGCCTCGTCGCGTTCCCCTGCCCCGTCGGCAGGAGCTGACATCACGGCGTCTGGCCCATCTCGTGTACCGGCATCATGTTGGTGGTCAGGTGATGCATGACCCAGAGCGAGCCCGAGAGCGCGATCACCACCATGATGATGGTGAAGATCAGCGCCATCATAGTCCAGCCGCCCTCGGCCTTGGTGTTCATGTGCAGGAAGAAGATCATGTGGACGACGACCTGCACGGCCGCGAATGCCATGATGATCAGCGCCGTGGCCTGCTTGTCGAGCGAGCCGTTCATGACCAGCAGAAACGGAATCGCCGTCAGGACGACGGAGGCGCCGAAGCCGATCAGCTGGCCGGAGCGCGTGCCGGCGTGGTCCTCGGCCGAACCGTGCGCGTGTGCATCAGAGCTCATCGAAGCATTCCCATCAGATAGACGAAGGTGAAGACACCAATCCAGATCACGTCGAGGAAGTGCCAGAACATGCTGAGGCAGACCAGCCGGCGGCGGTTGGCTTCGATCAGGCCGTGGGTCCTGACCTGCACCATCAGGGTGACCAGCCAGACCAGACCGAACGTCACGTGCAGGCCGTGGGTTCCAACGAGCGTAAAGAACGACGACAGGAAGGCGCTGCGCTGCGGCGTCGCGCCCTCATGGATCATGTGCGCGAACTCGGTCAGCTCGATGCCGAGGAAGGCGAGGCCGAACAGCCCGGTCACCACGAGCCAGGCCTGCATCGCGCCAACGCGGTTCCGCTGCATCGACAGCATCGCAAAGCCATAGGTGAGCGACGACAGCAGCAGGAACGAGGTGTTGACCGCGACCAGCGACAGGTCGAACAGATCCTTCGGCGCCGGCCCGGCGGCGTATCTGGCGCCGAGCACGCCATAGACGGCAAACAGGATCGCAAAGATGAGACAGTCGCTCATCAGATAGATCCAGAAGCCGAGCATCGTACTGCTGCCTTCGGGATGCTCGTGCTCGTCGACGACATAGAAGACCGGCTCCCCGGCCTTCAGCGTGCCCATCGCAACGGTCATGACTTGGCTCCTGCCACGAGCAGCTCGGTGCGCGCGCGCTCGACGCTGACGACCTCATCGGCCGGGATGTGGAAGCTGCGGTGATAGTTGAAGGTGTGGCCGATCGCCACCGCGAGCAGTGCGACGAAGCTGCCTGCCGCCATCCACCACATGTACCAGATCAGTCCGAAGGCCATGGTGGTGCTGAGGCCCGCCAGGATCACGCCGGTGCCCGTGTTGCTCGGCATGTGGATCGCCTTGAAGCCGGCGAGCGGACGCGCGTAGCCGCGGCGCTTCATGTCCCACCAGGCGTCGTTGTCGTGGACGACGGGCGTGAAGGCGAAGTTGTAGGCCGGCGGCGGCGACGACGTCGCCCATTCCAGGGTGCGCGCATTCCAGGGATCGCCGGAGACGTCGGCGAGCTGCTCGCGGCGGAGGATGCTGACCGCGATCTGGATCAGGAAGCT
This sequence comes from Bradyrhizobium sp. SZCCHNR1098, assembly GCF_032489375.1. Taxonomy (NCBI): domain Bacteria; kingdom Pseudomonadati; phylum Pseudomonadota; class Alphaproteobacteria; order Hyphomicrobiales; family Nitrobacteraceae; genus Bradyrhizobium; species Bradyrhizobium sp. SZCCHNR1098. The sequence goes on from NZ_JAUEXY010000011.1 coordinate 166,083, forward strand.
CGCGATGCCCAGCAGGATCAGGAACGCACCGACGCCGGCGATGATGAACCATATCTGCAGGCTCGGATCGTCGAAGGTGCGCAGCCGACGGGTCACGCCCATCAGGCCGAGCACGTAGAGCGGCATGAACGCGAAGTAGAAGCCCACGGTCCAGAACCAGAACGACATCTTGCCCCAGAACGGATCGAGCCTGAAGCCGAACGCCTTGGGGAACCAGTAGGCGATGCCGGCGAACAGGCCGAACAGCACGCCGCCGATGATGACGTTGTGGAAATGCGCGACCAGGAACAGGCTGTTGTGCAGGACGAAGTCGGCCGGCGGCACCGCAAGCAGCACGCCGGTCATGCCGCCGATCACGAAAGTCAGCATGAAGGCGACGGTCCACATCATCGGCAGCTCGAAGCGGATGCGGCCGCGATACATCGTGAACAGCCAGTTGAACATCTTCGCCCCTGTCGGGATCGAGATGATCATCGTGGTGATGCCGAAGAACGAGTTGACGCTGGCGCCGGAGCCCATCGTGAAGAAATGGTGCAGCCAGACGAGGTACGACAGGATGGTGATGACGACGGTGGCGTAGACCATCGAGGTGTAGCCGAACAGCCGCTTGCCCGAGAAGGTCGAGGTCACCTCGGAGAAGATGCCGAACGCCGGCAGGATGAGAATGTAGACCTCCGGATGGCCCCAGATCCAGATGAGGTTCACATACATCATCGGATCGCCGCCGAAATCATTGGTGAAGAAGTTGGTGCCGACGTAGCGGTCGAGCGACAGCAACGCCAGCACCGCCGTCAGCACCGGGAAGGAGGCGACAATCAGCACATTGGTGCACAGCGAGGTCCAGGTGAAGACCGGCATCTTCATCATGGTCATGCCGGGCGCACGCATCTTCACGATGGTGCAGATCAGGTTGACGCCGGACAACAGCGTGCCAACGCCGGCCACCTGCAGCGCCCAGATGTAGTAATCGACGCCGACATCCGGACTGTAGGAGAGGTTCGACAGCGGCGGATAGGCCAGCCAGCCGGTGCGCGCGAACTCGCCGACGAACAGCGAGCACATCACCAGCACGGCGCCCGACGTGGTCATCCAGAAGCTGAAATTGTTGAGGAACGGGAACGACACGTCGCGGGCGCCGATCTGCAGCGGCACGACGTAGTTCATCAGACCGGTGACCAGCGGCATCGCCACGAAGAAGATCATGATCACGCCGTGCGCCGTGAACACCTGATCATAATGGTGCGAGTTCAGGTAGCCTTCGGAGCCGTTGAACGCGATCGCCTGCTGGAGGCGCATCATCAGCGCATCGGCGAAGCCGCGCAGCAGCATGACGATGCCGAGCACCATGTACATGATGCCGATGCGCTTGTGGTCGACGGTGGTGAACCACTCCTTCCACAGATAGCCCCACAGCCGGAAATAGGTGATAGCGCCGAACAGCGCGATGCCGCCGAGCGCGACCATCGCGAAGGTGCCGACGATGATCGGCTCGTGCAGCGGCAGCGACTCCTGCGTGAGCCGGCCGAAGATCAATCGGGTGAGATCTGACGTGTCGAACATGATGTGACCCTCACGAATCCGACTTGGAGGCTGGCCCCGTGATGAAAGACGCCTTCGACGGCCGCTGCAGGCTGGGCCGTTCAAGGCCGCGGCCCTGCAGCGGCGTCCAATCGAGCGGCGCGAGAATGGTGGGCGAGGAATCGTCTGCCATCCGCGTGACCTGATCGCCCGGCAGGCAGACGCCGCCGGCGACGAAGCTCGGCTCGGCGCCGAAGACGGCGCCACGCGCGGCGAACTTGTCGTAAGCGAGCGGCAGCGTGTTGCGGACGCCGGCCAGGCCCATGCCGCCTCTCGCGTCGATCGCCATCATCTCGCTCATGCACATCTTGCCCGATTCGACGCACATGTTGAGGATGGCGCGGAACAGGTCAGCATCGACCGAGGCGAAATGGCGGACGGGCTCGTCCGTGCTGGGACGCTCAAGCACGAGATAATCCGGCTTGCCGAGGTGATTGCCATTGGCCTTCGCCCTCTCGATCCAGCCGGAAAACTCCGCATCCGACAGACCATGAAAGGCAAAGCGCATGCTGGAAAAGCCGGCACCACTATAGTTGGCCGAGAAGCCGCGATAGACGCCGGGCTTGTTGATGACGGCGTGCAGCCGGCTCTGCATGCCAGGCATCGCATAGATCTGGCCGGCCAGAGCGGGGATGTAGAACGAGTTCATCACCGAGGACGACGTGATCTTGAAATCCAGCGGCCGGTTCACCGGTGCGGCGAGTTCATTGACGCTGGCGACGCCGTATTCCGGATAGATGAACAGCCACTTCCAATCGAGCGCGACAACGTTCACCTCGAGCGGCTTGTCCTGCGGCGTCACCGGACGATCGACCGCGATGCGCCCGAGCGTGCGGTAGGGATCGAGCAGATGCGTGCCCATCCATGTGACCGCGCCCAGGCAGATGATGATGAGCAGCGGCGCCGCCCAGATCAGAAGCTCGAGCTGGGTGGAGTGATCCCAATCCGGCGTGTAGGTCGCCGCCTGGTTCGACTGGCGGTAGCGCCAGGCCACGATCGCCGTCGCCGCCATCACCGGCACCACGATCAGGAGCATCAGCACGGTCGCGATGATCACGAGATCGCGCTGTTGGGCGGCGACATCACCGGAGGGGGCGAGCACGACCAGATTGCAGCCGCCGAGCGCGAGCCCCAGCGGCAGCAGAGCCAAGGATTTCCAGTAACGCACGCTTAACCTCGTCGCACGGCGGATCTCTGAACGAGGCCTCACCTAGCGACCGGACGACACGGCCGACATTGGACAATTTGTCCAATACCGGAGCGGCGCCGAGGACGACAATTACGGGGCGCGAATAGAGTACGAGAGGACTGCAGGCAGCGCGATGACACAGGCAGCGGCGACCGCCGACGGCGAAACCCATCTCTCCCGCACGCATGAGGCGCATCCGGGCGAGATCGCGATCGGCGTGATCATCGGGCGCACATCGGAGTTCTTCGACTTCTTCGTCTATGCCATCGCCTCGGTGATCGTGTTTCCGCGCCTGGTGTTTCCGTTTGCGGACGAGCTGACGCAGACCCTGTATTCGTTCGCGCTGTTCGCGCTCGCCTTCCTCGCGCGTCCGTTCGGCAGCGTGATCTTCATGGCGATCGACCGCCGCTACGGCAAGAGCGCCAAGCTGATCACCGCATTGTTCCTGCTGGGCACCTCGACCGTCGCGATCGCGTTCCTGCCGAGCTACCACACCGTCGGTGCGGCGGCGATCTGGCTGCTGGCGCTCGCGCGGATCGGCCAGGGTCTCGCCTGGGGCGGCGCCTGGGACGGGCTGGCGTCGCTGCTCGCGATGAATGCGCCGGAGCACCAGCGCGGCTGGTACGCGATGATCCCGCAGCTCGGCGCGCCGCTCGGGCTGATCGTCGCCAGCGTGCTGTTCGCGTTCTTCGTCGGTTATCTCTCCGCGGCCGACTTCTTCGACTGGGGCTGGCGCTACCCGTTCTTCGTGGCGTTTGCCATCAACGTCGTGGCGCTGTTCGCGCGGCTGCGCATGGTCGTGACGCCGGAGTATGACGAGCTGTTCCAGTCGCGCGAATTGCAGCCGGCACGCGTCATCACCACGATTCGGCACGAGGGCCGCAACATCGTGATCGGCGCCTTCGCGCCGCTGGCGAGCTTCGCCCTGTTCCACATGGTGACGGTGTTTCCACTGTCCTGGGTGTTCCTGTTCACCAAGGAGACGCCGGCACGCTTCCTGCTCATCGAGGCCGTCGGTGCGGTGTTCGGCGTCGTCGCCATTGTCGCGTCTGGCATGCTGGCCGACCGTATCGGTCGCAAGTCGCTCTTGATCGGCTCGGCGATCGCAATCGCGGTGTTCTCGGGCTTCGCGCCGCAACTGCTCGACGCCGGCCCGGTCGGCGAGACCATCTACATGGTGCTCGGCTTCATCCTGCTCGGCCTGTCGTTCGGCCAGTCCTCGGGCGCGATCGCGTCGAACTTCGCCCGCACCTATCGTTACACGGCCTCGGCCCTGACCGCCGACTTGGCGTGGTTGTTCGGCGCCGGCTTCGCGCCGCTGGCGGCGCTGCTGCTGGCGTCGTATTTCGGCCTTCTGTCAGCCGGTGGCTATCTGCTCTCGGGCGCCGTCTGCACCCTGCTCGCGCTGTGGCTCAGCGCGCCGCGGCAGCTGCAGCAGGTGTGAGGCCTCACGAGCCGCGCCACTTCCGTTCCGCCTCGTCCCACGCCGCGAGCGGCTGCAGGTCCGGCACCCAGGCGAGGCCAGTCTTGGCGTCCGACGACACCGCTTCCGGCGTGACGACCATGTCGAGCAGCGCCGGGCGGTTGGCCAGCGCGCGCTGGATTGCGGGGCCGAGCTGCTCCTCGGTCTCGACGCGCTCGGCATGCATGCCGAAGGCGCGCGCCATGGCGGCGTGATCGGCGAATTGCAGCTTCGTGCCGACGACCTTGCCATGTGTCACGGCCTGGTCGTGCACCTCGATCTGCCAGGCGCCGTTGTTGGCGACGACGATCAGCACCGGAGCCTTGTGGCGCACCGCGGTGTCTACCTCGATCGCGTTGAAGCCGAAGGCGCCGTCGCCGGTCGCGACCACCACGGGCTTGTCGGGAAAAGCGAGGCTCGCGGCGATGCCATAGGGCACGCCGATGCCGATGCAGCCGAAGGGGCCGGGATCGAGCATCAGGGGCGCGCTGAGGCCGACGCGGGCAAAGGACAGGAAATCGCCGCCGTCGGTGATGACCACGGCGTCATTGCCGATCGCGTCCTGGATGGCGGAGAGCACGCGATTGGGATGCAACCGGCCGTCGGAGCCGGCCGGCGCCGTCGCCATGCTCTGCTTCAGCTTGGCCGCGCGCTCCTGATGCGCGACCCGCAGTTTTGCGGCCCATTGCCGATCGACGGCCGATTCGCGGTTGCCCGCCAGCCCGACCATCGCGCGCAAGGTCTCCGCTGGTGCCGCCAGGATCTCGGCCCCACCGCGCCGATTGTCGCGCAGCTCGCTCGCGGTGTCGCTGATGCGGACGAACTTGGCGTCCTTGAACACGGCCGGCGAGCCGTAGGCGAGCTGGAAGTCGAGCCGGCGGCCGACCGTCAGCGCCACATCGGCATCGCCCATCACGGCGCCGCGCATCGCACCGACGACCGAGGGATGATCGTCGGGCACAAGCCCCCTGCTCTCGCCGGTGTCGAGATAGACGGCGCCGAGCCGGTCGAGCAGCGCGATCAGCTCGGGCCCGGCGCCGCGCGCGCCGCGGCCGGAGATGACGAGCACACGGCGCGCCGACCACAACAGCTCGACCGCTTTTTCCACCTCCGCCGGGTCCGGCCGCGTCGCGGCGCGCGGCTTCGGCGCGAGATGCTCCTCGAGTTGCAGCGCCTTCGGCACGACGCCGCGCAGCGTATCGACGGGAAAATCGATGAACACAGGCCCCGGCTCGCCGCCGTCGCCGACGGCGCGGGAGATCGCCTCGTCGAGCTCCTGCAGCACCAGCGACGGCTCGCGCACAGTGCGCGCATAGCGCGTGATCGAGCGCACGAGCTGGGTGTGATCCATGTCCTGCAGGCCACCGCGGTTCTCCTGCGGCCGCGGATTGCCGCCCGACATCACCAGCACCGGCGCGCGCGACACGTGGGCATTGGCGATGCCGGTGATCGCGTTGGTCACGCCCGGCCCCGCGGTGACCAGCGCGACGCCGAGCTCGCCGGTGAGCTCGGCATGCGCCTGCGCCATGTGCACGGCGGCGCGCTCGTCGCGCACGTCGATGATGCGGATGCCTTCCGCATCGAGCCGCATCCAGATCGGCATGATGTGGCCGCCGCACAGCGCGAACACGCGGCTGACGCCGCGGCGCTTGAGCAGGCGGGCGATCAGATCGGCGGCACTGTCGGAAGAGATCTTCATCTGACGACTCCTGCGGATGGTGACGTGATCAGCCCGGCGCGAGCCAGGCCACGAGCAGCGAGACGGTGAGAACGGCGAAGATATGCGAGACGAGAATCGAGCCCGAGGTGACGCCGGCCTCCAGACCATAGAGCTTGGCGATCGTGAACGGCCCGGAGCCGATCGGCAGCGCGCTCAGGATCACGGCGGAATGCGACCACAGCGGCGGCATCGAGAACACGTGGAAGGCAAGCAGCGCGGTGACCGCCGGCTGCATCACGAGCTTCAGCGATACGAGAATGCCGATCGAAGCCGCATCGTGCGTCACCACCCGTTCCTGCGCCAGGAACAGGCCGATGCACACGAGCGCCGCCGGCGATGCTGCTCCACCAAGCAAAGTCGTGAAGCTCAGGAACGGCGCCGGCAATGCAAAGCCGCTGAGGCCCACCGCGAGCCCGGCCACGGGCGCGATGAACAACGGGCTCGTCAGCAGCGAACGCGCGACCTTGGCGACCGTCGCCCCGAGCGTGGCGCCCTTCTGAAGATCCATCTCGACGACCACGATCGCGAACAGGAACAGCACGCAGGCCGTGAACAAGGTGGCGATGATCGAGGCCGGCGCGCTGTCCGGGCCGAACACCAAGAGGCACATCGGAATGCCCATGAAGCCGACATTGCTGTAGCCGGCGTCCAGTCCCTCGATGCTGGCGTTCGCAACGCGACGGCCGCGCAGACGGCTGATCACGAAACCGGTCGCGAACGTCGCGGCAATGCCGCCGCAGAAGGCGCCGATGAAGCCGAACTGGCTGACCTGCTCGACGCCGATCCTGGACATCGCCGTGAAGATCAGCGCCGGCAGCGCCAGATAGACCGCGAAGCGGTTGAGATTGTCGGTCGCAGTGCGGTCGAACACACCGAACCAGCCGCACAGGAATCCGGTCAGGATCAGCGCGAAGATCGGAAGGGCGGAATTGAGGACGGCCTGCATCGCAGCTACATATCAGACCGTACGGCATTGCAGCGACTCACTGCGTAAATCTCTTCTTCAATTCGCGATGCAGGATCTTGCCTGTCGCGTTGCGCGGCATCTCGCTATCGGTGATGAAGGCGTAGGAGCGCGGCCGCTTGAAGCCGGCGAGCCGTTCTTTCGCCCATTCGGCCAGATCGCCCTCCTTCACCGCCATGCCGTCGCGGGGCACGATCACGGCATGGACGCGCTCGCCCCATTTGTCGTCGGGCAGGCCGATCACCGCGATGTCCTTGACACCAGGATGCGCGCCGACCATCGCCTCGACCTCGGAGGGATAGATGTTTTCGCCGCCTGAGATGATCAGGTTGCTCTTGCGGTCGGCGAGATGGATGTAGCCGTCGGCATCGCGACGGGCCATGTCGCCGACCGAGCAGTAGTCGCCGCGGAACGCCTCCTTGGTCTTCTCCGGCAGACGCCAATAGCAGTCGAAGGTGTGAGCGTTCGAGGAATAGAGCTCGCCTGCCTCGCCGTCTGGCACCTCATGTCCCGCATCATCCAAGATGCGGATGGGCGCGGCGCCGACGCATTCGCGCCCGACCGAGCCGAGCTTGGTGAACTGCTCATGCGGATGCAGCATGGTGACCCAGCCGGTCTCGGTCGCGCCATAGAGCTCGTAGAGCCCGGACTTCGGGAACATCTCCATCACCTCGCGCTTGGTCTCCGGGCGGGCCGGCGCCGAGGAGATCATCAGCTTGGCGACCGCGCTGAAATCATGCTGCGCGCGCACCGCGCGCGGCAGATCCAGCATCATGATGTAGTGCGTCGGGACCAGCGAGGTGAACGTGGAGCCGCCGTCCGCAAGCGTCGTCACGGCGTGCTCGGGATCGAAACTCTTGCGCGAATAGATCGAGTTGACGCCACCGATATAACCGAACGCGCCGAAGAAGTTCAGCGAGTTGGCGTGGCACATCGGCATCACCAGCAGCGCGCCGTCGTTGCGGCTCAGCTTCAGCTCGATCTCGGTGACCATCGACAAGAGGACGGCGCTGCGATGGCTGCGCAGCACGCCCTTGGGCTTGCCGGTGGTGCCGGAAGTGTACATCAAGGTCCAGGGATCGGACAGCGCGACCTGCTGGTCGGGCTCCCGATCCGCGGCCATCGCAATGATGTCCTCATAGCCGCGATAGCCTGCCGGACGCGGCTTCGCGCCGAAATGGATGAAGCGGTCATCGGCGATGCCGAGATCCGTGCGCGCCTCCTCGACCAGGCCGACGAGTTCGTCCTGCACGATCATCGCCGCCGCTTCGGCGTTCTGGACGATGAACTGCACCTCGGACGCGGTGAGGCGGAAATTGATCGGCAGCGCCACCAACCCGGCTTTGGCTGTGGCCGCATAGATCTCGCACCATTCGACGCAATTGTAGGCAAGGATCGCAACGCGATCGCCCTTGGCAAGGCCGAGCCCGAGCAGCGCGTTGGCGAGCCGGCACGTGCGCTCATTCCACAACGCAAAGCTCATCGCACGTTCGAGATCGCGGGCACCGGTGCGCTCCGGCGACATGCGCGCATGGGCCGACAGCATCTGCCCGAAATTCAAGAGATCCCTCATCGTCGTTTCCTCCCGGCAACCGGGTTCACGACGCCGACTGGCGCGCGCCTCCAGCGGAGCGCGATGAAGGTCGGCGGCGGGCTAGTTGATATCCTTGGTGATCCGCACCAGCGTCTGATCGACGAAGCTCTTGGCGTCCTGATCCGGCTTGCGGAACAGCTCGCGCTCGACCGTCAGCGTCCGGCCGGGCACCGTCTTCTTGCAGACCTCGCGCAGGAACACGCCGCCGACCGGCTGCTCGCCCGCCGTCGGCTCCAGCTCCTTGCAGTCCCAACCCTCGGCGCCATAGCGCGACTTCACCTGGTTGCCGAGCAGGAACGCCTTCTTGCGAATATAGAGCCGCGCCTTCGGATCGGTCTCGATCGTCAGGCCAGTGACGGTGCCCTTGTCGTCGACCAGGACCGTCAGCAGCACGGGATGACCGGCCACCTTGGTGCCGTCCTGGCTGGTCTCCGGATCGAAATCGAAACGCACCGCATGCCGCGCCTGCTCGTCCGCGGGACAATCGCGCCACGCCGACCACGCACTGAGCTTGCGGTTTGGGTCCTTGGCGCAGGTCAGATTGACATAGCCCTCACTAGGCAGGTCGCCGACCGGCATGCCGACGGTGATGTCACGCAGATCGTAGTTCGGCACGGCCTGCGCGGAGGCCGCATGCGTCAAGAAGGACAGCACGAACGTGGCGAAGATCGCAGCGCAGGTTGACCGTTTCATTTCGATGGCTCGCTTGCAGGCTTGCTGGCATTCGCCTTGTAGATATCGCAGACCCGGGACGTGTTGCCGAAGAAGGCGGTACACTCGTCGTAGCTCGGCTCGCCGCGTCCCTTGATGTGCGCGAGCACGTAGTCCGCGACCGCCTCGATATCGTTGGGCCGCAGGAACACGCCGCCTTCGGGCGGCATGCGCTCGCCGACATCCTGGCGGCTCATGTCGTAGCACTTCGCCGTGTCATAGGAGCCGCGCGCAAAGTACGGCATGCCCGTGCCGGGACGGCCGCAGGTGACGGTCTCGACGATGTGCTGGCGGTCGAGCTCGGTCTTGCGCAGCGACAGCGCGTCGCCGCCGTAGCCGCCGCCGCCATTGCCGTGCCATTTGTGGCAGCCGACGCAGTTCGCACGCTTGAACACGGCTTTGCCGGCATCGGTCGGATCTGCCGGCGCCGCAGACTGCGCCAATGCGAGCGAAGCGGAGCCGAGGACGAGAGCCGACGCCACAGCGAACGTGATCGCACTGAGTTTCATCTGATTTTCTTGTCGAACAGGACGGAGCGGAGGCTATGCCTCCGCTCCGCAATCGACTTCACAGCGAGAAGACGTAGAGCATCGAGCCGGGCTGGATCTTCTTCAGCTCGGGCGTGGATTCGATGAACCACTTGTCCCAGGCGCCGCCGAGACCGACCAGGATCGCGACATACTGCTTGCCGCCGACCGAGAACGTCACGGGAGGCGCATTGACGCCGCCGCCGGTGTTGAACTCCCACAGCTTCTGCAGCGTCTTGGCGTCGAGCGCCATCACCTCGCCCGAGGGCTGGCCGGTGAAGACCAGATCAGGCGTCGAAAGCATGCCCCCGAGGTTCGGGAACGGCGTCTCCATCTTGCCGGCGATCTTGCCGGTGGTGACATCGATCGCGGTCACGCTGCCCGTGATCTTGAACGGCTGGCTCGGTCCGCCGCCGGTCCAGAATTCGCGCGGCTTCAGCTTGTCCTTGGTCGCCTCCTCGACGGTGATCCGGTTGCAGCTCTCGATGACAGGGATGTACCAGAGCTTCAGGTCCGGATTGTAGGAGGTCGGCGGCCAGTTCTTGCCGCCCATGTTGCCCGGGCAGATGTCCGCGACCTTGTTCTCACGATGCGGCGTCACCGACGCATTGTAGCGCTGCACCGGGTTCTTCGGATCATACTCGATCGGCTTGCCGGTTTCGGCATCGAGCCCCTTGGCCCCAGATGAACTTGCCGCTGGTGCGGTCGATCGCATAGGCGAAGCCGTTGCGGTCGGCTTCGAGCGCGAGCTTCAGGGTGGAGCCGTTCGGCGCGGGCACATCGACCAGGACGTTCTCGGCGACGCTGTCATAGTCAAAGGGATCGTTCGGCGTGTGCTGATAGTGCCACTTGATCTTGCCGGTGTTGGCATCGAGCGCCAGCGAGCTGTCGGTGTAGAGGTTGTCGCCGGGACGATAGGCGTTGTCCCAGTCCGGACCGGGATTGCCGACGCCCCAGATGATGGTGTCGGTCGCCGGGTCGTAGGTCCCGGTCACCCAGGTCGAGCCGCCGCCGGCCGCAGCCGCGTCGTTGCTGTCCTTCCAGGTCTCGCTGCCCGGCTCGCCCTTCCCCGGAATGGTGTGGGTGCGCCAGACCTCCTTCTGCGTGCCGAGATCGGTCGCCGCGATCCAGCCGCGGATGCCGTATTCGGCGCCGGCCACGCCCGAGATCGCCATGTTCTTCACGATCAGCGGCGCACCGGTGATGACCTCGCCCTTGTCGGGATCGGCAACCTGGCGCTGCCAGGCAACCTGGCCGGTCTCCTTGTTGGTCGCAATCAGGCGGCCGTCGAGCGTGTGCGAGACGACCAGATCGCCCCACAGCGCGACGCCGCGATTGTCGACGCCGCAGCAGGCGATGGCGCCGGCCCAGTCGTGATCCGTCTTAGGATCCATCTTCCAGACCAGTTGGCCTTTGCCACCGCGCGCGTCGATCTTGTAGACCGAGCCCCAGCCGTCGGTGACATAGATCATGCCATTCTCGACGATCGGCGTGCCTTCGAGGCCGCCGTGGCTCCAGATGCCGCCGCCCTCGACGCCGCCGAGATGCATCGTCCAGGCGACCTTCAGGTTCTTGACGTTGTCCTTGTTGATCTCTTTCAGCGCCGAGAACCGTGTGCCCGAGTAGTTCTTATGATGGTGGAGCCAGTTGCCGGCTTCCTTGTCGGCGTTAAGCAGCCGTTCGGGGGTCATTTCGTCGGCGGCCTGCGCCGGCGATGCAAGCTGGAAACAGGCGAAGGCTGCGCTGGCCAGCAGCACCGCCCGCAGGGTCGACCTGACGTTAGTCCTCATCGTTTCCTTCTCCCATTATATTGATTATGAGTTGGAGCGAATACCACTCCGCCAAGCCCGAAGGCGGAGGGCAGCAGGCGACAAACACGCTTCAAGGCGACTTGCGAACCTCGACCTCCGTTTCGATGGATCCTGCTTTCTGGAATACGATCGTGCAGGTGAAGCGCTTGCCTGGCTCGAGCGGCTCCCGCGTCTGCAGCAGCATCACGTGATAGGCGGTCGGCAGCAGCACCAGGGTGCTGCCCGCGGCGATCGGAATGTTGGGAATGGAGCGCATCGCCGGAGCGCCTTCGCCGCGGTCGACGGTGTGCCGCTCCGAGAAATTGGCGATCGGACAACGCACGCGCATCAAGGCTTCCGGCGCGGTCGTGTCATTCTTGATCGTGATCAGCAACGGGATGTCGCGTCCCACCTCGGGCGCCGCCGGCACCCACGCATCGGACAAGGTCAGGCCTTCTCCGGCCGCCCCGAGCGCAGGCGCCATCGCGGCGAAGGACGCGACCGAGGCCACCAGCAATGCCCGCGACACCGCCAGCATGACGCCGGCGCGCACGCGGCCCTCCGAGCGCGCAGACCAAACCTGCTCGCGCTCCAGACTGGTCGGATCTTCCGACAACGGAGTCCCTCCCTATTTGGCCGCTTTTTAACTTGCCTTAACGCAGCGTCCTTTTTTGAATTCGTACTCTGAATTCGAATACCTCGCAAATGGATTTTCGGACTTGACATGCTAATGTGCGGCAAAATGTGGTGACCCATGCGAATCGTGCCCGCCGCTCCCTCTCTGGTCGACCAGGTCGTCGAAGCGATCACTGACGAGATCGTCAGCGGCGTTCTCACGCCGGGCTCGCGGCTGATCCAGGACGATCTGGCCCAGGCCTACGGGGTATCGCGCCAGCCAGTTCAGCAGGCGCTGATCCTGCTCCGCGGCTGCGGGCTGGTGCAGAGCGCGCCCGGCCGCGGCCTGATCGTGGCGCCGCTCGACCCCGGCCTCGTTCGGGACCTCTATGAGATGCGCGCGGTGCTCGAAGGCCTCGCGGCGCGGCTGGCCGCCGAGCGCGCGAGCGATCGCGCCGCGCGCGAAGGTCCGGCGTACATCGCGGCCGGCCACGAGGCGGTGAAGAGCGGGCTCGTCAACCGCAAGATCGAGACCGACATCGCCTTCCATTGCTTCCTCGGCGACCTCTCCGGCAACGCGCTGATCGGCGAGACGATGGCACCACATTGGCCCTGCCTGAAGCGCGTGATGTCCGACGTGCTGCAGAAGGAGCAGAGCATGTCCCGGGCGGTCTGGGACGAGCATGAGGACATTCTTGCAGCCGTGATCGAGGGCCGCAGCGACGAGGCCGAACGGCTGAGCCGCGAGCACATTTCGCGCGCGGCCAGTGTGTTCATCCATCACCTCGAAATCCAGCAGGACAGCAAGCCCAAGCAGCGGCGAACGCTCACTGCGCGGAAATTCTCGCTATGACCCCGTTCAGACCGACATCGGCCGCAATGCGAGCGCCGGGCTCCGGCACGGCAGCTCCACATTCGCGACCGGACATCACACCTGATCCCGTGGAGGCCGTGTGCCGCCGCTGAAGACACAGCCGAGCCTGACCGAACGCGTCTACGAGCGCATTCTCTCCGACATCGTCGGCGGCGAACTGCCGGAATCGGCCCGCCTCATTCAGGACGATCTGGCCCGCGACCTCGGCGTATCGCGCCAGCCGGTGCAGCAGGCGCTGCTGCTGCTGCGCAATCACGGCTTTGTGCGCGAGGCGCCGGGCCGCGGCCTGGAAGTCGCACCGATCGACACCGACTTCATCCGCAACCTCTATGAAATACGCGCGGTCGCCGAGGGCCTCGCCTGCCGGCTCGCGGCGACCCGCGGCGCCAAGCGAGCGGCCGAGGAAGGCCCGAATTTGATCGAGCAGGGCCGGAGCGCCGAGCGCGAGCATTCGGTCGAGAAGCTGATCGAGGCCGACGTCAAGTTTCATGAATTCCTCTACGAGATCTCCGGCAACTCCGTCATCCAGGACACCACGCTGCCGCATTGGCTGCATCTGCGCCGGCTGATGGGCGAGGTGCTGATGCGCGACGAGACGCCGCGGCGAATCTGGGATCAGCATGAGGACATCCTGCGGGCGGTGATCGCCGGCGATGCGCAGAAGGCCGAGGATCTCGCACGGCAACACATCACGCGAACCGCAACCGTGCTGCTGGCGCGGTTGACCAATCAGCGCGAGCGCGTGCCGGTCGAGACGGCGTCCTGATCACCTCAAGCTTGGCTTCTGCCCGCAACATCCGACGGCACCGCCGTCAGGAACCCCAGCATCGTTTCGAAGGGATACCCAGCATCCCACTTCAGCGTCGGCAGCAGCCCCGCCGCTATGGTCAAGCCGCCGGCAAGCTGAAAGAGAACGTGGCGCCGCCCTGCGGCTCGTTGGTCGCGGACAGCTCGCCGCCGTGCTCGCGGACGATGCCGTAGCTGATCCACAGCCCGAGCCCCGTCCCCTCCCCGACGCGCTTGGTCGTGAAGAACGGCTCGAAGATGTGGGTCAGATGATCCTTGTCGATGCCGGGGCCGTTATCGGTGATGCGAAAGGCGATCTCGTTGCCCTGGCGCGCCACCGCGACCAGAAGGCGCGGCAGGTCGGTCGATCGCATCGCGTCGATCGCGTTCTCCACGAGGTTGACGATCACCTGATGCAGCTGGCCTTCGTTGCCGGAGATCCACAGATCCGGCTCGACCTCGATCTGGATGTCGACACGATGCTGCTTGGTGCGCCCTGCCCACAGCACGGCGGTATTGATCAGCCGTTCGATGTTGACGCGCTCGACCTCGCCGAGCTTCGAGAACGACAGGCGGCGCAGGTTCTTGACGATCTCGCTGATGCGCACCGCACCTTCCAGCGTGCCGTCGATCAGCGGCCCGAAATCCTCCAGGATGGCGTCGATCCTCAGATCCGAGCGAAGCGCGGCGATGTCCTCGCTGACCGGCTGCTCATGGATGGCATCGAGATAGCCGACCAGCGAGGTGCGGTAGCGCATCAGGGTGTGGATGTTGCCATAGACGAAGCTGATCGGATTGTTCAGCTCGTGGGCCACGCCCGCGACGAGCCGGCCGAGGCTTGCCATCTTCTCCTGCTCGACCAATTGCCGCTGCGCCCGCTGCAGCTCCTGATGCGCCTTGTGCAGGGCCTCATAGGCGCGGCGCAGCTCGCCGATCGGACGGCCCGTCAGCACGACGCCGATGAAGCGGCCGCGATGGTCATGCCGCGGCGAGCTGTTGATCGCGAACAGGTCGGAGCTGACGCCGGCCGCCGCGGCAAAGCGCAATTCACCGTCGACCACTTCGGCGCTGCTGCGCGGCTTCAGCAGCGAGACAAGTTTGGGCCGATGATCGGGATCAATCATCTCGGCGATATCGCGACCGGCGATGTCGGCCAAGGCCCGTCCCGATGTCTGCAGAAAGGCGGAGTTGGCCTGCTGCACCGTGCCCCTGGCGTCACAGACGACCAGGATGTCGGAGACGGACTCGATGACGTTGGTGACGAACGCCTGGGCTTCCTCGAGCTCGGCGTTCTTGTGCTCGAGATCGACCTCGTAGCGCAGCAGGTCGGAATAGACCTCGTCCATCTTGCGGATCACTTCGATCCACACGCCTTCGCGCTCGCTGTCGAGTTCGAGCGTGCTGCTGCTCGCGATCAGCTTGAGCAGCGTGTCAGCCCCGGACTCAGGAGAGTGAGTGGCCTTTGCCATGTTTCTTCAGATCGTATCTCGACAATTTGTTCCGGAGCCCCACCCGTGACAGGCCGAGCTCGCTGGCGACGCGACTGATGTTACCATCATATTTCTCCAGACAGTGAACGATGATGGTCTTTTCGAGATCCTCGACCCTGTCCTTCAGGCTCCCGGAACCATTGAGCTTGCCATTGGGGATCGCGGGCGCGGCGCGGCGTGCGCTGCGCCGGGCGGCGAACGGCGGACAGCGCAGCTCGTCGGCATCGGCCAGCACGGCCATGCGCTGGATCTCGTTCTGCAGCTCGCGAACATTGCCGGGCCAGTGATAACGGGAGAATTCCTCCAGCGCCGTCGGTGCGAACCGCAGATGCGGCCGGTTGAACGATGTCTTCACCGCCGACAGCACGCCCTCGGCGATCAGCGGAATGTCCATCGGACGCTCGCGCAAGGACGGCATGTGCACCGGAAACGCGGCGAGCCGGTAGTACAGATCGCGGCGGAAGCGGCCGGCCTCGACTTCGGCCTCAAGATCCCGGTTGGTGGCAGCGACCACGCGCACGTCGACCTGGCGCACGCGCTGCGCGCCGAGCGGCCGGATCTCGCTCTCCTGCAGCACGCGGAGGAGCTTGACCTGAAATGCCGGCGAGGTCTCGCCTATCTCGTCGAGAAAGATGGTGCCGCCATCGGCGACCTCGAACAGGCCGATGCGGTCCTGATAGGCGCCGGTGAAGGCGCCCTTCTTGCAGCCGAATAGCTCGCTCTCGAGCAGCTCATCCGGCAGCGCGCCGCAATTCTCGACGACGAACGCCTTGGTGGCCCGCGCGGAGCCGTAGTGAATCGCGCGCGCCAAGAGCTCCTTGCCGGTGCCGGATTCGCCGGTGATCAAGACCGAGATGTCGTAGTCGGCGGCCCGCCGGCCGAGCTCGATCACGTTGCGCATCGGGCTCGCGGCCGAATGCACGATGCGGTCGAAATCATAGAGCTGCTTGGCGGCGCCGCGCTTGACCGACACCACCTTCTTGATATGGGCCGGCGTGGCCTTCACGTCGACGCCGGCGGTCTCCGTCTCCTTCTGCAGCCGGTACAGCTGCACGGCCTCGCGGACGATCTCGATCAGGCGATCCGGCTGCCAGGGCTTTGTGATGTACTGATAGATGCCGGCCTCGTTGAGGCCGGCGATGATGTCCTCGGAGTCCGAATAGCCGGAGATGATCATCCGTACAGGGTCGGGCCACATCTCGCGCACGCGCTTCAGGAAGCTGACGCCGGATTCCTGCGGCATGCGCTGGTCGCAGATCACGGCATGCACGATCTCGCCTTCGAGCAGCTTCTCGGCATCGTTCGTGTTGCCCGCGCACAAGACCTCGAAATCCTGGTTGAGGACGCGGCGCAGCGCCTCCTGCGACCGGACCTCGTCATCCACGACCAGTATCGTTCCCTGGATGCCCATCGCGCGTCTCAGCAGATCCGCGGCAACTGCTCGCCGGACAGCCAGTCGACGATGCGGCCGCCGCCGAAGCTCGTCGCCATCTGGACGAAGCGGTGATCGTCGGCCACGGCTTCGCCGATCTCGGCGGCATCGCGGCCGAGCGGATGCGCCCGCATGGCGGCGAGCACTGCGCCGGCCACCTCGGGCGCGACCACCGCGACGAGCTTGCCTTCGTTGGCGACATGCAGCGGATCGAGCCCCAGCAGCTCGCAGGCGGCTGCGACCGCGGGCTTCACCGGAATCGATTCCTCCTGCAGGCGGAAGCCGAGATTGGACTGCTGGGCGATCTCATTCATCGTGGCCGCAACCCCGCCGCGCGTGGGATCGCGCATCAGCCGGATGCCGGCGCCGCCGGCCGCAACCATGTCGGCGACGAGGCCGTGCAGCGAGGCCGAGTCCGAGATGATCTCGGTGTCGAAGGTGAGATTCTGCCGCCTCGACATGATGGCGACACCGTGGTCGCCGAGGCTGCCGGACAGCAGCACGCGATCGCCGGGCCTGGCTTTGTCGGCCGACAAATCGAGGCCTTCAGGCACGACGCCGACACCGGCCGTCGAAATAAACACGCCATCCGCCTTGCCGCGCTCGACCACCTTGGTATCGCCGGTGATGATCGCGATGCCGGCCTCGCGCGCCGCCACTCCCATCGCATCGGCGATCCGCTTCAGATCGGAAAACGGAAAACCCTCCTCGATGATGAAGCTCGCCGACAGATACAGCGGCGTCGCGCCGGCCATCGCGATGTCGTTGACCGTGCCGTGCACCGCGAGCGAGCCGATGTTGCCGCCGGGGAAGAACAGCGGCGAGACCACATAGCCGTCGGTCGTCATCACCATCCGGCCGGCTGCGACGTCGAACGCCGACTGGTCGTTGCCGCGCGCCAGCCATTCGTTGCCGAACGCCTCGTGGAACAGGCCGGCAATCAGTTGCGCCATCGCACGGCCGCCGGCGCCGTGCGAGAGATCGACGCAGCCGTTCTTCAGGTCGAGCCGGCGCTGATGCATGCTCATGATGCAAGCCTCCGCTGATGGTCGCGGAAGCGGCCATAGGTCCAATGCGCCGCGCAGGCACCTTCCGACGACACCATGCAGGAGCCGATCGGCGTCTCCGGCGTGCAGGCGGTGCCGAACAGCCGGCAGTCCACCGGCTTCTTCAGGCCGCGCAGAATGGCCGGACATTCGCAGGCCGGATTGTCGGCCACCACCAGCTCGGACATGGCAAAGCGCAGCTCGGCATCGAGATGCGCAAAGCCGGGCCGCAATTTCAATGCGCTCGCCGGAATGCTGCCGAGGCCGCGCCATTCGAACTGGTCGCGCAGTTCGAAGATCTCGGCGACCTCGCGGATGGCGCGCTGGTTGCCGCTGCCGGTGACGGCGCGACGATACTGGTTCTCCACCTCGTGGCGGCCGTCATTGACCTGCTCGATCAGCATCAGGATCGCCTGCATCATGTCGAGCGGCTCGAAGCCCGCGATCACGACGGGCTTGCCGTCATCGCGCGCGAACGGCGCGTAGGGCTCGGTGCCGATCACGGTCGAGACATGCGCCGGTCCGACGAAGCCGTCGATCTCGACCGTGTCGTCGCTGTCGAGGATCGCGCGCATCGCCGGCGGCGTCAGCACGTGGTTGCAGAACACGGTGAAGTTCGACAATTGCTTCTTCTCGGCGGCCCGGATCATCACGGCCGTCGGCGGCGTCGTGGTCTCGAAGCCGATGGCGAAGAACACCACCTCGCGACCGGGATTCTGCTCGGCCAGCGCGATCGCATCCAGCGTCGAATACACCATGCGGATGTCGGCGCCGCGCGCCTTCGCCTTGAGCAGCGAGGACCCGCGCGAGCCCGGCACGCGCATCAGGTCGCCATAGACGCAGAGGAGAACCTCCGGCCGTTCGGCGAGCGCGATCGCCATGTCGATGCGCCCGGCCGGCAGCACGCAGACCGGGCAGCCGGGGCCGTGGATCATGCGAACATTGTCCGGCAGCATGTCCTCGAGGCCATAGCGCGCGATCGCATGGGTATGTCCGCCGCAGAACTCCATGAAGCGATAGGCGCGCGCCGGATCGGCCTTGGCGCGGATGGCGCGCGCAAGACCTGTTGCCAGCTCCTTGTCGCGAAATTCGTCTGCATATTTCATGGCCTGACCTCCGCCACAGCCTCGCCCATCTGCCGGAGCAGGTCGAGCGTCTCGCGCGCCTCCTCCGGATCGATCTTGGCCAGCGCATGGCCGACATGAAGAATGACGTAGTCGCCGACGGCGATCTCCTCGATCAGCGCGATCGAGACCTCCTTGCTGACGCCGTCAATCGAGACGATCGCCATGTCGTCAGGCAAGAGCTTGATCACCTCGGCGGGAATGGCCAGGCACATCAGACGGTCCCTCCAGACAGCACATTGCTTTGTGTGAGATGCAGACCAGCCACCCAGGCCTGCCCGAGGCTGAGGCCGCCGTCATTGGGCGGCAGCCGGCGCGGCAGCAGCGGATCGAGGCCTGCGGAACGGCAGCCGCGCACGATCTGTTCGGCCAGATGCGCATTGAGGAAGCAGCCGCCGCTCAGCACGATCGTGCCGATGCCAGTCGCGCGCGAAGCTCTCGCGATCCAGTCGACGCAGGCCGCGGCCAACGTGCCGTGAAACAGCCCCGCCGCTTCGACAGTGTCGAGATCACGCGCGATCAGATGCGCGAGCAGCGGCCGCAGCGACAGCACGCCATCGGCAATGGTCCAGCCGCGCTCAAGCGTCGCCGGTTCACGCACCAGCGCCTCCAGCTTCATGGCCGCCTCGCCTTCATAGCTCTGCACCGTGCTGACACCGAGCAAACCAGCTACGGCATCGAACAGCCGGCCGGCGCTGGTGGTGACCGCGGTATCGGCAAGGTCTAGCAGCGTGACTATGTTGCGCGACTGGGGCTGCGCTACGAAACGCCGCTCGATCTCGTCACCGCGACCGAAATCGTGCAGCACTGACGCCGCCATCCGCCACGGCTCCCGTGCGGCCCGGTCGCCGCCCGGCATCTTCAATGGGGCGAGATGGCCGAGGCGCTGGAAGCCAGCGCCGTCGCACGACAGTAATTCACCGCCCCAGGCGCCGCCATCGCTGCCATAGCCGTAGCCATCCAGCACCAGCGCGAGGGCGGGGCCGGTCACGCCCTGTTCGGCCATGACGGAAGCCGCATGCGCATGGTGATGCTGCACGGGCAACGTCGGCAGACCTCGTGCCTGCGCGAACCGGGTCGACGCCATGTCCGGATGCAGGTCATGCGCGATCGCGACCGGCTCGACGTCGAGGATGGAGGTGAGATGCGCGATCGTCTCCTCGAAGAAGCGGATCGCGGCTGCCGTGTCGAGATCACCGAGATGCTGCGATACGAACGCCTCGTCGCCGCGCGTTACCGTCACCGTCGCCTTCAGATGAGCGCCGACCGCGAGCACCGGCGGCCCGGCACGTGCGAGCCGGATCGGCTCCGGTACATAGCCGCGCGCACGCCTGACGAAGCGGGAAACGCCAGCCACGACAGCAAGCACGGAATCGTCGGCGCGGATGACGATGTCTCGGTCATGGGTAACGATCAGATCCGCGATATCAGCCAGACCGCTCCTCGCTTCATCATTGTCGGTCAGCAGCGGCTCCCCGCTCGGATTAGCGCTGGTGCAGACCAGCGCCCATGGCCCATCAGCAGCCGCGTGGCGGCGGCGCGCCCCGAGCGCATGGAAGATCAGATGATGCAGCGGTGCGACCGGCAGCATCACACCGATCTTTGCGAGGCCTGGTGCGATCGAGGACGCAACACGCTGGCGTGAGCGCAACAGCACGATCGGCCGCGCCACCCGCTCCAGCAGCGCGCGCTCAGGCGCGTCGATCTCGGCAATCTCAGTTGCAGCGTCGGCCGTGGCCAACATCACGGCGAACGGCTTGCCGTCGCGCTGCTTACGGGCACGCAGCCGCTGGACGGCCTGCTCGTCTCGCGCATCACAGAGCAACTGATAGCCGCCGAGCCCCTTAACGGCGACGATCCTGCCATTCGCGAGCGCGGCCGCGATCTCATCGATGCCGTGGCTGAGCCGCGGCCCGCAGCTTGGACACGAGATCGCCTCGGCATGAAAGCGGCGCCCTGCGCGATCTTCGTAGTCGGACCGGCACGCCTCGCACATCGGAAAGCGCTTCATCGCCGTGGACGCACGATCGTAAGGCAGGCGCTCGGCAATGGTGAAGCGCGGACCGCAATGGGTGCAGTTGACGAAGGGATAGAGATGGAAGCGGCTGCCGGGATCGAACAACTCGGCCAGGCACGCGGCACAGGTGGCGGCGTCCGGCACGATCCGCGTCGTGACGCGCCCACTCACGCTCTCGGCAATCCGGAAGCCCGTGCCGGCGTCGGCCACGATCGGCTCGACGGCGATGTCGTCGATGCGCGCCAGTGGCGGCGTCTGCCGCGGCAGAGCCTCGACGAATTCGGCGACCTCGTCGCCCTCGACCTCGATCAGCACGCCATCAGCATCGTTGGCGACGAAGCCGCCGAGCCGATGGCGGATCGCCAAGCCATGGACATAGGGACGAAAGCCGACGCCCTGCACGGCACCGCGGACGCGGAGCCGGAGGCGCGTATGGTTCGCCGCCGATGTCCGGCCGGACGTGCTCATCCCTGCACCGCGTTCATCGCGCTCGCCCGCATCCGGTCCGACTGCTTCCTGATCCAGGCGTAGAACGCCGAGAGGCCCTCGCCGGTCTTGGCCGAGATCGTCAGCACCTCGATCTTCGGATTGACGCGGCGGGCATATTCGATCGTCTGCGCAAGATCGAAATCGAGCACCGGCGCCAGATCGATCTTGTTGATCAGCATCAGCGATGACGCTGCAAACATGTCGGGATATTTGAGCGGCTTGTCCTCGCCCTCGGTGGTCGAGAACACGACGATCTTGCAGGCCTCGCCGAGATCGAAGGCGGCCGGACACACGAGGTTGCCGACATTCTCGATGAACAGTAGCCCGCCGCGCAGTGCCGGCAGCCGGCCATAGGCTTCGCCGATCATGCCCGCATCGAGATGGCAGCCCTTGCCGGTATTGATCTGGATCGCCGGAACGCCGGTGGCGCGGATGCGCTCGGCATCGTTGGAGGTCTGCTGGTCGCCCTCGATCACCGCGACAGGCCGGCTCTGCCTGAGATCGGAGACGGCGCGGACCAGCAGCGAGGTCTTCCCGGCGCCCGGGCTGGAGACGAAGTTGAATGCCAGCACGTCATGCGCGGCGAAGCGTGCGCGGTTCTCGGCCGCGAGCCGGTTGTTCTTGCCGAGAATGTCGCGTTCGATCTGGATGATGCGTCCGCTGGAGAGACCGGCAACCTCCTGCCCCGCAGGGTTGGCCGAGCAGTCGATGCGGTCGGCGGCGTGATCATGATGGTGGTCATGCGCGTGACCGTGATCATGATGGTCATGATCATGGTGATGGTGACCATGCTCGTGATCATGATCATGGCAGTGATGGCCGTGATGATGATGATGTCCGGACTGATCATGTCCATGAGCATGTTGATGCTCACCGTGATCGTGATGATGATCACCGGATTCGACGGAGGACTTGCCGTCACTGCAGCCGCACACCGTGCACATTACTCGACCTCCAGCTCCTTGACCCGCATGTCCTCACCGCCCGTGACCTGCAGCTGATGACTGCCGCAGGCCGGACAAGGCGCGTAGCGTTGGCTGATCTCGACGCTGCGCGAACAGCCCAGGCACCACGCCGTGCCCGGCTGTTCGATGATCTCGAGCGCCGCCCCCTGCAACAGGGTCTTCGCGGTCACCGCCTCGAAACAGAATCGCAGCGCCTCCGGCGCGACATGGCTGAGCGCACCGATCTCCAGCCACACCGTCTTCACCGTGGAGAAGGCGCCCTTGCGCGCCTCCTGCTCGACGATCTCGACGATGCCCTCGCACAGCGCCATCTCATGCATCGGCCATCTCCCGGAATGCCAGGTGATAGCCGACGCAGGGATCGAACGATCCGACCATCGTATTGATGGCCTCGCGATCGCCCGTTCCGCGCAGCGCAGCCCCGGTGAGGCTCCTCACGACAGGGCCGCGCGGGTGAAAATTCCATTCCGTCGGCGCCAGATACTCGAAACGCGAGACCGCGCCGTGCGCATCCAGCTCGATTGCGTGATGCAGCCGGCCGCGGGCGCATTCAACCGCGGCGCCGCCGCGCCGCGACCCGAGCGCGTAGCTCGCGATGGCATGCTGGTCGGCCGCTTCGTCCTCAGCCTCGCCGGCCTCGATCCAGCGGAACAGCTCGGCAACCTCGGTGATCTTGGCTGAGAGGCGTTCGACGGGACCGGCTGATGCCAACTGATGGCGCTCCGCATACCGGGCCCAGACCCCGGTCTCCGGAGCCCGGCCGTCGAGTTCCGGAGCCTCAGCAAAGGCAGATCCCACGTCCATCAATTGCGCGACGATGACGTCATCGTCGGCGGCCGACAGGATGTCGTGCGCGGCCGGCATGTGCCTCCATCCTCCATCGTCGACGGCATTCCGGGCCGAGTCCATCAGAGATGCAAGCGGAGTTTCCGGCAGAACCGGCTCCGCTGGCAAGCCTATGCCCAGGACCACCATGCCCGTCTTGATTTGAGACAAGGTTGCAGCGCGAGATTGCTGCTGGGTGTCAGCGCCGGAATGCATCTGCAGCGACGCGACCGCCTGCAACAGCCGTTGCGCCAGCTGCGCGTCACTGCGATTTTGCGCAAATGGCGCGATCAGCAGCCCGCGCATAAGCTCGGCGAAGCGCTCCACCACCACGGCCTTGATCCGACGGTGACGGGTCAACGGCGGCGCCTGCTCGCCGCGTGCGGCTTCCAACGCTGACAGCAGCGCGACCTGGTGCGCACTGGCGCACAGCGAGAACAACCGCGGCAGGGCCGCGAGCAGCATATCGGCCGGCTTGCCGGCGAACAGTCGTCCCAGCGGCGGCCTCGTGCGCGGCTGAATGTCGACGCCTGTGATCAGCCGATCGGCGACCGACAGCGTCACGTCGATGCGGTTGCGAAAGGTGAGGGTCATGCGCGGCCCTCGGAGAGGGTGCCGCGCAGGAACGCACGGCGATCGATCGCGCTCGACGCCTTCGCAGCGCGTTCGGACGACAGATCATCCTCCGGCGCCGTCATCAGCGCGGCGAGCGCAGCCTCCGCCGCCGCACGCGCCGCGGTCATGTCCTCGAACTGGAACATCGGCGAGAACAGCGAGCAGCTCGCGATCCGACCGACCTCGGCAACATCGCCGATCGTGAATTCGAACGAGCCAGCCGGAAGCACGATCTTGACGACGGATCCGGCGGCGCCTTGTGCGGCCGGAGTGACCACGTTCATGAACCAGGGCGTGACGACGATTCCGAGGATGCGGCCGTCGACCACTGAAAATCCGATCGCCTCGACGTCGAGCGCGTCGTGATAGATCGGCAGCTCGCGCATCGCGCGAGCGCCGATCTCGCGATAAACGCCGGCAAGACGCTCGCCCCACGCGGCCGGCGTGACGTCCGACGTCCCCTGCCCGACCGCCTCAGTGCTCATGGCCCGACCACCATGAACTTGGCTTTCGGCGCATCGCAGTTCGGGCAATGCCAGTCATCCGGCAAGGCCGCGAACGGCGTGCCCGGCGGAATCTGCGCCACGCCATCCCCCTCGGCCGGGTCGTAGCGCGTCCAGCAGATGCCGCACTCCAGCAGCACGTCATCAGCGAGATCGCTGCGGACACCGAAATTCTCGAAGCCGCCGCTCATGTGAAATAGGCCTCGATGATCTGGGTCAGACGCTCGGCCGAATCCTCGAAATCCTCAGCCGCGGCGAGCGCGACCACCGGCACACCGCCGACCTCGAGGGTGTCGAGAATGATCGTGTCCATGGCGTTGAAGAACTGCACCGACCAGACATGACGGATGCCGGTCGCGAGCACGCGGCAGGTGCCGTAGCCACGCGACATCAGCTGGATCGGACCGTTGCCGAGCGTCTGCTGCAGGAAGCTCATGTCGGTTGGGCTCATCGGCAGCAGCGTGAAGTTGATGGTCTGCGAGCGCTGACCTGGTCGCCAGGACAGCGCGCGCTCGCGGATCTCGGCGAGCACCGGCAGCGCGTTCATGGTGCCCTCGGGCACAGGGCCGATCACGATGTCACCTGCAGTCAGATCGGCGGCGGCGCGCGACACGATCTCCGGGACGGCGCCGACTTCGACGTAGTCGTGCCGCTCATCCGCTTCCAGCCGCACCCGCCAGATGCCGGCGAGCACCGATTCCTGGATCTGAGCCAGCGTCCCGTCGGGAAGAGCCACGACGCCGGCGACTTCGCCCTCGCCCAGCACGTCGTCGATCAGCCGGCGCTCGAGATCGTTGAGGCCCTCGAGCCGGAATAATTGCGTCGGCGCGCCGGCGGTCTGCGCCGCGATAGCCGCTGCAATCGTCGACAGCAGCTCGACCGCCCGCGGGCAGCTCCGCGCCAGCGCCTCCGAGTCGAGCGAGGCCAGCTTGGCCAGGGCCCCGGAAGCGGTCAGCCCCTTGTGCGATGTATCGAGCGCCTCTTCGCCGATCGGAAAGATGTTGACCGGCTCCTCGGCTCCTTCAGGCGCGATCCAGAATCCCGGCTTCATCGCTCGGCTCCCGCAGGCTGATGGACTGGGACGATGCTGGCGACGACCGTTGCAGTCGCGCCCTGCGGCCGGTCGATCAGCCGCGAGATGCGATCGACATAGACAGACCAGTCCTGGATCTTGGCGATCAGGCCGAGCGTCTCCGCCCCGCGGCACAGGATTAGGCTCGGCTGGACGCGCACGCCGAAGCGCGTCCCGAACTCCGCCTCCGCGTCGCGCGCGATGACCGCGCCACGCAGCCGGCCCTGAAACGCTGTGATCAGCTCCGGCAGCACGATGGCCACATCGAGCGCCTCCGGAAACCGCGCGGGATCACCTGCCGACAGCAGCACGGCGACCAGCCCGGCGCGATCGGCCTCGGCGAGAAAGGCGTCGACGGTGCCGGCATCGACCTCCGGCAACCCGCCTCGCATGCGCGCGGGGTCACGCTGCTGCATTTCCATCGACGTTTCTCCCTGACCAGTTATCGTTGCCGTGCTCTCCATGTTAGCAATCAACGTGCCAGACGCCCGCGCGACAGCGGAACGCTCAATACGTTGAAATATCTCATATTTTTATTGAAATTAAGAGCTCCGCAATCAATCGGAAAGCCGCTTTCCAGATAATGTCTGGCAACTTACTTTTCTTATGGAAATCTTATTGCCAGGAATCTGGCGCCCATCCAAGGGCATAACACCGCTACCGCAGATGCTCCGGAAGCTCCGGCTCGCGCCCGATCAGGTCGGCGAAGAAGTCGTCGCAATTCTCGCCGTTCACGGCCGCCTGCAAGCCGCGCAGCGCCTCGCCGATCAGCCGCGCTTCTTCGTCATCGAGCAGGCGAACGGCGTTGTCGATATAGACGAGCACCTTGGCCCCGACCGGCGGGTTCGACAGCAACAGCACCGAGACGCGGCGCTCCTCGCCGTCGAAGCTGCACAGCGCCGAGACGCCATCGGTCTCGAGGATTGTCATCGGCAGGCCAAGACACATGTCGGATTCCCTCGCGGCGCGGTTACTCGGCCGTGCGCGCCCGCAGCTCGTAGCTGTGATGGTCGATGTCGTTCGCGAGCAGGCGTTCGTCGCCGGCGAGCGATTCACGCCGCGACACGGCGGGCGCGCCCCATTCCGCCAGGAGGGCGCAGGCCAGATCGATCGCCGGCGCGATCTGCGCACGAACCGGCGCAGTCAGCGGACCGCCCCAATCCTCGAGGTCGAGCGGCTGGCAGCCGATCAGCGCAAGCCGCTGCGGATAGCGGCCGAGCAGGTCGGCCGCGCTCAGCACTTCCTGGAAGCCCGTCTGGTGCAGGCTCATCTTCTTGGCGCCGGTGAAGCGCGGCACCTCGTCATCGCGGACGAGCTTGAGCTCGCCCGGCACAAGGCCATAGTCGATGGCGTCGAACACGATCAGGCCGTCGGCTTCCTCGACATAGTTGACGAGGTAAAGTCCCTGCGTGCCGCCATCCAGGATCGTGACGTTGTCGGGCACGGTGAAGCGGCGGTGGAATTCCTCCACCACCCGCACGCCGAAGCCTTCGTCAGCCCAGAGAATGTTGCCGATCCCGAGCACCAAAATGCGATCGCGCCCGCGCTCATCGACCATGCCGGCCTCCTGCTACTCGCGGAACTGCCGTTCGCCTGAGATCATCGAGGAGATGATGCTCTGGCGCGACATGATGTCTTCGCGAATGGCGGCATAGACATGCACCATCACGAACGTGACCAGCGCCCACATCCCGAGATGATGCCAGGTATGCACATCCTGGCTGTTCGGCCAGATCGCAAACACCCAGCCAAACAATTTGTGCTGCCAGCTGTCGATCCCGGTGCCTTCCGAATAGAGCGCAAAGCCAGTGACGATCATGAAGGCGACGAACAGCGTGAAGCCGGTGAACATTGCCGTCTGCGCCAGGGGATTGTGGCCGACATACATCTTCGGCTCACGCTCCAGGAACGCGTACCAGCGAATCTCGTGCAGCACTTCCTTCCAGAACTGCTTGCGATGCACCGGAATGTAGAAGATCTGCCGGGAGTGATGGTTGCCGACGAAGGCCCAGAAGATGCGGGCGAGGAAGAACACCGCCAGCACCTGTCCGGCCGCGAAATGGGCAAAGCGGATATAGCCCATCACGAAGTTCGCGGACGCCTCTCCCGACACCGTCGGGAGAGGCGATCCGATCAGATAGCCCGTGACCATCAGCACCAGAATCGCGAACGCGTTGACCCAGTGGCAGATGCGCACGGGCGCTTCGTAGACATAAACCGTGGGCCGGCCGATCGCATGCTCGCCGGCCGCATCGGCCGCGATCGCGGCCAGATTGGGCTCGGACTCCGCGGGACGTGCAACTGCATCCATCATGGTGCTTCTCCCGCCTACCTGACCTTGACCTTGGCCAGCTCCTGTCCGTCCGGACTCATGACGTGCGTCGAGCAGGCCAGACACGGATCGAAGGAATGGATCGTGCGCAGGATCTCTAGCGGCTGCTCGGGATTGGCCATCGGGGTGTTCATCAGCGACGCCTCGAATGCGCCGATGTTGCCCTTGGGATCCCTGGGCGAGCCATTCCAGGTCGTCGGCACGACGCACTGATAGTTGTCGATCTTGGTGTCCTTGATCTTGATCCAATGCGCGAGCGCGCCGCGCGGCGCCTCGGTGAAGCCGACGCCCTTGGCCTCTTTCGGCCAGCTCTCGGGCTTCCATTTGTCGACATTCGCCGTCGAGCTGTCGCCCGCCTTGATGTTGGCGATCAGCTTGTCCTGGAAGTAGCGCATCTGCCGTCCGGCCCAGACCGATTCCAGCGCGCGCGCCGCGGTGCGGCCGAGCGTGGAGAACAGTGCCGTCAGAGGCAGGTCGAGATCTTTCAGGAATTTGTCGACGGGATCCTTGAACTCCGCCTTGTTCTGCGCATAGCCGACGACCCAGCGTGCGAGCGGTCCGACCTCCATCGCATGTCCGCGCCAGCGCGGCGCCTTGATCCAGGAATATTTGCCGCCCTCGTCGAGCTCCTTGATGTCGGTCTTGGTGCCCTTGGCATTGGGGCCGAGCACGTAGTTCGGCTCGGTGATGCCGTCCCAGGGATGCAGTCCCTTGGTCTCGTCGGGATATTTGTACCAGGAGTGAACCACGAACTCCTGGATCTCGTCCGGATTGGCGTGATCGACCGGAAACACCTCGGACAGGTTGCCGTTGATGATCGCGCCACGCGGCAGCTTCAAGCTCTTGGCGGAGTAGTCATTGGCATGCTCGGGCACGTCGCCATAGGCGAGCACGCTCTTGCCGGACAGGCCGCCGCCATAGAGCCAGTCCTTGTAGAAGGAGCCGATCGCGGCGACGTCGGGGAGATAGACCATCTCGTTGAACTCGATCAGGCGATCGATGATCGAGGAGACGAGGTTCAGCCGCTCGATGTTGATGGCGCCGACCGCACCGGTGCCGTCGATGTTGATCGGACACGGCACGCCACCCACGAGCCAGTTGGGGTGCGGGTTCTTGCCGCCGAAGATGGTGTGGATCTTGACGATCTCCTTCTGGAAATCGAGCGCCTCCAGATAGTGCGCCACCGCCATCAGGTTGGCTTCGGGCGGCAGCTTATAGGCCTTGCTGCCCCAATATCCATTCTTGAACGGGCCGAGCTGCCCCGACTCGACGAACTTCTTGAGGCGGGTCTGGAGGTCCCTGAAATAGCCGGGCGACGACAGCGGCCAGCTCGAGATCGACTGCGCCAGTGTCGACGTCGCCTTCGGATCGGCCGAGAGCGCCGAGACCACGTCGACCCAGTCCAGCGCGTGCAGATGATAGAAGTGCACGACGTGGTCGTGCACTTGCAGCGCAAGCTGCATGAGGTTGCGGATGGAGTTGGCATTCTCCGGAATGGTGATGCCGAGCGCGTTCTCGACCGCGCGCACCGATGTGAGCGCATGCGTTCCGGTGCAGACGCCGCAGATCCGCTCGGTGAAGGCCCATGCGTCGCGCGGATCGCGATTCCTGAGGATCACCTCGATGCCGCGCCACATCGTGCCGGTGGAAACCGCATTGCGGATGACATTGTCGGAGTCGACGTTGACCTCGACCCGCATGTGTCCCTCGATCCGGGTGACCGGATCGACGACAATGCGCTTGCCGGAATTGTCGAGATTGAAGCCGTTGGGAGTCTGGATGCCCATCGTTGCCTGCCCTGAATGCGATCAATGATCTTGTTTGGCGTCGTCGCGCTTGGTGGCGAGCCGTTTCACGGCCGTCGCCGCCGCATGCGCCGCGACCGCTACGCCCACCGTGCCCGCGGCCACCATGCCGACCTGGTCGGCGTTGTGCTCGATGCCGAACTGCTTGATGTTGGTGAGACGGTCGTAGAACGAGCCCTTGTCCCAGAAGCCGTCCTCCGAGCAGCCGATGCAGCCGTGACCGGACTGGATCGGGAACGACACGCCGCCGTTCCAGCGCACCGTCGAGCAGGCGTTGTAGGTGGTCGGGCCCTTGCAGCCCATCTTGTAGAGGCAGTAGCCCTTGCGCGCGGCCTCGTCGTCCCACTCCTCGACAAACTGGCCGGCGTCGAAATGCGGCCGGCGATAGCACTTGTCGTGGATACGCTGTGAGTAGAACATCTTCGGCCGACCCTGGCGGTCGAGCTCAGGCAGCTTGCCGAAGGTGGTGATGAAGGTGACGACGCCGGTCATGACTTCCGCGATCGGCGGGCAGCCCGGCACCTTGATGATCGGCTTGTTGGTGATGACCTTGTCGATCGGGGTCGCCTGCGTCGGATTGGGCTTTGCCGCCTGCACACAGCCCCAGGAGGCACAGGCGCCCCAGGCGATGATCGCCATGGCGTCCTCGGCCATCATCTTCAGCTTCTCGACGAACGGCTTGCCGCCGTCGATGCAGAACATGCCACCTTCGTTCAGCGGCGGATTGCCTTCGACCGCGAGGATATACTGTCCCTTGTACTTCGCGCGTGTCTCGTCGAGGATGGCCTCCGCCTGGTGGCCGGCCGCCGCCATGATGGTGTCGTCATAGTCGAGCGAGATCATCGACAGCACGGCATCCTTCACCAGCGGATGCGCCGAGCGGATGAAGCTCTCCGAGCAGCACGTGCACTCCAGCCCGTGCATCCAGATGACCGGCGTGCGCGGCTTGGTTTCCAGCGCATTGGCGATGCGGCTCGCCGCGACCGGGCCGAGGCCGAGGCTCGTCGCGGTCAGGCTGCAGAATTTGTGAAAGCTGCGCCGCGTGATGCCCTGACGCCTGATGACGCTGTAAAAGGTTTCCGTTGCCGCGCCCATGAGTCCTCCCCTGACATCGCGTTGGCGATCATCTGATCGCGTTCTGGCGAGAAGGACAGCAAGATGCGGGCCAGCATCATTGCTGGATTTGAATCATAATGATTTCAGATGCTTGAGGCGGTGCGATCGCAGCGACGGAGCCTTCGGTGGTGGATCGCGCGCGACAATCGGAAATCACGCGCTTTGCACCGACAATCTTGTTTCCGCTTGCCGCCTGCCTGTGTGCAGCGCGCTCAATGCGCCGTGCAGACCATGCAGGGATCGAACGACCGCACCACGTGCTGGATGCCGACCGCACGCGCGCCGGCATCGCCGACCTCGGTGCCGACGAGCGCCTGCTCGAGCGGGCCCGCAACGCCGTTGGCGTCGCGCGGCGAAAAATTCCAGCTCGTCGGCGCGATGATCTGATAACGCTCGATCCGGCCGGAGCGCACTGCGAGCCAGTGGCCGAGGCTGCCGCGCGCAGCTTCCACGAGCCCGACGAAATTGCCGTCGACCGCGCTGGCGCTGTTTTCGCAAAACGGCTCGTTGAGACGCAATGCCTTGATCCAGTGCTCGATCGACAGCGCGAGCTGCGCGGTTTCGATCAGCCGGGCGATGACACGATTGCGGACATTGCTGCGACCGCTCGCGAGCAGCGCGGTGACCAACGGCTGACCGTCGATGGCCTGCCTTGCGAGAGCGCCGACCTCGACCGGTTCTCCCGCGAGACGCGGCGCCTTGCACCAGCTATAGGCGTCGGCTTTGTCGGCATCGGGCACGGTGCGGCTCTCGGACGGATCGAGCGACGTATCGTGCATCCAGGCGTGCGAGACGTCCTCGGTGATGCCGTCCGACGGCAAAGCCTGGACCTCGCCACTGCTCGTGCGGACGCCAGCGCGAAAACGAGCTCCATTGAAGTCGTGATACGCGCCGAAGCTCATCAAGAGACCTGGTCCGCTGCCGAGGTCGGCCAGCGCGAGCGCATCGGCCAGCCGAAGGAAATGCGCGAAGTCGCCGGCTCGGCCCTCGCGCCAACGGTCGAGTTCGTCCGGCGTCGACAAGGCGAGCACGTTCTCCAACTTGTCGGCGAACAGGACGCGCTCAAGGAAACCGCGAAACGACGCCGCGATCGCGCTGAGCCGCACGCGCTCGCCGAGCTCGATCGCGCGGGTCGTCCCGCCTGGCTGGAAGGCGAGACTGTGCGGCCATTTGCCGGCGATCAGGCCCATGATCTCGAGCAGTCGCGCGCGCGCCGGCAGCGCATCGCGGGCAGCGCTGCCCTTCGTCGCCGCGAAACGTTCGGCCGCGGCCGAATGCCAAGCGTGCGAGGCATAAGCATCGCGGGCGAAGTCCGGCATGAAGAAGATGTAGAAATGCGTCAGATGATCCGCCGCGTTCTCGGCCGCGTGCGCGATGTTGCTCGCGAGGATGCCGTTTGGTGCTGCCGCAATGCCCATGGCCTGGCGCAACGCCGCGGCGGCCGCGATCGATTGCGACACGGAGCAGATGCCGCAGATGCGCGGCGCGATCACCAGGGCGTCGAGCGGCGGCCGGCCCTCAAGGATCTGCTCGAAGCCGCGATAGAGCGGCGCCGTCACCTCCGCCCGCGCGACGCGGCCGCTCTCGATATCGAGCCTGACCTCGAGATCGCCTTCGACACGATTGAACGGTCCGACCGTGATCCGCGTCATGGACGGCGCTTGTCGCCGGAACGGCCCGGCGGCACCACGACATGATCGGCCGTCGCATTGAGTCGGACGCGGCGCGGCGTGGCCGATTTCGACAGCGCTGCGAGCGCGACGAACCAGGCTTTCGGCATGTCGGTGGGAAGGCCGACGGGGATGCCGGCGAGCTTCGCCGTCTCCAGATAGTTCTGCGCGCTCTCGAAGCCCGGCGAGGTGCAGGCGATGCAGGCATAACCGCCCTTGGTGCAGGAGCCGCCGCCGTTCCACGAGCGCTGATTGCAGTCGCCGACCGCCTGCGTTGCGCGGCAGCCGAGATGCTCCATCAGGCAGCCGCGCTCCGACATCGTCTCCGCGCTCGCCTTGAACTCGTAGAACTCGTTGCGCGAGCAGCCGTGATGAGCGAGGTGGTTGGCGATGAAGGTCGGACGGCCGACCGCGTCGAGACCATCTGCCGTCAGATCGCCCGAGGTAAGCGCCAGCAGGCTCTCCATCATCCAGCCTGGATGCGGCGCACAGCCTGCGACGTTGATCACCGGCAGCCCGCGTTTCGAGCGGAAGGCCGCGCCAAGCGCGCCGCCGATATCGCTGCCCTCGAACTGCAGTCCGACCGCATCGGTCGGATTGATGCCAGCCGCGGGAATGCCGCCATAGGCGGCGCAACTGCCGACGGCGACGACGTAGTCGGCCAGCGGCGCCAGATCGAGCAGCCAGTGATAGATCGAGCGGTTGGTGCCGGCGAGCATGTTGAAGCGGCCGGTCAGACCGGGGCCTCGCGCCACCGAGCCTTCGAGCACCAGCAGATCGAGCCGCTCGCGGCCGTCGCGGATCGCCTCCAACAGCTCCACGACCTCGTCCCCTGTCTGCTCGCTGACGGAGGGATGCCATACCAGATCGATGCCGGATTGGCGCAATTCGTCGAACCAGCCGGACGCACCGCTTTCCAGGATCGACATGGTGCAGCCGCCGCAGCTCGCGCCCTGCAGCCACAGCATCCTGATCGTTCCCTCCGAGCCGACCATCATGAGGCCCCGCTCCTAGCCCGTCTTATGCGTTCCGCTTCGTATCGCCGGCGGGTTTAGCGCCCCCGCACGAACGCTGGCAAGCGCTTCGCCGGGCGTCGCCTCGGAACCGCGCTGACTGCGACCGAGCAGCATGGCGACCGCCCAGACCAGTCCGAACAGGCCGATCGCGACGATTCCGAGATTGGCGACACCGTCGCCCAGCGCGGTGGCGACGTCAGCCCATCCCCCCGTCAGGCCAAGCCGCGGCGCCAACAGCGTGAACGCCTCGAAGCTGCCGATCACCAGCGCGATCGCAACGGATGCGCCGGTGATCACGAGGTTATAGCGCAGCTTGCGTGCGGGATCGGTCAGCGCCCAGCGATAGGCGCCGACCATCAGCATGCTGTCGGCGGTGTCGACGGTGGCCATCGCAGCCGCGAACAGCGCCGGGAATACCAGCACATGGACGAGGCTCGCGCCGCGCGCAGCCTCGGTCGCCGACAGGCTGAGAAGCCCGATCTCGCTCGCGGTGTCGAAGCCGAGACCGAACAGGAAGCCGAGCGGATACATGTGCCAGGCGCGTCCCACCAGGCGGAGCACGGGGCGCAGCAGGCGGATGAGGATGCCCCGTCCGCTGTTTCCGGCTGTTTCCATCTCGGACTGCGGCTGTGCGGCGCGGCGCCAGAGGTTCACGAACAGAATGAGGTTCGCCAACGCGATAAGCAGCAGGAAGCCGGCCGACACCGACGTGCCGATGACGCCGCCGATCGCCCTGATCGCACTCTCTTCATCCAGGAGGTCGGCGCCGGCGATGAGGCTCACGACGATGGTGGCGATGACGACGACGCTGGAATGGCCGAGCGCAAAATAGAGGCCGGCGGCGCGCGGAGGGTTACCGTCCTGCACCAGCTTCCGCACGACGTTGTCGATCGCCGCGATGTGATCCGCATCGACCGCATGGCGCAGTCCGAGCAGCCAAGCCAGCATCGCGGTGCCGACGATGGCGGGCCGGTCGGCGTAGAGCGCGAATGCCCAGGCCCAGGCGAGCGCGTTGGCCGCGACCAGCCCGCCGACGAGCGCAACGTTGCGGCCGGGCTGCGACCGCCACCACAGCAGCCGCGCGGCCCGAGGATGATCAATTGGAACAATCGTCATACTCGGACTATAGCAAGAGCCAGGCCAGTTCGGTAAGGCCCCGCTGCAGGCGAAAGCTGCAGGAAAACCTGGGTGGCGCTTCCCGGACCGCCCTCTCGCTTGGCAACCCGCTATCCAGTCACGCACAGATCATGACCAGCGGCGGGACCTCGTCTCTCTCGCTCCTTCCCTCACCGCGCCGAGGCACTCTGTGCCGCGATCTCGCGCCGCACGACCGCCTCGAAGCGGCTCGCGGGGGCGGCGAACATCAGCCGGGTCTCCTCGTGGAACGCCGAGAAGATGCCGACCACGGCCGGCTCCCCGCCGACCTCGGCCAGGATCGGCGAGCCCGAATAGCCGAAATTGGCCAGGCAATGCACTGTCAGCAGCCGGGCATCCCCGGTCATGCCGGCGCTGCAATTGCGCTGGCCGGTCGGCGAATAGCGCCGCTCCTGGCCGTAGCCGATCTCGGAGATGGTGCCGGCCGTCGTCGCAGCCTGCAATTCCTCGCGGGTCAGCGCCTTGACCGCGACCGGCTTCGACGGCAGCGCGTCCTTCAGCACAATCAGCGCCCAATCGGCGGGCGAGCGGTCGAGCGACCATCTGTCGTGCCGGGTCGGAACGAAATCGGGCGCCACGATCAGCTTGTCGGCGACCGACGATGCCGCCGGCGTGCCACGGTTCATGCCGGCCAGGAAGCGGACGTTGCCGGGGCTGACCTGCGCCACGCCGTTGAAGACGCAATGCGCGGCGGTGAGCACGACGCGCGGCGCGACCAGCGTGCCGGTGCACCAGCCGCCGCTCGAGTATTGCGCGACGGTGACGACGCCGATCGACGACGCCGGCCAGGAGGTGGGATCGACGACCTCGCCGATGTGGCGATCGAGCCCGAGCAGTTGCTCCGGACGCGGAGTGGCAATGCCCGCATCCGCCGATTCCGGTTTCGGCTGCCAGGACGCAATGGCGCTCTGGGCCTGGACGCGCTGCGGCTCGGTCAACCTGACCCGCTGCACGTCGCGGCCGGCCGATCGCACGCCGCTACGGCCCGCCATCACCAGCCAGGCATAGCCCTGCACGACGTCCTGCTTTGCGCCACGGCCGTCGAGCAGCATCAGGCCGAGCATGTATTGCGACTGGGCGAAGCCCTGCGCCGCCGCGCGGCTGAACCAGCGACTGGCTTCGCCGTAGTTGGAGGCAACACCCTCGCCGTTGACGTAGGCGATGCCGAGATAGTGTTGCGCGACGGCGAGCCCCTGATCGGCGGCCTTGCGGTACCAGGCCAGCGCCTCGCTCGGATTACGCGGCACGCCCCAGCCGAAGGCGTGCATGAAGCCGACGTCGAACTGCGCCCGCGCATCGCCCTTGGCGGCCAGCGGCAGCAGCCGTCGCATCGCCGCCGCATGCTGCCCGTTGCCTGCCGCCGCGACCGCGTCTTCGAGCTCGGCGGCCGGGGCGCCCGCCAAGCTGCCGAGCAGCATGACAAGAGATATGATGATGGTCTTGATCAAGGGCGTCCGCTGGGACCGAAACATCGTGACGGGCCACGAAGCAGACACGATCAAGACGGCGGCGGCGTGGCGGAAAGCGGACCGCGATCTCCTCAATCGGGCCCGCTCGCGCCTCACACCTTCTTCATCCTCACGCCCATCGCCCTTACACCTGCTCGCTCTTGGCGAAGCGATCATCGAGCGCATAACCGGCGCCGCGCACGGTGCGGATCGGGTCCTGCTCGCGACCGGGATTGAGCAGCTTGCGCAGGCGGCCGATATGGACGTCGACGGTGCGCTCGTCGATGTAGATGTCGCGGCCCCAGACGCTGTCGAGCAGCTGTTCGCGGCTGAACACGCGGCCGGGGTGCTCGAGGAAGAATTCGAGCAGGCGGTATTCGGTCGGGCCGAGATCGATCGGCCGCCCCGAGCGCGCCACGCGGCGTTTCTCGCGGTCGAGCTCGATGTCGCCATAGGACAGCACGGTTGCCAGCCGCTCCGGGCTCGCCCGCCGCAGCAGGCCTTTCACGCGCGCCAGGAGCTCCGGCACCGAGAACGGCTTGACGATGTAGTCGTCGGCGCCAGTGGCGAGTCCGCGCACGCGCTCGCTCTCCTCGCCGCGCGCCGTCAGCATGATGATCGGCAGTTGCCGGGTCTCGGTCCGCGCGCGCAGGCGGCGGCACAGCTCGATGCCGGAGAGGCCCGGCAGCATCCAGTCGAGCACGACGAGATCCGGAACGCGCTCCTTCAGCCGCGTGTCGGCCTCGTCGCCGCGCGCCACGGTCTCGACCTCGTAGCCTTCGGCCTCGAGGTTGTAGCGCAGCAGCGTCGTCAGCGCCTCCTCGTCCTCCACCACCAGAATTCGGGCGCCCATGTCTGAACCGTCTCTCTTAGTTACCGGGAATCGTCGTCGCGAAGCTCGTCATGTCGCCCTTCGGGCGCTTGTCCATGATCTGCTGGCCTTCGATCATATAGAATACAGTCTCGGCGATGTTGGTCGCGTGATCGCCGATGCGCTCGATGTTCTTGGCGCAGAACATCAGGTGGATGCAGAACGAGATGTTGCGCGGATCCTCCATCATGTAGGTCAGGAGCTCGCGGAACAGCGAGGTGCAGATGGCGTCGACTTCCTCGTCGCCCTTCCACACCGTCATCGCCGCCGGCAGGTCATGCGCAGCATAGGCGTCCAGCACCGTCTTGACCTGCGACTGCACCAGATCGGTCATGTGCTCGAGGCCGCGGATCAGCTTCAGCGGATGGAAGTCGCTCTCCAGCGCCGCGACGCGCTTGCCGATGTTCTTGGCGAGGTCGCCGATGCGCTCCAGATCGGTCGCCACGCGCATCGCGCCGACGATCTCGCGCAGGTCGACCGCCATCGGCTGGCGACGGGCGATCGTGAGCACGGCGCGCTCCTCGATGATGCGCTGCAGCTTGTCGACCTCGGCGTCGGTGGCGACCACCTTCTGGCCGAGCGCGATGTCGCGCCGCACCAGCGCATCGACGGAATCGACGATCAGCCGCTCCGCGAGGCCGCCCATCTCCGATACCAGACGGGTGAGGTCCTGCAGATCGCTGTCGAACGCCTTGGCGGTATGTTCACTGGCCATGATGATCTCCTGAAGACAATGTCGTCGGCGTCAGCCGAACCGGCCGGTGATGTAATCCTGGGTCCGCCGATCGCTCGGCGAGGTGAAGATCTTGCTGGTGTCGTCGAACTCGATCAGTTCGCCGAGATACATGAAGGCGGTCTTGTCGGAGACGCGCGCCGCCTGCTGCATGTTATGCGTCACGATGGCGATCGTATAGTTTTCGGCGAGTTCCTGGATCAGCTCCTCGACCTTGGCGGTCGAGATCGGATCGAGCGCCGAGCACGGCTCGTCGAACAGGATCACCTCGGGACGGACCGCGACCGTGCGCGCGATGCACAGGCGCTGCTGCTGGCCGCCTGACAGCGACAGGCCCGAGGCGTTGAGCTTGTCCTTGACCTCGTTCCACAGCGCGCCGCCGCGCAGCGCCTTCTCGACCCGGTCGTCCATCTCCGACTTCGATATCTTCTCATAGAGGCGGATGCCGAAGGCGATGTTCTCGTAGATCGTCATCGGGAACGGCGTCGGCTTCTGGAACACCATGCCGACCCGGGCGCGCAGCAGATTCAGATCGAGCTTGGGATCGAGGATGTTGGTGTTGTCGAGCATCAGCTGCCCGGTCGCCCGCTGGCCCGGATAGAGATCGTACATCCGGTTGAAGACGCGCAGCAGCGTGGACTTGCCGCAGCCGGACGGGCCGATGAACGCGGTGACGCGGTTGGTGCCCAGCGACAGGTTGATGTTCTTCAGCGCGTGATGGTCGCCGTAGTAGAAGTTGAGGTTGCGCGCAGTCACCTTGGCCGGCGCATCCGGAAGCGCCTTGCCGTGAAGAGCGTGATTGGGCTGACTGACGGAGACGGACAGTTCGGTCATTTGGTGTTCCTCTCGGCGCCGAGAATGCGTGCACCGATGTTCAGGGCGAGCACGGCCAGAGTGATGAGAAGGGCTCCGCTCCAGGCCAGTTGTTTCCAGTAGGCATAAGGGCTCTGGACGAAATTGTTGATGGTGACGGGCAGGTTCGCCATCGTCTTGGAAAGGTTGAGGCTCCAGAACTGGTTCGACAGCGCGGTGAATAGCAGAGGCGCGGTCTCGCCGGCGACGCGGGCGGTGGCAAGCAGCACGCCGGTGATGAGGCCCGACCGCGCCGCCCGATAGGCGATGCGGCGGATCACCAGCGAGCGCGGCAGGCCGAGCGCCGAGGCCGCCTCGCGCAGCGGGTTGGGCACCAGCAGCAGCATGTCCTCGGTGGTGCGCAGCACCACGGGTATGACGATGACCGCCAGCGCCAGCGAGCCCGCAAGCGCGGAGAAGCCGCCCATCGGCACCACCACCGCGCCGTAGATGAACAGGCCGATGATGATCGAGGGCGCCGACAGCAGGATGTCGTTGATGAAGCGGATCACCGAGGTCAGGCGGTCGTTGCGGCCGTATTCGGCGAGATAGGTGCCGGCGAACAGGCCGAGCGGCGCGCCGATGCCGACGCCGATGATCGTCATGATCAAGGAGCCGACGATGGCGTTGCGCAGGCCGCCTTCGCTGGAGCCGGGCGGCGGCGTGTCGGCGGCAAAAACCTGCAGGCTGAGGCCGGCGAGTCCGTTATAGAACAGCGTGAACAGGATCAGCGCCAGCCAGGTGACGCCGAACATCGCGGCGGCGACGCAGAGGCCGCGGATCACGATGTCCCTGCGGCGCCGGCGCGCATAGATCGGATTGACCGGCGCATCGAGTGTAAGCGTATCAGCGCTGGACATGGCTTATTTTCCCGCCTTGGCTTCGAGCCGCATGAGCATCAGGCGCGCGCTCGCCAGCACGAAGAAGGTGAGCACGAACAGCAGCAGACCGAGCAGGATCAGGCTCGACTGGTGCAGCCCGTCGCTCTCCTGGAATTCGGAGGCGATCGCGGCCGAGATCGTGGTGCCCGGCGCGAAGATCGAGGATGAGATCCGGAACGAGTTGCCGATGATGAAGGTCACCGCCATCGTTTCGCCGAGCGCACGGCCCAGCGCCAGCATGACGCCGCCGATGACGCCGACGCGGGTGTAGGGAATGACGACGCTGCGCACGACCTCCCAGGTGGTGCAGCCGACCCCGTAGGCGGCTTCCTTCAGCACCGGCGGGACGGTCTTGAACACGTCGACCGAGATCGAGGTGATGAACGGCAGCACCATGATCGCCAGGATCAGCGAGGCGTTGAACAGGCTGAGATAGGACGGCGGACCGGCGAAGATGTCCTGCAGCACGGGGATGCCGGCGCAGAGATTGATCATAAACGGCTGGAACGTATAGGCCAGGAACGGGCCCAGCACGAAGAAGCCCCACATGCCGTAGATGATCGAGGGAATGCCGGCGAGCAGCTCGATGGCAAGTCCGATCGGACGGCGCAGCCATTGCGGGCACAGCTCGGTGAGGAAGATCGCAATGCCCAGACCGACCGGAATGGCGATCAGCATCGCAATGAAGGACGTGACCAAGGTGCCGTAGATCGGGCCGAGCGCGCCGAGCACCGGCGGATCGGCCGACGGCGCCCAGCGCCGCGTCCACAGGAATTCGAAGCCATATTCTCTCATGGCCGGCCATGCGCCGACGATGAGCGACAGGATGATGCCGCCCAGGATCAACAGGACGGAGATCGCGGACAGCCGCGTGATCCAATAGAAGGTCACGTCGCCGAGCTTGAAGGCGTTGAGCGCGCGTGCCCGGTCATAGGGTCCGGCAGCGGCCGCGATATCGCTGACTTCGGTCTGAACCGCCACCTCTGCCAATTCTGCCCCCTGTTCCTTGGACACGCCGCAACCCCGGTAGCGTCCCTCCCCCGGAGGCCGGGAGAGGGGATTTTCGATACGTCCAGCTCAGCTCTTGATGTCGGCCGACCAGGTCTTCTCGATCAGCTTCACGACGCTGTCGGGCATCGGGATGTAGTCGAGCTCCTCAGCCATCTTGCCGCCCTTCTCGAACGACCACTTGAAGAACTTGATGGCTTCGCCGGACGCCGCCTTGTCGGCCGGCTCCTTGTGCATCAGGATGAAGGTCGCCGCCGTCATCGGCCAGGACTTGTCGCCGGGCTGGTTGGCGAGGATCACGTAGTAGCCGGGGGCCTTGGCCCAGTCGGCATTCGCGGCCGCGGCCTGGAAGGCCTCGACGGTCGGCTGCACGGTCTTGCCGGCTTTGTTCATCATGCCGGTGTAGGTGAGCTTGTTCTGCTTGGCATAGGCGTACTCGACATAGCCGATCGAGTTCTTGGTCTGGCCGATGTTGCCGGACACACCCTCGTTGCCCTTGGCGCCGACACCGACCGGCCACTCGACGGCGGTGTTGAAGCCGATCTTGCTCTTCCAGTCGGCGCTCACCTCGGAGAGGTAGTAGGTGAAGTTGAAGGTCGTGCCCGAGCCGTCGGAGCGGCGGACCACGGCGATCGCATCGGACGGCAGCTTGACGCTGGGGTTGAGCTTCTTGATCGCGGCGTCATCCCACTTGGTGATCTTGCCGAGATAGATGTTGGCGAGCGTCTCGCCGTCCAGCACCATCTCGCCCGGCTTCACGCCCTCGAGGTTGACGACCGGCACGATGCCGCCCATCACCATCGGCCACTGCACCAGGCCGTCCTTCTCGAGCTGCTCGGCCTTGAGCGGCGCGTCGGTGGCGCCAAAGGTCACGGTCTTGGCCTGGATCTGCTTGATGCCGCCGCCAGAACCGATCGACTGGTAGTTCAGACCGTTGCCGGTCTCCTTCTTGTAGGCGTCCGCCCACTTGGAATAGATCGGGAACGGGAACGTCGCGCCCGCACCGGTAATGTCGGCAGCGAAGGCCGACGTCGATGCGGCGACCAAGCCGGCAGCGACGATAGCTTTGACGAAATTCATAGCTGGTCTCCATGCTTGGGAAGCGAAGCGCCATCTGCGCCCGATTGCGCTTCCCCGGCCGCTTTACGGGGCCTCAGTGTGGCTTTTATAAAGGTTCGATGACAGTCGGATGACAGTCACAAGCCGTTGATAAGTATTGATCTTTCGATCCAACTCCGAATTTCTACGGGCCAACCGACATATTGCGGCGGGCTGCGGCACCTCGCGTCCGTGCGAGCGTCGCTCCCCCCGGGGACAGACCATCACCGCCGTCATCGCCCGCGCGGGCGGGCGAACCAGCATACCACCGGCGGCCATGATCCGCCGAGACGCCGCGGCGTACTGGATGCCCGTCTGCGCCCTGGGGTTATGGGTCCCGGATCGGCGCGCTGTGCGCGCTTGTCCGGGACGACACCGGGGATTGGGTTGGCGACATGAGCAGCCATGGAGATGAGCGCGTGCGTTCCCGCGGCCTACGAGGCCCGAGGTGTGGGTTCGTCGTGTCCCTCCTGATCATGAGAGGGCGCGAGGAAGGCCGGACCTCGGCTGAGGCCCGTGGCCCGCCTGCTCAAAAGAATGCAGGCGGCAGGTACCACAGGTACAGCCGGACAGACCCGGCCTTCCCCGCGCGACGGTGTTAACGGTGTCCTTCGTGCTCTCCCTGGGGATCGGCGTTCTTGCCCCCATCGCCCGCGCGTGCCGTCAAGCAACGACCACGGACTTGACCTCAGCGTCGAGAGGCCAGGACCACACGACTTCGCCGTCCGCGCCGCCTGCGCTCGTCTGGCACAGCCGTCACGTCCATCGCAGCCCACCTCCACGTTCGTGACGACGCGTACGTCCCTCTGCTCGAGGCGGGATGCACGCAGGAGACCATGATTTCCGAAAAATAGCAAGGTAATTATTTTTCTCAGAACATGATCCGCCCTCCCCCGCACGCGGGCATCGGCTCAATCCGGCTTGGGCGGCTCGATCCAGATCCCCGGGTCGGAATGGGTCCGGATGTGATCGACGAGGAAATCGGCGAACACCCTGATCTTGGCCGGCAGCCTGACGCGGTTCTGGTAGGCGATGTTCATCGTCAAGAGCGGCAGCTCCCAGTCGAGCAGGACCGGCACCAGCCGGCCGGCCAGAATGTCGCTCTGCACGATGTAGAGCGGCTGGATCAGGATGCCGAGCCCGGCAAGCGCGGCGCCCTTGATCACCTGGCCGTCATTGCTGTCGAGCGTCGGCGCGATCCGAATGCTCTGGGCTGTCGTGCCGTTGCGCAGGGACAGGGAATACGGATCATTGGCAAGATTGTAGATCAGCATGTCGTGGCGCACCAGATCGCCGGGAACGACGGGACAGCCACGGCTCGCGAGATAGGACGGCGCGGCCGCCAGCACGCGCCGCATCTGCCCGATGCGGCGAACGACGATGCCCGAGTCCGGCTCATGCTCGCGGGTGCGGATCGCCACGTCGATGCCCGCCTCGATGAAATCCGGGTAGCGGTTGGCGGCGATGATCTGCAGGCTCAGCTTTGGATACATCGCGCGAAACGCCGGCAGCATCGGCGCGAGATAGATCGTCGCGAACGACAGCGAGCTGGTGACGCGCAGCATGCCCTGCGGCGACAGCGCGCGGTCGCTGACGGCGTCCTCGGCCTCGGCCAGCTCGTTGAGCAGCGGGCCGCAGCGCTGCAGCAGCTCCTGCCCGGCTTCGGTCAGCCAGAGCCGGCGCGTGTTGCGCTCGATCAGGCGCACCGCGAGCCGTTCCTCCAGCGCGCTGAGATGCCGGCTCGCCGCGGCGTTGGACATCCGCAAGGACTCGGCGGCCTTGGACAGGCTGCCCAGCTCGGCCGTCTTGGAAAACACCTCGAGTTGGAGCAGACGGTCCATTGTTACGCTGAGCGGAAAACAGAGTTACAATTTTTGTCCTTTATTTC
This sequence comes from Bradyrhizobium sp. SZCCHNR1098, assembly GCF_032489375.1. Taxonomy (NCBI): domain Bacteria; kingdom Pseudomonadati; phylum Pseudomonadota; class Alphaproteobacteria; order Hyphomicrobiales; family Nitrobacteraceae; genus Bradyrhizobium; species Bradyrhizobium sp. SZCCHNR1098. The sequence goes on from NZ_JAUEXY010000011.1 coordinate 209,344, forward strand.
CATTTCCTGCAAGGCAAAATCGTCAGACAAGAACAAGCACAGGTGAGGGACGCACGAATGACGGGGCCGATCAGGCACATCGTGATGTGGCGGCTGCGCGCCGAGACGGCTGCCGAGCGCGCCGCGGCCCGGCTCAAGGTCAAGACCCTGTTCGAGAGTTTGAAAGGCCGGATCGACGGCCTGACCCACATCGAGGTCGGTCTCGATGTCAGCGACGTCGACTATGCCTGCGACGTCGTCCTGTTCTCCGAATTCGCCAGCAGCGCCGCATTGAAGGCCTATGCGTCGCATCCGGAGCACCTGCGCGTCCGCGACGAGCTCGGCGACCTCAGGATCGGCCGCTTCCAGGTCGACTATCCCGTGGCGACCGGCACGTGACCGGCCCCCTCACGTCGACGAACCTGCGAGGCAGCATCGCGTCACCACAGGCACAGCAAATGAAGCAATCGGCGGACCTCACCCATGTCACTTCCTGACAAGCGCCTCGCCTTCATCGGCATCGGCAAGATCGGCCTGCCGATCGCGGCGCGGCTCGCCAAGGCCGGACATGCCGTCACGGCATTCGACCGCAACGCCGCCCGGCTCGACGAGGCACGTGCGCTCGGCATGGCCGCCGCGTCGTCCGCTGCCGAGGCGGTGCGCGACCATGCCGTCGTCATCTCGTCGCTGCCCGACGATACCGCACTGCGCGCGGCGATGCTGGACAGCGGCGGACTGATCGCGGCCATGGCGCCGGGGGCGATCCTGATCGAGACCAGCACCGTCGGCGTCGACGCGTCGAGCGCGGTCGCTGCTGCCGCCCGCGCCCGCGACGTCGCCTATCTGCGCACGCCGATCTCCGGCAATGCTAGCATCGCGCACACCGGCGAGCTGACGTGCTTCGTGTCCGGTCCAAGAGAGGCGTTCACCCTGATCACGCCGGTGCTGGCCGGCTTCACGCGCGCGCAGACCTATCTGGGCGCGGCGGAAGAGGCGCGCTACGCCAAGCTCGCCGTCAACCTGATGATCGCGACGACGGCGTCGATGATGGCCGAAAGCCTCACCCTCGCACGCAAGGGCGGCATCGCCTGGCCCGACATTCTGCAGGTGCTGCATGACAGCGCAGTCGCCTCGCCGATGGTGAAGTACAAGACCGCGCCGCTGCTGGCGCGCGACTTTGCCGCGACGTTCTCCTGCGCGCAGATGGCCAAGGATCTCGATCTGATTCTCGGCGCCGGCCATGCCGTCGGCGTGCCGCTGCAGCTCGCGGCACAGGTCCGCGAGACCTACGGCGCGCTGATCGCGTCAGGCGATGCCGACACCGACTTCCTCGCCACCGTCCGGCATGTCGAGCGGCTGTCCGGGCTCGGCGAGCCTCTCTGAAAGGGGCCGCGTCTTGCGCAACTTCAACGAGACCACGATCACGGATGCCGTGCTCGAACGCCTGGCGGGCGCGCGTGATGCGCGGATCAAACAGGTCAGCGAGGCGCTGGTGCGCCATCTCCATGCCTTCGTGCGCGAGGTCCGTCCGACCCAGCAGGAATGGGAATACGGCATCGGCTTCCTGACCCGCACCGGCCAGATGTGCGACGACAAGCGCCAGGAGTTCATCCTGCTGTCGGATACGCTCGGCGTTTCGATGCTGGTCGACGCCATCAATCATCCGGTGCCGGAAGGCGCCACCGAGGCCACGGTGCTCGGCCCCTTCTTCGTCCAGGCGGCGCCGGAACGCGCCAACGGCGACGATATCGCGGGCCCGATGAAAGGCGATCCGCTGCTGGTGACCGGCTCTGTGTCGAGCGCGGACGGCGCGCCGCTGGCAGGCGCCGTGGTCGACGTCTGGCACTCCGACGACGACGGCTATTACGACGTGCAGCGGCTCGAGCAGATCGGCGATCTCGCCATGCGCGCGCGCTTCCATACCAACGCCGACGGCCGCTTCCATTTCTGGTCGATCAAGCCCGCGGCCTATCCGATCCCCAACGACGGGCCGGTCGGCGACATGCTCACGGCGCAGGGGCGGCATCCGTGGCGGCCGGCGCATGTGCATTTCATGATCTCGGCGCCCGGCTTCGAGCGGCTGGTGACGCATGTGTTCGTCGCCGGTGACCAATATCTCGATTCCGACGTCGTGTTCGGCGTCAAGGACAGCCTGATCCGCGACTTCACGCGCTGCCCGCCGGGCCGTGCGCCAGATGGCCGCATGGTGGCGCAGGGATATTTTCATCTCAACTATGATTTCGGCCTGAAACGGCTTGCGGAGCGCGCCAATCAGGTTTGAGCTGAGCGGACGACAAGGACCGTCAAGAGTCCTGTCATCGTCGAGGAAGCGGACGGGAGGAATGATGGAGTTGCGGGTCGGCACCGGCGCATTGGCCGAGCGGCTTTCGAACCTGATCGGGCCGCGTGCGAGTCTCGCGCGCGGCGTGCTGGATCAGCACGGCCGGAGCGAGTCGTACTATCCGGCGATGCCGCCCGACATCGTCGTGTTTCCCGAGACGACGCAGGAGGTCGCCGACATCGTCAGGCTGTGCGCCGAGGCTGCCACGCCGATCGTGCCGTTCGGCGCCGGCACGTCGCTCGAAGGCAACGCTGCGGCTGTCGCGGGTGGGGTCTGTTTCGACTTCGCCCGCATGAACAAGGTGCTGGCCGTGCATGACGCCGACATGGACGTCGTGGTGCAGCCCGGCATCACCCGCAAGCAGCTCAATGCCGAGCTGCGCGGCAGCGGCCTGTTCTTTCCGATCGATCCCGGCGCCGATGCCTCGATCGGCGGCATGAGTTCGACCCGCGCCTCCGGGACCATGGCGGTGCGCTATGGCACCATGAAGGACAACGTCCTCGCGCTCGAGGTCGTGCTGGCCGACGGCCGGGTGATCCGCACCGCCAAGCGTGCGCGCAAATCCGCCGCCGGCTACGACCTGACACGGCTGTTCGTCGGCGCGGAGGGGACGCTCGGAATCATCACCGAGATCACGCTGAAGCTGCATCCCCTGCCCCAGGCGATCTCGGCCGCGACCTGCAGCTTCCCGACGTTGCACGACGCGGTCGACACCGCGATCGCGCTGATCCAGTCGGCGGTCCCCGCCGCGCGCATCGAGCTCGTCGACGACGTCATGATGCGCGGCATCAACGCCTATGCGAAGCTCGGCTATCGGGAAACGCCGACGCTGTTCCTGGAATTTCACGGCTCGGAGGCCGCCGTCGCCGAGCAGGCGCAGACGGCCGAGGCGATCGCGATCGAGCATGGCGGCCGCGGCTTCGCCTGGGCCAAGGCGGCCGAGGACCGCAGCCGGCTCTGGCACGCCCGCGACAATACGCTGTACGCCGGCCTCGGCCTGCGGCCGGGCGCCCGCGCCGTCATCACCGACGTCTGCGTGCCGATCTCCCGGCTGGCCGAATGCCTTACCGAAACGCGCCGGGACGCCGACGCCAACGGCTTCCTCGCACCGATCGTCGGCCATGTCGGCGACGGCAATTTCCACATGCTGATCCTGATCGATCCGACCGATGAGCACGAGCTCGCCGGCGCCAAGGCGCTGCAGGCGCGCATGGTGGCACGCGCGATCGCGATGGACGGCACCTGCACCGGGGAGCACGGCATCGGCCTCGGCAAGGTCGGCTATCTCGAGGACGAGCTCGGCGAGGCCGTTGGCGTGATGCGCGCGATCAAGGCCGCGCTCGATCCGGATGGCCTGATGAATCCGGGCAAGATCTTTGCGGGCGGAGCGCGGCCATGAGCACGGCCGCAGCCACGGCAGCCTCATCGCCCGCGCCGCTGCTGGAGCTGCGCGGCATCAGCAAGACGTTCCCCGGCGTCAAGGCGCTGGATGATGTCTCGTTCGCGATCCATCCGGGCGAAGTCCATATGCTGCTCGGCGAGAACGGCGCCGGAAAATCCAGCCTGATGAAGATCCTGTGCGGCGCCTATAGCGCGGATGCCGGCGATGTCTATTACCAAGGCCGGAAGGTGGCGATCGCCTCGACGGCCGATGCGCAGGACCTCGGCATCGCCGTGATCTTCCAGGAATTCTCGCTGGTGCCGTTCCTCGACATCGCGCAGAACATCTATCTCGGCCGCGAGCCGAAAGGCCGGCTGCCCGGCACCATCGACCGCCGCAGGATCCTGGCCGACGCGAAACGCGTGCTCGACAGCATCGGCTTCGGCATCGATCCTTCCGTCATCGTCGACACGCTCGGCGTCGCGCAGCAGCAGATGGTCGAGATTGCGAAAGCGATCAGCCAGAATGCGCGGATCCTGGTGATGGACGAGCCGACGGCGGCGCTGTCCGACCGCGAGGCGGAGCTGCTGTTCGCGCTGATCCGACGGCTCAAGGCGGACGGCGTGGCGATCGTCTACATCTCGCACCGCATGGCCGAGGTGTTCGCGCTCGGCGACCGCATTACCGTGCTGCGCGACGGCCGCCGCATCGGCGATGTCAGCCCCGCCGACGTCACGCCCGACCAGCTCGTGCGCATGATGGTCGGCCGCAATGTCGACATGACCTATCCGCGCCAGTTCGCGGAAGCACCCGGCGAGCTGCTGCTCGAGGTCAAGGGACTGAGCGCCCCGACCGGGATCGCCGACATCAACATCGAGGTGCGGCGCGGCGAGATCGTCGGCCTGTGCGGCCTCGTCGGCTCGGGCCGCACCGAGGTCGCACGCGCGATCTTCGGCGCCGATCCAATCAGCGAAGGCCAGATCATCTTCGACGGCAAGCCGATCTCGGGCGAGCCTGATATCGCTGCCCGCCGCGGCATCGCGCTGATCCCCGAGAGCCGCAAGAGCGAGGGCCTGGCGCTGCTGCGCTCGGTCGGCGACAATCTCGTCGTGTCGGCGCTGAAGAAGCTGTTTCCCAGTGGCCTCTACGATCCGCGCGGCGCGCAGCGCACGGCGGACGGGCTGATCCGGCAATTGCGGATCGCAACGCCGAATGCGCGGCAGACCGTCGGCCTGCTGTCGGGCGGCAACCAGCAGAAAGTCGTGATCGGCAAATGGCTCGCGGCCGGCGCCAAGCTGTTCATCTTCGACGAGCCGACGCGCGGCATCGACGTCGGCGCCAAGTCCGAGATCTTCGCGCTGATCGACCGGCTGGTCGCCGAGGGCGCCGCCGCGCTGATGATCTCGTCCGAGCAGATCGAGATCTGCCACGTCTGCGACCGCGCCTATGTCATGCGCGAGGGCCGCATCGCCGGACACCTGGCGCGTGGCGAGCTCACCGAGGAGAATATCGTGCGACTGGGGATGCATGATGAGTGACGCCGCTGTCGTTTCGCCGATCCGCTCGCTGCAGCGCATCCCGGGCGTGGCGATCGTCCTGGTGCTGCTGATCGCGCTGTTCGGCGCGATCGCGCCGGGCTTCCTGTCGGCCGCGAACCTCTCCAACGTGCTGGTGCAGTCGACGATCCTGACCATGCTCGCGCTGCCAATGACCCTGGTCATCATGACCGAGGGGCTCGACCTCTCGATGGGCGCGGTGCTGACGCTGACGTCGCTGTGCGTCGCCATCGTCTCGCTCGCGACCAAATCGGTGCTGCTGGGGTTCGGGGCCGCGATCCTGGTCGGCGCGGCGTTCGGCACCGTCAATGGCTGGCTGGTCGCGATCGTCGGGATTCCGCCGTTCGTGGCCACCCTCGCCACGCTCGGCATGGCGCAGGGCCTGTCGCTGATCGTCAGCGACGGCCAGAGCGTGGTCGGCATTCCCCACAGCGTGCGCGACATCTACTCGGCCACCCTGCTCGGCATCCCCGTGCCGATCCTCATGGGGCTCGCGACCTACGCGGTGTTTCACGGCCTGCTTTATCACACCAGGTTCGGCACCTACGTCTTCGCGCTCGGCGGCAACCGCGAGGCGCTCCGCTATGCCGGCCTGTCGCCGACACGGCTGCTGATCGCGGTCTATGCGATCGGCGGCACGATGGCGGGCATCGCGGGGCTGCTGATGACATCGCGGATGAATTCGGGACATCCGACCGCAGGGCTCGGGCTGGAGTTCGACGCCATCGCGGCGGTCGCGGTCGGCGGCACCTCGTTCGAGCGCGGCAATGGCTGGCTGCTCGGCACCGTGCTCGGCGTCATCGCCGTCGGCGTGCTGCGCAACGGCCTCAATCTGGTGTCGCTGCCATCCTCCGTGCAGGTCGCGAGCGTCGGTGCGCTGGTCATCGTCGCGATGTTCCTCGACGGCCTGCGGAGCCGGTCATGAGCGACATCATCAAAGACAGCGTCCTGCCGCCGCGGTCGTTCCTGTCGCAGAGCACGGCGCAGGTGTTCTACCGGCTGCTCGCCGCGCTCTTGATCTGCGCGGCGCTGACCGTGCTGAGCGACTCCTTCCTCAGCCTCGGCAACATTCTCAACGTGCTCAGGCAGGCAAGCCTGACCTTCTTCATCGCCTCCGGCCTCACCCTGGTGGTGCTCACGGCCGGCCTCGACCTGTCGGTCGGCGCCAACGTTGCCTTGTCGGCGTGTCTCGCCGGCACCGTGATCCATCAGACCGGCTCGCCCGCACTCGGGATCCTGACCGGGCTGCTCGCCGGCGGCAGCGTCGGCTTCCTCAATGGCTTCATGGTCACGGCGCTGCGCATCCCCTCCTTCATCGCCACCTACGGCATGCTCTGGGTGCTGAACGGCGTCACCTACTGGTACATGGCGGGCGAGACGATCCACGGCTTTCCCGCGGGCTTCCGCCAGATCGGCAGCGGCTATCTGCTCGGGCTGCCGATCCCGGTCTATCTGCTGCTGGTGTTTCTCGCGATCGGATCGTTCTTCGCGCAACGCACGATCTGGGGCCAGGAGATCTACGCCATCGGCGCCAATCCGGTCGCGGCCCGGCTGTCCGGCATTCCGGTCGCGCGCCGGCTGCTGCTGGTCTACACCGTCTCCGGCACCATGGCCGGGCTCGCCTCCATCATCTTCCTATCGCGGCTCAACTCCGCCGAAGCCGACATCGGCGAGAGCCTGACGCTGCCGGCCATCGCCGCGGTGCTGATCGGCGGCACATCGCTGTTCGGCGGCGTCGGAACCGTGTTCGGCACCTTCATCGGCGCCCTGATCCTGACGCTGGTGCTGAACGGCATGAACCTGCTCGCGATCAGCGCCAACTGGCAGCCGCTCGTCACCGGAATCATCGTCATCATCGCCGTCTGGCTCGACATGAAGACGCGGCGCCCGACGCAATGAGCTCATAAGCAAACTCAGAAAACGAGGGATGGAAACACCATGCAACACCGGATACCGCACAGCCTCGCGCTCGCACTCCTGATCACGGCTGTCACGACGCAGGCCCGCGCCGACGGCGAGACGATCGCCGTGTTCACCAAGAACCAGACCAATCCGTTCTTCCAGACGGTGCGGGTCGGCGCCGACAACATGGCGAAGGTGCTGAACGCCAAGATCCTGCACTACATCCCGACCAAGCCGGACTCGATCCCCGAGCAGCTCAGCCAGATCGAGGACGTGGTGGTGAAGAAGCCGAGCGCCATCGTCTTCACGCCGGTCGACTACAAGGCGATGGTGCCCGGCGTCGATAAGATCAACGACGCCAAGATCCCCGTCGTCAACATCACCGACCGCTCGGCGGGCGGCAAGTTCGTCTCCTTCGTCGGCGCCGACGACTACAGCCTGGGCCTCGAGACCGGCCGGTTCCTGCTCAAGACGCTCGGCGGCAAGGGCAACATCGTCATCATCGAAGGGGTCAAGGGCTCGCTGACCAATGTCGACCGCGTCCGCGGGTTCAACGACGCGCTCAAGGAGAACCCCGGCGCCAAGCTGCTGGCGTCGCAGCCCGGCAACTATCAGCGCCTGCAGGCCCTGCAGGTGATGGAGAACCTGATGCAGTCCAATGCGCAGATCGACGGCGTGCTCGCCGCCAACGATGCCATGGCCGTCGGCGCCATCGAGGCGCTGGACGGCGCCAACCGCAAGGCCCAGGTGATCGGCATCAACGGCACCAAGGAGGCGATCGACGCGATCAAGTCCGGCAAGCTGCTCGCCAGCGGCGACTATAACGGCTTCGCCCAAGGCTGCCTCGGCACCATGATGGCCGTCCGCTCGCTGCGCGGGCAGCCGGTGATCAACGAGATCGTGCTGAAGCCGACGGTGATCACCAAGGACAACTACCAGCCGTTCGACGTAGCGCTGGAACAGCGGACCTGCCCGAGCTACGAGGATGCGAGCAAGCTCGGCGCGAAATAGGATCAGCCATCAGTCCGGAAGCAGGACGGCACGCAGCCGTCCTGCTTCAACTTGCGGAGAGAATCCATGCTGTTTGCGATTCACGCGCTCGACAAGCCGGACGCGCTCCCGGTCCGGCTTGCAAACTACGACGCGCACAAGGCCTATCTCGGTGACACCGCCCGCCTGCCCGTCACCATCGTGATGTCCGGCCCGCTCGTCTCCGACGATGGGTCGACGATGATCGGAAGCCTGTTCCTGGTCGAGGCACCCGGCCGCGCCGAGGTCGAAGCCTTCAACCGCGCCGACCCGTTTGCCGCGGCCGGCATCTGGGACAAGGTGACGATCACCGGGTTCCTGCGGCGCCAGGGGTAGTCAGCCCTTCAGCTCGATGCCGGCCAGCGCCTCGCTCAGCTTCGCCAGCGCGGTGTGATCCTGCCCGGGTCCGAGCAGCCCTTGCGCGCTCGCGCTCAGCTCGCGGCAGAGATTGGAGAATGGGGCCGCGACCCCGCTGGCACGCGCGACCTCGAGCGCGATCGAGAGGTCCTTGACCATCAGATCGAGTCCGAAGCCGCTGTTGAATTGGCGCGACAGCACGAACTGCTTGAACTTCTTCTGCGTCGAGTTGTTCATGCCGGTCGAAGCGTTGAGCACGTCGGTCATCAGGCCGGGATCGATGCCGAACTGCTGGCCGATCAGCAGCGCCTCGATGCCGATCAGGAAGCCGCCGGCGGAGACGAGGTTGTTGAGCGCCTTCATCGCCTGGCCCGAGCCAAGGCCGCCGATGCGGTGGATCGTCGTTCCCATGGCGCGCAGCAGCGGCTCGACACGGTCGAGCGCGGCCGGCTCGCCGCCGGCCATGATCGCGAGCTCGCCGGTCACTGCGCGCGGCACGCCGCCGCTGACCGGCGCATCGAGCATGGTCACGCCGAGCAGGGCGAGATCGGCCGCGATTGCCTGCGTCGCCGCCGGCGCGCCGGAGCTCATGTCGATCACGATGTGACCCTGCCTCAGACCGGCGCGCAGAGTCCCGACAGCGTCCGCGACATGCCTGCTGGTCGGCAGCATCGTGATGATGACATCCGCCTGCCCCGCCGCAGCCGCGAGGTCGCCGGCCTCGACACCGCCAACCTTGGCGACGAACTCAGCAGCCCGCCCGGGCACGGCGTCATTGACGGCGACCGCAAAGCCGGCGCCGAGCAGGCGCGCGGCCATGGGCCAGCCCATGTTGCCGATGCCGACGAACAGGATCCTTTGCGGCGCGCTCATGTGCCGTCCTTTGCGCCGTCCTTCTTGGCGATCGCGCCTTCGGCGACCAGCACCTCATGCGCGGCCTTGAAGGCTTCGAGCCCTGCGGGAATGCCGCAATAGACGGTCGCGTGCAGCAGGATCTCCTTGATCTCGTCGACCGTGACGCCGTTGGTGAGCGCGCCCTTGACGTGCAGCTTCAGCTCGCTCGGCTTGCTGAGCGCGGTCAGCATCGCGAGATTGATGATGCTGCGGGTGCGGCGATCCAGTCCTGGCCGGGTCCAGGCATAGCCCCAGCACATTTCGGTGGTGATGTGCTGGAAGGCCATCATGAAGTCGTCGGCCTTGGCGAGGCTGCCATCGACGTAGGCCGCGCCGAGCACCTCGCGGCGCACCTTCAGGCCCTTCTCGAACAATTCTTTTTCGTCGCTCATCCGCTCGTCTCCTTCTGCAAACCCTGATGTCAGCTCTTTGTCTGAGCATGATCTTTTCGGAAAACCGGCTTCCACTTTTCCGGATCATGCTCTAGCGCCTCGCCGCGCGGACTGACAACAACAACGCCGGGCGGCGTTGTCAGTGACGTCCGCACGGCGGAATTGATCGGAGATGTGAATCCGCTAGCCGTGCTTGACGATCAGGGTCTTCATCGCCGCGAGCTCGTACAGCGCCTCGAACCCCTTCTCGCGGCCATGGCCCGATTTCTTCATGCCGCCGAACGGCAGCTCGATGCCGCCGCCGGCGCCGTAGCCGTTGACGAACATCTGGCCGACCCTGACCTTGCGCGCGACGCGCATCGCCCGCGAGCCGTCGCCCGACCATACGCCCGCGACCAGGCCGAAATCGGTGCCATTGGCAAGCTTGATCGCATCGGCCTCGTCGTCGAACGGCATCGCCGCCAGCACCGGGCCGAACACCTCGTCGCGCGCCAGCTCGGAGTCGCGGGCGACCTGCTGGTAGAGCGCAGGCGCGACGTAGAAGCCTTCGCTCGGCACGCCGTCGGCGATCTTGCCCTGGGCCACGCGCTTGGCGCCGCCGGACTCGGCACGCGCCAGCATGCTCTCGATGCGCTTCTTCTGCACCGCGCTGATGACGGGGCCGAGATCGAGATCCATCTCCGGGGTGCCGGCGGTGATCTTCTCGAAGCGGAGCTTGAGGTCGGCCAGGAAGCGGTCCCAGATCGAACGCTCCACCAGCACGCGCGAGCCGGCCGAGCAGGTCTGGCCGGCGTTCTGCACGATCGCCGCGGCCACCGAGGTCAGCGCCGCATCGAGATCGGCGTCGGCGAACACGATCTGCGGCGACTTGCCGCCGAGTTCGAGCGTGCAGCCGATGTGGTTCCTCGCGGCCGCCGTCTGCACGAGCGTGCCGACCTCCGGGCTGCCGGTGAAGGAGATGAAATCGATACCGTCATGCGCCGACAGCGCCGCACCCGCCTCCTCGCCAAGGCCCGGCACGACATTGATCGCACCGGCCGGGAAGCCGGCTTCCGCCGCGAGCTCGGCAAGACGCAGCGGCACAAGGCAGGCCTCCTCGGCCGGCTTGATCACGGTCGCGTTGCCCATCGCCAGCGCCGGCGCGACGGTGCGGCCGAACATCTGGCCCGGATAGTTCCACGGAATGATATGGCCGGTGACGCCGAGCGGTTCGTACACCGTGGTGACGAAGAAGCCGTCGAGGAAGGGAATGGTGTCGCCATGCACCTTGTCCGCGGCGCCGCCGTAATATTCGAAATAGCGCGCGACCGCGACCACGTCCGCCTTGGCCTGCTTCATCGGCTTGCCGGTATCCGCCGCTTCGAGCTTCGCGAGTTCCTCGGCGTTGTCCTCGACGAGGCGGCCGAGCTTCGACAGCAGGCGCCCGCGGTCCACCGCGGCGAGCCGGCCCCACGGGCCTTCGAGCGCGCGGCGCGCCGCCGCCACGGCAAGATCGATGTCGGCCGCATCCCCTGCCGCGATCGAAGCGATCACCTGGCCGGTCGCCGGAGCAAGCATCGCAATGGTGCGGCCCGACCGCGCGGGCTGCCACGTGTTGTCGATGAAGACGCCCTTTGCGGCAGGCAGTTTGACATTGGCGTTCATGGCAGCTCTCCGGCTTCTCTTGCAGCTCGTCCTCGGTCATGTCAGACCTCGGCACGGTGCATCACCACGCGGCCGCGCGACGGCCGAGGCAACGGAGGCGTGTCACCATGGCCGGATTGGCCGGCCGCTCTCCCCCGTTTGCGCTGCAGCGGTCATGATGCCCGATGGATGCGTCCGACGTTTCTGTCAGACAATATCGGAGCCGTCCAGAACGGGGCGTGGGGTGCACGAGAACGTGCGGCGCGCGGCGCTTCGGGGCTCGCGCGCGATCGGCCGCGACGTGATCGTCGCAAGGCTCGTCATCTGGCTTACCGCCTGGTCCGCCAGGCGGTCGGGAACGCTGGTGGCCGGCGCGGCGATCTCGCCCAGCGCGGCCGCTGCCTCCTTGCGAGAGATTGGCCTGCTCGTGGGTGATGCAATGGGTGCTCGGCCGCACCACGTGCAGCACTGCGCCCGAAAGGGCGCGACCATCATCACGAAGCCACGAGGTGCGGTCCGGTGCTGCCGCGTGCGACGATCTCGAAACCGAGGTCGATCCGCCGCGTTCTCGGCCGCTTGCCGGTGGCGATCACCTGAAGCACCAGTTCGGACGCCACGCGCCCCATGTCGGCGCGCGGCGTCAGCACGGTCGACAGCGGCGGATTGGAGGCCGCCGCGAATTCCAGGTCGTTGAAGCCGATCAGCGAGATCCGGCGCGGGACCTCCAGCCCCGCCTGCTGGCAGGCGAACAACGCACCCAGCGCGATGTTGTCATCGCAGCAGAAAATCGCATCGGGAGCTCCGCTCGCGAGCATCTCCTCGGTCAGCTTCCGCCCCAGCGAGATCGTCGTCTGTGCCGGGAGCCAGGCAACCAGCGACTCGCCGTCCAAACCAGCTTCCGTCAGCGCCGCGCGATAACCCTCCAGCCGGGCTCGTGCCCGGTCGTCGCGCTGTCCGGAGAGGTAGGCGATCCGCCGATGTCCCAGCCCGATCAGGAAGCGGGTCGCGGCATAGCCGCCCTGGCGCTGCGAAAGTCCGACGTTCAGATCGATCGGATCGTCGGTCAGCTCGAACGTCTGCACCACCGGAATCCGCGAACGTTCGAGAACGCGCCGCGCGGCCCGCGTCTGATTCACCCCGACCAGGATCAGCGCCTCGATGTTCTGGCCCAGTAGCGTCCTGATGGCGCCCTCCTCCTCCTCCGCCGAATAACGGCTGCTGACGACGACGGGGCGAAAGCCGAGCGGCAGCAGGGCGTCGTAGATCGCCTGCAGGTAGTCCGCGAAGATGCCGTTGGAGAGCGACGATACGACGATGCCGATGGAATGCGTGCGGGTCGAGGCGAGCCGGCTCGCCGCGAAATTCGGCACATAGGCCAGCCTGTCGACCGCGGCATCGATCCGCTTGCGCAACTCCGGCGACACCATATCGGGCCGCCGCAGCGCCCGCGACACGGTGACAGCGCTGACATGGGCGATGCGGGCGACGTCCTCCAGCGTGGTGCGACGCTTCTGAGACATGATCCTTGCAACATTGATTCACGCGGATTTGTCCGAACCATATTCATGACATGCGACCGGCCGCTTGGCAAAAGCCGCGCGACGGTAATTGACAGCGCTGTCATTGATCAGTAACGCTTGGCGGGTCGAGACGACGAGCAATGCTCGCACAAACCTCCGGAAACAAAGAGGCGTCTCGCACATGCGTCATTGATTTGGCGCCACAACAACAGGGGAGGTCACGAATGTCGTCCAAGTCGATGAGGGCGCGATGCCTTGCCACTTGTGCATCGCTGGTGTTGGTCACGGCGTTTGCCGGCAAGGCGCTGGCGGAGCCGGAGATGGTCAAGGGACCGGCGACCGAGCCTGAATGCATGGTGCCGTGGACCGCGGACACCAAGTTCTTCAAGTTTCCGGCCAAGAAGGGCCCGTACCGCATCGCACTGGCGAACGGCTACATCGCCAATACTTGGCGCATCCAGATGATTCAGACCGCGAAGGCCTATGCGGCGCAGCCGGAGGTCAAGGCCAAGCTGAAGGAGTTCAAGGTCGTCTCGACCGGCGAGGACGTCCCGGCCCAGATCTCGGCAATCAACAACTTCATCGACTCCGGCTATGACGCGATTGTCGTCAACGCGCAGAACCCGACCGCGTTCGGGCCGGTGATCAAGCGTGCCAAGCAGGCCGGCGTGATCCTCGTCGCCTTCGACAACATCCTTGCGACGGAAGATGCGATCAACGTCAATGTCGACCAGAAGGGTCTCGGCGAACTCTGGGCGAAGTGGCTGGTCAAGAACGTGCCCGGCGGCGGCAAGGTGCTCGAGGTGCGCGGCGTCGCCGGCACCTCGGTCGACACCGACCGGCACAACGGCTTCCACTCCGTTCTCGATGCCTCCGGCAAGAAGTGGCAGGTCACCGAGGTCGTCGGCAAATGGGACGACGGCGTCGCCCAGAAGGCCACGGCGGATGCGATCGCGACCAATGGCCCGTTCGATGCGATCTCCGGCCAGGGCGGCGACACCGGCATCGTGCAGGCCATGCTCGACGCCAAGCACAAGATGGTGCCGTTCGGTGGCGAGACCGAAAACGGCTTCCGCAAGTTCTGCGCCGCCAAGGCGTCCGAAGGCCTGAAATGCTCTTCCGCCGGTACCGGCCCTGCGCAGGTCGCGGTCGCGATCAAGGTCGCGCTCGCCGCCCTCGAAGGCAAGGTAGTGCCGCAATCGGTCAAGCTGCCGCTCGCCGTCGTGGAAGATCCGAGCTTCAAGAAGGATCAGGACTACTTCCCGGCACAGTCCGACAACTTCTTCGTCGGCAACTCCTTCCCGACCTGCGGCATCAACTTCACGGCGCAGGAGATCATGGGCCAGTCGAAAGAAAACCAATAGGCCGGTGCGATCGCTGGTCCGCGAGTTCTCTCGCGGCCAGCCCGTCCCTATTGCCCAAACGACTGAGGGAGCAAGCATGATCGCGGCCGAGCCGCTGTTTCGCGCCGAAGGATTGTCCAAGCGCTATGGCGGCGTGATCGCTCTCGACGGTGCGGACCTGGAGGTCCACCCCGGCCGCATCCACGCGATTCTCGGCGAGAACGGCGCCGGCAAGTCGACGCTGATCAAGCTCATGGTCGGCGTGGTCACGCCGGACGAAGGCCGCATGACGCTTGCGGGACGCGAGGTCGCCTTCACCGGTCCTTCCGCGGCAAACGATGCCGGCGTCGTCTGCATCTTCCAGGAGCTGTCGCTGATTCCCGACCTGTCGGTCGCAGACAACATCATGATCTCTCATCCGCCGACGCGATTCGGAATGATCGATCGGCGGGGCCAGCGTCGACTTGCAGAGGAGGCGCTGCACCGCGCCGGCGCCGGCGACATTCATCCGCGTGCGCTGGTGAAGGACCTGCCGCTGTCGCGCCGCCAGATGGTCGAGATCGCGAAAGCGCTGTCGCGGCAGCCCAAGATCCTGATCCTCGACGAGGCAACCTCGGCGCTGACCGCTTCCGACGTGACCAAGGTGTTCAAGGTGCTGAAGCGCCTGCGCAGCGAGGGGCTGGCGCTGCTCTACATCTCCCATCGCATGCACGAGATCGCCGAGCTCGCCGACGACTGCAGCGTGTTCCGCAACGGCCGCCGCATCGCGACTTTCCCGGCCGGTACCAAAACGGATGCCGAAGTGATCGAGCTCATGATCGGCCGTGAGTACAAGCATGCCTTCCCGGAAAAGCCGCCGCGGAAAATCGATGGCCGGCCGCCAGCGCTGCAATGCAAGAGCCTCGGCTGGGGCGACCGGCTGAAGGACATCTCGTTCTCGCTGCAGGCCGGCGAGATCATCGGTCTCGGCGGGCTCGACGGCCAGGGCCAGCGCGAGCTGCTGCTGGCGCTGTTCGGCGTGCTGCGGGACTGTCGCGGCGACATTCTGATCGACGGCAACAAGGTGACGATCGACAGCCCCGTCACCGCCAAGTCGGAGCGCATTGGTCTCGCGCTCATTCCGGAGGACCGCAAGACCGAAGGGCTGATGCTGCCGATGTCGGTGCGCGACAATCTTTCGGCCGCGGCCTTCGACCGGTTCGCGACATTCGGCATCATCGACCGGCAGCGGCAATCGACGCTGATCGACGAGATGATCCGCCTGATCGAGATCAAGACGGCCTCTCCAGATCTCGCCGTCAGCGCGCTCTCCGGCGGCAACCAGCAGAAGGTCGTGATCGCGAAATGGCTGATGAACAAGCCGCGCATCATCCTGCTCAATGATCCGACGCGCGGCATCGATGTCGGCACCAAGCAGGAGATCTACCGGCTGCTGCGCCGGCTTGCCGACGAGGGCGCCGCGATCCTGCTCTATTCGACCGACTATGACGAGCTGATCGGCTGCTGCGACCGCGTGCTGGTGATGTACGATGGCGCGATCAGGCGCGAGCTCGCGGGGGCCGAGATCACCGAACGTGCGCTGGTCAGCAGCGCGCTCAACGTCGACGAGGGCGAGCGAGCGGAAGCGAGTCTGGCATGACCGAGTGGCGGTACTGGCTCTCCGAACAGCGCGGCACCCTGCTCGCGATCGGGATCTTCGTCGCGATGTTCGTGCTCTATGCGACCAATCATCCGGCCGGCTTCAGCGCCAACATGGTGCAGACCGCCGCCAACAAGGCGACGCTGCTGGCCTTCGTCGCCATGGCGCAGGCGATCGTGGTGATCACCGCCGGCATCGATCTGTCCGTCGGCATGATCCTGACTCTGACCAACTGCCTCGCGTCCTGGATCGTGGTCGGAACCGCCACCGAGACGGCGCTCGGCGTGGCCGGCGTGCTCGGCACCGGCATCGTCTGCGGCATGATCAACGGCGCGATCGTGATCTTCGGGCGTCTGCAGCCGATCGTGACCACGATCGCCACGGGCGCGATGTATTACGGGCTCGCGCTGTTCCTGCGACCCAATCCCGGCGGGTCCGTCAACGAAACGCTGGCGGATGCCCTGACCGGCAGGCTGTTCGGCGTGCTGCCCACGAGTCTCGTGGTTCTGGCTGTGACGGCGCTGCTGATCTGGGTGCCCTATAGCCGCTCGGTCGTCGGCCGCGCCGCGTTCGCGACCGGCTCCTCCGAGGTCGCAGCCTACATGTCCGGCGCGCCGATCCGCGCGGCCAAGTTTGTCGCCTACACCTTGGCCGGCCTGTTGTCGGCGATCGGCGGCCTGTTCCTGACGTTCTTCTCGTATACCGGCGAGGCCGCCTATGCGAGCGGCAACGCCTACACGCTGTTCTCGATCGCGGCCGTGGTGCTCGGCGGCGTGTCGCTGATGGGCGGGCGCGGCAGCGCGATCGGGGCGATCTTCGGCGCCCTCGCGTTCCGCACCATCGGCGATCTCCTGTTCGTGTTCGATTTCGATCCGCTGTGGCAGCCGCTATTCCAGGGCCTCGTGCTGATGCTCGCGGTCTCGATCGGAGCGTTCGGCCTGGTGCGGGTGCGCAATCGCCTGGAGTGGTTCGGATGAGCGACGCAACGGCATCACAACCAGCCCGTCGGGGGATCGCCATACTGCGCCGGATCGATCCGGCGGTGGCGGCCTCGTTCGGCTGCATCCTGCTGTTGCTGCTCGTGGGCAGTCTCTATTCGCGCAGCTTCCTGTCGCCGGACTATCTGCTGCAGCAGTTGAAGGTCGCGAGCTTCCTGGGCGTGATCGCCACCGGGATGATGCTGGTGATCCTGCTCGGCCAGATCGATCTGTCGGTGCCGTGGGTCGTCACGACCGGTGCGATGATGGCCTGCGCGGCGGCCGCTCATGGCACGACCGGCGCCATCATCGCGATTCCCTGCGGCATTCTCTGCGGCGCCGCCATCGGTCTGTTGAACGGCATCGGCGTCGCCTATCTGCGCATCCCCTCGATGATCATCACCTTGGCGACCAACGCGGTCGCGCAAGGGCTGATGGTCGCCTACACCGGCGGCTTCGCGCCGCAGGATTCCGCCTCCAAGGCGATGCGCTATCTCGCCACCGGCACCATTGTTCCCGGCGTTCCGAACGCGGTGCTGGTCTGGGCGATCATCGGCGGCGTAGCGATCTGGCTGCTGTCGCGGACCACGTTCGGCCGCGCCATCTACGCCATCGGCAACCGCGAGCGCGCCGCCTATCTCTCAGGGATCGATACACGCCGCATCACCATGCTGGCGTTCGCGCTGTCGGGCGCCCTCTCCGCCTTCGGCGGCGTGCTGCTCGCGGGCTATGCCTCGAAGGCAGCGCAGTCGATGGGCGACGCCTATTTGCTGCCCTCGATCGCCGCCGTCGTGCTCGGCGGCACGCACATTCTCGGCGGCCGCGGCAGCTATCTCGGCACCGTCGCCGGCGTCGTGCTGATCACCCTGCTACAATCGATCCTGTCGGTGATGCAGATCAGCGAGGCCGGCCGCCAGCTGATCTACGGCGCCGTGATCATACTGATGCTCCTGATCTACGGCCGCCAGAAACTGTGATCGCACGCGACATCGCGACGGGGCGATCGGACGGAAGACGGCTGCACGACAGCGACCGCGGCGACCGGCCCTCCCGCAAGCCGGCCTGCGAGCTGCGGCGCATGCGACAGCACTACCACGGGTGGCTTCCCATGATGAATGGTGAAGACCCTTTAAACGAGGGCTGTGTCGACGCGAAAGCGGCTTCGTTTTCCGGACATGAATGCGGTCTCGACACAACCGATACAGGATTCCAGGCTACGTTCAGTTAAGCATCTCATCACGGTATCCCCGTATTTTACCCGCAAAGGTTGATTTGTTGGCCTGATTGGCCGTAACAAGACACCGACGGGAAACAAGTCGAAATCCATTGAAACGTGAGAGCGGACGACAATGTCGGACACCGCCGCCGGTGGTCTATTGCCTGATCTCAGCCGCCGCTGGCTCGCCTGGACAAAGAGCGTCTTGCAACGGGCGCATGACAGCGGGGATGCAGCGACGGCCTGGGCCGTGTTCCGGTTCAACTGGGCTGTCATGACAGCACTTTGGGTGCTGTTCGGACTGTGCCTGATCTTTACGGACTTTCGCATCGAACCAATCGGCTACGTCGTCGTGCTGTCGACATCGGCCGCCTATGGTCTCATCGGCTACGCCAATGCACGGTCGGCCCAGCGTGCCAAACCCTGGATGTTCTCATTCCTGACCGGGATGGCCCAGACCACCCTGGCATCCACCGTGCTGGCGTCACTGTCCTACATTGCGACGGCCGCCAATCTGCCGCTTCAGGACGCCAACCTGCTCGCCCTCGATCGCGCCCTTGGCTTCGACTTTCGCGAGTACTTGTCGTTCGTCAATGACCGTCCGTGGGCCGTCTTGACCCTCGCGTTCGGCTATCGATCCATTTCCTGGACGATCTGCATCATCGTCGTGGCCCTTCCCTTGTTGGGCCACTATCGCCGGTTTGCAGAGTTCAACCTCGCGATCAGCCTGACGCTGGCGCTGACATGCATCATCACCTTGTTTGTTCCTGCACTCGGCGTGTACCACGCGTTGGAGCTGCCGCCGTCCGCCTACGCAAACCTCATCCCGCAGGCCTATTTCGACACGGCGCGCGAGGTGCCCCTGGTTCGCGATGGGACGCTGCGCCTGTTGGACACCAGCCATCTCGCGGGGATCGTGACCTTTCCGAGCTTTCACGCGGCGGCCGCGGTTCTCGACGGCTGGGCGCTGTGGTCGTTGCGCTGGTTGCGACCATTCAATGTCCTGATCCACGGCGCGATGCTGCTCTCGACCCCGATCGGCGGCGGACATTTCCTCGTCGACATGATCGCCGGCATCGCGATCGCGACGGCGTCGATCTGCATCGCGCGCCTCGTTGCCCTGAGGCTGCGCGAGCGCCACGCCGCGTTTCCGCACCGCATGCTGCGACATCCATTGCCTCAGACCTGAACTGATGGATTCGGGCACGGCAGGATGTCTGTTGCACTTCTGCCCGAGCTGCATCGGCGAACGCGTGCCCGCAGTCCGCGCACCTCACACTTCGAGCCACTCCTGCCGGACCGCGGTGTTGGCCTTGAGCTGATCCGGCGTTCCTTCGAACACGACACGGCCATGGCCCATGACGTAGACGCGCTTCGAGATCCGCATGGCGATCGAGAGCTTCTGCTCGACCAGCAGGATCGCGACGCCCGCCGCTGCGATCCGGGCGATCAGATCGCCGACCTGCTGCACGATCAGCGGCGCCAGACCTTCGGTCGGCTCGTCGATCATGATGAGGTCGGGCTCGCCCATCAGCGTCCGGCAGGTGGTCAGCATCTGCTTCTCGCCGCCCGACAAGACGCCGGCCGGCGTATCGGCGCGCGCCGCGAGATTGGGAAACATGTCGAGCATGTCCTGAAGGCGCCACTTCCCCGGCCGCCGCGTGTCCTTGATGCCGAGCACGAGGTTTTGCCGGACGGTGAGGCTCGGGAAGATATCGCGATGTTCGGGCACATAACCGAGCCCAAGGCGCGCGATCTTGTAGCTCGGCAGACCTGCAATGTCCCGGTCCTTGAAGCGGATCGTCCCCTGCGGGCTGACCTCGCCCATGATCGCCTTCACGGTGGTCGAGCGGCCGACGCCGTTGCGGCCGAGCAGGCTCACGACTTCGCCGGCGGCGACGTCGAGGTCGACGCCCTGCAGAATATGGCTCTTGCCGTAGTAAGCGTGGAGGTTCCTGACTTCGAGCATCAGTGGGCCTCCTCGCCGAGATAGGCTTCCTTCACCTTCGGGTCGCGACGGATCTCCTCCGGCGTGCCCGACGCGATGATGTGGCCGTAGACCAGCACCGAGATGCGATCGGCGAGGCCGAACACGACGCTCATGTCGTGCTCGACGATCACCAGCGTCCGTCCCTCGGTGAGCCGGCGGATCAACGACACGGCGCGCTCGGTTTCCGCGTGGCTCATTCCGGCCGTCGGCTCGTCGAGCATGACGACCGTCGCACCGCTCGCAATGGTGACCCCGATCTCCAGCTCGCGCTGCTCGGCATAGGTCAACAATCCCGCGGGAATGTCACGCCGATGCGTGAGATGGATGTCGTCGAGAATCTGGGCGGTCCGCTCCCGCACTTCCGGGAGACTGTCGACGTTCTTCCAGAACGCGTAGCGATGCCCGGTCGCCCACAGCACGGCGCACCGGACGTTCTCCCACACGGTCATGCGGGCGAACACGTTGGTGACCTGGAACGAGCGCGACAGGCCGCGCCGATTGATCTCGAACGGCCGCAGGCCCGAGATGACCTCGCCGTTCAGCCTCACCTCGCCGGAGGTCGGCCTGATGTGTCCGCTGATCAGGTTGAACGTCGTGGACTTGCCGGCCCCGTTCGGGCCGATGATGGCGTGGCGCTCGCCCTTGGTGACGCTGAGATTGAGGTCGCGGATCACGCCGACATTGCCGAAGCGCTTTTCGACGGCACGAACTTCGATCGCTGCGGTCATGCCAGATACCCCCGGTCACGCGCCACGGTGGCGGCCCTGTCCCAGGCTTCGGCGATCCGCTGCCACGTCCACCGCCCGACGACGAAGCCGGCGACCACCAGAATCGCGGCGGCGCCCCATGTCGCCGGCGACTGCGGATTCAACGCCATGCCGGACAGGTTGATGGCGTCACCACCCGAATAGCGCGCGACCGTCTCGATGGTCAGGATGACGCCGTAGGCGAGCGCCGCGGTCGGCACGATGGCCACGAGATAGGACGGGATCACCATTCCGAGCGTTCCGGCACGGACCAGCGGCCGGTGCATCATCAGCAGACCGGCAATGCCCCCGGGTGAGAACATGACGATGCCGATGAAGATGATGCCGAAATAGAGCTGCCATACGCTGGTGAGGCTCGTCAGCCCGAGCTGGAGATAGGTCACCAGGATCGCGCCGAGGATCGGGCCGAAGAAGTAGGCCGTCCCGCCGATGAAGGTCGCGAACAACACGAGGCCCGACTGGATTGCACCGAGATAGGCGGAATTCGCGATCTCGAAGCTGATCGCCGCGAGTCCGCCCGCGATGCCGGCGAAGAACCCGGCAAAACAATAAGCGAGATAGCGGACGACGTGCGGATCATAGCCGATGAACTGGACCCGTTCGGGATTGTCGCGCACCGCATTGCTGATCCGTCCCAGGGGCGTCCGGGTCAGCGCATACATCGCGATTGCTGACAGCACCAGCCAGGACGCGATCAGGTAATAGACCTGCAGCTGCGGGCCGAAGGTCCAGCCGAACATGCGTGGCAGAGCGGTGCGGTCGGTGGTGATGCCGGCTTCGCCGCCGAACACCGAGCGCAGGATCAGCGACGACGACGCCACGAGCTCGCCGATGCCGAGCGAGATCATCGCAAACACCGTGCCGGCGCGCTTGGTCATGACCCAGCCGAGGATGATCGCGAAGGCGAGGCCGCCCAGCCCGCCGAACAGGGGGATGAAGGGCAGCGGAATCGGCCAGCCATGCGCCACCACCGCGTTCATCATGTGACAGGCCGCGAAGCCGCCGAGGCCGTAGTGAACCGCGTGGCCGAACGACAGCAATCCGGTCTGACCGAGAAGGACGTTGTAGGAGAGCGCGAACACGATCGCGATCCCGATCAGGCTGAACGAGGTCAGCGATCCGCCCGAATTGAAGAGCAGCGGCAGCACGATCAGCACGGCCACGCCGATCAGCCAGACGGCGTAGAAGCGGAGACGGGAGCCGGCGGGCTTTGCCGCGAGATGAGACGCGGAGGTGACTGCTGCGGTCATGATTCGCGAGTCCCCATCAGGCCCACGGGGCGCACGATCAGGACGAGCACCAGCAGCAGGTAGGGAACGATCGGCGCGACCTGCGCGATCGTCACGTTCCAGATGTCGGTGAGCACCGATGGCCCTGCGGAGGGATCGAGCGGTCCGAAGGCGCTCGCCAGCGAGCCGTTCAACGCGACGGCGAAGGTCTGCACCAGGCCGATCACGAGCGAGGCGATGAAGGCGCCCGGCAGCGAGCCGAGGCCGCCGAACACGATCACCACGAACAGGATCGGCCCGAGTGCGGCGGCCATGTCGGATTGCGTGACCAAGGCGGGACCGGCGATGACGCCGGCGAGGCCGGCCAGCGCGCTGCCGACCCCGAACACCACCATGAACACGCGTCCGACATTGTGGCCGAGATGGCCCACCATATGGGGATGGGTCAACGCGGCCTGCACGATCAGGCCGACCCGGGTGCGCTTGAGCACGATCAGGAGCACCACGAAGATCGTCACCGATACCGCCAGCATGAAAAGCTTGTACGCCGGATAGTTGGTCGAGAAGATCGTGAACGCGGGAAAGTCCAGCAACGCCGGCACGCGATAGTCGAGCGGGGTCCTGCCCCAGATCATCGAGACGATCTCCTCGATGGCGAATGCGAGGCCGAAGGTCAGCAGCAGCTCGGCGACGTGGCCATGCTTGTGCGTGTTGCGCAGACCATAGCGCTCGACCGCCATGCCGATGGCCCCGACCAGCAGCGGCGCGAGCAGCAGGGCCGGCCAGAAGCCGACCCACTTCGTGAGCTGGAAGCCGAAGAAGGCGCCGAGCATGTAGAAGCTGGCGTGAGCAAAATTGAGCACCCCCATCATGCTGAAGATGACGGTCAGCCCGCTCGACAGCAGGAACAGCAGCATGCCGAACAGCACGCCGTTGAGGGTCGAAATGACGATGAGTTCAAGCACGGCGCACTCGCGAATGTCCCGGGCTTCAATGCCCTGCCGCTCATTCTCTGACGGACCGACGCACGGCCGGCGCCACTTCCCGCACGCTGACCTCGTGCGGGAAGCCGGCGCGGATCGTTACGGACGCGCCATCTTGCACGTCGTCGACACCATGGCCTGGGGCGTATCGACCCTGGAGACCAGGTGCCATCCCCAGCCGGTGTTCTCCTCGTCGAACGTCTCGTTCGCCGCGAGCTTGCCGAAGGACGAGACGTAGATCGGCTGCAAGAACTGGTGATCATCCTTGCGCATGAAGCCGGTGCCGCCATCCAGCACCTCGAGCTTGAGGTCCTCGAGCGCGGCCGCGACCTTCACCGGGTCGATGGAGTTGGCCTTCTCGGCCGCCGCCTTGAACATGCGCATCTCGTTGACCGCCCGCGGATACCACAGCGACATGTTGACCTTGGCGCGGAACGCCTTCTCGTAGTCCATCGCGGCCTGATGGCCCGAATTGGCGAAGCCTTCGGTCAGTTGGAAGACCTGATGATCCAGGCCCGTCTGCTTGATGGCGGTCGGGCCGCCGGCGCCGCCCGCATAGTAGGTGTACCAGTTGACCTTCAGGCCGGCATCGGCGGCGGCCTTGAGCAGCAGCGCGATGTCCTGGCCCCAGTTGCCGGTGATGACGCTGTCGGCGCCGGACGCCTTGATCTTGGCAATGTAGGGCGAGAAGTCCGTGATCTTCAGCAGCGGATGCAGCTCGTCTCCGACGATCTGGATATCGGGCCGCTTCGCCGCGAGCATCTTGCGCGCGTCGCTGCGGACCGACTGGCCGAAAGAATAGTCCTGATTGATCAGATACACCTTCTTGATGGAAGGGATGTCCTTCATGTAGTTGGTGAGCGCCTCCATCTTGATGTCCGAGCTGGCGTCCCAGCGGAAATGCCAGTAGCTGCATTTCTCGTTGGTCATGCTCGGATCGACGGCGGCATAGTTGAAGTACAGCACTTCCTTGCCGGGGTTGCGCGTGTTGTGCTTGTTGACGAAATCCTCCAGCGCGAGCCCGACGGACGATCCGTTGCCTTGCGTGATGTAGCGGACGCCGGCGTCGATCGCCTTCTGGGCCTGGACCAGGCTCTCTTGCGGATTGGTCTTATTGTCGAACGGCACGATCTCGACCTTATGGCCGAGAATGCCGCCCTTGGCGTTGAGCTCGTCGGCCAGATACTGGAACGTCTTCAGGCCCCCCTCGCCGATACTGGCGCCGCCGCCGGACAGCGGATCGATATAGCCGATCTTGACGGTGTCCTCGGCTTGCGCGGCGTGACCTAGCATCGGGACGATCAGGGCAATGGCCAAAGTTAACTTGCGCATAGTCTTGTTTCCTCGCGGGCTGTCGACTTCAGTCGATCGATGCGCATGATCGCGCAATTTGAAGAAGCACTGAGCAGAATAACGGCCGGATGACAAGCTCGGCATGACATGAACGCATGTTGCCGCTCCGGCAATGTGAGGACAGGCGGCTCGCCGCTGATCGGACGTTTCATTCGGCGGAATGTTGGCGTCCACATCCTGGACGAATCCGCCCGACACGCGGGGGTGACAAGCGCTGCCCCGGTCATGTCGCTTGTTCCACAATGTGGGACAACGCGGCGTAGGTTCCACGCTGATAGACGGGAAGAGCACGGCGGCCGGCAGCGCCGCGCCCGGTGGCAATCGTGGCCCCTGTCCCCGCCGAGACCGGCACTTGATGCTGCATCAGATAGATCATGATCAGGTCATTGACGGGATCGGCCTGCCACCAGGTGCCGAAGATGCCCGGCCAGGTCATCGAGCCCGGTGCGCCACAGGCATAGGGATTGCCGGTGGAATCCTCGGCGATCGCAAGTCCGAGCCCAAATCCGCAGGTCTGCCACAGCGGCATGCCGGCGAAGGGAATCTGGCGCTGCGCGTCAATCAGCCGGTTGGTGCGCATCAGGTTGACGGTTTCGGGTCGCAACAGCCTGACGCCGTCCAGCTCGCCTCCTCTCAGCAGCATGCGCGCGAACCGATGATAGTCGGGCGCGGACGAGATCAACCCGCCGCCGCCCGGCGTGTAGGCCGGCGGCTCGTCATACATGACCGGCTCGACCTTCGCGAGCCGCCCCGCCGTCTCGTCATATCCGTACAGGCTCGCCAGACGATCTCGCTTGGCGTGCGGCAGCCAGAAATCAGTATCGACCATGCCGAGCGGCGTGAAGATGCGCTCCTGCAGCACCTGCCGGAACGGCTTGCCTTCGACCCGGCCGATCAGGAAGCCGAGCACGTCGGTCGAATGACCGTAGTGGAAGCGGTCGCCGGGCTGATACGCCAGCGGCAGCGTGCCAAGCGCAGCGAGCCATTCGTCGGGCGTGGACCGGTTCATCGCGGGATCACCGAGCGCGCGCTCATAGGTTAGCTTGAGCGGGCCTTCCGAGAAGAACGCATAGGCGATGCCCGAACGGTGCGTGAGCAGATCCTCGACGGTGATCGCGCGCCGGGCGGGCACGGCATCGTCGAGCGGGCCGGCGGCGTCACGCAGGACCCGCAGATCGGCCAGCTCTGGAATCCACCGGGAGATCGGGTCCGCCAAGGCGATCCTGCCTTCCTCGACCAGCATCATCGCCGCCGCCGAGGTGATCGGCTTGGTCATCGACGCGATCCGGAACAACGTATCCGAGCGCATCGGGCTCTTGGTTTCGACATCGCGCCAGCCGATCGTCTCGGCATGAACGATCTCGCCGCCGCGCGAGGTGAGAGACACGATGCCGGCGAGTTCGCCGCGATCGACGAATGCGGCGAGTTCCGGGCCGATCGCCGCAAGCGCCGCAGGATCGAAGCCGCGACGGCGGCAGACGGCTTCACTGGTCATGAGCGGGCGCTCCGATGGACAGGGGTCAGCTTTCGGCCACCGGCCTTCGCCGCGGCACCGTGACGGCAAAGCAGAGGCCGCGGGGTGACCGGGCGCACAAGCAGCGCCCGATCAGGCCGTGGCCCGGTGAGAAGCTTCAGTCCGCCTTGAAGTCGTCGGTCAGGATCGGCCCCGATATGATCCAGCGCTGACCATCGAATTTCATCATCTGGAATTGCTTGCTGATGCGGTAGTCATCGGGGGTCGTCGTCACCGACATTCCCGGCAACCCGAGATCGGGAACGAAGCCCTTGATGTTGGTCGCCTGCTTCATGATGTTGGCGCGCGTCAGCTCGTCGCCGCATTGCCTGAGAATGTGGACGAGCAGAGCGGCCGTCGAGTAGCCATAGGTCGCAAAGCCGCTGTTGGCGTCCTCGCCGGGCGCGTATTTCGCCATGAACGCCTTGTAGCGTTTCATGCCCTCGTCATCGGCCCATTGCGGATCGAGCGGATCCTTGCCGTAGGCGACCGAGATGATGTCCCTGGCATTCTCGAGCCCCGCGGGCACGAGCACCTGACCGACCGCCGTCGCGTTGACCTCCAGGATGTGGACGGGCTTCCAACCGAGCTCGGCGGCCTTCCTGATCGATTGCGCCGCGAATTTCGGTGTCGACATGTTGTAGAAGAGGTCGGCGCCCGATGCCTTCAGCGTCACCAACTGGGAATCGACCGTCGGGTCGGACAGCTCGTAGGACAGCTCCTTCACGATCATGCCGGCCTTGGCGCCGAGCCCGTCCTTCAGGCCCTTGACGTAGTCTTTGCCGAGGTCGTCGTTCTGATAGAGGATGCCGATCTTCGCGTTCGGATAGTTCTCCAGGATGTATCTTGCGTAGATGTGCGCTTCCGACTGGTAGTTCGGGTTGGCGGAGATCGTCCACGGAAAGTTCTTGGGATCGGTGAAGCGGGACGCTCCGCTTCCCGCCAGAAGCTGCGGAACGCCCTTGCTGTTCAGATATTTCTGGACCGCGGCATTCGGCGGCGTGCCGATGATCTGGAACGTGGTCAGCACCTCGTCGCTTTCGACCAGCTTGCGCACCTGCTCGACCGTCTTCGGCGGGCTATAGGCGTCATCGTATTGAATGAGGTTGATCTTGCGACCATTGACGCCGCCCTGCTCGTTGATCATGCGGATATAGGCCGCCTCCGCCTTGCCGATGGCACCGAAAGCGGAAGCCGGCCCGCTGAGCGGGTTGGTCTGGCCGATCTTGATCTCGGTGTCGGTCGCGCCGACGTCGTATTTCTTTTCAGCGGATGCCGGGGCTGAAAGGCCCACGCCGAACATCAGCAGGGCAGCCGCCGTCGACTTGATCCGTGTCATGTGTCCTCCCGTGAGCGGCTGATCCATGGCCAGCCGATTGTTTTTGATGATGTCCGCGCACGACGAGACTGGCGACGCGCTGCCCGCCGCCCGATCGTCGACCGCCTTCCATCAGGTCTCCGAGACCTACCGTCCGGCCGGCCGCCGGTCAAGTTCATTCATTTAGCACTAAATGAAAATGTTGGAAGCCCGAAGTCTTGCTTGACCGGGCGCGCCCACCCCCTCATCGTCAAAACACCAACGGTGCCGTTCCTGTGTGCGCCGATCAGGGACCACGGAGAGCATGCCAGCAGAGCCGAAACCCGAAGGGCGCCGCACGCGCGCGGAACAGCGCGCGACGACGGTGAAGCTGATCCTCGACACCAGCGAGGAGCTGTTCGCGCAGCTCGGCTATTTCGGCGTGACGATCAAGGATGTGGCGGACAAGATGGGCATCCATCCTGCGCTGATCCATTACTACTTCGAGGGCAAGAGGGCGTTGTTCGATGCCGTGTTCGAACGCCGCATGGAATACGCGGTCACGGTGCGCACGGCCGGGCTGGATGCCTACGAGGCCAAGGTCGGAGATCGTCCGACCGTTGAAGGCGCGCTGCGTGCCTATTATGACGGCGCGTTCGACGTCTACGTCAACGAAGAGGACAACTGGCGACACTTCGGCCGCATCTTCGCGCAGGTCGCCAACGCGCCGGGCTATGGCGTGGAGATGATGGACACCTATCTCGATCCGCTGGTGCTGCGTCTCATCGGGCTGCTGCAGAAGGCGTTGCCCGACGCCAAGCCTGAGGACCTGTTCTGGAGCTTCCAGTTCACCTCCGGCGCCTACTCGCTGATCCTGTCACGGACCGGCCGGATCGACCGCCTGTCCGGCGGCCTGTGCAAGTCCGACGATTTCGCCGCGGTCCGCGAGCGGTTCGTGACCTTCATGGCCGGGGGCTTCAACGCGCTCTACAAGCGGCGGAAGCAGAAGTCGAAATGAGCGCCTCTTGGCGTCTCCTGGCCGTACCATGCAAACAAGCCGGAACGAATGATGATAGCTCCCTACGTCCCGCAAATGGCTCTCTATCGGCAATGGCTGAGGGACAATCGCGGCCTCCACTTCGAGAACTTCGAGCAGATGCGGCAATGGTCCATCCGCGACCTCGACGGATTCTGGCGCAGCATCTGGGACTATCATGACCTGCAGTCGCCGTCCGCGTTTTCGACCGTCCTCAGCAAGCGCACGATGCCGGGAGCGGTCTGGTTTCCGGGCGCTTCGGTCAACTACGCCCAGCAGGTCTTTCGTCACGTCGACGCCGCCGATGCGGCGGGCCTGCCTGCGATCATCAGCAGTCACGAGGACGGCAGGCTCACGGAGACGACCTGGCCCGAGCTTCGGCGAAAGGCAGCCGCCCTGGCGCTGCATCTGCGCGAGCAAGGCGTGGCGCCCGGCGACAGGGTCGCCGCCTATCTGCCCAATATACCCGAAGCCATCATCGCGTTTCTCGCTTCGGCGAGCATTGGCGCGATCTGGAGCGTTTGCGCGCCCGACATGGCCGCGCCCGCCGTGATCGACCGGTTCAAGCAGATCGAACCCAAGGTGCTGATCGCCTGCGATGCGGTCACCTATGCCGGCCGCCGGCACGATCGCCGCGGTGTCGTCGAGGAGCTGCGCCGGTCGTTGCCGACACTCGGTCACGTCATCCTGCACAGTGACGATGCCGGCGCGCAGGTGAGCGACGGGGTTCGTCTCTCGGACGTTCTGGCAAGAACAAGCCCTGGCATCGATGCCTTCGAACCGGAGTGGCTTCCGTTCGATCATCCGCTCTGGATCGTCTATTCGAGCGGCACCACCGGGCTGCCGAAGCCGATCGTGCATGGTCACGGCGGCATCATCGTCGTCACACTCGCCCTGCTCGGGCTGCACAACGACATCGGCTGCTCGTATCAGCCAAATTCGTTCGGCGAGCGCTATCACTGGTACAGCTCGACCGGCTGGATCATGTGGAACAACCAGGTGGGCGCGCTTCTGAACGGGACCACGTGCTGCATCTTCGACGGCAGCCCCGCCGGACCGAAGGATCGTCCGGACTGGACCACGCTGTGGCGATTCGTGGCGAATTCGAAATCCACCTTCTTCGGCGCGGGCGCGGCGTTCTTCGCGAGCTGCGTCAAGGCGGACATCAACCTGGCCGACGCGGGCGATCTGTCCCATCTGCGTTGCCTCGGGTCCACCGGCTCGCCGCTCAGCGCCGACACGCAGGCCTGGTTCGATCAGCGGTTCGCGGCGCTGTCGCAGGTCAATGGCTGCCGGGCGCAGGCGCAAATGTGGTGGGCCAACATCTCGGGCGGCACCGACTTCGCCGGCGCCTTCATCGGCGGCAATCGCGAATTGCCGCAGGTGCCCGGAACGATGCAGTGCCGCGTCCTCGGCGCAGCGGTCGAGGCCTTCAACGACCAGGGCAAGCCTGTCATCGGCGAGGTCGGAGAGCTCGTCTGCACCGCGCCGATGCCGTCGATGCCGCTGCGGTTCTGGAACGACGCGGGGAATGTGCGCTATCTCGCAAGCTATTTCGACGCCTTCGAGACGCGCGAGGGCGGGCCGGTCTGGCGGCACGGCGACTGGCTCAAGGTCAATCCGGACGGCTCCTGCGTGATCTATGGTCGTAGCGACGCGACCATCAATCGCCACGGGCTGCGCATGGGGACGAGCGAATTGTACTCGGCCATCGAAGCGCTGCCGGAGATCCTCGATTCGCTGGTCGTCGATCTCGAATATCTCGGCCGAGACAGCTACATGCCGCTGTTCGTGGTCCTGCGCGACGGCGTCGCGCTCGATGCAGCGATGAAGCGGAAGATCAACATGGCGGTGGAAAGCAGCCTGTCGCGACGCTTCGTGCCTGACGACATCTTCGCGGTTACCGAGATCCCGCGCACGCTGTCCGGCAAGAAGCAGGAGCTCCCGATCAAGAAGCTCCTGCTCGGGCAGCCCCTCGACAAGGTCATCAACCGCGATGCGATGGCCAATCCCGGTTGCCTCGACTGGTACATCGCGTTCGCCCAGAGCCGTTTGCAGAGCGGCTCGGGTGCGACGTAGCAGACGTGCCCGAACGAGCCGCTAGACCACCATCCGGTCGAAATCGATCGCGACTCGGCTGTCAGGAAAGATCTCCCGCGCCTCGGCGAGGATCTCCTCGTCGGGATAGCGGCCGGAGATGTGGTTCAGGACGAGCTGCCTGACGTTGCTGGACGCCGCGAGGCCGGCGGCCTCCGCGGCCGTCAGGTGGCCGTAGTCGCGAGCCATGGCAGAATCGCGCCGGAGGAAGGTCGCCTCGATCACGAGCATGTCCGCGTCGCGGACGTACTCATGCAGACCCTCGGTCGTTTCCGCATCGCCGACGATGACGAGCTTCTTTGGTCCCTGCGGAGGCCCCAGAACATCCTCAGGATCGATGGTTCGGCCATCCTCCAGCGTGACCGGCCGGCCCTCCGCCAAGGCCTTCCGCACGGGCCCATCGGACACGGCGAGCGCTGCCAGACGCTCTGGCAGCAGATGGCGGCGCGCTCGACTCACAAATTCGAAGCCGAAGCTGTCGGTGTCGCGGTGCCGGACGGGAAAGCAGTTGATCGTAAACTCACCGGCGTCGAGAACCTCCCCGCGCCTGAGCGGTACGAACTCAAGCGGGATCGGCGCGCGGCCCTCGCCCCACAGCCCCGCGAGCATTCGGACCACCACATCGAGCGTGCCGGGGCTGCCGTGGACGCGCATGATGTCAGCGCTCCTGCGCAGCCGCAGGGTGGAAAACAGTCCGGGAATGCCGAGGACATGGTCGAAATGGCCGTGGGTGAGCAGGATCCGATCGAGCCGCCGAAAGCCTGCCCCACCGCGGAGCAGCTGACGCTGGATCCCCTCGCCGCAATCGACGAGAATGCGATCCCGGCCTGCTCGAACGAGAAGGCCGGGATGATTGCGGTCCGCGGACGGAACGCTCGCCGAGGTCCCCAGGAACGTGAGCTCAAACATCACAGCCGGGCCAGGCGAATTTCGGTCGCGGCGGCGTGACCCGTTTTGACAACGGGTCCCGGCTGCGCTGCTTCGTTTCAATCACCGTAGGCCATCCTTTTTTCTGAGTGCTTTTCCCCAGCCGCCGTTTGATGGCCTGACGGGCAGATCTCATCGCAACGCCGCCGTCAAAGGGACGTCGCAGGCAGCGCTCGGGCCGGGCAGACTTCATCGCCACGCTCTGATAGAGCTTGGCGATGCCAAGCTCCGGTCCGGAACAGGATGCCGCGCCGCCGGCCATTCGCAAGATCATCCACATCGACATGGATGCATTCTATGCGTCGGTCGAGCAGCGGGACAATCCCGAGCTGCGCGGCAAACCCGTGGCCGTCGGCGGATCGCGCGAGCGCGGCGTCGTGGCAGCCGCAAGCTACGAGGCTCGGGCGTTCGGCGTGCGCTCGGCCATGCCGTCGGTGACGGCAAAGCGCCAGTGCCCGGACCTGATCTTCGTCAAGCCGCGCTTCGAGGTCTACAAGGCCATCAGCCAGCAGATCCGCGCCATCTTCGCCGAGCACACGCCGATCATCGAACCTCTGTCGCTGGACGAGGCCTATCTGGACGTCACCGAAAACCTGCGAGGCATTCCGCTGGCGCGCGACATCGCGTTGCAGATCCGGGCCAAGATCAAGGCCGAAACCGGACTCAATGCCTCCGCGGGAATCTCCTACAACAAGTTCCTCGCCAAGCTGGCCTCGGACCATCGCAAGCCCAATGGGCAATACGTCATTTCGCCGGAGATGGGTCCGGTCTTCGTGGAGGGGCTGCCGGTCGGCAGGTTTCACGGCATCGGCCCGGCGACCGCTGCGAAATTCAACGCGCTCGGAATTCATACCGGCCTCGACATCCGCAATCAGACCCTGCCCTTCCTCCAGCAGCACTTCGGCAAAGCGGGCAACCACTACTATTGGATCTCGCGCGGAATCGACAATCGCCCGGTCCGAGCCAATCGCATCCGAAAATCCGTCGGCGCCGAAAACACCTTCTCGACGGACCTGACGGAATTCGAGCCGATGTTGGCGGAGCTGCAGCCCCTGATCGACAAGGTCTGGCAGCATTGTGAAACCAGCGGCAACCGAGGCCGGACGGTCACGCTGAAGGTCAAGTTCGCCGACTTCGACATCATGACGCGCAGCAGGTCCGTCGCCCACGCGGTCGGGAGTCGCGAGGATCTGGCCCGGTTGTCCGTTGCGCTCCTGCAGAGCGAGATGCCGTTGCCGAAGCCGGTGCGGCTCCTCGGCGTTTCGCTGTCATCCTTGCAGCAGCAGAATGACGCCGGGGCGGACGCACAGCTGCCCTTGCTGATCTGAGGCGGGCTGGACGGTCCGATCATGCGTCGAGGACGGCGGACGCACGTCGCGCGCAACGTCATCCATGTCGAGCCGGGCTGGCTCGAGAAGCGCGCCTGCCACGGGCGAAAGACCGGTCGGGGTCCCGGAGTCCTGTTGACCTCTGTAGGGTACCCCCCTATCTTATGGAGATGTCGCACACGATCAAACACAAGTCGAAGCTGCTTGCGCGCGTCCGGCGCATCAAAGGACAGATTGATGCCGTGGAACGGGCGCTGGACGCGGAGCTGGGCTGCGCCGACGTCCTCATGCTGGTGGCGTCGGTCAGGGGCGCCATCGGAGGCCTGACCACCGAGCTGCTGGAGGATCACATCCGCCACCATGTCGTCGATCCGGCGCACGAAAAGGACCCTGAAAAGGCCAAGGGCGCCGCGGACCTCATCGAAGTGGTTCGAACCTATCTGAAATGACACTCGCATGACCGACCTGTCTCACCTTCTGCAACAAAGCAGCGCGAACGCGTGGCTGTTCGTCCCCAGCGCCATCGTTCTAGGCGCGCTGCACGGGCTCGAGCCGGGTCACTCCAAGACCATGATGGCTGCGTTCATCGTCGCGATTCGAGGAACCGTTTTTCAGGCCGTGCTGCTTGGCCTGTCGGCAACCCTCTCCCACACCGCGATCGTGTGGGTGATCGCGCTGGCCGGGCTTCACTTTGGCCAAGAATTCTCCGGGGCGCGGAGCGAAGCCTATCTGCAACTGATCTCGGCCGTCGTCATCATCGGCATCGCCGTGTGGATGGTCTGGCGCACGTGGCGGGATAAGAATGAACATCACGGTCATCATCATCATGACGCGCCGACATCCGTCGTGCTGACCGGACGTACGTTGTTGCTCGAGATCTTCGAAGACGGCGTGCCGCCACGCTGGCGAGTCCGGACCGAGTCCGGCGCGCTCCCTCCGGCCGGCGAACTCCAGCTCACGACCATTCGCGGAGATGGCGACGCGCAGAGCTTCAGCTTCCGCGCCGCAAGCGATTACCTGGAGAGCATCGAGGAGATTCCCGAGCCGCACGCGTTCAAGGCACGGCTTGCGCTTGCGGGTGACACTGCCGAGATCCTGTTCGAGGAACACGGGCACGATCACATGGACCTCGGCGATGAGGACGATGCCCACGCACGCGCCCATGCGGACGACATTCGAAAGCGCTTTGCGGGACGCACGGTCACGACCGCGCAGATCGTCGCCTTCGGTCTCACAGGCGGGTTGATCCCCTGCCCCGCCGCCATCACCGTCTTGCTGCTCTGCATCCAATTGAAGCAGTTCGCCCTCGGCTTCATTCTGGTGCTGTGCTTCGGCATCGGTCTGGCGATCACGATGGTCTCGGTTGGCGTCGCGGCGGCCCTTAGCCTGCGGCACGTCGAGCGGCACTGGAGCGGGCTCAGTCGCTTCGCCCACCGTGCGCCCTACGTCTCGGCGGCTCTGATCGTGCTCGTCGGGGTCTATACGGGGTGGCTGGGTCTGCACGAATTCATCACGTGAGGCCCGCGATCCGGGATCCAGCCGGACAGGGAGAGATCAGCGCATTACCTCCGCGGCGTTCCCGGCCCATCCGGCAGTTGACAGCCGAGCCATCGAGCGCTTTATTTCGCTTACGGGGATGTGCGATCTCCCCGCGAGGCGACATGCCCAAGAATCGCGTCCTGGTCACCAAGGGCGCAACATGTCATCATCATACACCTCGATATCATCCGAAAAATTGTCTCGACTGATCGGCACGGCGACCTCGCCACGGCTCGTCGACGTGCGTGTCGACGAGGATTTCGCCGCCGACCCACGCCTCATCCCCGGCGCCGTCAGGCGCTCCCATCTCGACGTCCAGCAATGGGCACCGAGCTTCACCGGCCAATCGGTTGTCGTGATCTGCCAGAAAGGCAAGAAGCTGAGCGAAGGCACCGCGGCCTGGCTCCGGTGCAGCAACGTCGCAGCCGAGGTCCTCGAGGGCGGGCACGTCGGCTGGACAGAGGCACAACTCCCGACCGTGCCAGCCGACAGAATTCCGAGCAGGGACGACCGCGGCCGCACCGTCTGGGTCACGCGATCACGCCCCAAGATCGACCGCATCGCCTGTCCATGGCTGATCCGTCGCTTCGTCGACCCCGCCGCGGTCTTCCTGTTCGTGACGCCGGCCGAAGTCGAAGCCGTCGCCGAGCGTTTCCAAGCCACTCCCTTCGACATCGAGAATGTCTTCTGGAGCCACCGCGGCGAGCTTTGCACCTTCGACGTCATGGTCGAGGAGCTCGGTCTGCGGACACCACCCTTGGAACGACTCGCCACGCTGGTGCGTGCCGCGGATACGGCGCGACTTGATCTCTCGCCCGAGGCTCCTGGCCTCCTTGCCGCTTCACTCGGCCTATCGCGAATGTATGACGACGATCTGGAGCAGCTGAGCGCCGGCCTGCTGCTCTATGATGCCTTCTACCGCTGGTGCCGCGACGCCACGAAGGAGGCGCACAACTGGCCGACCAGCACGGTGAAGTCATGACGGACGTCGCAGCATCCCGGAAGCCGATCGCGGAGGAGCTCGCCCACGGCATCTCCTTCAACGAGGCGCTTCTCGTCTGGATCCGGGTGGCCGTGCTGAGCTTCGGCGGCCCCGCCGGTCAGATCGCGGTCATGCATCGCATTCTCGTCGAGGAGAAGAACTGGATCTCGGAGAGCCGCTTCCTGCACGCCCTGAACTACTGCATGCTGCTGCCCGGCCCGGAGGCGCAACAGCTTGCGACCTATATCGGCTGGCTGCTGCACCGGACCACGGGCGGCATCGTCGCAGGAACGCTCTTCGTTCTGCCCGGCATCTTCGCCATCATGGGCCTCAGCTACATCTATGCAGCCTATGGCAATGTCGGCGTCGTCGAAGCCTTGTTCTTCGGCCTCAAGGCGGCCGTGCTGGCGATCGTGATCCAGGCCGTCGTCCGCGTCGGCAAGCGTGCGCTGCGCAATCGGATCATGATCGGACTGGCGGCCGCAGCCTTCGTCGCGATCTTCTTCTTCGGGGCGCCGTTTCCGATCATCATCATTGCCGCCGGAGTCATCGGCTTCGTCGGTGCCCGCCTCGGCCGGCCGGAGTTCGCAGCCCTCGAGCACGGCGGCAAGAGCGCCGGCGCGATCGACAGCATGCTCGGCGAGGCCGTGCCGGATCACGTCCGTCCGAACGCTGCGCGCACGCTGCGCGTGGCGGCCGTCTGGCTCGCGATCTGGCTCGTCCCCGTCTTCGCACTGCTGATCCTGCTCGGGCCGAACGACGTCTTCGGCCAGATCGCGATCTTCTTCAGCAAGATGGCGATGGTGACGTTCGGCGGCGCCTACGCCGTGCTCGCCTACGTCGCGCAACAGGCCGCGGAGTACTATCACTGGGTTGCTCCGCGCGAGATGCTCGACGGCCTCGGCATGGCGGAGACGACTCCCGGTCCCCTGATCATGGTCGTCCAGTTCGTGGGCTTCATGGCCGCGTTCCGCGGCGCCAGCGGGCTGTCTCCCATGCTCGCCGGCACGCTGGGCGGACTGCTGGCCACGTGGGTGACGTTCGCGCCGTGCTTTCTCTGGATCTTCGTCGGCGCGCCCTACATCGAGGCGTTGCGGGGAAACAAGGCGCTCGGCGGCGCGCTCTCGGCCATCACCGCCGCCGTCGTGGGCGTGATTCTCAATCTGTCGATCTGGTTCGCGCTGCACACCCTCTTCCGCGAGACCTTTCCGATCCAGGGATTTGGACTGTCATTCGACGCGCCCCGGCCGATGAGCATCGACCTGCCGGCCGTTGTCCTGTCGGTTGCGGCCGCTACGGCCATTTTCCGCTTCAACGTGGGAATGCTCGTCGTGCTCGCCGCCTCGTGCATCGCGGGCATCCTGATGCGCTTTGCGGGCGTCATCTGAGAGCACGCTGCGACGGAACATGGGGCAGTGACAGACCAAAAGGAGCGAACGATGAGAAGCACGATCTGGAGTCTGTTGGGCCTCGGCGCCTGCCTCCTCGCACACGGCGCCGGACCGATCGTCTCGACGGCGCGCGCACAGGACATCGATTGGCAGAAGGTCGACGAGACATTGGGCCGGAAGCCATCCGTGGCGGGAGACGTCCGCCGGTACGGCTTCCCGCGCACCGATCTCGCGGTGACCCTGGACGGCGTAACCATCAGGCCGGCGCTCGCGCTCGGCGGCTGGGTCGCGTTCAAGCCGGCGCATGGCGGCACCATGATCATGGGCGATCTCGTCCTGCTGGAATCAGAGGTCAATCCGGTAATGGCGAAGATGATCGCCGGCGGGCTCGAAATCAGCGCCGTGCACAACCATCTGCTCCGCGCGAGCCCAGCAACGTTCTACATGCATGTCGCCGGTCACGGCGATCCGGTCAAACTCGCGTCCGCCATCCGCGACGCCCTCGCCGACAGCAAGACACCGTTGACGATTGCGGCGTCGCCGACCACGCCGCCGCCGGCCATCGATCTCGATACGACACAGCTCGATCAGATCCTGGCGGTCAAAGGACAGGCCAATGGCGGGGTCTATCAGTTCAACGTGCCGCGACGCGATCCAATTATCGAGGGCGGACTATCCTTGTCTCCCGTCGCGGCGATGGGCGTCGCGACGGGCATCAACTTCCAGCCGACCGGCGCGGGCAAGGCCGCTGTCACCGGTGACTTCGTGCTGAGCGGGGAGGAGGTGAACCCCGTGATCCGGACGCTCCGTGCCCACGGCATCGAGGTCACGGCGCTGCATAGCCACATGCTGGACGAACACCCCCGCCTCTTCTTCATGCACTTCTGGGCGAACGATGATGCGATCAAGCTCGCCAAGGGTTTGCGGGCGGCGCTCGACAAGACGGCAAGCACCAAGAGCTAAGAGCAAAGAGCGAGGAAAGGCGCGGTCCGAGAGTGCGCGGGCCTTGCTCTGCCGGCAGGTGCGGCAACCTGTTGGTCTGGCCCGCCTGCAACGGCCACGCATGCGTGAGACGCCGATCGGTTGCAAGGCAACGCGCTGCCGGAGTCCATGCGAGCTCCCTCATGGTGCCGAAGATTAGGGACGGGGGCAGATCCCGTCCCTCGACCCACGCGCGATCCTATGGCAAGTCTGGACGACGCCGATGTGGCGCAGCCGGATGTCGTGATGTCGTCGGAGCAGGACTGGACGAGCGCTTTCCCGCCGTTGCGACAACTGCCGGAGGAGATCTTCGCGCAGTTGCGCGAGGCCAGCCTCATTGTCGAGCTTCCGGAAGGCAGCCGGATTTTCGGCCCCGGCCAGGCGCCGGACTCCTTCCTGCTGCTGCTGGACGGGACCATCCGGGTGCAGCAGACGTCCGAGGCCGGCCGCGAGATCGTGCTCTACCGCGTCCAGGCAGGCGAAAGCTGCGCGCTGACCACGGCCTGCCTGATGGGCTACGAGGAATACCAGGCCGAGGGCATCGCGGAGACCCGGATCCGCGCCGTGGCGATCCCGCGCGCGCTGTTCGACCGGCTGATCGCCAGCTCGCGCGAATTCCGTCAGTTCGTCTTCACCGCGTTCAGCCGCCGCGTCACCAATCTCTTCCGCATCATCGAGGAGGTTGCGTTCGAGCGGATCGATGTGCGGCTCGCCCAGAAGCTTCTCGAGCTTGCCGGGGCAAAGCAGCAGATCGTTGCAACGCATCAGGATCTCGCCAACGAGCTCGGCAGCGCACGCGAGGTCATCAGCCGCCAGCTCAATGAATTCGCGAGGCGCGGCTGGTTGCGAATGGCTCGCGGAATCGTCGAGATCACCGACAGACCGGCGCTTGTCCAGCTGGCCCAGCATGATTAGGAACCGGCGTCTCTTGGTGACTTAGTTACATACGCGCGCCGTATCCCGCCCTATCGTCTGCATCATCGCAAGCCAAAGGGGAGCGCGACATGACACGGAACATTGGCAAGATCGACCGGCTGCTCAGGATCATCGTCGGACTCGCCATCCTCAGTCTCACGGTCGTAGGGCCGCAGACCTTGTGGGGCCTTCTGGGCCTGATCCCGCTCGGCACCGCACTGATCGGCTGGTGCCCGCCCTACGCGATGCTCGGCATCAATACCTGCGGAACGAAATCCAGTCCGATGTCTTAGACCGCGCAGGACAACAAACGCGGCGTGGGCGGCGATGCCGCCCCGGAGCCAAATCGTGGAGCAGCAGCCATGTCCTATCCAATCGATCTCCGCGTGCAGCCGAAGGTGGCCGGATTTTTCGATCCTGACACCAGCACGATCAGCTACGTAGTGAAGGACCCGTCATCGCATTCCTGCGCGATCGTCGATCCCGTCCTCGACATCGACTACGCGGCCGGCCGCATCAGCACCCGCTCCGCCGACATGCTGATCGACTACGTGAAGATCAACGGACTCCGGCCAGAGTGGCTGATCGAAACGCATGCGCATGCCGATCATCTCTCCGCTGCGCCCTACATCCAGGACAAGCTCGGCGGCAAGATCGGCATCGGCGAGCATATCCTGACCGTGCAGGAGACCTTCGGCAAGGTTTTCAACGAGGGCACGGAGTTTCGCCGCGACGGCAGCCAATTCGACCGGCTGTTCAAGGATGGTGACACCTATCAGGTGGGACAGATGACGGCCCTCGTGATGCACACGCCCGGTCACACGCCCGCCTGTGCCACGCACGTGATGGGCGATGCAGCTTTCGTCGGCGACACCTTGTTCATGCCCGACGGGGGAACGGCGCGGGCCGACTTTCCAGGCGGCAATGCGCGCACGCTGTTTCGCTCGATCCGGAAGATCCTTGAAACGCTGCCGCGCGAGACCCGGCTGTTCATGTGTCACGACTATGCCCCCAACGGCCGCGCGGTGCGCTGGGAAACGACCGTCGGCGAGGAGCGGCTCCACAACATCCACGCGCGAGACGGGATGACCGAGGACGAGTTCGTTGCGCTTCGCGAGGCCCGCGACAAGACGCTCGGCATGCCGCGCCTGATCATTCCATCGCTTCAGGTCAATATCCGCGCCGGACATCTGCCTCCCGCGGACGCGACGGGAAAGACATTCCTGAAGGTACCGATCAACGTACTTTGAGAACCACTCGCTTTGCTCACGCGATGCCGGCCTGGGCCGCAAGTTCGCGGCGTCACGAAGATGTCAGTTGCCAAGAGCGGCCGGTCTGCGCGACCAGTCCAAGCTGGAGCAGATGATCCAAGATGAGGCATGCTGATTTCGAGATGCCCGCGATGACACGCCGCCTGATGGCGGCGCTGGTCGCGCTCGTCTTGAGTCTGGCGCCTCTGCTCGGAACGTTCGAGGTTGCCACGGCAGACACCGGTGCCGGTGCCCCTCAATGGTCCCGAA
The DNA here is from genome assembly GCF_032489375.1 of Bradyrhizobium sp. SZCCHNR1098. NCBI lineage: Bacteria > Pseudomonadati > Pseudomonadota > Alphaproteobacteria > Hyphomicrobiales > Nitrobacteraceae > Bradyrhizobium > Bradyrhizobium sp. SZCCHNR1098. Next base: position 249,341 of record NZ_JAUEXY010000011.1, read on the forward strand.
CGACCACGAGCGCGCCCAAGCCGTGCAGGAAGGCCGTCCTTCCGGGCATGATCAACACCTGTCCGTTTGCCGCGGCTGGTCTGACCGCCGTCCCGGCGAACGACAATCCTGCGGCACAGCCGGTTGCCGCCTCCCGGACGCTGTCCTGGCGCCCCTATGACGAGGCGCTGACGACGCAATGCTACGGGTCCTCGCCCTACCGTCCTCCCTGTCGCCACGCCTGACCGTTCCGTGCTCATCGGCTCACGGGCAGCGTAACGCCGTGACTTGAGCGAACGAATATCCAACATCGATCGCGGGTCACGCGGATCGGCTCGTGGTGCCCGTCTCTAGGCGTGCCTTGCGCCGGATCGCGCGGCGCAGCGGCCACCGCAATGTGCGATCAGCGCGCGGGAGATCATCATGTCCATCCGTCATCTTGGCCGGCTCGTATTGCTGTTCGGCCTGCTCCATCTTGCGGCGACGACCGCCGCCGCGGGTCAGTTGCGGCCGCAGGCGAACGTCGACACGCGCCTGCTGGTCGGCGACATCACGCGAGCAGACGACCGCCCGGCCACGGCGTGGGCGGGACTGGATGTCAGGCTGGATGCAGGCTGGCACACCTATTGGCGCTCGCCCGGCGACGCCGGCGCACCACCGCAATTCGACTGGAGCGGCTCGCGCAACGTCGCCGATGTCACCGTCGAATGGCCGGCGCCGAGCCGCTTCAGCGAGCAGGATATCGACACGTTCGGCTATGCCGAGCACGTGCTGTTTCCGTTGCGCGTGCGGCTCGAGGATGGAGCGGCGCCCGCACATCTCACGCTGAAGGCCGTGCTGTTCGTCTGCTCGGTCATCTGCACCCAGCAGGAAGCCGATCTCGAGGCCGACATCCCCGCCGTTTCGCGTCGGCCGAACGATCAGGCGCTGATCGACGAATGGCGGCAGAGCGTCCCGCGGGCGAGTTCGCCCGGACTTTCCATCACGGCGCTGCGCATCGATCGGCAACCAAAGCCGCAACTGCTGCTCGAAGCGCATGCTACGCCGCCACTGCACGCGCCCGACGTCTTCCTTGATGGGGACGACGCCGTGTCCAGCGGCCGTCCCCAGGTGAGCACGATGTCGGACGGCGGCGTACGGATCGCCGTGCCGGTGCAAGGCCTCGATCGGGCCGGTCCGGTGCAACGCCTGCGGGTCACCCTGGTCGATGGCGACCGATCGATAGAAGCCATGCTTCCGGTGGATGTCGATCAAGCTGCTCACGCTTCTGCGGCCAAAGCAGCCACACCGGCACCGCGTCCTTCGGCGGCATCGATCTGGGCCATTCTCGGCGTGGCCCTCCTCGGCGGCTTCATCCTCAACTTCATGCCCTGCGTGTTTCCGGTGCTGTCGCTGAAGCTCGTTTCGCTGGTCGATCACGATCCCGCACACGCGCCCTCGCCGCGTCGGGCATTCCTGGCGACGGCCGCCGGCATCGTCGCCTCGTTCGTGACCCTGGCCATCATCCTGTCCGCGCTCAAGGCCGCGGGCGCCGAAGTCGGCTGGGGCCTGCAGTTTCAGCAGCCCGCTTTCCTCATCGCGATGATCATCGTGCTCGCGGCATTCGGCGCCAACCTGCTCGGCCTGTTCGAGATCAGCCTGCCGTGGTGGATCGCCGGCCGCCTCGGCAACGCTGCGAGCCGCAGGACGATGGCAGGTCATGCCATCAACGGCTTCGTCATGACGCTGCTGGCCACGCCGTGCTCGGCGCCATTCGTCGGCACCGCCGTCGCTTTTGCGCTGTCGCAGGCCGCGCCGCAGATCCTGCTGGTGTTCACCACGCTTGGGCTCGGCATGGCTGCGCCGTATCTGTCTCTCGCCGCGGCGCCGGGCCTTGCCGCACTCTTCCCGCGGCCCGGCCGCTGGATGCTGAAGCTGCGCGCCGTCGCAGCGGCCGCGATGGCGGCGACCGCGCTATGGCTGCTGATCGTGCTCGCCGACATCAGTGGACCCTCGACTGCGGTCATCCTCGCCGCTGTGCTGCTCGTCCCTGCGCTGATCACGGCGGCGCTCCGTTTCCCGTTGCGGCGAACGATCGCCGGAGCCGTCCTCGCCGGCACGATCGGACTGGCGCTGATCGCCGCCACCTCCGTCAAGCAGCCGGACGACGCAAGCCGGCCGGCCGGAATCGCCTGGCAGCCGCTGGTGCCCGCCGAGATCACGGCACAGGTGCGGGCCGGCCACACGGTCTTCGTCGACATCGGCGCCAGCTGGTGCGTCACCTGCAAGGTCAACGAGAAGCTTGTGCTCGACAGCACGGCCGTGCGCAGCCGACTCGCGTCGGGTGTCGTTGCCGTCAAGGCGGACTGGACCTCGCCCAGCGACGCGATCGCGACCTACCTCCGATCCTTCGGCCGCTACGGCCTGCCGTTCAACATCGTGTACGGCCCCGGAGCTCCCAACGGCATCCTGCTCCCCGAACTGCTGACGCCGCAGACCGTGCTGGATGCCATCGACACCGCATCGACCATCCCTCATCAGGAGAACGACAAGTCATGACCATGAAGGCCTTTACCGCATCGATCGCCATGCTGCTGCTGTTGACTGCGGCCATCCTGCCGATCCAGGCTCGCGCCGAGGACGACGACACCGACATTCTGAGCGAAGCGCGCATCCTGCACGATCCCGCCATCCCCGCTGTCGGAAACGCCGATGGCGACATCACGATCGTCGAGTATTTCGACTATCAGTGTCCGTATTGCCGCAAGATCAGCCCGGAGCTCGCCAAGGTGGTTCGCGACGACGGTCACGTCCGTCTCGTCTTCAAGGATTGGCCGATCTTCGGCGGCGCCTCAATCTACGCGGCGCGTCTCACCCTGGCGGCGAGATATCAGGGCAAGTTCGCCGAGGCCCATGAGGCGCTGATCTCGCTCAATGAGAAGCTGTCGGAGGCCAAGGTCGATGCGGCGCTCAGCGGCGCCGGAATCGACCTCGCCCGCGCCAAGGCCGACCTCGCGGCCAAGCGCGCCGACATCGACGCCGTGCTTGCGCGCAACCACGAGCAGGCCACGGGCCTCGGCTTCCGCGGCACGCCGGCCTTCATCATCGGCCATTTCCGCATCCCCGGCGTCCCCAATGCACAGGCCTTCAAGCAGGCCATTGCGGATGCCCGCGCTGCTGCGTCCAGCAAGTGAGCCGGCGCATGACGGGGGCGTCAAGCAGTGGCCCTGCCTGACGCCAACCGCCGAGTTTGGCGCGTCTGCCAAAGCCGCGGCCGACGATCCCGCCAATATTCCCACTGCCCCCAATCGATGCTACCAAACTCGCACCACCGGCCCTATCCATGCCGAGGAAGCATCGATGTTCGACCTCAACCAGCTGCGCTGCTTCGTCACCGTGGCCGAGGAGCTGCATTTCGGCCGCGCCGCCGTGAGGCTCAACATGACGCAGCCGCCGCTCTCCAGGCAGATCCAGGTGCTGGAGCACATCATCGATGCGGTGCTGCTCGAGCGCACCAGCCGCTCGGTGAAGCTCACGCCGGCCGGGCGCAGCTTCCTGCCGGAGGCGCGGCGCATCCTGAAGATGGCGGAGAGCGCCGCCCAGGTGGCGCAGCGCATCGCCAGCGGCAAGAGCGGGTCGCTGAAGATCGGCTTCACCGCGGCCGCGGCCTACGGCTTCCTGCCCGACCTCGTCGCCGCCTGCCGAACAGAGCTGCCCGAAGCTGATCTGTCGCTGAAGGAGATGGTCTCGGGCGACCAGATCGAGGCGCTCGCCTCCGGCCAGATCGATGCCGGCTTGCTGCGGCCGCCGATCGCGCGGCCCGAATTCGCCACCCGCCGCGTCGTCGCCGAGCCGCTCTGCGCCGCGCTGCCGCGCCGGCATCGGCTGGCCTCGGCCGAGACCGTGTCGATCCGTGATTTCGACGGCCAGAACTTCATCATGTATTCGCAGACCGAGGCGCGCTATTTCCACGATCTCCTGGTGTCGCAGTTCATGCGCGCAGAGGTGCTGCCGCGCTACGTGCAGCACCTGAGCCAGATCCACTCGATCCTGGCGATGGTGCGCGCCGGCCTCGGGCTTGCGATCGTGCCCGAAGCTGCCTCCAGCTTGAAGATCGCTGATGTCCGGCTGCGGCCGCTGAAGCTGCGCAACCCGACGCCGGCCGAGCTGTTCCTGGTCTGGCGGCGCGATCACGACAATCCCCTGCTGCCGGCGCTGGTCGAGCTGGCCGGCAATCTCGCCGTGCAGCAGGCGGAGGATTGATGCCGGCTCAGCATCAATCGATACCGTGATTGGCTTGGACCGGCATTGAACTTGGTCCTACGACAGCGCCCAGAGAATGCGCTCTGGCGCCCGTGCCGCGCCATTCCGTAAGACATTCGTGAAGGACCCGCACGATGAGCAAGATGACCCCGACGGAAATGGCTGCGAAGATCGGCAGCGGCCTGCTCTCCTTCCCCGTGACGCCATTCAAGGCCGACTATTCGTTCGACGAGGCCACCTATCGCGCCAACATGGACTGGCTTTGCGGCTATGAGGTCGCAGGCCTGTTCGCCGCCGGCGGCACCGGCGAGTTCTTCTCGCTCACCCCTGCGGAGGTGCCTGAGGTCGTCGAGGTCGCGGTGCACGAGACCCGCGGCCGGGTGCCCGTGCTGGCGGGTACCGGCTACGGCACCGCGATCGCGCGCGAGATCGCCATTGGCGCCGAGAAGGCCGGCGCCGACGGCCTCCTGCTGCTGCCGCCCTATCTGATCCATGCCGAGCAGGACGGCCTCGCCGCCCATGTCGAGGCGGTCTGCAAGTCGGTCAAGATCGGCGTCATCGTCTACAACCGCGACAACGCCATCCTGCAGCCTGACACTTTGGCGCGGCTGTGCGAGCGCTGCCCGAACCTGGTCGGCTACAAGGACGGCATCGGCGACATCGAGCTGATGACCCGGGTTTACACCAGGATGGGCGACCGCCTAACCTATATCGGTGGCCTGCCGACCGCGGAGACCTTCGCGCTGCCCTATCTCGACATGGGCGTGACGACCTACTCCTCGGCCGTGTTCAACTTCGTACCGGAGTTCGCGACGAACTTCTATGCCGCAGTGCGCAAGCGCGACCACGCCACCATCCAGGCCGGATTGAAGGATTTCATTTTGCCGCTGATCGCGATACGCAACCGCAAGAAGGGCTACGCGATCTCGATCATCAAGGCCGGCATGAAGGTGATCGGCCGCGATTCCGGTCCTGTCCGCCTGCCGCTGACCGATCTGACCGCGGAGGAGATGGCGGAGCTGACGGCGCTGGTGAAGGCGCTGCCGGGCGCCGTCTCGGCACAGCAGGCGGCGGAGTGATCTTGTTGTCATTCCGGGGCAAGGCCGCAAGGCCTTGAACCCGGAATCTCGGAGTTGATGGATAAGAGGCGCAAGCCAATCTCTGGATTCCGGGTTCAGCCCTGACGGGCTGCCCCGGAATGACGACAACAAAACGAGACGACGACGGAGGAGCACATGAGTTACGCAGCCACCAGCACAGGAATCTCCGGTGCACCGGTCGTCACCGGCATGGAGGTCATTCCGGTCGCCGGCCGTGACAGCATGCTGCTCAATCTCAGCGGCGCGCATGGGCCGTTCTTCACCCGCAACCTCGTCATCCTCACCGACAATGCCGGCCACACCGGCGTCGGCGAGGTGCCCGGCGGAGAGAAGATCCGGCAGACGCTGGAGGATGCCAAGGGCCTGATCGTCGGCCAGAGCATCGGCGCCTGTAACACCATCCTCGCCACCATGCGCACGACTTTCGCGGACCGCGACGCCGGCGGCCGCGGCAAGCAGACGTTCGATCTGCGCGTGATGATCCACGCAGTCACCGCGGTGGAGTCGGCGCTGCTCGACCTGCTCGGCCAGCACCTCGGCCTGCCCGTCGCAGCGCTGCTCGGCGAAGGCCAGCAGCGCAAATCCGTCGAGGCGCTCGGCTATCTGTTCTTCATCGGCGACCGCAAGAAGACCGACCTGCCCTACGCCACCGGCGAAGGCGAGAAGGATGGCTGGTATACGCTGCGCCATCAGGAGGCGATGACGCCTGAAGCCGTCGTGCGGCTGGCCGAGGCGACGCACGACGCCTATGGCTTCGCCGATTTCAAGCTCAAGGGCGGCGTGCTCCAAGGCGAGGCCGAGATCGAGGCGGTGACCGCGATCGCCAAGCGCTTTCCGCAGGCGCGGGTCACGCTCGATCCCAACGGCGCTTGGTCGCTCGACGAGGCGATCCGGCTGTGCAAGGACATGCACGGCATCCTTGCTTATGCCGAGGACCCCTGCGGCGCCGAGGCCGGCTTCTCCGGGCGCGAGATCATGGCCGAGTTCCGCCGCGCGACGGGCTTGCCGACCGCGACCAACATGATCGCCACCGATTGGCGGCAGCTCAGCCATGCGCTGCGGCTCGGCGCGGTCGACATCCCCTTGGCCGATCCCCATTTCTGGACCATGCAGGGCTCGGTCCGCGTCGCCCAGACCTGCAAGGACAATGGCCTGACCTGGGGTTCGCACTCCAACAACCATTTCGATATTTCGCTGGCGATGTTCACCCATGTGGCCGCCGCCGCACCGGGCAAGGTCACCGCGATCGACACCCACTGGATCTGGCAGGACGGCCAGGCGCTGACCAAGGCGCCGCTGCAGATCAAGGGCGGCAGGATTGCCGTGCCCGAGCAACCCGGGCTCGGCATCGAGGTTGACCGCGGCGCCATCGAAAAGGCCAATGCGCTGTACAAGAGCCACGGGCTCGGCGCACGCGACGACGCCGTCGCAATGCAGTATCTGATCCCCGGCTGGACCTTCGACGACAAGCGCCCCTGTCTCGTGCGATGACGGAGGCGATCGGTTAGATCGTCCGAGCAATCGCGCAAAAGTCTGGAGAACAACATGAACGCGATCCTCAAGAATTTCATTGCCGGCGAGTGGGTCGACGGCAGCGGGGTGACCCGCAACATCAACCCGTCCAACACCAACGACGTCGTCGGCGAATATGCCAAGGCCGACCGCGCGCAGACCGAGAAGGCGATCGCCGCCGCCAAGGCCGCTTTTCCGGCGTGGTCGCGCTCGACCCCGCAGGAGCGCTATGACGCGCTCAACAAGATCTCGGCGGAGATCCTGTCGCGCAAGGAAGAGCTCGGCCGCCTCTTGGCGCGCGAGGAAGGCAAGACGCTGCCGGAGGGCATCGGCGAGGTGGCGCGTGCGGGGCAGATCTTTGCGTTCTTTGCCGGCGAGGCGCTGCGCCTGACCGGCGAGAAGGGCGCCTCGGTACGTCCGGGCCTCGACGTCGAGATCACCCGCGAGGCGGTCGGCGTCGTCGGCATGATCACGCCCTGGAATTTCCCGATCGCGATCCCCGCCTGGAAGATCGCGCCCGCGCTCTGCTACGGCAACACGGTGGTGTTCAAGCCGGCCGAGCTGGTGCCCGGCTCGGCGCATGCGCTCTCCGAGATCATCGCGCGCTCCGGCCTTCCCGCCGGCGTGTTCAACCTCGTCGTCGGCTCCGGCTCGGTGGTCGGCCAGACGCTGCTCGAGCACCCCGACGTCGCCGCGATCTCCTTCACCGGCTCGGTCGGCACGGGGCGCAAGATCGCGCAGACCTGCGTGCTGTCGAACCCGATGAAGAAGTTCCAGCTCGAGATGGGCGGCAAGAACCCGCTCGTCGTGCTCGACGACGCCGACGTCAAGGTCGCGGTCGAGGCCGCCGCCAACGGCTCCTACTTCTCGACCGGCCAGCGCTGCACCGCGTCTTCGCGCCTGATCGTCACCGAGGGCATCCACGACAAATTCGTTGCCGCGCTGACCGAGCGGCTGAAGGGCCTGGTCGTGGATGACGCCGTCAAGCAGGGCACCCATATCGGCCCGGTGGTCGACGGCAATCAGCTCGAGCAGGACCAGCGCTATCTCAAGATCGGCCAGGACGAAGGTGCCAAGCTGACCTGGGGCGGCGAGTTGTTGAACCGCGAAACGCCCGGCTTCTACATGCAGCCGGCGCTGTTCACCGAGGCCACCAACACCATGCGCATCGCCCGCGAGGAGATCTTCGGGCCGGTTGCCTGCGTGATCCGTGCGAAGAACTACGACGAGGCGCTGGCAATCGCCAATGACACCGAGTTCGGTCTCGCGGCGGGCGTCTGCACCACCAGCCTCAAATACGCCTCGCACTTCAAGCGCAACAGCGAGGCCGGCATGGTGATGGTCAACCTGCCGACCGCCGGCGTCGACTATCACGTGCCGTTCGGCGGCCGGAAGGGCTCGAGCTACGGCGCCCGCGAGCAGGGCTCCTACGCGCGCGAATTCTACACGACGGTGAAGACGGCCTACACCTATCCGGTGTGAGACCTCGCCCATCGTGAGCGCCGTCATGGCGAGGCGCGAAGCGACGAAGCAATCCAGACCTCCTGTTCGGCCCTGGATTGCTTCGCTTCGCTCGCAATGACGGAAACCAAGACCTGTAGGGTGGGCAAAGGCGCGAAGCGCCGTGCCCACCGACGGCTCGAAGACGAACGAAAGACGGTGGGCACGCTTCGCTTTGCCCACCCTACGGAGCAGCACGGAGCGAGCATGAACCAGCAGGTCGTCGCCAACCAGGAGCCCCGCATCATCAAGCTCAACGCGCGCGACAACGTCGCGATCGTGGTGAACGATTTCGGCCTGCCCGCCGGCACCAGCTTCCCAGATGGCCTGACGCTGAAAAGCTTCGTGCCGCAGGGGCACAAGACCGCGCTGGTCGACATTCCCGAGGGCGGCCCCATCATCCGCTACGGCGAGATCATCGGCACCGCCAAGTCGGCGATCGCGGCCGGCGAATGGGTCGACGAGGCCCGCATCGACATGCCCGAGGCCCCAGCCCTCGACAAGCTGGAGATCTCCACTGCCGTGCCGGCGCCGCTGCCGCCGCTCGACGGCTACACGTTCGAGGGCTTCCGCAATGCCGACGGCTCGGTCGGCACCCGCAACGTGCTGGGCATCTCGACCTCGGTGCAATGCGTCAAGGGCACGCTGGAATTCGCGATCAAGCGCATCAAGAGCGAGCTGCTGCCGAAGTACCCCAATGTCGATGATGTCGTCGCGCTGACCCACGCCTATGGCTGCGGTGTCGCAATCACGGCGCCGGACGCCGTGGTGCCGATCCGCACTTTGCAGAACCTGGCGCTGAACCCGAACTTCGGCGGCGAGATCCTGGTCGTCGGCCTCGGCTGCGAGAAGCTCGCGCCGGAACGGCTGCTGCCGGAGGACACCGAGGACTCGATCGTGCGCATGCAGGACGAGGCCTTCGATGGCTTCGGCGCGATCGTCGAGGCGATCATGACCCAGGCAGACCGTCGCCTCGCGCAGCTCAACAAGCGCACGCGCGAGACCTGCCCGGCAGCCGATCTCGTGATCGGCCTGCAATGCGGCGGCAGCGACGCGTTCTCCGGCGTCACCGCCAACCCTGCGGTCGGCTTCGCCGCCGACCTGCTGGTGCGCGCCGGCGCGACCGTGATGTTCTCCGAGGTGACGGAGGTTCGCGACGCCATCCAGCTCTTGACCCGGCGCGCGATCAACGAGGACGTCGGCCGCGCGCTCATCCGCGAGATGGACTGGTACGACTCTTATCTGGCCCGCGGCGGCGCCGATCGCAGCGCCAACACGACGCCGGGCAACAAGAAGGGCGGGCTCGCCAATATCGTCGAGAAATCCCTGGGCTCGATCGTCAAGTCCGGCTCCGGTCCGATCCATGGCGTGCTGGCGCCGGGCGAGAAGGCCAAGCAGAAGGGCATGCTGTTCGCAGCCACGCCCGCCTCCGACTTCATCTGCGGCACCCTGCAGCTCGCCTCCGGCATGACGCTCCAGGTGTTCACCACCGGCCGCGGCACGCCCTACGGCCTCGCCGCCGCGCCCGTGATCAAGGTCGCGACCCGCAGCGAGCTGGCGCGGCGCTGGAAGGATCTGATCGACTTCGACGCCGGCCGCATCGCCACCGGCGAGATGACGATCGAGGAGACCGGCTGGGAGCTGTTCAAGCTGATCCTCGAGGTTGCGAGCGGCCGCACCAAGCCGTGGTCGGACCGCTGGGGCATCCACAACGATCTGACGCTGTTCAATCCGGCGCCGGTGACCTGAGGGAGCGCTCACCCTGCCATGCCAGTTGCCTCGCTCAAACCTCTCCCCGTCATTGCGAGCGAAGCGAAGCAATCCAGGGTCCCGACCACCATCCTGGATTGCTTCGCTTCGCTCGCAATGACGCGTATATTGAAGCAACGAGCCTAGACAACGAAGGCCGGGAGGAAGAGCCAGATGTCCAGCTTCAGCCGCTTCGCCGCGCTTGCCGTCACCGCCCTCCTCCTCTCCGCCGCCCCCTCTCGCGCCGAAGACTCCATCCCCGGCGTGCCGCGCGAACTGCTGGAGGACATCGCGACCGGCAGCCGCGTGCTCGCCGATCTCGGCGTCGTCGATGCCTTCGGCCATGTCAGTGCGCGGCATCCCACCAATCCGCGCCACTTCCTGATGGCGCGCTCGATCGCGCCGGCGCAGGTCACGGCCAATGACATCATGGAATTCGACGAGAACGGCGAGCCGGTCGATGCCAAGAACCGCGCCGTCTTCCTCGAACGCTTCATCCATGCCGAGATCTACAAGGCCCGCCCGGATGTCAACGCGGTGGTACACACGCATTCGCCCGGCGTCGTCCCCTTCAGCGTCAGCCGTACACCCTTGAAGCCGCTCTATCACAATGCGGCCTTTCTCGGCGACGGCGCCCCGGTGTGGGACATCGGCAAGGAGTTCGGCGCGACCGACATGCTGGTGCGCAACAACGCCATCGGCAGGTCGCTCGCATCCGCGCTCGGCGACAAGTCCGTGGTGCTGATGCGCGGCCATGGTGACGTCACCGTCGGTCCGGCGGTCCAGGCCGCCGTGTTCCGCGCCTACTACACCGATGTGAATGCGAAGCTTCAGGCCCAGGCACTCGGGCTCGGCTCCGAGGTGACGTATCTCAGCGCCGAGGAGGCCGCCAAGGCCGATGGCGTCAACATGGTGATCATGGATCGTGCCTGGGTGTTGTGGAAGCAGAAGGTGCAGATTGGCAAATAGCGTCCGGCGATTACCGACCTCATTTTGCCGCAAAGTTGACACATCCGTTGATCGAACCTTAATTCCTGATTCTCCCATCGGGCCTGACGCCGCGGATGTCCCTGCATTTTCCTCGCATTGTCGCCGTCGCGCTCGGCCTCTGCCTCGGCTCGTCCTGTCTGGCCCAGGCGCCGATGACGGCTGCCAGCACGTCTGAGAACAAGCCAGACATCGATCTCTATGCGCTGATGTCCGGCTCCTGCCGCACCGCGAAGGTCGATGGCCGCGAATTTTCGTGCAAGACGGTGGCGTTCTTTCACAGCGAGAAGGGGCGGGCTCATTTCACCGTCGCGCTCGACGATCCGGCCGACGAGAGCCACATCATCGCATTCTCCGGCGTCAATGGCCGCAGGTCGATTCAGAACGTCTACGAACTGCCGATCGACCGCATGCTGCTGAATTCCAAGCATCGTCCGAAGGTCGATGGCATTCCGGTGCCGGCGACGAAGAGCTCGGCCGGCGTGTGCCGTCAGGTCGGCAATTTCGCGATGCTCAAGGTCACGAGCGTGACCTGCTCCGCCAAGGACGACGGCGGCCGCGCCTATGAGCTGCAGTTCGTCTCCGACGGCACCCCCATCACCTTGCGCCGGGTGCGCCAGACGATGACGAACGCCGAGCACAATCCCTACGAATGAACGCGCCGGGGGTGCGACAATGCCCATCCGGGCCGCCTGACACGCATCTGTTCCAAACCACATCTCGCACAGCCATGAACATGAGGGCGCATTCTCGCGGCAGATGATGCCCGAGGCTTGCGATCCGTCTCGCCCGGCTCGGCCACACATGCAGCATCGATGATGCTCAGCGCGGGCGCGCGGCAGCGCCCAGGATGTCCTGTGTGGCGCGACCGAGCCGCCTGGCGGCATCGGCGAGATCCTTCGCTGCAAAGCCCGAATAGCCCAGGATGAAACCGTCGGGCCCGCGCTGCACGATCCGCGCATCCGACAACAGCCGGCATTCGATGCCGGCGCGGTCGCGGATCAGTTTCGCTGCGCCCTTCGGCGCTGCCGGCGGCAAGGTCGCCAGCAGATGCAACCCTTGCGACGGCGCGGCCAGTTGCAGGCTTCCCTTGCCATGCCTGGCGAGCGCCTCGGCGACGACATCGCGCGCCTGGCGGTAGCGCGGACGCAGCCGCCGCATGTGGGCCGCGAGCACGCCGTCGGCCATCAGGTCGGCCAGAGCGTCCTGCATGAAGGCCGGCGGAAACCGGTCCTGCGCCGCGCGCGCTGCGACGACCCGCGCGACCAGCGCCGACGGCACCACGAGGTAGCCGAGCCGCAGTCCCGCGAACAGCGTCTTGCCGAAGGTGCCGAGATAGATCACGCGCTCACCGCCGATTCCGGCCAGCGCCGTCAGCGGCGGGCCGGCAAAGCGGTATTCGCTGTCGTAGTCGTCCTCGAAGATGTAGGCGTCCGCCCTGCGCGCCCAGTCGAGCAGCGCGATGCGCCGCGCCATGCTCATCGCAACGCCGGTCGGAAACTGGTGCGATGGCGTGACATAGGCGGCCTTGGCCGCCGTGTACGCCTTCTCGCCCGAGCTGACCATGACGCCTTCATCATCGACGGGAACGGGGACCAACTTCGCGCCGGTTGTGCTCAACGTGTGGCGCGAGGCGACATAGCCGGGGTCCTCGAACCAGACGGGATCGCCCGGCGCAAGCAACGCGTCGATGCACAGCCGCAGGCCATGCTGGGTGCCGCTCACGATCAGGATGCAGCTTGGGTCGCAGCGTACGCCGCGATTGGCGGCAAGGTAGTGCGCGACCTGGGTGCGCAGATGCAGGCTGCCGCGCGGATCGCCATAGCCGAGCTCGTCGGGCGCGGCGCGGGCAATGCGGCGCCGGCTGGCTGCGGCGAGTCGCCTCAAGAGCGCGGGATCGACCAGCGTGTAGCCGAGCGCGAACGGCCGACGCGGCGGAATGCGAACATCCAGCTCGGCGACCGGCGCGGCGACCTGCGGTGCGGGCAGCCGGGCGGCGACATAGGTGCCGGCGCCGTGGCGCGCCTCGACCAGGCCATCCGACAGCAGCGCCTCATAGGCTGTGACGATCGCGTTGCGGCGGACGCCGAGCTGCTCGGCAAGCCCTCGCGTCGAAGGCAGACGAAGGCCGGGCAGGAGCAGGCCATCGACGATGCCGCTCCGCAGCGCGCCGTGCACCTGCTGCGACTGGCTGCGGATGGCACGGTCGAGGTGGATCGGCAGCGCCAGCACGTCGTCGCGGCGCCGCGAAGTGGTTGCTTGCTTTCGCATCGAAGTGGAACTCCCGGCAACCACTTTGCCATGGCATGACGTCGACGGAAACAGGAGACTGACGATGTCCGAGCAACAGATGCCGAGCTATCCCGTCGACGACACCAATCGGGTCAAGCGGCGGCATCAGCGCGCCCACTACGATCATGCGACCGTCCATGCCCTGCTCGACTCCGCAACGCTGTGCCACGTCTCGTATGTCATCGACGGCCAGCCCTATTGCACGCCGACGCTGTATTGGCGCGAGGGAACGACGCTGTATTGGCATGGATCGAGCGCCAGCCGCATGCTGCGCAGCCTGTCCGAGGGACAGCCGGCCTGTCTCACCGTCACCCATCTCGACGGCCTGGTGCTGGCACGCAGCGCCTTCCACCACTCCGCCGACTATCGCTCGGTGATGGCGTTCGGGCATGCCCGGCTGATCGAGGATCAGGCCGAGAAGGCGCGCGCGCTGGTGATGATGGTCGATCGCCTGTTTCCCGGCCGCACTGCAAGCCTGCGCCCGACCACGGAGCAGGAGCTCAAGGCCACGTCAGTCGTGACCATGGACATCGAAAAGGCATCGGCGAAAATCCGCGCCGCGGGCGTCATCGATGATGAGGAGGACTATGCGCTGCCGATCTACGCCGAGCGCATTCCGGTGCACACCCTGATCGGGCCGCCGGAGCCCGATGGCCGCTTGCTGCGGGGCGTCACCCGTCCCGCGACGCTGGCAGGTTTCAGCGCTGGACGGCGGCTCGATGAGACGCTGACGGAGGCCTATGCGACGAGCTATCCGGCGCCCTAGTTCACGCGCGGCAATGTAGGGTGGGCAAAGGCGCGCCCACTCGTTGCTTTTGCGACGTGCTGCCTGACCGCGCCGTGCCCACCATTTCACCGCGACGCGTGGCGGGTACGGTGGGCACGTCGCTTCGCACGATGCTTTGCATCGCGCGGAGCGCCTTTGCCCACCCTACGACTCTTCTCACCGCTCGATCATCCTGTTCCAGCGCGTATTCCACTCCGGGCGCCTGGCGTTGATGACGTCCCAGTCGAGCGTGACGGCGCTCTTCATGTAGCCGTGGAAGGTCGCGAGCTTCTGCTCGGCTGCCGGAGTCGTGGCTTTCGCGGTGGTGTTGGACGGCACGATGTTGCCGGCCGCCAGCGCCTTGGCCTGCGCTTCCGGCGACAGCAGATAGGCGGCGAGCTTCTGCGCCAGTTCGGCTTCGGAGTTGTTGGCGATGACGCATTCGGCGACCATCAGCACGACCGAGCCTTCCTTCGGCTGGGCATACTCCACCGGAATGCCCTTCTCCTTCAATGTCGACACCGCAGTCGGCGTCAGCGGGAAGATCGCGGCCTCGCCGGTCTGCGCCATCTCTGAGATCTTGGCCGAGTTCGGAATGTATTCGAGCACGTTCTTGCCGATCGTGTCGGGAAACGCCTCGAAGCCAGGCTCGACATTGGCCTCGTTGCCGCCCTTGATGCGGTTGAACATCAGGAAGGCGTGCAGGCCGAAGGTCGAGACCGAGGCCGATTGGAACACGACCTTGTCCTTGTATTTGGCATCGGCCAGATCGAGCCAGGAGGTCGGCGCCGCCCAGCCCTTCTCGTCGAACAGCTTCTTGTTGTAGGCAAGGCCAGTCATGCCGATGTCGATGCCGGCGGCGATGTCGTCCTTGAGCCGTGCGAACGGCTCGAGCTGCGCCAAGCCATCGCTCGGCTTCAGCTTCTCGCACAGCCCGAGACCGGCGGCGCGGATCATCACGCCGTCGTCGAGAAACATCACATGCATCTGCGGCCTGTCCTTGGCCGCGATTGCCTTGGCGAGGATCTCCGAGGAGGTGCCGGGCACGACGACGATCTTGACGTCGTTGGCCTTCTCGAACTCCGGGAACACCGCCTGCGTGTAGGTGCGCTCGAAATTGCCGCCGTTCATGCCGACATAGAGCGTCTTGGTTTCGGCGTACGCGGAGGCGGTTGCAAGCACGAGCGCGAGGGCTGAGCCGAGCGCGGCGCGAGCATCGATCATGGCGAGGTCTCCTTCGATCCTGTCGTCATTGCTGCTTGAGATGCATCGCCCGGCTGCGATGCGGGTGAGAAACGGGTGATGGCGAAAGGGGCGATCGGCGTCGAGGTCTCGCCGTCGCGCACCAGCTCGGCCAGCACCTCGCCGGCCCCCGGTGCGATCTGGAAGCCGGCGCCAGAGAAGCCGAAGGCGTGAATCAGTCCCGGCGTCGTGGCGCTCGGGCCGATCACCGGGTTGCGGTCGGGCATCGTCGCCTCGGTGCCGCTCCAGAACCGGATCGCCTGGGCATGGCGGACCGGACCAAACAGCGCGCTGGCGCGCTGCATGATCGCAAGCACGCCGTCACTGCGCGGGCGCGAGTAGTCGGGATCGTCGAGTGGCGCAGCGCGCTCGCCGCCGACCACGACATTGCCGCGCGCCACCTGCCGCGCATAGATGCCGCCGCCTTCGATGCCGATATTGACGCCGAGAAATGGATCAAGCGGCTCGGTCACGATCATCGATGGATAGGTGCGCTCCAGCGGCACCGGCTCGTCGAACGCGCGCGCCAAGCCGTCGGCCCAGGCGCCGGCGCTGTTGATGACCGTACGTGTCTTGATGGTAACGTCGCCGGCCTCGACCACGAAGCCCTCGAACGTCCTGGTGGCGCCCGTGACCTCCGTGTTCTCCAGCACCTCGGCGCCAGCGCGACGCG
The DNA here is from genome assembly GCF_032489375.1 of Bradyrhizobium sp. SZCCHNR1098. Classification (NCBI taxonomy): domain Bacteria; kingdom Pseudomonadati; phylum Pseudomonadota; class Alphaproteobacteria; order Hyphomicrobiales; family Nitrobacteraceae; genus Bradyrhizobium; species Bradyrhizobium sp. SZCCHNR1098. The sequence continues at coordinate 265,383 of NZ_JAUEXY010000011.1, forward strand.
CCGCTGCGGCGAAGGCGGTGGCGACCAGCCGGGGATTGGCGTGGCCGTCGCCGGGGCAGAACGAGCCGCCGACGACGCCGCCCGTGATGCCGAAGCGCTCGCGCAGTCGATTGTGGCCGATCAGCTCGAGAGCGAGCCCGAACGGCGCGACCTCGGCGGCGTAGCGCTCTAGGCTCGCCATGTCCTCGGCATTGCGCGCGAGCTTGAGATGGCCCGAGCGCAGGAACTCGCCGTCGATGCCGATCAGCGCCCTCAGCTGCGGCCAGATCGCATGCGCGCGCTGCGACAGCGGCAGTTGCTCGGGCGGGCGGCCCTGGCGGCGCACGCCGCCATAGTTCACGCCGCTCGCCTGCGCGCCACAGAAGCCCTTGTCGAGCAGCGTGACGGAGAAGCCCATGGCGCGCAGCGCCAGCGCGGCGGAGCTGCCGACCAGCCCGCCGCCGACGATCGCGACATCGCAGTCAATGCGCCGGGTCATGCTGCCTCTCGTCGAGGGAAAGGCTGGCGGCCACCGGGATCGGCTTGATCGGCGCCTGCGCGCGCAGCCGGCCGACGGCGCCGATGTCGCGGCGCGTCTGCGCAGCCAAGAGCTCCGCGGCGGCCGCGCCGCATATGCGGCCCTGGCAGCGGCCCATGCCGATGCGCGTCACGGCCTTCAGACGATTGATCTCGGTGAGCGAGAAATCCCTGATCGCGCACCGCGCCGCGCCGGCATCGATCTCCTCGCAACGGCACAGCAGCGTGTCATCGGCGATGTCGCCCGCCCAATGCGATGGATAGGGAAAGGCGGCTTCGAGCCCGTCGCGCAGCCGGTCGATCCTCGCAAGCGCATGTTCGAGGACGGCGGCGCGCATGGAATCATGCGGCTGGCCGCGATCCTCCAACAATGCCAGCGCGGCCCGCTCGCCGGCGGCTTCAGCGGCATCGGCGCCGGTAATGCCGGCGCCGTCGCCGGCGAGGTACACGCCCGCGATGCTGCTGCGGCCACTGACGTCGCGAACCGGACGATGCGCGCGGTCGCGCGCATCGAAGCGAAAGGCGCAGCCGGCGAGATCAGCAGCCTGAGTCTCCGAGCGCAGACCGAGGCCGTAGCCAACGCCGTCGCAGGTGATCGCGTGTTCGCGCCCACCGGCCCGATAGACGATGCGCGCCACCCTGCCCTCGCCCTCGATCCGGAGCCGGGAGACGCCGAACCGCACGCAAGTGCCGCGCAGCGTCAACTCCACCGCCATGCGCAACCCACGCAGCACGATGCCCGGCGCGAGCGGCAACGCGCGCAGCAGATTGAGCTTCGCAGACAAGGGCGCCGCGTCGAGCACGGCAGCGACATCGACGCCGGCCTTCATGTATTGCCAGGCAACCAGATAGAGCAGCGGGCCGGAGCCGGCGAACACCACGCGTCGGCCGATCGCGCAGCCCTGCGCCTTGAGCGCGATCTGCGCGCCGCCGAGCGTGAACACGCCCGGCAGGGTCCAGCCGGGGATCGGCAGTACGCGATCGGTCGCGCCGGTCGCGAGGATGAGCCCGTCATAGCTGACCCGCTGGCTGATACCCCCACGCAAGATGTCGGCCGCGCCGTCGCGCAGATTCCACAGCAGCGTATTTGGCTGATAGTCGATTGCAGTACGGAGCGCCGCAAAGTCGTGATGCAGCCGCGCGGCCTTCGGAGCCTCCGAGCCGTAGCGCGCGCGGTTATCGCGGCCGTCGGGGCTCAGCGGCTGGCGATAGATCTGGCCGCCACAGGCGTGGCCCTCGTCGATCACGACCGGCCGCAGGCCGGCGGCGACGAATGTCATCGCGGCGCGGATGCCGGCCGGACCGGCGCCGACGATCAGGGGCGGCGCGCGCTCAGCCATGGCTGCGTCCCCGCTGCGTGACGATGTGCATGCCCGCGGTGAGCGGCGTCGTGCAGGCGCGCAGCCGCTCGCCGCTTGCGAGCTGCACCCAGCAGTCCTGGCAGGCGCCCATCTGGCAGAAGCCGGCGCGCGGCGCGGCGGAGAACTCGCTGTGGCGCAGCCATTCGACGTGACAGAGCACCGCCGTCAGAACGGTGTCGCCGGCGCGGCCGTCGCAGGGCACGCCATCGATCGTGAAGGAGATGACGGCGCTATCGTTGCGAACCAGGCGATGCAGCAGCGGCATGGTGTCAGCCCTGCCCGACGAGGATCTTGTCGAGACCGAAGATGCGGTCGAGCAGCAGCATCGCCGCCGCCGTCACCGCGATCATCAGCGCCGATACCGCCGCCATCATCGGATCGATGGACTCGGTCGCGTACATGTACATGCGCACCGGAAGGGTGACGGTGGCGGGCGAGGTGATGAAGATGGACATCGTGAGCTCATCGAAGGAGTTGATGAAGGCGAGCAGCCAGCCGCCGGTGATGCCGGGCAGGATCATCGGCACGGTGATGCGGCGAAATACGATCCAGCGCGAGGCGCCCAAGGTCACGGCCGCCTGCTCAGCGCTGCGGTCGAGGCCGGACAGTGCCGCCAGCACCAGCCGGAGCACATAGGGCGTGACCACGACGATGTGGCCTGCGGTGAGCCAGAGCAGGCTGCCGGTGGCACCGACGAGCGCGAACAATCTGAGCAGCGCAACGCCGAGCACGAGATGCGGGATCATCAAGGGCGACAGGAACAGCGCGTTCAGCGCCGCGCGGCCGCGGAAGTCGTAGCGATCGAGCGCGAGGCCGGCGGCGACCGCGAGCACGACCGCGATCGTCGCGGCTGTCGCCGCGACCCACAGGCTGTTGAGGAAGGAGGCGACGAAATCCGGATGCGCGAACACGGCCGCGAACCAGCGCAGCGAGAACTGCGTGGTCGGCAGGGTCAAGGTGTTGGCGGGCGTGAACGCGACGAGGCAGATCACGATCAGCGGCGCCAGCACGAAGCCGACGACGAGCGCGTGAAAGACAAGCGCGATGGGACCATTGTGGCGCATGCCGCTCACCCCAGCGTCCGCCTGGCGCGCGCCTCGACCAAGCGCTGGTAGACAAGCATGATGACGAGGTTGATGACGAGCACCAGGATCGCGATGGCCGCGCCGAGCGGCCAGTTCAGCTCGTGCATGTACTCATCATAGACCAGGGTCGCCGCCATCTTCAGCCGACGGCCGCCGAGCAGCGCGGGGATTGCGAACGCGGACGCTGATAGTCCGAACACGACGAGGCACCCCGACAGCAGGCCCATCGTCACCTGTGGCAACACCACCCGGCGCAGCGCGGTGAAGCGCGAGGCGCCGAGCGTCCAGGCGGCGGCCTCGACCATCGGATCGAGCTTCTGCAGCGAGGTCCAGACCGGAATCACCATGAAGGGCAGCATCACATGCACGAGCGCGATGACGATGGCGGTCTCGGTGTAGAGGATCCTGACGGTGCCGAGGCCAACCGCGCGGAAAGCCTCGTTCACGAGGCCGGTGGGGCCGAGCAGCATGCTCCAGCCGAAGGCACGCACCACGACCGAGACCAGCAGCGGGCCGATGATCGCGAGCAGGAACGCCGAGCGCCAGGGCTCGCGCATGCGCGCCAGGATGTAGGCCTCGGGCGCCCCGATCGCTGCGCAGACCAAGGTCGTCAGCGCCGCAAGCCGCAGGGTGCGCCAGAAGATATTGAGGAAGTAGCTGTCGGAGAGGATGGCGATGTAGTGCGTCAGCGTGGTCTCGTCCTTGACGCCGGTCGCGGCGTCATAGACGTGGAGGGACAGGATCAGCGTGAGCGCGAGCGGCACGACGACCAATGCGGCGAACAGCAGCGCGCCCGGCGCCGCCAATAACCATGGTGTCGCACTGGCGCGCCCGCTGCTCATGCCGGTGACGCTCCGTCCGGCTTGGACGCGTGCGCGCTGGCGCTGCTCCAGGCGAGCCCGACCCGATCGCCCTCGCGCGCCGGCTCCTCGCCTGCATTGGGCAGGGAGACGCCGATCACCCCGGCCGGGGTCTCCACGGTGAAGAACCAGGCGCTGCCGAGGAAGAAACGCGCCTTGATGCGGCCGTCGAGCACGCCGGCGCCGGGAGCGGCCAGACCGATCTTCTCCGGCCGGATCGCCAGCACGGCAGCCGCGCCCTCGGCGAGACCAGCGCCCTCGCAAGGAAGCAGCGCATGGCCGCCGATCTCGACGCCATTGTTGCGCCAGATGCCGGACAGTCGGTTCATCTTGCCGACGAAGGAGGAGATGAAGGGCGTCGCGGGGCTCTCATAGAGACGATAGGGCGCATCGACCTGCATGATGCGCCCGTGCTCCATCACCACGACGCGGTCGCTCATCGACAGTGCCTCGCTCTGGTCGTGGGTCACCATGATCGTGGTGGTGCCGATGCGCTGCTGGATGCCGCGCAGCTCGAACTGCATCTCCTCGCGCAGCTTGGCGTCGAGATTGGACAAGGGCTCGTCGAGCAGCAGCACCGGCGGATCGATCACCAGCGCCCGCGCCACCGCGACGCGCTGGCGCTGGCCGCCGGAGAGCTGGCGCGGATAGCGGTCGGCGAGGGCTGCGAGCTGCACCAGCGCCAGCGCCTGTGTGACGCGGCTCGCGCGCTCGGTCCTGGCCACCTTGCGCATCTCCAGACCGAACGAGACGTTCTGCGCCACCGTCATGTGCGGAAACAGCGCGTAGCTCTGGAACACGATGCCGAGGCCGCGGCGATCGGGCTTCTCGTGGGTGATGTCGCGGCCATCGAGCGTGATGCGCCCCGACGTCGGCTCGACCAAGCCGGCGATCATCTGAAGCGTCGTGGTCTTGCCGCAGCCGGACGGACCGAGCAGCGAGATGAACTCGCCCTTGGCGACGCTGAGACTGACATCGCTGACCGCAGCGACATCGCCGTAGAGCCTCGTCAGACCGTCCAGCGTCAGGAAACCCATGCGTCCTCGCGCGGGAGGCTCCCTTCGCCATCGGCAGGGATCGCCGCCCTGGGGCTCTTTCATGCCGGGGAGCGAACCAGATGGTCAATCGTGAATTCCGATATCCTGAATTTATCTCTTTCGAATTTTGATATATGAAATCTTATCTTCAAACTGCGCGCTCCCATTCAATCAATCAGATGACTGCATCCGACACCGACTCTGCCTCCAGCTTTCGCCGGGCCCTGAAGCTGCTGCGCATTCTCGCCGAGGGCGACCCCGACGGGCTGCGGCTGAAGGACATCGCCGAGGTCGCAGGCTGCAGCCAGCCGACCGCGCACCGCATGCTGCAGGACCTCGCCGCGGAGGGTTTCGCCGAGCAGGCCGCTGGCAAGCGCTATCGCCTCGCGCTCGACTTCTACGTGCTGGCCGCACGCGCCGGCCAGGCCAGCGGGCTACGCGACGCCGCCCGCCCGGCGCTGCTGCGCCTGTCCGCAACCCTGAGCGACACGATCTTCCTGCTGGTGCGCAACGGCTTCGATGCGGTCTGCCTCGACCGCGTCGAGGGTCCGTTTCCGATCCGCTCCTTCACCGGCGACATCGGCGGCAAGGTGCCGCTCGGACTCGGCCAGGGCAGCCTCGCCATTCTCGCCAACCTGCCCGAGGACGAGCAGGAGGCGGTGATCCGCTTCAACATCCCGCGCCTGCTCGATCGCGGCTTCCTCGACGAAGCCTCGCTGCGCAGTGCGCTGGCGCAGGCGCGCGCGCAGGGCTGGGTCAACACCAGCACCGGGCTCATTCCCGGCATGGCCGGCGTCGGCGTGCCCGTGCTGGACGCGCAGGGCCGCGCCGTCGCGGCGCTCAGTGTCGGCACGCTGGCCGAACGGCTGAACGCCGATCGCCTGCCGCATGTGGTCAAGATCCTGCAGGGCGAGGCGCAGGCGCTGGCCGGCAAGCTCAACCCGTTCGACGTGGCTCTGCGCTATCCGTCACGCAGTCTGAGCACGATCGGGGGAAGTTGACCTTCTGCGTCACAACCACCGTCATTCCGGGGCAAGGCCGAGAGGCCTTGAACCCGGAATCTCGATGTTGTCTTGCATCCACTCTCAACAATTTCGAGATTCCGGGTTCAATCGCCAACGCGCAGCCGCTTCGCGCCTTCGCATTGACGATGGCCCGGGATTGACGGTGGAAGCGTAACGAGTCCGCCCCCTAGCGCAGCAGAGACAATCCTACCTTCGCGGCCTACATCACCCACTCGGCACGGATGCCGCCCGGCTGTGCCGCCGCGCTCTCGGGTTCGCGCCAGGAGAACGCGAACAGGTCCGACGGCTCGACCTGTTCGAGCTCATTGCGGACAATGTCGCGCGCGATCACGACGATGAAGGGCGCCGGCAGTTTTTCGGCCGTCAATTGCCGTGGCGGCGCGAACATCGTGCCGACGCTTTCGACCAGCAGCGGCCGCGGCGCCTCCTGGACCTTCACGAGACCCTTGATGCGCAGCAGCCGCTCGCCGAGCGCGCCGGCGACATTGTCGAGCCAACCGGAGAGATCGGCATAGGCGATCTCAGCCCGCGGGCGGACGAGGCAGAGCGCGAGGCGCGGATGCGCGGTTGCCAGATCGGGGGCGACCTCGCGTAGCGGCAACGCGGCTACGAGGGGTGCGAAGGCGGCCGAGACGATGGCTGCCCGATCAGCGCCGGCAACGACCTCCGCCACCGGGTTGAGCTGCGCGATCGTAACCGGCGCCTCAGTCAGCGCCTGCGGCGCAAGATCAGCCTTGGTCGCGACGATGCGATGCGCCGCCGCCCATTGCGCCGCAGCTTCCTCGAATGTCGCGACGGCGAGCCCTCGCGTCAGGTCATAGGTTGCGACGACCGCGACGCGCATCCGGTGCTCGGCCAGCGTCGCGAGCTGGCGCAGCACCGGGCCGGGCATCGCCAGGCCCGACGTCTCCAGGATGATCCGGCGCAGGGGCGGCAGGCCGGCGGGGCGCGGCGCCATGATCAGGCGGTCGATGGTGAAGGCGAGATCGCTGCCGACCTGGCAGCACACGCAGCCGTTCGACAGCATCGCCATCGGCACGTCGTCGCCGCTCTCGCGCAACAGCACGCCGTCGAGCCCGATTTCGCCGGCCTCGTTGACGATCACGGCGGTGTCGGACGCGGTCTCCACGCCGAGCACATCACGCAGCAGCGAGGTCTTGCCCGAGCCGAGGAAGCCGGTGAGGACGAAGAAATCGGTGATGCCGGCGCTCATGGCGCGGCGGCGTCCTTGGTCGCGTACTTCTCCGGCACGTCGCTCTCCCAGCTCGCCTTCACCAACTCGCGGACGTCGGCCAGCAATTCCTCGGTATCGTAGATGATGCCGTCCTTGATCGTGTATTTCAGGCCGCGGTGCCACTCGACCGCGTTGGTGGCGTCGTTGAAGCGCATCGCGCCGGTGCCGTAGAGCAGCTTGAAATCGGTCAGCGGATTGTGGTCGTGCACAAGGATGTCGGCGCGCATGCCGATGTCGATGGTACCGATCTCGTTCTCGAGGCCGCACAGCGCCGCGCCCTGCGAGGTCGCCGAGCGGATCACCTCGAGCGGATGGAAGCCGGCCTCCTGCAACAGCTCGAGCTCGCGGACATAGCCGAAACCGAAGATCTGGTAGATGAAGCCGGAATCCGAGCCGGTGCAGACCCGGCCGCCACGGTTCTTGTATTCGTTGATGAACGCCATCCAGAGCCGGTAGTTCTCCTTCCACTCGATCTCGTTCTGGGTCGACCAGCGATACCAGTACGAGCCATGGCCGCCGCGCTGCGGCGTGAAGTAGTCCCACATCGACTTCCAGGTGTACTCCTTGTGCCAATAGGCCTGGCGCGCCCGCATCAGGTCGCGGTTGGCGTCGTAGATCGTGAACGTCGGCACGAAGGTGAAGCCAATCTCCAGGAACTGCTCCAGCACCTCGTTCCACTTCGCCGATCCCGGCTCGGCGCCCTGCCCGAACATCTGGCCCGACACCGAGAAGCGGAAATATTCGTCGGTGTAGTTGTAGTCGAGCGGGAAGTTCTGGATCACGCGATCCTCGAACAGCGCCTCCGGCAGGCCGTAATAATGCTCTGCGCTGGTGAGGCCCCAGCGCGCCGTGGTCAGGGCGTTCATGCGCGACACCGCCATCTGCGCGTGATGGCAGCCGGTGCGCAAGCCGAGCGTCTTGCACTCGTCGAGCGCGGCCTCCATGATTGCCGGCGGCGCGCCGAAGAACTTGATGCCGTCGGCGCCGCGCTCCTTCACCGCACGCAGCCAGCTCCGGCCCTGCTCCGGGGTGTAGATCGTCTTGACCATGTCGTTGACGGCCGGGAAATAGGCGTAAGCCAGCAGCCGCGGCGAGGCGATGGTGTTGTCAGCCGCACGCTGCTTCTGGTCGAGCATCCAGGACAGGCCGTTCATCGAGCCCATCTCGCGCACCGTGGTGACGCCGTGCGCAAGCCAGAGCTTGTAGACATAGTCGACCGGTGGCACCCAGCCATTGGCGGAGTGATAGGCGACGCCGGCATGGGCGTGGCAGTCGACGAAGCCCGGCGTCACCCATTTGCCGCGGCAGTCGATCTCGTGGTCGGCCGGTTCGCCAGCGTTGCCGGCATAGCCGTAGCCAACGACCTTCTTGATGCTGACGATGCGGCCGTCCTCGACGATGATGTCGACCGGCCCGATTGGCGGCGCGCCGGTGCCGTCGATCACAATGGCGCTGCGCAGCGCCAGCCGTTTGAACGGCCCGATGCCACGATCGCGCGACGTGGCCTTCGGCACGATCGGCGCCGCGCCCTTGTTCCTGATGAAGGCGAGCTCATCGCCGGGCAGCGTCGTGGCTTGGTCCGTCATTCCCGCGTGTCCTCATTGTAGAAACGTAGGGTGGGCAAAGCGCAGCGTGCCCACCATGCGTCTAGCCTCTGTCGAGATGGTGGGCACGGCGCTTCGCGCCTTTGCCCACCCTACGTAGTTGTAATCCCGTCATTGCGGGCGCAGCGAAGCAATCCAGGGTCGAGAAAAACGTCTGGATTGCTTCGTCGCTGCGCTCCTCGCAATGACGCCTAACGCCCTACCCCGTCCGATATCGCCGCGCGAACGCCACGCTGCCGAACACCGTGAAAGCCATGGTCACCGCGAGCAGCATGAAGGCGAGCGCGGCGCCCATCGGCCAGTTGTTGCCGCGCACGAACTGGTCGTAGACGGCCGGGGCCATCATCTTGAATCGCGGGCCGCCGAGAAGCACCGCCGTTGCATAGGTGTTCATGCACAACACGAACACCAGGATCGAGCCGGCGGCCACGCCGGGGCCGGACAGCGGCAGGATCACCCGCCAGAACACCCGCGCGCCCGAGGCGCCGAGATTGGCGGCGGCATATTCCAGGTCGCGGGGAATGCTTTCGATGACCGCCGAGAGCGTCAGGATCATGTAGGGCAGCACCACGGCGATGATGCCGATGATCACGGCCTTGGTCGTGTACATGATCTCGAGCGGCGCGGAGATCAGGCCAAGCTTCATCAGGCTCGTATTCACGAGCCCGTCGCGCGCGAACAGCGCCATCCAGCCGGCGGAGCGGACGACGTTGCCGACCAGCAGCGGAAACAGGGTCGCGATCACGACCAGGCTCTTCCAGCGACTCTCCATGCGGCCGAGCCAATACGCCGCCGGAAACGCCAGGATCAGCGTGAGCAAGGTGCACAGCAGCGCGATGCCCAGCGTGGCCAGGATGATCTGCTGGTAGTACGGATCGGTCGCAGCCTTGATGTAGTTGTCCGGCGACAGCGCCTGCACCATCAATTGGGTCGGGCTGAACTGGTTGAGCGAGATCCGGAACATCAGGATCATCGGCCCGACCAGCAGCGCCAGGACCAGCAGACAGGCAGGAACGACCAGCAGCGCCATCGCGCGAGCTCCGATTGCAGATGAGCGGCGCATCAGCCGCATGCTCCTGCGGCCTGCGCCGCAGGAGCGGGAGTTCAAGACTTACGCCTTGAACTCCTTGTTCCAGAAGTCGAGCGTGCGCTGCGAGCGCCCTGCGGCATAGGCATAGTCCGGCTTCAGCAGGCGGGCGCGCTCAGCCTCGGTCAGGCTGACCTGCTTGGCGAGGTCCTCCGGCAGCACGGCGTCGGTGACGGTCGGGACGTAGCCCATCTTGTCGGCGAAGCCGCCTTGCGCCTTGGCGTCCAGCATCGCGTCGAGATAGGCGAAGCCGCCGGCCTTGTTCTTGGCGTTCTTCGGCACCGAGGCCTGGAACACGATCGCCGGCGTGCCCTCCTTCGGCACGACATGGGCGAGCGGGATGCCGGACTTCTTCCACATGAAGCCGCGGGCGAGCCACATCGTGGTCAGCCACACCTCCTCCGACTTCAGCGCCGCGGCCAGCGCTTCGTTGGACGGATAGATCTTCACGTCGAGCGAGCGCCATTCCATCAGCTTCTTCTCGGCCGGATCGAGATTGCTGACGCCGCCGCCGCCGGCGAGCGCCGCCGCCAGCGTGTTGTTGGGATAGAGGATGTCGGCGAGGCCAATGCGGCCACGCCATTTCGGATCCCACAGATCGGCGAAGGATTGCGGCGGCGTCTTCACCTGGTTGGTGTTGTAGAGGATCACCTGCGCCGAATAGATGTGCGGGATCGCGATCTCGCTCCGGAGCTCCGGGAACACCTTGTCCAGCCGCTTCACCTGCGCCGCATCGACCTTCTCGAACACATCCGATTGCGACACGATGTAGGCGTCGTTGTCGGACAGGCAGGCGACGTCCATCGAGCCGCGCCGGCTCTGCCGCTCGGCCAGCAGCTTGGTCTTGCGCGGATCGGCATTGGCGACGTCCTGCACGATCTCAAAACCCCTGGGCGTCATGATCGGCTTGTCGATGATATCGGAGAGCAACTGGCCGTAGTCGCCGCCCCAGGTGCCGACCACGACCTGTCCGCCCTCGGCGCGCGCAGAGGGCATGCCGGACGCCAGCGCGGCGACGCCGGCGCTGGCAGAGAGAAAGTGACGTCGCGAAATCATGGGAGAACCTCTCGCTGTGAATGGATGGTGTTTACGAAGCTGTCTGCGGCACGAGACGCGGGACCTTGCGATCCCATTCCAGGGACACGGGATCGTTCGGTTTGAGTGTTGCCAGCGGCTCGCTCGCGTCGGGCGTTGGCCTGACGGCCACCAGCGTCTCGTCGCCGATCGCCACCACATATTCGCTCTGCGCGCCCATATAGGTGATCGCCAGCACGCGGCCGCGCACCTCGCCGGACTCACCGGCCACCACGGCAATGCGTTCAGGCCGCAGCGCGAAAGCATCGGCATCGTCGCGCTCGCCGCTGGCGACATCGACCGGTAGCAGCAGGCCGCCGTTGGTGCGGAACTGGCTCTCGTTCGCCCGCCGGCCCGCCACGATGTTGCAGCGGCCGACGAAGTCGGCGACGAACGCATCCTTCGGCGAGTCGTACAGCTCCTGCGGCGTGCCAATCTGGCGGACGCGGCCGCCCTCCATCACCACGAGGCGGTCGGCCATGGTCAGCGCCTCCTCGCGGTCATGCGTCACCATCAGAGTGGTCAGGCCGAGCCGCTGCTGCAGCGCGCGGATCTCGAGCCGCACCTCGGCGCGCAGCTTGGCGTCGAGATTCGACAAGGGCTCGTCGAGCAGGAAGATGCGCGGATTGATCACCAGCGCCCGCGCCAGCGCGACGCGCTGCTGCTGCCCGCCGGACAATTGCCGCGGCAGCCGGTCGGCGAGATGCGACAGCCGTACCAGCTTGAGCGCGTCGGCGATCTTGATCTTTCGCTCGACCGCATTGAGGCCGCGCATCTCCAGGCCGAAGCCGACATTGTCGGCCGCGCTCATGTGCGGAAACAGCGCATAGGACTGGAACACCATGCCGGTGGCACGCTTGTAGGCCGGCAGATGCGTGACGTCCTCGCGGTCGAACAGCACGCGGCCGCTCGTGGGCGGCAGGAAGCCCGCGACCATGCGCAAGGTCGTCGTCTTGCCGCAACCGGAGGGTCCGAGCAGCGCGACCAGCTCGCCCTCATGGACGGCGAGATCGAGCCCCTCCACGCCGATGGAGGTGCCGAAGCGCTTGGTCAGCTTCTCGATGGTGAGCTGCGCCATCACACCACCCGCGACAATTTGACGAAGCGATCGGTCACCACCATCAGCAGTCCGACCAGCGCGATCTGCACGGTGGCGACGGCGGCGAGCGTCGGATCGATGCGGAATTCGAGATAGTTCAGCATGGCAACAGGCAGCGTAATGCGGCCGGGACCGACCAGCAGCATCGACAGATCGAGATTTTCAAAACTCTGGATGAAGGAGAACATCGCGGCCGCAACGATCCCTGAGCGCATCATCGGCAGGGTGATGCGGCGGAACACCGTGAACGGGCTCGCACCAAGATTGGCGGCGGCCTCCTCGGCGGCTCGGTCGAGCCCCTGCAGGCTGGCGACGACGAGCCGCACCGTCCAGGGAATCGCGAGCAGCGTATGCGCGGCCACGAGCCCTTCCGTCGTCGCCTTGATGTCACGGTCGAGCAGATCCTCGGCGAGCACGTAGAACATGTAGAGGCCGGAGCCGGCGACCACGCCGGGCACCGCCAGCGGCGCCAATAGGAACGAGCTCAGCGCCTGCCGGCCGCGGAACTCGCCGCGCACAATGGCGAGCGCAGCCGCGGTGCCGACGGGCACGCCGATCGCGGTGGCGAGCAGCGCGACCTGGAAGCTGGTCACGAGGCCGCGCAGGAATTCCGGCTTGCTCAGCGCGTTGGCGTACCACTTCAGCGACAGGCCAGGCGGCGGGAAGCTCACGATCTCCTGCGCGAAGAAGCTGGTCACCACGATCATGATCACGGGCGCGAAGATGATTGCGTAGGCGACGACGATCAGTGTCCGCACTGCGAATTGGCCGAGTGATGGTTGTCCCGTAAAACGGAACAGCATTGCAGACACCTCAACAAACAGATCAGCAACTTGTGCGGCGGCATCGTAGTCGGCAGCTCCGCTGCCGCCAAGCCTGCGACACGAGTTATCGCAATGCACATACGCATGGGCGGAGCGACGCAGCGACGCCGCCATCCTGACGCGTGACGTGGCGCCACCTCCATCTTGGCGCTAGCGCCGTGCGCACCTGCCCCGTCTCCGGCGTGACCGATTTTCGACTTTCGGAATCTTCGAGGACCGCGCAGGCGGACTTGACGCGTGCCGCCAGTCCGTCGCGGCGGCGCGGATTTGAGCAATGCGTGCTCAATTCTTGCACCGGCACGATCCAATATTTTGTGCGCCCACGGACAAGTCATCCCCGCAGGCTCGCACCTAAGCTTGCCGTCGAGCTTGGACCGGGGCGACGGCACCAATGCACCGCCGGACCAGCGCGACACATCGTTCGAAGGAGCTGGCAACATGCAGACGAGGCTATTCACTGGAGCGCGGCGCGCGTGGCTTGCCGCGCTCTGCGCCATCATTGCGACGGGACTTCTCGCGCCGATCGACGCACAGGCGGCGACGCCCGCAGGGTGCGCGGCGCTCAAGGAGAAATATCCGGACTGGAAGGGCAAGACGCTCGTCAACGCCATCAATCCGCACACACCGGGCTACGAATCGATCGACCCGAAGGATCCAAGCAAATATGTCGGCTTCGACATCGACCTCGGCGAAGCCATCGGCGACTGCCTCGGCTTCAAGCTGACCTACAAGCCGGTCACGTTCGCCGCGCTGCTGACGACGCTGGCGAGCGGCCAGGCCGACATCGTCATCTCCGACATCTATGCCACCAAGGAGCGCGCCAAGGCCGCCGACTTCATCACCTACTCCAAGGTGTTCGACGGCGTGCTGGTCGCGAAGGGCAATCCGAAGGGCATCAACGGGATCAACATGACGATGTGCGGCGCGGCGGCTGCCGAGAACACCGGCTATGTCGAGGTGCCGCTGATCCAGGACCTCGCGCCGAAGTGCAAGGCCGAAGGCAAGCCGGAGCCGACGCTGCAGCTCTACGACAACAACGCCAATTGCATCCAGGCCATCCTCGCCGGCCGCGCCGACACCTATGTCAACGACGTCAACACGGTCGACCAGGCGGTGAAGGCCTATCCGGACAAGCTGGAGAAGGCGATCGCGGTGACCATCCCCTATTCGGTCGGCATCGCCGTGCCGAAGGACAAGCCGAAATTCCGCGACGCCGTGCTCGCCGCCCTGATCGAGGTGCAGAAGGAAGGCATCCATCAGGAGCTGCTGAAGAAGTGGCAGCTCGATCCCGCGAACTTCAAGGAGCCGGATATTTTGACGGCGGACTAAGAGCACCGCTCCGTTTGACGCGAGAGATAGCGGCGAAGACGGCGCGCTCCCCTCCCCCTTGCGGGGAGGGGGTGGGGGTCCACAGATGACGGTCTTTGCTGGGCACCCCCCTCCCCACCCCTCCCCCACAAGGGGGGAGGGAGCGCACCGGCTCCTCGGCGACACTCCAAGTTCAGCGGCTGACGTGTGCATGTGAGCCAACTTCGTAGGGTGGGCAAAGCGCAGCGTGCCCACCAACGCTGTTCCGAAACACCACGGTGGGCACGGCGCTTCGCGCCTTTGCCCACCCTACGGCACTCATCAGGCTGCAATCACCGATGTCCCTCTTCCTGCACTATCTCAGCATGCCGTATCTGCTCATGGGCATCGAGCTCACGCTGCAGGTCACCGCGCTCGGCCTGATCGGCGGACTGGTCCTCGGCCTCATCCTCGCCGGCATGCAGCTCAGCCGGTTCTGGCTGCTGGCGGCGATTGCGCGCGGCTATACCGTGATCTTCCGCGGCACGCCGCTGATCCTGCAGATGGTGTTCGCCTACGACGCATTGCCGCATATCGGCATCAAGCTGCCGGCGGTGCTGGCGGCGGGCCTCGCGCTCGCCTGCAACGAGGCGCCGTTCATCGCCGAGATGCTGCGCTCCGGCGTGCTCGGCGTCGATCGCGGCCAGCTCCTGGCCGGCCAGGCGCTCGGCATGACGCCATCAGTGCTGATGCGCCGGATCATCGCGCCGCAGGCGATCCGCACGATGATCCCGGCCTTCGGCAACGAGGCGGTGAGCGCGCTGAAGAACTCCTCGCTCGCCTCCGTCATCGCCGTGCAGGAATTGACCTTGCGCTCGACGCAGCTCGCCTCCTCCACCTTCGACTTCTTCTCGATCTTCTTCGCCTCGGGTCTCATCTATCTCCTGCTGACCGGCGCGATCAGCGTCATCCAGCTCGCGCTGGAATGGCTGCTCGATCTCGACCGCACGGCCAAACAACGCAAGCTGGTGGACTACCTGCCATGGCGCCGCGTCGATCCGGCGGCAAAGCTGGACCTTGCGAAGACCGCACCTACCGTCGAGGCCGCTCCGCCGGAGCCCGCCGAACTGAAAGAAACGCCGCCCCTCGCCCTGTCGATCGAGGATCGCGCCAGGCGCGCCGCGACCATCGCCCGCAACAACGTCGCGGTCGAGGTCAAGGAGCTGCGCAAGGCCTATGACGGCAACAAAGTGCTGGACGGGCTCGATCTCACGGTGCGCATCGGAGAGGTGATCGCGCTGCTCGGCCCCTCCGGCTCCGGCAAGAGCACCTTGCTCCGCTGCATCAATCATCTGGAGAACTGGGACGCCGGCGAGATCCGCGTCGGCGGCCGCAAGCTTGGCTTCGACGAGCAGGGGCGCAGGCTGACGCCGCGCGCGGTCGCCAACGAGCGCGCCAATGTCGGCGTCGGCATGGTGTTCCAGCAGTTCAACCTGTTTGGGCATCTCACGGCGAAGGAGAACGTCGCAGGCCCCTTGCGCTGGGTGCACGGCCTGGGCCGGTTCGAGGCCGACCGCCGCGCGGCCGAGTTGCTCGACCGCGTCGGCCTGTCGCATCGCGCCGATGCGCTGCCGCGGCATCTCTCCGGCGGCCAGCAGCAGCGCGTCGCCATCGCCCGCGCGCTGGCGCCGAACCCGAGCGTGCTGCTGTTGGACGAGCCGACCTCCGCGCTCGATCCCGAGTTGGTCAACGAGGTGCTGGAGGTGATCCGCCGCCTCGCCGTCGACGACGGTCTGACCATGATCATCTCGACGCATCAGATCCGCTTCGCCGACGAGGTCGCCGACCGGGTCGCCTTCCTCAATGGCGGCGTCATCCTCGAAGAGGGACCGGCCCATGAGGTGCTGACCAACCCGCGCCACCCGCTGACCGCGCGCTTCCTCTCGGTGATGGAGGCAGAGCGGCCGAAGGATGCGGTCGCATGAGTTCATCCTTCACGTCAACATCAACGATCTCGCGTCCGATCTTTCATGAGGCCCTTGCATGAAGCACCATCTGCTGCCGGTGTCCCCGAAGACCATCCATTGGGGGTATTTTTCCAAGGTGGTGACACCGGCTCTCACCTTGCGCTCCGGCGACCGCGCCACGATCGAGACGCTGACGCATCACGCCAATGACGACTATGAGCGCATGATCAAGGACGATCCCGGCGCCGAGAGCGTGTTCAAGTGGACCAGAGAGCACAAAGCGGTGGCGCGGCGCGGCTCGGGGCCGACCGAAGGGCCGTTCATCCGCGGCTCCGGCGAGGGCGTCGGCGTGCATCTGCTGACCGGCCCGGTTGCGATCGAGGGGGCCGAGCCAGGCGACGTTCTGGAGGTGCGCATCCTCGACATCAAGCCGCGGCCGAGCCGGTGCGGCTGCCATGCCGGCAAGTGCTTCGGCTCCAACGCCGCCGCCAATTGGGGCTTCCACTATCACGACCTGATCGAGGAACCGAAGCCGCGCGAGGTCATCACCATCTTCGAGCTCGACACATCGGGCGAGCCGTTCGCCAAGGCGGTCTACAACTACGTCTGGACGCCGCAGACCGATCCCGACGGCATCGTGCATCCGACCATCGACTATCCCGGCGTGCCGGTCGACCACACCACGATCAGGAAGCGCGAGAACATTTTGCCGAACATCAAGGTGCCGGCGCGGCTGCATTTCGGCACCATGGGGCTCGCGCCCTCCGAGGCCGACTATGTCTCCTCGATTCCGCCGAGCTACACCGGCGGCAACATCGACGACTGGCGCATCGGCAAGGGCGCGCGGATGTATTATCCGGTCGCCGTGCCCGGCGCCTATTTCTCGGTCGGCGATCCCCATGCCGCCCAAGGCGACAGCGAGCTCGGCGGCACCGCGATCGAGACCTCGCTGACCGGCGACTTCGAGTTCATCCTCCACAAGAAGAGCGACCTTGGCGGCACCCAGCTCGAAGGACTGACCCATCCGCTGCTGGAGACCGACCAGGCCTGGTCCGTCTACGGCTTCACCTATCCGAACTATCTCGCCGAGCTCGGCGCCAACGCGCAGACCGAGATCGCCAACCATTCCAGCCTCGACCGCGCGATGCGCGACGCCTTCCGCAAGCTGCGGCGATTCCTAATGACGGTGCATCATCTCAGCGAGGACGAGGCGATCTCGCTGATGTCGGTCGGTGCCGACTTTGGCGTCACCCAGGTGGTGGATGCCAATTGGGGCGTCCACGGCACGATCCGGAAGAACGTGTTCCGGTGTGATTGATTCGACGTTGGTCATAAAAGCCGTCGCGCAGAGGGCAGTGCGCTCCCTCCCCCCTTGCGGGGGGGGTTGGGGTGGGGGTGCCCCGGGCGACACTACCGATGTGGACCCCCCCAAAACCCCTCCCCGCAAGGGGGAGGGGAGCGCACTCAGCGCGCGGCGACAGCGTTGGCTTCAATGAAACCGGGACGAAAGCACTGGCCAGCGCCGACATGCCGCTACGGAGACGACAGACCATGAAACTCATCTGGCACGGGGGTTGCTTCGAATTCCCGGACCCGGGTCGTGCCATGAGTTTTCGTCCGTTCACCAGTGAATCCTACGCGCGGGACGAGCGTCCTGAGGCGTGGCGTGATGTCCTGAACGCGGTCGGGTTGCAGCCGGCTGCCAAGGCGCCGTTCTATGACGGCCATGCGACCGCCTCGCATCGCAGCGCGCCGGGTATCGCGCTGTCGCGGCTGGCGGCGGGCTCGCAGGTCATCACCGCGGTTCCGCAAGCCCATGAGGACCTGCCGATTGCGTTGCTCGCGATCGACGACGGCGCCGTGCTCCGCAGCGGCGACAGCCATCGCATCGTCCCCGCGGGACATCTGATGCTATTGCCGCGCATCGGCGACTGGAACATCGCGTTCCAGCGCGATCTGCGCGCCATCGTCCTCTCCGTGACGTCAGACGCGCTGCACGGCCGGATCAGCGGCAAGCTGAAGCTTGCAAAACCCCAGGTGATCGCGCCGAGCGGTCTTGCCGACGTAGTCTGCCGCACCATCGAGGCCACCGCGCGGGCGCTCGAAACCCTCAGCGATGCCGAATGGAGCACGGTCGCGCAGAGCCTGGTCGATCTGCTGCTGACGCTGGCCCATCAACAAGCGGTGCCAACAACGGAGGCCGGCAGCAGCGCGACGCAGGCGGCGATCCTGCACCGGATCTGCCAGACCATCGAGCGGCGGCTCGACGATGCCGAGCTGACGCCGGCGCGGGTGGCCCAGGCCGAAGGCATCTCAGAGCGCTATCTGCAAAAACTGTTCGAAGGCGCCGGTGATAATTTCAGTCACTACGTCAGGGAACGGCGGCTGCAGAGGGCCTGGACCGACCTGTCCAATCCAGCCGAAGCCAACCATTCGATCTCGGAGATCGCCTATCGCTACGGCTTCGCCGATTCAGCGCATTTCAGCCGCAGCTTCCGCGCCCGCTTCGGCCTGTCGCCGCGCGAGTTCCGGCAGCAGAAGGCGGAACAGGCGATGACGTCGGCGGCCCCGCGCGGTCAGCGCGGCTGGCCGCAGGATGCGCTGGCGCAGCAGCGCGTCTGCGAGAGGCCGGCGGCGGCCAGGAGCGATATCGCCCTGCCCGCGCCAGCCAACGACCAGGACGCGCGGCGGCATCACCATCATCTGGCGGTGTCGGCCGAGCGCGTGCATTGGGGCTATTTCAGCCGCTCGCTGCCGCCGCAGATGGAGGTCTCGTCCGGCGACACGATCACGATCGAGACGTTGACCCAGCATGCCTCCGATGATCCGGAGCTGATGATCTCAGGCGATGCCGCTGCGCTCAGCGTGTTCGGCTGGACCAAGGCGAAGAAGAACGTCGACCGCCGCGGCGCCGGTCCGATGGACGCCAGCGTGTTCGGCCGCGGCGCCGGCGAAGGCTTTGGCGTCCACATCTGCACCGGCCCAGTCGCCATCAAGGACGCGCAGCCCGGCGATGTGCTCGAGGTGCGCATCCTCGACATCGTGCCGCGGCCGAGCCGCAATCCGAAACATGAAGGCCGCGTCTTCGGCTCCAGCGTCGCCGCGTGGTGGGGCTATCACTACAACGAACTGATTGCGGCGCCGGCGCCGCGCGAGGCGGTGACGATCTACGAGATCTTTGCCGGCGACGCCGAGCCGCATGCGCGGGCGCTCTATTCCTACCGCTGGGAGCCGCAGACCGATCCGGCCGGAATCGTGCACGCGACCTACGACTATCCCGGCGTTCCGGTGGCGTCCGGCAGCATCAAGCGCCGTCACGGCGTGCTCGACAACATCCGCATTCCGCTGCGGCCGCATTTCGGCGTGATCGCCGTGGCGCCACGCGAGGCCGACTTCGTCGATTCGATTCCGCCGTCCTATTTCGGCGGCAATCTCGACAATTGGCGGCTCGGCAAGGGCGCGACCGTGTATCTGCCGGTCGCGGTTCCCGGCGCGCTGCTGTCGGTCGGCGATCCCCACGCCACGCAGGGCGACGGCGAGCTCGGCGGCACCGCGATCGAATGCTCGATGACCGGCACCTTCCAGGTCATCCTCCACAAGAAGACGCAACTCGCCGGACAGCCTTTTGCGGATCTCAGCTATCCCCTGATCGAAACCGAGACCGACTGGGTGCTGACCGGCTTCAGCCACCCGAACTATCTCGCCGAGTTCGGCGCGCAGGGCCAGAGCGAGGTCTACGCGACCTCCTCGCTCGACCTCGCGATGAAGGATGCCTTCCGTAAGATGCGCCGCTTCCTGATGCACATCAAAGGCCTGAGCGAGGACGAGGCGGTCGCGCTGATGTCGGCCGCGGTGGATTTCGGCGTCACCCAGGTCGTCGACGGCAATTGGGGCGTGCACGCGATCCTCAGCAAGCGGCTGTTCGAGGATGCGGGCTGAGTTCACGCTAAATCGTAGGGTGGGCAAAGGCGCGCCCGCGAACCTGCGACATCGATCATGATGTACGTCGCGCCGTGCCCACCGCGGCGCATCCGCTGAGGATGGTGGGCACGCGTCGCCTGCGGCGCCGTTTTGCCCACCCTACACATTCACTCGCAGAGGAATCCGACCATGCAGTTCCACATGATCTCCGGCGCGACGAAACCCGTGGCGCCGTTCAGTCACGCGGTCGAGACCGACGGCTTCGTGTTCGTCACCGGTCAGATGCCGGATTCACCGGAGGCACCGGGCGTGCTGCCCGACGGCATCGTGGATCAGACGAAGGCGGTGATGCAGAACTTGAAGTACATCCTCCAAGGTCTCAACCTTGGTCTCGAACATATTGTGATGTCTCGGATTTACCTGACCGAATTCAAGCGCGATTACACGGCAATGAATGAAACTTACCGTTCATTCTTCCCGCCGGGCCGGCTGCCGGCCCGCACCTGCGTCGGCGTCACCGGTCTCGCCTATGACGCGCTGATCGAGATCGATCTGGTCTGCCGAAGACCATAATACCCATTGGTAAACATCTCCTCAACGCAGGCAACCGTCATTCGATCCGGGCTGGGGAGCGTCCCGCTGTTGCCGATTGTGTGCCGAGGCTTGGCGGTGTCAATTCGCCGGACAATTAGGCGGGATCGGGGGAGTGCCATGCCGTACCAGTTTTCCAATCGTCAGCAGATCCGCAAGCCGGCGGTGACCAGCAAGGGCGGCATCGTCGCGGCACAGTCACGGCGCGCCGCCGAGGTCGGTGCCGAGGTGCTGGCCGCGGGCGGCGACTGCGTCGATGCCGTGGTGGCGACCGGCTTTGCGCTCGGCGTGCTCGAGCCGTGGATGAGCGGCCTCGGCGGCGGCGGCGCCATGCTGCTGTACCGCGCCAGGGACAACCACGTCGAGGTGATCGACTACGGCATGCGCGCCCCTGACAGCCTTGACGTCGCGGACTATCCGCTGGCCAACGACGGCAGCGTCGCAGCCGACATCTTCCCCTGGCCCCGCGTCAAGAACGACCGCAATCTGCACGGCCCCGGCGCGATCGCGGTGCCCGGCGTCGTCGCGGGCATGGAGGCGGCGCATCGCCGCTACGCGCGGCTGCCGTGGCAGGATCTCGTCACGCCGAGCGTGAAGCTCGCCGCCGAGGGCCTGCTGGTGGACTGGTGGACCACCGTGATGATCTCGAGCTGCGCCGCAGACCTGCGCCGCTATCCCGGCAGTGCCGCGGCCTATCTGAAGGATGGCTTGCCGCCGAATCCGCAATGGGGCGCCAAGGCGGTGACGCGGCTGCCGCAGGAGCAGTTGAAGGCGACGCTGGCACATCTTGCGAGCGCCGGCGCGCGCGACTTCTACCGCGGCGACATTGCGCGCTCGCTCAGCCGCGACATCCAGGCCGCCGGCGGCGCGCTTTCGGTGGATGACCTCGCCGCGTTCGAGGCGCATCACCGCGAGCCGCTGCGCATTCCCTATCGCGGCGGCACGGTGTTCGCGACGCCGGAGCTGACGGCCGGCCCGACGCTCGCGCACGCCTTGCGGCTGATGCAGGCGAGCGTGACGGCCTCGGGCAAGCTGCCTGATGCAAACGCCTTCATCGCCTATGCCGAAGCGATGCAGTCGGCCTATCGCGAACGGCTCAACGACATGGGCGATGCGCCCGGCAAGCGCGCGCTCGGCGCCGAATATCTGGCACCGGCCTGCACCACGCACTACTCGGTGGTGGACCACGACGGCAACATGGCGGCGGTGACGCAGACCCTGCTGTCGGGTTTCGGCTCGAAATTCCAGGCGCCGCAGAGCGGCATCATGATGAACAACGGCATCATGTGGTTCGACCCGACGCCCGGCACGACGAACTCGCTGGCGCCGGGCAAGCGCTGCCTCACCAACTACACGCCGGTGGTGGCGCAGGCCGCCGACGGCCGCCGCCTCGCGCTGGGCGCCTCCGGCGGCCGGCGCATCCTGCCCGCCGTGGCGCAGCTGCTGTCCTTCGTAATGGACTTCGGCATGGATCTCGACACGGCGATCCACCAGCCTCGCATCGACGCCAGCGAGGGTGACGTGGTCGGCGCAGATACGCGCCTGCCGGAGGAGGTGATGGACGCGCTGACAGCGAAGTTCGAGACCGTGCCGGCACCGGTGCAGACCCTGCCGATGAAATTCGCCTGCCCCAGCGTCGTGATGCGCGAGGGCGACGTGAACAGCGGCGCCACGGAGATCTTCCATGCGTGGGGAGATGCGGTGGCGGAGAGCTGACGCGATCATCGTCGGATTCGAGATATCGCCACGATGACGATGAGCTCCCCTCCCCCTTGCGGGGAGGGGTCGGGGGTGGGGGTCCACGAGTCACGCTCGATGTGAGGAGCGCTGAAGCTCCGCGGCTCCGCGGAGACCATCACCATCGTTGACGCAGGACGCGCTTCCGGCACGTCGCAAGCGGATATCCTGATCCGCGCTTCAAATGGACTCGCATCCTGGAAAATATCGACAGCGCACCTAGTCAAGTTCAGCGCCCGGGTATGAACCGGGCTGAGTCCTGACAATTCAGACCGGGTTGATTCCTGACAGGCAAGCTTCGTCCGATTCGAAGGAG